>DATKLG010000020.1:0-2909 GCA_035542535.1 Steroidobacteraceae bacterium
ATCTGGTGCGTACGGCCGGTCTCGAGCTCGACGCGCACCAGCGTGTGGGCGCGGAAGCGCTCGAGTACGCGGTAGTGCGTCACCGCGGGACGGCCGTCGCGGCGCACCGCCATCTTGAGCCGCTGCGTGCGGTGCCGGCCGATCGGCTCATCGACCGTACCGCCCCCCGTCATGACCCCGGTGCACACCGCCAGATATTGGCGGGAGATCTCGCGCGCCGCGAGCGCCGCGACCAGCGCGGTATGCGCCTCGGGCGTGCGCGCGACCACCAGGAGTCCGGACGTCTCCTTGTCGAGGCGGTGGACCAGTCCCGCACGCGGCACCAGGGCGAGCTTCGGATCGAGCCCGAGCAGAGCATTCTGCAGCGTGTGGCGCGGATTGCCGGCGCCCGGGTGCACGACCATTCCCGCGGGCTTGTCGATCACCAGCAGCGCGCGGTCCCTGAAGACGACGGTGAGCGGCAGCCGCTCCGCCCCCACCTCGCCGAGGGGGGCAAGCCGCGCGTGGATCCGCACCCGCTCCCCGCCCGCCACCCGGTCCTTGCCCCGCAGAGAGCGCCCCACGGCGCCCGCCGCGCCTGACTCGATCCAGGCCTGCAGCTGCGCCCGCGAGTACTGCGGCAGCGCGCGAGCCAGCGCCTGGTCGAACCTCAAGCCCGCGGCCTCGGGCGGCAGCTCGAGCTCATGGGAGCGGAACTCGCCGGGTTCGGCCGCGGTCGGAAGGCCACCCGGGAGATTCGCTATACTGGCTAGATTAGCTCGGCGCGAAGCCAAAGAAAGGTCCCTTCCAGATGCTCTTGTCCGGTCCGGTGCGCGGCGCTGCCGTCGTGTTGTGCGCGGTGTTGCTCGGAGTCTGCGGCTGTTCCTCCCACCGCGAGAAGGCGTTGCAGAAGCAGACGCCGGAGCAGCTGTTCAAGACCGCTAAGAAGGACCTCGCCAACAACGACTTCAACGGCGCCATCAAGGCCTACGAGTCCCTGACCGCGCGCTTCCCGTTCACCGACGAAGCGCGCCAGGCGCGCATCGATCTAATCTACGCATATTACCGCGCCGGCGAGGGCGAGTCGGCCACCGACGCCGCCGATGCCTTTATCCGCGAGAACCCGACCCACCCGCGCGTCGACTACGCCTATTACATGAAGGGTCTGGTCGACTTCGAGAAGGTACCGAACGCCCTCGAGAAATTGTTCCACGCCGACATGACGCAGCGTCCGCCGACCAACGCGCGCAAGGCCTTCGCCTCCTTCAAGATCGTGGTCGAGCAGTACCCCAAGAGCGAGTACGCTCACGACGCGCTGCAGCGCATGGTGTACCTGCGTGACCGGCTCGCGAGCTACGAGGTGCACGTGGCCCGCTATTACCTCAAGCGCGGCGCCTACGTGGCGGCCGCGCAGCGCGCCAGGGGTGCAGTCGAGCAGTACGACGGCGCCCCGGCGGTGAAGGACGCGCTCGGCATCCTGATCGAGTGCTACGACAAGCTCGGGCTCGACCCGCTCGCGGGGCAGTCGCGCGACGTCTACGCCGCCAACTTCTCCGCGGGCGTCCAGCACTCCGAGGCGGTCGCCAAGAGCTCCTGGTGGAAGTTCTGGTGAGGGCGCGTCAGCGCCGGTAGCCGTTGGTGATCGGATAGCGCCAGTCGCGGCCGAAGGCGCGGCGGCTCACCCGCACACCGGGGGGCGCCTGGCGACGCTTGTACTCGTTGCGCTTCACGAGGTCGAGCACCCGCGCCACCGTCGCGCGGTCGAAGCCGCGCGCCTCGATCTCATCGACCGACAGATCCTCCTCGATGAACGCCTCGAGGATCGGATCCAGAACCTCGTAGGGCGGCAACGAGTCGGAGTCCCTCTGACCCGGGCGCAGCTCCGCCGAGGGCGCCCGGTCGATGACGCGCTGCGGAATCACCCGCGAGAGCGAGTTGCGATAGCCCGCCAGGCGATATACCAGCCCCTTGCTGCAGTCCTTGATGGGCGCAAAGCCCCCCGCCATGTCGCCGTAGAGCGTCGCATAGCCGACCGCCATCTCGCTCTTGTTGCCGGTCGTCAGCAGCATCCTGCCGGTCTTGTTGGAGATGCCCATGAGCAGCAGCATGCGGCAGCGGGACTGGATGTTTTCCTCGGTGGCATCGGGCTCCCGGCCGGCGAACTCCCCCTTGAGCGTTGCGAGCGTGCTCTCGAACATCGCCTCGATGGGCAGCACGCTGTAGCGCACCCCGAGGATGCGGACCTGCTCGGCCGCATCCTCGAGGCTCATCGATGAGGTGTAGCGCGAGGGCATCATGACGGCCTGCACGCGCTCCGCGCCCAGTGCATCGACCGCGATGGCGAGCGTCAGGGCCGAGTCGACCCCGCCCGAGAGCCCCATCACCACTCCCGGAAACCCGTGCTTGCCGACGTAGTCGCGCACCCCGAGCGTGAGTGCACGGTAGACGCTCGCCTCATCGCTGAGCGCGGGCGAAACGTCCGCCGGGGATGGCACCGCCCTGCCGCGCGCGTCGCGCTCGAAGCGCACGAGGTAGCTGCCCTCCTCGAAGGGTGGCGCGCGCTGCACCACCTGACCCTCGGCGTTCATGACGAACGAGTTGCCATCGAAAACCAGCTCGTCCTGCCCGCCGACGAGATTCACGTAGGCGAGCGGCAGGCCCACCTCCTCGACGCGCGCCCGCGCGATGTCCTCGCGCTCGCGCTGCTTGTGGATCTCGTAGGGCGAGGCGTTGATCACGGCGAGCAGCTGCGCCCCGGCGGCGCGCGCCAGTTGCGCCGACTCCCGCTCCCAGATGTCCTCGCACACCAGCAGTCCGACCTTGAAGCCCTTGAGCTCGGCGACGGTCGGCTGGGCGCCGGGGCGGAAATAGCGCTTCTCGTCGAACACCTTGTAGTTGGGCAGCTCGGCCTTGCGATGAATGGCAAGGGT
>DATKLG010000021.1:0-45650 GCA_035542535.1 Steroidobacteraceae bacterium
GAAGCCGCTGGGCATCGCGTTTGAGGCTCGTGGACTCGCCGTCGAAGATATTTCGGGCGGGTTGGAGCACGCGAAGCAGCGGGGATGGCTCATTTTCGACCCCGTTCAGCGCATCTACACACTGACCCAAGCGGGATTCGCAATCGGCTAAGTACCCGGCGCTATGGCTTCAATTCGCCGGTGCTCTTTGCGATGCGGCGTCGTGGCTACGCCCACGGGCTCGTAGGCTTGCAGGGGTGACGGGTCTAACGTTCACGAATCCATCAATGCCCGGAACATGGCTAACAGTTCATCGGCCTCGATCGGTTTGCTCGCGACGCGCAGCAGGGGATCACGTGGCAGCTCCTTGACTGCCGATGATGTGTCGCCGGTTATCAGGACAGCCTTGAGCGGTCGAGCGAGCGCCGCGCGCAGGGCGAGGATCGCCTGCGTACCGGTTTCCCCATCGTTGAGGTGATAGTCAGTTACCAACAGATCGATGCGCGGATCCGCTCTGGCTTGCTCCAGTGCCTCCGCTACCGTGCCAACCGCCGTCACCTGATAACCCTCACTCCTGAGGAGCATTCGGGTCGCATTTCGCACAGCCGGATCGTCTTCCAGCAACAGGACACGAGCCTCCCCTTGGCTCGTGCCTGACTTCGATTTCGGTGCGATATGACGTGTTGGACGCGTGACCTCGCTACTGACCGGCAACCTCAGGGCGAACTTCGAACCCTTGCCCACCTCGGACTCCACGTCCAACTTCAGGTCGAGAAGCATCACAAGCCGCTGCACGATGCTCAAGCCAAGCCCGTAGCCCTCGCGCGTCGTATTGGACGGGACTCCAACTTGGTAGAACTCGTCATAGATGTAGTGCAGCTTGTCGGGCGGTATGCCGATGCCGGTATCGAGGACCTCGATGCTTACATAGGAGGGCAGATCGTGCAGGCAGCGCAACGCAACGCAGCCCGCGCGCGTGTACTTGATGGCGTTCGAGACGAGATTGCGCAGGATCTGTCCCACGAGTGAGGGATCGCTGTGCACCGAGTCGTCGCACGGCGTCACCTCTAGAGTCAGTCCCTTATTGCTCGCGAGATCGGCAAACTCCCGCCGCAGCTCGTCGAACAGGGCGCTCACCGTGAAATCCGTCGGGTCGGGCTTGATGGCACCAGACTCGAGCTTACTGATGTCGAGCAGCGTATTGAGGAGTCGCGACATTCCACTGATCGCCAGCTCCTGCTGTGCGAGCGCTTCGTCGCCCGTGGCGTTGGTTGAGACGCGACGCAGCGTGCCAGTCAGGAGCGCCAGGGTCTGAAGCGGCTGACGCAAGTCGTGACTCGCAGTGGCGAGGAAGCGGCTCTTCGCTTGGTTTGCACGATTAGCCACGTCGCGCGCGGCCCGCAGCATCTCCTCGCCCTGGGCCCGCGTAATGAGCGAGGAGACCAAGCGGATGTAGACGTCCGTTATCTGTAGCTCTCGCTCTGATGGTCTATGAGGCTCACGAAAATGCGTGGAAAACATGCCCATCATCACCCCCTCGCGCCCAAGAATCGGGGAGGATTGAACTGCACGATAGCCCTCCTGTGCGGCAATCGCGCGGTGCGGCAGATAGTCAGGGTCTTCCTGTACATCCTCGATGATCACTCGCTCTCCCGCTCGCAGCGCCCGGCCACAAGCGGAGGGTTCATTGATATCGACGCTGGCAAAGTGTTCGAGAAAGGCCGAGGAGAATCCGTGCTGCGCTACGATCTTGAGCACGCCGGTCTCCGGCTCCCATAACTGAATGTTGCCGTAGTCGGCGCGCTGCACGGCAATGGTGGCATCGAGGACTTCCTCGAGCATCTTGGGCAGATCTGCGGCCTCAATCAGCTGAGCGCTCATTTCGTGCAGGCGGCGCATATGTTCGAGCTGCGCACTGAGTTCAGCCTCAACTCGCTTGCGGTCCGTGACGTCGCGAATCGCCGCGGCGACGAGATTGCGGCCGTCAGCATCGATCGGGCTCAAGCTGATCTCGACGGGAAACTCGGTTCCGTCCTGTCGCAGTCCAAAGAGGCTTAACCCCGCACCCATCGGGCGGACGCGTACGTTTCTCATGTATGCCTGTCGCATCGAGGGGTGCTGACCGCGAAAGCGCACCGGCATCAGATGCTCCACGGGCCTACCAATAAGCTCATCGTGGGAATGACCGAAAAGTGCCGACACCTGCCGATTGGCAAAGCGAATGACGCCTGAATCATCAAGGATGATCATGGCGTCTGGCGCTGCATCAAGGGTGCTACGCGCGAGTTCTGAAGGCAGGCTCTGCATGACCCATGGCTCACTGACTGTTCGCGGCCCGCCGAGGAGATCCTAGCTATCTGGATACAAGGGTTCAACCGATTCGCAGGGACTGTAAGAAACTGAATCCTGCGCCTCGAGCTGCGGCTCGGCAGGATTCACCAGGGTTCCGAGAGTAACCGTGTTGCAATCGGGGCTGCCGTCAGGGTTTCACGACCGCAAGTATCACGATCGCGACGAGCAGCAGCCCCGGCACTTCGTTGAACAGGCGATACCAGCGTGACGAGCGCCCGCCGCCGCGCGCCAGCTCGCGCATCAGCTGCCGGCACCACACGTGGTAGCCGATCAGCGCCAGTACCAGCAGCAGCTTGACCCGCAGCCAGCCGAATGCAAGGTACAGCGGCGCCGTGGCCACCATCCCTAAGCCGAAGGCGACCGTGCCGAGCGCGCCGATGGTCATGATGACGTAGAGCCGCCGCTCCATGAGCTCGAAGCGGGCGCGCCCGGGGGCTTCAGGGGTGGCGACGTGATAGACGAACAGGCGCGGCAGGTAGAACAGCCCCGCGAACCAGGTCACTAAGAACACCACGTGGAAAGCTTTGAGCCACAGCATCGCCGCACTTCCCGCGCTTCCCGGTTGAGCGATTGTAGCCCTAAGGGCGCGCCGGGGTGGCGAACGCCATGCGCGCCTCTGGTAGCATCACGGGCCTTTAACCTGCGACCCCGGTCCCACCATGTCCAGCACGCCAGCCGCCAGCCCCGCTCCTTTCCCCAGCAACATCGAGATCGCGCAAGCCGCGCGCATGCGCCCCATCGAGGAGCTGGCCCGCGAGCGGCTCGGCATCCCGGCGGAGAGCCTCGAGCCCTACGGACACTATAAGGCTAAGGTGTCGCTCGACTACGTGGCGCAGCTCGACGGCAGGCCGGACGGTAAGCTGGTGTTGATGACGGCGATCTCGCCGACGCCGGCGGGCGAGGGCAAGACCACGACCACGGTCGGACTGGCGGATGCGCTCAACCTGCTCGGCAAGCGCGCCATGCTGTGCCTGCGCGAGCCGGCGCTCGGTCCGGTGTTCGGCGTCAAGGGGGGGGCCGCGGGCGGCGGCTATTCGCAGGTGGTGCCCATGGAGGACATCAATCTGCATTTCACCGGCGACTTCGCCGCGATCGCCATCGCCAACAACCTGCTCGCCGCGCTCATCGACAACCATATCTACCAGGGCAATCAGCTGGGCTTCGATGTGCGCCGGGTCAGCTGGCGGCGCGTGGTTGACTTGAACGATCGGGCATTGCGCCACATCGTCATCGGGCTTGGCGGCACGGCCAACGGCGTACCGCGCGAGGACGGTTTCGACATCGTAGTCGCCTCCGAGGTGATGGCGATACTGTGTCTCGCCGCGAGCCTCGCCGACCTCAAGGAGCGCCTCGGCAACATCGTGGTCGGCTACCGCGCCGACCAGCAGCCGATCCGCGCCCGCGACCTCAAGGCGCATGGCGCCATGACCGCGCTGCTGAAGAACGCTCTGGCGCCGAATCTGGTGCAGACGATCGCCAACAACCCGGCCTTCGTCCACGGAGGCCCGTTCGCCAACATCGCCCACGGCTGCAACTCGGTGATCGCCACGCGCACCGCGCTCAAGCTCGCCGATTACGTGGTAACCGAAGCCGGCTTCGGTGCCGATCTGGGAGCGGAGAAGTTCATCGACATCAAGTGCCGCAAGTCGGGCTTGCGGCCGAGCGCCGCGGTTATCGTCACCACGGTGCGCGCCCTCAAGTACCACGGCGGCGTCGAGCTCGCCGATCTCAAGACCGAGAACCTGCCGGCGCTGGAGAAGGGCGCGGTGAACCTCGAGCGCCACATCGACAACGTGGTCACCCACTACGGCCTGCCGTGCGCAGTCGCCATCAACCGCCGCGCGGAGGACACCGACGCGGAGGTCCGCCTGCTCACCGAGCGGGGCGCCGCGCACGGCGTGCGCGTCATCGGCGCGAGCCACTTCGCCGAAGGCGGCAAGGGCGCGCTCGAGCTGGCGCGCGAAGTCGTACGGCTGTGCGAGCAGCCCAGCAAATTCCACTACGTCTATGAGGAGGGCGCGACGTTGTGGGACAAGATGAAGGCGATCGCCAGCAAGATCTATCACGCCAGCGAGATCACCGCGGACAGCAAGATACGCGCCCAGATCCGCCAGCTGCAGGAATCCGGTTACGGCCGCTACCCGGTGTGCGTCGCCAAGACACAGTACTCCTTCTCGACCGATCCGAAGCTGCGCGGCGCGCCCTCGAACCACGTCGTCAACATCCGCGAGGTGCGGCTCGCCGCCGGCGCGGAGTTCATCGTCATGATCTGCGGTGACGTGATGACCATGCCGGGACTGCCGAAGGTGCCGGCCGCCAACAACATCGACGTCGACGACCGCGGCCGGATCACCGGATTGTTCTGAAGGCCAGGAGGGCCGATGCCTTTCTGCGAGGCGGATCCCTGGAGGCTGCAGTACTTCGAGGGCGTCGACTGTCCGCCCGAGGTACGCATTCCCACCGAGGATCCGGATGCCTATCAGTGGAACCCGGCGCATCGCTGGGTCTATAACAAGCTCACCGTAGCCGAGTCTCAGGGCCTGGTGTGCGGCCCCCACGGCGTTCCGCCGCCGTCCTTTCCGGTATTCAGCAAGCCGATCATCAACCTGCACGGGATGGGAGTCGGCAGCCGCGTGCTGCCCGACCTCGCCCACTACGAGCGCCACGAGACCGCCGGGCACTTCTGGATGCCGCTGCTCGCCGGGGACCACGTCAGCACCGACGTGGCGGTTGCGCGCGGCCGCACGCAGTGGCTGCGTCACTGCCACGGTGTGCCGGGGATGGGCGGTACCTTCGACTATTGGACGATCGAGCCCGGGCGCCGCGAGTCCCTGGCGGCCTATCTGGATGCGTGGGTGGCGCGGCATCTCGCCGACTACACCGGCATGTTCAACGCCGAGACGATCGGCGAGCGCATCATCGAGGTCCACCTGCGGGTCGCCGATCAATGGCCGGATCTCTACGAGCCGGGGTGGCTCGCGGCCGTGGTGGGGCTCTATCGCGACGGCAGCTGGTCGCTTGCGGGCGGCGCGCGCCGCGTCGGCTATAGCGTTGCGTTGTTCGGTCCCCACGGCCGCAGGTACCGCCATCCGCCGGCGCAGCTGGTCGATGAGGTGCGGCGCATGCCGCACGTGCGCAGCGTGCAGATCACCTTTCACGAGGACCGGGCGGCCATCGCGCACGCCATGCCGCCGGGGGGCTTTCGCCTCGCGGTGGTCAACTGCACCCAGCTCGAGGCGGGCCTGGCGGCGCGGGCGCGCCTGGGCACCTTCTGGGCCGTGTGAGTGCAGCCGCGGCCCGCGGCGCTCGCGCGCTCTATCGAGGCGGGCGGTCGCCGCTGAACTTGATCGGAGTAGCGCCCTCAACTGAGCCGATCGTCGCCCGATCGCTCACGTAGAGCTCCACCGGTCGCTCGAACCTGAGGGTGCCCTTGACGACCGAGCCCGGACCTACGACGACGCGCAGCGGCGTGTCGCTGTACTCCCTTCCTTCGGACTTGCGCACGATCACGCCGCCATCGACGTGCGCGTCCGGTCCGATCTCGATGCTGCCGGTCACGCTCTCCAGGTCGCCGCCGACATGCGCGGCGCTGACGCGGATGCTGCCGTTCACGTTGGCGAGCCCGCCGGTGACGTCGGCGCCCCTGGCGAGCGACAGCGAGCCGTTGACGGTATGCACGCTGCCGCCGACCCGGGCTCCCTCGCTCAGGCTCACCGAGCCATTGACCGTCTTGGCCTCGGCCGCGGTCGCGTGCCCCTCGAGAGAGATGCTGCCGTTGACCGTATGCGCGTGGCCGACGACCGCGCCCTCGCCGACGCGGATCGACCCGTTGACCGTCGCGAGATTGCCGCGGTGCTCGCCGGCTGCCACGGTGATCGAGCCCATGACCGTCGAGCTGTCCTCATCGGCCGGATGAGCGGCGGCAGTGCAGCTGAGTGCCAGTGCGGCGACACTCGCCGCCCACGCGGATTGTCGAGTCATATTTCCTGCCTTTCGCGGGTGGGAGGATCCCTCTGCCTTGGATGTCCTCGGGCGGCCCGCGGTTTACACGCGCATCCACCGCAACGCAAAATCGTCCGATGCCAGGGAACCGCACCTCTGCGGGGCGGCGCGCCCCCCGCCGCATCCTCGTCATCGACGTGGGTGGCACGCACGTCAAATTCCGGGTCGCGGGCCGGGGCCGGGTGGTCGAGTTCGCCTCCGGACCGCGGCTCCGACCTGAGCACATGGTCCGCAAGGTTCTGAAGCGCGTGCGCGGTCTTGGCTTCGAGGCGGTGTCGATCGGCTACCCGGGACTCGTGGTCCACGGGCGCATCGCCGCCGAGCCGCGCCATCTCGGCAAGGGCTGGGTGGTCTTCGACTTCCCTGCGGCCTTCGGCAAGCCGGTGCGCATCGTGAACGACGCCGCCATGCAGGCGATCGGCAGCTATCGCGGCGGACGGATGTTGTTTCTCGGGCTCGGTACCGGTCTCGGCGCGACCCTGATCGTCGACGGGATCGTCGAGCCCATGGAGATCGGCCACATGCCCTACCGCAAGGGCCGCAGCTTCGAGGACTACGTCGGGGAGCGGGCTCGCCGGCGTCTCGGCACGCGCAAGTGGCGTGCGGTGGTCGCCGATGTCGTCGCGCAGCTCGAGCAGGCGCTCGAGCCCGACTACGTGGTCCTCGGGGGCGGCAACGCGGCGCGCCTCAAGAGGCTGCCGCCCGGCGCGCACCGCGGCGATAACCGCAACGCATTCATCGGCGGCCTGCGCCTGTGGCGGCCGGGCGCCGTCCGGCCGCGGCGGGCTCTCGCCGCGGCACTGCGCGCATGAGCGCCGCGCCGGGCGGTCCCGGGCTCCCGCCCACCTGGTCCAGCAGCGCCAAGGAGGTGGTCGGCTGCCCGCTGGGTCCGGCACGCCTGTGGTTCACGATCGGCGGGGGCATCATCAACGAGGTCTACTACCCGCGGGTCGACATTCCGCAGATCCGCGACCTCGGCTTCATCGTCGGCGACGACGCCGGGTTCTGGGTCGAGGTGAAGCGCCTGTGGCGGCACGACGTGCAGCTGGCGAACCTGGCGGCCCCGGCCGTGATGATCGCTCATCACCATGAGCGCTTCGAGCTCACGCTGCGCGTCACGCCCTGCGACGACCGCGACGTGCTGCTCATCGAGGTGACCCTCACCGGTGATCCCGCGCTGAAGCCCTACGTACTGCTGGCACCGCATCTCGGCGGCACTGGCCTCGGCAACCGGGCGGCGGTGGTCGAGTACCGTGGGCGACGGGCCCTCACGGCCGAGCAGGGCCCCTTCGGGCTCGCGCTGGTCGCGGCCACCCCCTCGCAGACGGAAGCCTTCGGGCGCGCCGGCGCCGGCTACGTGGGCGAGAACGACGGCTGGCAGGACTTTCACCGTCACGGCGCCATGACCTGGGAGTACAGCGAGGCCGGCCCCGGCAACGTGGCGCTGCTCGGGGAGTTGCCCCGGCAGGCGGTGCTCGCCCTCGGATTCGCCAGCAGCGCCGATTCGGCCGCGACGCTCGCGCTCACCGCGCTCTGTGAGCCATTCGAGCTCGGCTGGGCTCGCCAGCAATCGAGATGGGCGGATTGGTACATCCACAACACGCCGGTGCAGAGCGTGCCGGCCGATCTGCCCGAGGAGTGCCTGACGCAGCTACGCATCTCGGCCATGGTGCTGCGCAGCCATCGCGACAAGATCTACCCGGGCGCCATGGTGGCCTCGCTCAGCGTTCCGTGGGGCAATACGCGCGAGGAGCGCGAGGGCTACCACCTCGTGTGGCCGCGCGACCTGGTCGAATGCGCCGGCGCCTTGCTCGCCATCGGGGCGCTCCAGGAGGCGCGCAACACGCTGCGTTATCTGATCGCGACGCAGAATTCCGACGGACACTGGAACCAGAACCAGTGGCTCGGCGGCAAGAGCTACTGGTCCGGGATTCAGCTCGATGAGGCCGCGTTTCCGGTGCTGCTCGCGGCGGCGCTCGGCGAGCGCGACGCGCTCGCGGGTACCGAGGTGGGCGACATGGTGCGGCGCGCGCTGTCGTTCCTGGTGCGCACCGGGCCGGTGAGCGAGCAGGACCGATGGGAGGAGGACTCAGGCCTCAACACTTTCACGCTCGCGGTGTGCATCGGCGCGCTGGTCGCGGGAGCCCCGTACCTGCCCGCGGGCGCGCGGGATCTCGCGCTGGCATTCGCCGATTACTGGAACGCGCGCCTCGAGGACTGGACCGCGGTCGCCGATACGCCGCTCGCGCACCGCCAGGGGGTTCCCGGCTACTACCTGCGCGTCGCGCCGCCTGAGGCGCTGACCGACCGGTGCTCGCCGGATTCGGTCATGGCGATCAAGAACCGGGCGACCGACCCGGGCATCCCGACCAGCGAGCAGGTCGGCGTCGATTTCCTGCAACTGGTGCGTTTCGGGCTGCGACGCGCCGACGATCCGCTGATCGAGGCGAGCGTGCGCGTGGCGGACGCGCTCCTCAAGGTCGACACACCCTCGGGCCCCGCCTGGCACCGTTACAACGGCGACGGGTACGGCGAGCACGCGGACGGCAGCGCCTACGACGGTGCCGGGTGCGGGCGCGCCTGGCCGCTGCTCACCGGCGAGCGCGGACACTACGAGATCGCCGCGGGGCGCGACCCGCTGCCGCTCATCGAGGCGATGGTGCACATGGCTTCCCCGGGCGGCATGCTGCCCGAGCAGGTGTGGGATGCCGCCGCGATCCCCGCCCGCGGGCTCGAACCCGGCCGCCCCACCGGCGGCGCCATGCCGCTCGCGTGGACTCACGCCGAATACATCAAGCTCGTCATCTCGCGCGCGCTCAAACGCCCGTTCGATCGGCCGGCGCTCGTGTGGGAGCGCTACCGCGGCGAGCGGCCGGCGCTCAAGCGCGTGATCTGGTGTGAGCACGCGCCGGCCAACGCGCTGCCCGAGGGCTGCTCGCTTACGCTCGCGCTGCGTGAGCCGGGGACGTTCCGCGTCGGCTTCGACGGCTGGCAGGACGCGCGCGAGCAGGAGGCGACCGGGGACCCGCTCGGCCTGCACCTCCTCGAGGTCGACACCGCGCACCTCGCGCCCGGGAGGTGCATCGATGTGACCTTCCGCCATGCCGGGAGCGGCGCCTGGATCGGCCGGGACTTTCATGTCCCGGTCGTCGCGCGGCCTGCGACCTCGGGGTAGTAGGCCGATGCCCTTCACTCTGGCGCACCCGGCCGCGGTCCTGCCGCTGCGCGGCACGCGGCTGCTGCGCACCGCGCCGCTCATCCTCGGCGCCGTGACACCGGACGTGCCGTACTACCTGCCGTCCGTCGGGGGCGGCCGTCCGCTGCGGCTCGATACGCATACCTGGGTCGCAGCGTGCACGCTCGATGTGGCGATCGGGATGGCCCTGCTGGCTGCCATGGTGCTGCTGCGCGAGCCGCTCACGGTGCTGCTGCCGCCGCGCGCGCGCTGGCTGTGTCTCGCCGCGCTCGAGCCCTTTCGCCGCTTGCGCGTCGCGTGGCTGCTCGCGCCGCTCGCCATCGTGATCGGCGTGTGGTCGCACCTCCTGTGGGACTCGTTCACGCACCCCGACGGCTGGGCGGTGCGCCACATTCCCGCCCTCAGCGACCCCGTCACGATCGGCTGGTACAGCGGCGAGCTGTACCACGTGCTGCAGTATCTGAGCTCGGCGGTCGGCCTCGGGATCCTCGCTCTGTGGTACGCGCGGCTGCCCGTACCGGCGGGCGCGCTGGCCGGCCACGACAGCCGCCGCGCACACGCCGGACCCGCGCTGGCGCTGATCGCCGGCGCGGCGCTGCTGATCGGTGGCGTCGAGGCGCAGCGCTATTACTTCCACTCCGAGCATGCGATCTACCGCACGCTCGACGTGCTCCTCACGAGCGGCCTCGGCTGGTTCGCGCTGCTGTACCTGTTCGCCGGCGCGTTGGTGATGCTCGAGCAGCGCGCGGGCGGCGCGCGACAGCAGTAATTTGCAGCTCGCATCGGACATTGCGCTGCGCTGTCCTGCTGCGCGCAAGCCCGGGGCGCACATCCCTGTGCGCCCGCTCGGCGCTTTGCGCCTCGCCCTGTCACGATGCTCGCGCCGCCTGCCGCCTGCGGCGGCGGGCAGGTCCCCGTGCCTCGTCCGGTCATGAGCACGGACGAGAGCGCGCGGCAATCGCCCACCACCGGCTGGCCGTGGCGAGCCGGGAACGAGTTTCGGCTGCTCGACGGCGGTGCCGTGTTCTTCGAGCGCATGCTCGGGGCGATCGACGCGGCCGGCAGGCACGTGCTCCTCGAGATGTACCTGGTGAGCTCGGGCCGCGTGGCCGGGCGGTTCATCGAGGCGCTGACGCGCGCGCGTGCGCGCGGCGTGCGCTGCTGCGTCGTGTTCGACGCCTTCGGCGCACTCGGGCTCGCAAGCGGCGACCGGCGCTGGCTCATCGAAGCGGGGGTCGAGCTGCGCTTCTTCAACCCGCTGCGCTGGCGCGACCGGCTGCGAAACTTCAGGCGCGACCATCGCAAGCTCCTGCTGGTCGACGGCGAGGTGGCGTTCGTCGGCGGGGCGGGGCTCACCGACGAGTTCGCGGGGCCTGAGGCCTGGCGCGAGCTGATGGTGGAGATCCGCGGCCCGGTCGTGGCCGATTGGCAGCGCGCCTTCGCCCGCACCTGGCGGCGCCTGGGTCCGGAGCTGCTGCTCCCTGAGCCGCCGCCCGCGGCGCTTGCGGGCGGCGCCCTCGGCCGGCTCGCGCTGAGTGAGGCGCGGCAACATTCGGTGCTCGCGCACGGCGTCGTGCGGCGCATCGACGCGGCGCGCGCGCGCGCCTGGATCATGAGCGCCTACTTCGTGCCCTCGCGCCGCTTTCGCAAGGCGCTGCGCCGCGCGGCGCGCCGCGGGGTGGACGTGCGGCTGCTGATGCCGAGCGCACGCACCGACCACCCGTGGGTGCGGCACGCGGCGCGGCGCTTCTACGGCAAGATGCTGCGCTACGGCGTGCGCATCTTCGAGTATCAGCCGCGCGTGCTGCACGCCAAGATGATCGTGTGCGACGACTGGGTCTCGATCGGCTCGAGCAATTTCGATCGCTGGAGCTTCAAGTGGAACCTCGAGGCGAACCAGGAGGTGGCCGACGGCCGTGTGGCAGACGCCGCCGCTGCCGTCTTTGCCGCCGACCTGAGCGTGTCGGAGGCGCTCAGCCGCCGCCGCTGGCCGCAGCGGGCGCGGCTCGACCAGCTGCGCGAGCGGATCGCGGGTGCGCTCGATCGCTGGCTCGAGGGGTGGCGGCGCCCGCCGTGAGCGTCACGGCGCCTCAGGAGCGGCGACAAAGAGCTCGTTGGTGCGCACGAAGGCCAGCAGGAACGGCGCCAGCGTGCGCATCTGCGTCGGATAGGCGCGGACCGCGGCGAGCTTCAGGTCCTCCTCCCGGGGCGTGAGCTCGAAGGAGGCGAGGGACGCGCCGCCGAGGAGCGGCGGGCGCGGCAGCGGTACACCGGGCATGAGCTCGCGCGGACCCGGCCAACCCTCGCCGCCGTGCACGATCCAGCAGCGCAGCGCGGCGAGCTCGCCGCGGCGCGCCAGCGCACGCAGCGTGAGCAGGCCCGCCGCACGGTGATCCGGGTGCGAGTCGCGCGGGCTCGGCGCCAGCACCAGCGTCGGATGGACGCGCTCGAGCACCGCGCCGAAGTCGCGTTCGAGGCTCGCGCCGCTGTAGGCGTGACCGGGATAGAGCGCTTCGGGGTAGGGCACCGCCGCGGCCGCCGTGAAGCGCGAGGTGAGGGTCGCATCGCGGGGCTCGGTGAGGAGCGCGAGGATTCCGCGGTCAGGGTAGCCGAGAAACAGCTGCCCCTCCGGCGGTACGCCGAGGAGCGCTGCGGCCGCACGCGCTTCGCGCATGCGGCGCACGCCGAGATCGCGCGCCCGGGCCGGCTGCCACGGCATGCTCTTCTCGACCAGCATCAGGTCGAGGAGCGAGGCGTCGCCGCTCGTGATCCACACCACGCTGGCGCGACCCCCGGCCTCGACGACCCGCTGGATGACTCCGGCGCAGCACAGGGTCTCATCATCCGGATGAGGCGCGACGACCAGGAGCGACGTGGCGGCGTCGAGCCGGGGAAGCGCGGGGTCGTCCGCCGCGGCGTGCGCCGCCGGGACGAGCGCTGCGACCACCGCCGGGAGGAGCCGCGCCATGTTTCTGCCACGAGAGCGCAACACGATGCTCGTAGCCTAGCGCAGTACGACCTGGAATCGTGTGCGGGCAGTCCCCGTGAGAGTCCGCGGCGCTCCCGGCAGGACCGCCGGGATGCGCGCCGCGGCCGTAGCAGCCCGGAGCGGTGCGACGGAGCGCCCGCTCCGGGGGCGCGGATGACGAGCCTGCCGGGAATTGCCACACTAGCCGCACCCGTCGGCGAGGCCGCATTCCCGGAGTTTCAAATCCATGGCGCACAGCCCGCAGCTGGCGTACCACGATTCGAGTTTCATCGATTCGGACGAAGGTCGCCCCATACGGATCGTGTCCGAGTATCTGGCGCCGCTGCGCACCTTCTGCGCAACCGGCGTTACCGCCACCGTGGTGTTCTTCGGCTCGGCCCGCGCGCGCAGCGGCGGCGTGCTCAGCCGCTATGTCGACGAGGCGACCGAGCTCGCGCGCCTCGTGACCGAGTGGAGCCGCAGTCTCCCCGGCGGCGAGCGCTTCCTCGTGTGCTCGGGCGGGGGTCCGGGGCTCATGGAGGCCGCCAACCGCGGTGCCGCGCTCGGCGGCGGGCGCAGTATCGGGCTCAACATCGGCCTGCCCGAGGAGCAGCGTCCCAATCCCTTCATCACGCCGCAGCTGTCCTTCGAGTTCCATTATTTTTTCATGCGCAAGCTGTGGTTCGCCCACCTCGCGCACGCCCTCGTGGCATTCCCCGGAGGCTTCGGCACGCTCGATGAGCTGTTCGAGATCCTGACCCTCGCGCAGACCCGCAAGCTCGACCGCTCGATTCCCGTGCTGCTGTACGGGTCGGCCTACTGGAAGGAAGTGATCAACTTCGAGGCGCTGGTGCGTCACGGCACGATCGCCGCGGAGGATCTCGAGCTGTTCTGCTTCGTCGACGATCCGCCGACGGCGCTCGCCCTTCTCAAGCAGCGCATCGAGATCGCGCCCGAGCCGCCCGTGGCGCCGTGCTTTGCCCGGTCGCGCACGCCCTGAGTTGCGAGCGCGCTCCTAGGCCACCGGTATGGTCGGATCGATCTGCGCCGCCCAGGCGCTGAGCCCGCCCTCGAGGTTCGCCGGCGAGGCGATGCCCGCATCCAGTGCCAGCGCGCAGGCGTGCAGGCTCCGGCCGCCACTGCGACATATGAAGACCGGGTCGCGCGCCAGCCCGCGGAGCCGCTGCGGCAACTCGGCCAGCGGGATGTTGACGGAGTTCGGCAGGTGGCCGGCGTCGAACTCCCAGCGCTCGCGCACGTCGATGAGCGGCGGCGCGCCTGCCGCTGCCGGCGGCGCGAGCAGCGCCGCGAGGTCGCGGGGCGAGAGGCGGCGCAGGCCTGCCTTTGCGGCGGCGCGCGCGGGTGGATCGCGCGGCTCGGTGATCGTCGGGGCATCCCCGCACACCGCGCAGTCGCGCCGCCGCTCGACGCGAAACTCCTGGAAGCGCAGCTCGAGCGCGTCGTAGGTGATCAGCCGTCCGGTGAGGGGGGTGCCGGTCCCCGTGATGAGCTTGATGGCTTCGGTCGCCTGCAGGGTTCCGAGCACGCCCGGCAGTACGCCGAGCACGCCGGCCTCGGCGCAGTTGGCGACCAGACCGTCCTCGGCCTCAGGGAACAGGCACCGGTAGCACGGCCCGCGCCCGGGCACGTAGGTCATGACCTGGCCCTCGAAGCGGTGGATGGCCGCGGACACCAGCGGCTTTCCGCAGAGCACGCAGGCGTCGTTCACCAGGTAGCGGGTCGAGAGCCGGTCGCTGCCGTCGATGACCAGGTCATAGTCCGCGAGCACGGCGCGCACATTGGCCGCCTTGAGCTCGAGCGCGTGGGCCACCACCCGGATCTCGGGATTCAAGGCCGCGAGGCGCGCGCGCCCCGCCTCTGCCTTGGGCTGCCCGAGTGCTGCGCTATCGAACAGTATCTGGCGCTGCAGGTTCGAGACGTCGACCTCGTCGAAATCGACGAGCCCGAGCGTGCCGCATCCGGCCGCCGCGAGATACAACGCGGCCGGCGAGCCGAGGCCTCCGGCACCCACGATGAGCACCCGCGCCGCCTTGAGCTTCTCCTGGCCGGCGGCACCGATCTCCCGGAGGGAGAGGTGGCGCTGATAGCGGGCGCGTTCGCCGGGGGAAAGCGTCATGGGCCCTCAGCCCCCCGACAGCGCGCAGATCACGTGCACCGTGTCGCCGCCGCGCACCGGCGCGGCGAGATCGCGCGCCTCGGACGAGTTGATGAACAGCCGCATGTGCGGACGGATGCGGTCCTGCTCGTCGATCATGCGAAAGCGGATGCCGGGGAAGCGCCGCTCGAGATCACCGAGCACTTCGGCGAGCGTAGCGCCGCGACCATCCACGCGGGATGCGCCCGCGGTGTAGGAGTGCAGGGGACTCGCGATGCGCACCGTGCAGGTCATCGGTCTCAAGCGGCGTGGCTGACCGAATAGATCTCGGGCAGGTGACGCGCGATGCAACGCCAGCTGTCGCCGCCGTTGGTGCTCGCCCAGACATCGCCGCCGGTGGTGCCGAAGTACAAGCCGGGATGCGCGTTCCTGTCGGCGCACATGGCCTGGCGCAGCACCGTGAACCACGCCTGCGCGGGCAGCCCACGATCGAGCCGCTGCCAGCTGCGGCCGGCGTCGCGGGTGCGGTACACGGCCGGCTTGCCGCCGATGGAAGTGCGCGGCCAGACCGTCTGGCCGTCCATCGGTAATACCCACGCCGTGTCCGGGTCGGTCGGATGCACCACGATCGGGAAGCCGACGTCGCCTATCTTCTTGGGCATGGCATTGCCGATGCGCTCCCAGCGACTGCCCGGGCGATCGAGCCGGTAGATACCGCAGTGATTCTGCTGGTAAAGGCGATCGGGCTTGGCGGGATGCTGCGCGATGCAATGCGGGTCGTGGCCGAAGGGCACGCCCGGGTCGGGCAGGAAGTCCGCCGCGACGCCCTCATTCAGCGGCGCCCAGGTCGAGCCGGCATCGCTCGACTCGAACACCCCGCCGATCGAGATCCCGATGTACAGATGCCGCGCGTCGCGCGGGTCCACCAGGATGGAATGCAGGAACTCGCCGTCAGGCGTGCCGTTCAGGATCCATTTGGTCCGCATGGGATGGTCGTTGAACCCGGCGACCGGCTGCCAGTGCTCACCGGAGTCCTCCGAGCGAAACAATCCGGCAGGTGAGCTGCCTGCGTACCACACGCCGGGCTCGCTCGCATGCCCCGGCGTCAGCCAGAACACGCGCTCGACCGCACGCGCTTCTTCGCCGCCGACGGCCTTGCGGAACGCGGGGGGCTGCGCCGCCTCGCGCCAGGTGCGCCCTCGATCGCTCGAGCGGAACACGGTTGGGCCCAGGTGCCCGGTCTTGGCCGCCATCAGCACCGAGCGCGGCGCACGCGGGTCCTGCACCACGTGATGGATGATGTGCCCGAGGAACTGCGGGCCGGCGAGCTTCCAACTGCGGCGCTGCGCGTCGGCGCGCAACGCGAACAGTCCCTTACGGGTGCCGAGCCACAGCATGCTCATGCGCCGAGCATCCACGCCCGGCGCCGCGGCTGTCAACGGGCTGCGGGGCTTCGCCGCGCCGCAGCGCGCCGGCTATGCTGCAGGGACCCTGGGGAGCCAAAGTAAGCCGTGGATCGCATCCGCCCGAACGTGCTCGTGCCGCTCCTTACCGCGGGCGTCATCGCTGGCAGCGCGCTCGCGCAGACACCCGCGCGCGGGTCCGCCCCGCTCGCCCAACCGCGCGCGCCGGTGGCGCAGCCGGTGCAGCGGCGTCCCTGGGCGGACGCGCGCTTTGCCGTGGTCGAGCACGACTTCGTGGTCTATGTGCTCACGCGCTTTCCGGTGGTCGCGACCTACCTGGGAGGTGCGGCCTTCGACCCGCAGCTCGCCGGGGTCGATGGCCGGCTGCGCGACTATTCGCCGGAGGCCATCCGCGCCGAGGACGCGCAGCTCGCGGAGTTTCGCGCGCGCTTTGCGCAGCTCTCGCCTGCAGGCCTGTCGCCGCGGCGGCGCATCGACCGCTCGGTGGCACTCGCCGAGATCGCCTTCCTCGAGCATCAGCATCTCGTGCGTCGTCACCAGCAGAAGTCCCTCGATTCCTACGTGGACGAGCCGGCGCGTGGCATCGACTGGCAGATCCAGGGCATGACGCCGGCGAGCGGTGCGCCCTACGGCACCGACGCACAGTGGCGGGCGGTCATCTCCCGGGTGCGCGCCGTGCCCGCGTACCTCGCGACCGCGGAGCGGCAGCTGGCGGCGGGCGTCGCCGCGCACAACACGCCGGATGCGCGCGTGCTCGGCGACTTCGGCCTGCGCAGCGCCGCCGCCGATGCCGACTACTTCGGCGGCACGTTGCCGCAGCTCGCGGCCGGCGCCATCGCCTCGGCCCAGCGAGCGGCGCTCCTGCACGATCTCGCGGCAGCGGGTGAGGCGGCCGCCGCCGCCTATCGGCACCTCGCGGCGATGATCGCCGCAACCTTCTTCGAGGACAGCGGCGGCGGTGAGCCGCTGCTCGGTGCGCAGTACCGCGCCGACCGCTTCGCCCTCGGCGAAGGCGAGTACGACTGGGCGCTGCGCAACAATCTGCGTCTCACGGTGAGCGCGGCCGAGCTGTTTGCGCAAGCGTGGCCCGCGGTCGAGGCGACGCGTGCCGAGATGATCGCGCTGGCGCGCCAGATCGCCGCCACCCGCCAGTGGCCCTCGGGCGGCGACGGGCCGGCGACCGTGCGCTTGGTCTTCGAACAGCTCGGCCGCGACGCACCGCAGAGCGATGCCGACATGCTCGAAGGCTACCGCCGCGCCGGCGAGCGCCTCATCGACTATGCGCGCGCGACCGGACTCTTCGACGTGCCCGCCGACTACCGCCTCGAGGTGCTCGCGACCCCGCCGCAGCTGCGCGCCTCGGTGCCGGACGGCGCCTACTACCCCGCGCCCCCGTTCAAGAAGGGCGGGGCAGGTCGCTTCTACATCACGCCCACCGGGGACGATGCCGCGGCGTTGCGCGGGCAGCACGACTATGCCTCGATGCCCGACCGCGCCGCGCACGAGGGCTTCCCGGGACACGACTGGCATTTCAAGGTGATGACGCAGTACCGCGACGAGATCTCGCCGGTGCGCTGGCTGTTGCCCGGCGCGGTCGAGGATTCCTCGTCGATGTGGCAGGACTCGATGGCCACGGAAGGCTGGGCGCTGTACTCCGAGGCGCTGCTCGCCGAGGCGGCGCCGGGTGCGCCGCAGGGGTTCTACGCTCCCGAGGAGCGCCTCTACCAGCTGCGCGGCAAGCTGCTGCGCGACCTGCGCGTGCGCATCGACACCGGGATCCATACGGGACGGCTGCGCTTCGAGGAGGCCGTGACGCTCTACTCCGAGGTGGTCGACTTCCTGCCGGGCTCGTGCCAGGACCCCGCCGGCTCGAGGTCCGAGCTCAAGCAGGCGAGCTGCAACGCGGCACGCGCGGCGATCACGCGCTACGCGCGCTGGCCGACTCAGGCGGTCACCTACCGCCTCGGCAAGGAGCAGATTCTGATCCTGCGGCGCCGCGCGCAACTCGAGCTCGGCACGCACTACTCAGCGCAGCGCTTCCACCTCGAGTTCATGAAGCAGGGGACGATCCCGCCGGGCTATTTCGGCCAGGAGCTGCTGCGGGCGCTGCGCGCGCCTTAGTTGTCGGGCAAATCCCCGTGCCTGATCAGGCGGCGACGGGCTGGCAGAAGAACAGGTGCGCCGGCAGTACGTTGAGCGGCTCGAACCTGCGCGCGACGTAACCGAAGATGCGCTTGAGGTCCGCGAGCACGCGCGTCGAGAACTGGTAGACGAGGAACGCACCGCCCGGCGCCAGCACCGCACGGGTCTTGCGCAATATGCGCTCGCGCAATGGCGCCGGTATGGTGCTGAACGGGATGCCCGAGATTATGTAGTCGGCCTGGTGCTGGCCGAAGCGGCCGAGGATCTCGTCCACCGACTCCGCCGATCCCTCCACCACGCGCAGCCGCGGGTCGGTCAGCGCGCCGCGCAGATAGCTCACGAAGTCGGGATTCATCTCGATGGCGATGAGCAGGGCGTCAGGGCGCATGCGGCGCAGCACCTCGGCCGTGATGCCGCCCACCCCCGGTCCGTACTCGACGATCACGCGCGCCCGCGTCCAGTCGACCGGACTCAGGAGCTCGCGGATGAGGAAGCGCGAGCTCGGCACGATCGAGCCGAGCATGCGCGGGTGGCGGAAGAAGTTGCGCGCAAAGAGCAGGACGTGGCCGTCTCTGTTCGTCTGAAGCCTGTCGTTCACGTCATGCTCCCGCTGCAATGCAAGTTGGATACTGTACCGCAAAGTGCCCGCGACATTGCCGCGGGCCCGCGCGGCCGCCGTTCTCGTCGTTGGACCGCTCAGCCCCCCGCGCGTTTCGCCTGGTAGCCGAGCTTGCCGAGCTCTGCGACCAGCCGGTCGCGATGCTCGCCCTGGATCTCGATCGCGCCGTCCCGGACCGCGCCGCCCGCGCCGCACAGGCGCTTGAGAAGCGAGGCGAGCTCCTCGAGCGCTCCCCGCTCGAGCGGCAAGCCGCGGATCACCGACACCGCCTTGCCGCCCCGTCCGGCCACCTCGCGCGAAACGCGCACGCGCGCCACGCCCGGCGCGGCACGCAGCGGCGGCTGCGGCACCGATCTGGGTCCCGCCGTGTGCAGTACGGCACCCCGGAATGTGGCTCTCGGCTTCATGCGTAGTGTTGGCGGTGTGAGGCGATTACAATCCTGCCGAAGCGATCCCTGCAACTGCAACTTTGAGGCGACCAGGCCCCCTCATGACCCCACGCTCGCGCTTGCATGTTCCCGCACCGCCGGCCCGCCCGGGGCAGGAACCCGATTTCAGCTACGTGCAGATCTCGCCCGCGGGCGCCGTGATCCGCCCGGACGTGACTGCATCGGTGCGCGACATGGAGAGTCTCTCGGTCGAGATGGTGCGCGTGCTCGATGAGGAGCACCGGGCGGTCGGCCCCTGGAACCCGCACCTCGAGCCCGGCGAGCTGCAAGTGGGGCTGCGGCACATGCTGCTCACCCGCCTGTTCGACGACCGGATGCAGAAGATCCAGCGCCAGGGCCGTATTTCCTTCTACATCAAGTCGACGGGCGAGGAGGCGGTGGCGGTGGCGGCCGGAATGGCGCTGCAGCCCACCGACATGCTGTTCCCCTCCTACCGCCAGCAGGGCCTGCAGGTGCTCCGTGGCCGCAACCTGGTCGACCTCATGTGCCAGTGCCTGTCCAACACGCACGACATGTGCAAGGGCCGCCAGATGCCCATCATGTATCACTGGGGCAGCGGCAATATCTTCACGATCTCGGGCAACCTCGCGACCCAGTTTCCGCAGGCGGTGGGGTGGGCGATGGCGGCCGCCATCAAGGGGGAGGACCGCATCGCCGCGAGCTGGCTCGGCGAGGGCTCGAGCGCCGAGGCCGATTTTCACTATGCGATGACTTTCGCCGCCGTGTATCAGGCGCCGGTGATCCTCAACCTGGTCAACAATCAGTGGGCTATCTCCACGTTCCAGGGCTTTGCCGGCGGCGAGCACAAGACCTTCGCACAGCGTGGGCCGGGCTACGGCATCCCCGGAATCCGCGTCGACGGCAACGACTTCCTGGCAGTAAATGCGGTCACCCAGTGGGCCGCGCAGCGCGCTCGCCAGAGCGGCGGTCCGACGCTCATCGAGCTGGTGACCTACCGCGCCGCCGCGCACTCGACCAGCGACGACCCCGCGCGCTACCGCCCCAAGGAAGAGTGGCGCGCGTGGCCGCTCGGCGATCCGATCACGCGGCTCAAGCAGCACCTGATCGCGCTCGGCGAGTGGTCCGAGGAGCGGCACGCCGCGCTCGAGAAGGAGCTCGAGGCGCACGTCAACGCGTGCTGGAAGGAGGCGGAGAGCTACGGCACGCTGACCGGCGGCCCGGCGCTCGATCCGCTCACGATGTTCGAGGACGTGCTGAAGGACATGCCGGCAAACCTCAAGGAACAGCAGCGCGAGCTGCGAGCGCTGCGCGAGGCGCAGGGCGCGGCGCGCGCCACGGCGCCGACTTCCTCGGCAGCGGGCAAGGCTTGAGCCGATGGCGCGCATGAACATGGTCCAGGCGCTGAACTCGGCCATGGACGTGATGCTCGCGCGCGACCCGCGCGTCGTCGTCCTCGGCGAGGATGTGGGGTATTTCGGCGGCGTGTTCCGCGCGACCGACGGACTGCAGCGCAAGCACGGCGTGCATCGCGTGCTCGACACGCCGATCGCCGAGGGCGGCATCATCGCGACCGCCATCGGCATGGGAGTGAACGGCCTGAAGCCGGTCGCCGAGATTCAGTTCGCCGACTACATCTATCCCGGCTACGACCAGGTGGTGAGCGAGCTCGCACGGCTGCGTTACCGCTCGGCCGGCGATTTCTCCGCCCCGGTGACCATCCGTACGCCCTGTGGCGGCGGCATCCGCGGCGGCCAGACGCATTCACAGAGCCCGGAGGCGATCTTCACGCACGTGTGCGGCATCAAGGTGGTGATGCCCTCGAACCCGTACGACGCGAAGGGACTGCTGATCAGCTCGATCGAGGGTGAGGACCCGGTGGTGTTCTTCGAGCCGAAGCGCCTCTATAACGGGCCCTTCGACGGCGATCCGCACAAGCCCGCGGTTCCCTGGAGCGCGCATCCGCGCGGCGAGGTGCCCGAGGGCCATTACACCGTGCCGCTCGGGCGCGCCGAAGTGGTGCGCCCGGGGAAGGACGTGAGCGTGCTGACCTACGGCACCATGGTGCACGTCGCCGAGGCGGCGGTGCGCGCCGCGGGTCTCGATGCCGAGATCGTCGACGTGCGCACCATGGCGCCGCTCGATGTCGACACGCTGTGCACCTCGGTCTGCAAGACCGGCCGCTGCGTGGTGGTGCATGAGGCGACGCGCTTCGGCGGCTACGGAGCCGAGCTGGTCGCAACCGTACAGGAGCACTGCTTCTGGAATCTCGAGGCGCCGGTGCAGCGGGTCACGGGCTGGGATACCCCGTATCCGCATGCCTTCGAGTGGGACTACTTTCCGGGGCAGGTGCGCATCGCCGCGGCGCTCAAACAGGTGATGGAGGCCGCATGAGCAGGTACGTCTTCAAGCTGCCGGATCTCGGCGAGGGCACGGTCGAGGCCGAGATCGTCGGCTGGAAGGTGAAGCCGGGCGATACGGTGGCCGAGGACGACGTGATCGTCGAGGTGATGACCGAGAAGGCGGCGGTCGAGGTGCCGGCGCCGGTCGGCGGCCGCGTCGTGTCGACGACCGGGCAGCCCGGCGACACGGTCGCCGTCGGCGCCGAGCTGATCGTGCTCGAGACCGAGTCGGGTGCGGCGCTCGCGCCTGCGGCGCAGAGTCCGGCAGCAGCGGCCCCGGCCGCGCAGGTCGCCGCCGCTGGCAACGGCGCCGCTGCGGCGGCCGAGGAACGCGCGACGCCCGCCGTGGCGCGCGGGCGCGTCGCGACTTCACCGGCCATCCGCCGCCGCGCCCACGAGGCAGGCGTCGATCTGCGGCAGGTCGCAGGCTCCGGACCGAGCGGGCGCATCGTGTCGAAGGACCTGGAGGCCTATGTGGCGCGCGGCGCGGCGGGACAGCCGGTGCCGATCCGGCCGGCGCCGCGGGCGGTGCCGGCGGCGAAGTCGCCGCCGCGTGCGCCGGGCGCCACCGAGGAGATCAAGGTCATCGGCCTGCGCCGCCTCATCGCCCAGCGCCTGTCCGAGGCGAAGCGCAACATTCCGCACTTTGCCTACGTCGAGGAGCTCGACATCACCGAGCTCGAGTCGCTGCGGGCGCATCTCAACAGCAAGCTCGAGCGCGGCGCGCCGGGTCTCACCTACCTGCCGTTCCTGGCACTCGCGCTGGTGCGCGTGCTGAAGGACTTTCCGCAGTGCAATGCGCACTACGACGCCGAGCGCGGCGTGATCGTGCGCCACTCGGCGGTGCACCTCGGCGTCGCCACCCAGACCCCGGACGGCCTCAAGGTGCCGGTGGTGCACGCTGCGGACCGGCGCACGCTCTGGGATCTTGCGGCCGAGATGCGCCGGGTGAGCGAGGCGGCGCGCACCAACAAGGCGACGCGCGAGGAGCTCAGCGGCTCGACCATCACCATCACGAGCCTCGGCAAGCTCGGCGGCATCGCCAGCACGCCGATCATCAACGCGCCGGAGGTGGCCATCATCGGCGTGAATCGCGCGGTCGAGCGTCCGGTGGTCTTCGAGGGAGCGATCGCGATCCGCCTCACGATGAACCTGTCCTCATCCTTCGACCATCGCTTCGTCGACGGCTACGACGCGGCGGCGATGATCCAGGCCCTGAAAGAGTGCCTCGAGCACCCGGCGACGATCTTCATCGGCCATTGATTCGCGGCCACCCGGCGTGCGTGCGGCGGCCGCAATCGAGCCTGCGATTCGGGCTGGCCGTCTCGGTCAGCCTCTGGGCTGCGCCCGTCTGCGCGGCCGAAGGCGGCGCGCAGTCCCAGAGCCCGCCGCAGCTCCCGGAGGTCGTGGTGATCGGCATCACTCCGCTCCCGGGGACGGCGATCGATATCGACAAGATTCCCGGCAACACCCAGGTCCTCTCGGCCGACGACCTGAGTCGGCAGGGACCCGCGAGCCTCACGGTGGCGCTCGGCTCCTCGCTGAGCAGCATCAACATCAACGACGACCTCGCCGACCCCTTTCAGCCTGACATCCTCTACCGGGGCTTCGAGGCCTCGCCGGTGCTCGGCACTCCCCAGGGTCTGGCGGTCTACCAGAACGGCGTGCGCATCAACGAGGCGTTCGGCGACACCGTCAACTGGGATCTGTTTCCGGACGTGGCCATCAGCCGCGTGGAGCTCGCGAGCTACAGTCCACTCTATGGCCTCAATGCGCTCGGCGGCGCCATCGCCGTGTCGATGAAGGACGGATTCACTTATCGGGGAACCGATCTCGAGTTGTCCGGCGGCTCCTATGGAAATCGCTCGGCCGTCGCGCAGCTCGGCGCCAGCTCCGGCGCCTTGGGTTTCTACCTGGCGGGCAGGGCACTCGACTGGGATGGGTGGCGCAACCACTCGAGCGACCGGATCCGCAGTCTTTACGCAGCCCTGAGCCTGCACACCGGGCGCACGCTGCTCGACCTCACCTACACGCGTGCCGATAACTCGCTCGACGGCCAGGGACCGGCCCCCGTGCAGGAGCTCGCCGTCAACCGCTCCCTGGTGTTCACCGGACCCCAGAGCAACGTCAACACGCTCAATTTCCTCACCCTCAACGGGACCTTCAGGCTCGCCGACCACTGGTCGCTCCAGGGGGTCGCCTACTACCGCGACTACGCCCAGAACGTCGCCAACGGCAACCGGACCGACTATGCCGCCTGCGTAAGCCCGCCCGGGATCCTCTGCCAGCCCGATGGGATCACGCCGCTCACGAATGCCGCCGGCGAGACCCTGCCGGACATCTCCGCGGGCGGCACGATCCCCATCGGCGAGAACGACTTCGAGATGATCCACTCGTGGGGCCGCGGCCTCACGCTGCAGGTGTCGGCGGACGAGGCCATTTTCGGCCGCGGCAATCATTTCAGCGCGGGCGCGGCGCTCGACTACGCAGCGACCCGCTTCTACAGCGGCTCACAGCTCGGCGTCATCGACCCGCAGCTGCAGGTATTGCCGTCGGACCTCATCGTCAACACACCGCAGGACTCCCCCGGCGCGCGCGCCAACGGCGATCCGGTGCCGGTGAGCGTCGACTCCGTCAACAGGAATCTCGGAGCGTATCTGACCGATACGCTCGACATCACGACCGCGCTCAGCGTCACGGTCAGCGGCCGATACAACCTGACCCACATCGACCTCGCGGATCAGCTGGGCACCAATCTCACCGGCAGCAATCGCTATCAGCACTTCAACCCGGCGCTCGGTGCCACGTACCGGCTCACGCCGCTCGCGACCGCGTACGGCGGTATCTCGACCAACACACGCACTCCGACCGCGAGCGAGATCGAATGCTCGGATCCCGCGACTCCCTGTCTCCTGCCCAACAATCTGGCCGGCGATCCACCGAGCCTGCGTCAGGTGATCGCACACACCGCGGAGCTGGGCATCCGTGGCAGGACTCCCGCGGCGACCGCTGCGCTCAGCTGGAATCTCGGCCTGTTTCGCACCGTACTGCATGACGACATCTACGGCATCGCAACCTCCGTCAGCCGCGGATTCTTCCAGAACATCGGCAACACCCGCCGTCAGGGCATCGAGGCGGGTGTCGGTTATCGTGACGCGCGCTGGTCGGCCTTCGTCAACTACAGCCTCGTACAGGCGACCTTCGAGTCGGCGCTCGTGGTGCCGTCGCCGTCGCATCCGTATCAGGATGCGCTCGGCGACATTCAGGTCGAGCCGGGAGACCACCTGCCGGGTATTCCCGAGCACCGCCTGAAGCTCGGAGCCGAGTACCGGGGGGGCTCCTCGTGGACGCTCGGCACCACGGTGAGTGTGGTCGGCAGTGCGTATTTCGCCGGTGACGAGGCCAATCTGCTCGCACCGATACCGGGCTACGCGCTCGTCAGCCTGTACTCGAAATTCACCCCGTCGGCACACCTCGAGCTGTTCGCTTCACTCAACAATCTTCTCAACCACAAGTATGCGACCTGGGGAATCCTCAGCGACCCCACCGGTGTGGGTGCACCCGGTATCCCGACCGATGCCGTGACCAACGGCCCCGGCGTCGACAATCGATTCCTGAGCCCGGCGGCACCTTTCGAGGCGTTCCTGGGCCTGCGCCTCATGCTGTGAGGCTGGCCCACGCGCGCTACCATGGCGAGCGTGATGAAGCGCAGCCGGCACGGCCTGGCCGTTCTTCCTGTGACGCTGCTCAGCGCTTGCGGAGGCAGCAGCGGCGGGGGCGGCGCCCCGACAGCGCCGCCCTACAGCTCGGTTACGCTGGTGCAGCTCTCGAGGGCTGCGGCGTTCACGGCGGGCTGCGACGGCGTGGCGCCGGTCGGGACGCTCTACGCCGGTACCACGGCCGAGCCTTCGCTGGTCGTCAACCCGGCGAATCCCATGAATCTCATCGCCGGCTGGCAGCAGAACCGCTGGTCCAGCGGCGGCTCGCAGGGGCTCGATTTCGCGGCCTCCTTCGATGGCGGCACGAGCTGGATCCCGTCGAACGCCGCGTTCTCACGCTGCACGGGCGGCGCCGGAGGCGCCGGCGACTACGCCCGCGCGAGCGATGTGTGGCTCACGGCCTCGCCGCGCGGGGCGGTGTACGCGCTGTCGCTGTCCTTCACCGGCGGCCTGCTCGTGGCAGGCTCATCGAGCGCCCAGCTGGTCGCGCAGTCTCAGGACGGAGGTCTCAGCTGGGGCGCACCCATTGCACTCATCACGGACGGCGACCAGTTCTTCGACGACAAGGGTTCGATCACGGCCGATCCCAACGACTCGAGCTTCGTCTACGCGGTTTGGGACCGCCTCAGCGGGCCGAGCGCCGGACCGAGCTACTTTGCCGCCACCGCGGATGGGGGTACCACCTGGGCAGCGGCGCGCAGCATCTACGATCCCGGTCCGGCCAATCAGACGCTGGGCAACCAGGTCGTGGTGCTTCCCAGCGGCGTGCTGCTCGATGTTTTCACCGAGCTCGACACCGCCGCGAGCGGGCAGACCACCGCGCTCGCCCGGCTGGTGCAGTCGGGAGATCACGGCGCGACCTGGTCCCCCCCGATCACGATTGCGGAGCTGATGGCCGTCGGCACCGTCGATCCGCGCACCGGCCAGGGCGTGCGCGACGGCTCCGACATCGTCTCGGTGAGCGTAGCTCCCGGGGGCATCGTATACGTCGCCTGGCAGGATGCGCGCTTCTCGGCGGGCGCTCACGACGGCATCGCGCTGACCCATTCCTCCGACGGCGGGGCGAGCTGGACGCCGCCGATCGAGGTGAATGCCGACACGCAGGTGCAGGCTTTCACGCCCACGGTCCATGTGGAGTCGGGCGGGGTGATCGCGGTGACCTACTACGACCTGCGCAACGATGCCTTCGCGCCCTTCGGGTCGCTCCTCGCCGATGCCTGGATGGTGACCTCGAGCGACGGGGCCAGCTTCAGGGAGACGCACCTCTCGGGTCCCTTCGACCTCGCTCTCGCACCCAACTCGGGTGGACTCTTCGTGGGCGACTACGAGGCGCTCTCGAGCGCGGCCGGGTCGCTCCCCCTCTACGCGCAGACCGACTCGGGCGCCGCGATACGCAGCGACACCTTCATGGCGTTTCCGCCCGTCGCGGCGTCGGCCGAATTCGCGGTCGCCAGGGCACTCGGCCCGTTCCGGGCGACCGCGGCGCAGACCGGCATCGGCCTCGAGCCCGCGGCGCGCCAGCGGATCGCGCTGCACATCGAGGAGCGGCGCGTCGAGCGGCGGCTGGAGCCGTAATTATCGGGCTCGCATCGGACGTCCTGTCGCGATGCTCGCGGCGGCGGGCGCATCCACGTGCCTGACTAGAGGTGGTGCTCGGGGCCGTCGGCGTATTTCTTCTCACCCGCCGTCACGCGCAGCGCGAGGCGGTTCTGCGCGGGGGGCAGCGGACAGGTGGCAAATTCGTTGAGCGCACACGGCGGGTTATAGGCCTTGTTGAAGTCGACCGGCACGGTGGCGCCCGCGGGTATGGGAATGTCGAGGAAACGCCCGGCGCCGTAGGTCTCGTGGCCGCTGGTTCCGTCGGCGAACATGATGGAGAGCTCCTGGTCGCCCGGCTCCTCGAGCAGCGTGTCGAGGCGCCATTCGCGGCCGTCCTTGGTGAACACCACCGCCCCCGGGGACTCCATGTCGATCTCCATGCCGAGAATGTTGATGATCCTCACGTGGTGGACGGGCTGGTAGCGCTCGAAGCGCGCAGTCACGAGCCACTCGGTGCTCACGGGAAAGTACTCGAGGCCGCGAAAGGCGCTGCGGTGCGGGTTGGCGAGGTCGCGCACGCGCACCCCGAGGTTGCCGGCGCGCTCGATGACGTAGAAGCGCAGCGGGCCGCAGCTGAGCACGGTCGGATTGCCGCTGGTGTCGGGGGCGAGGTCGAGCGCGCCGACCGGCTGGCCGTCGTGAGTGACGCCGCTTCCCGGGCGCGCGACGAAGCGCACCTGATCCCTGCTCAGCACGAAGGAGCCGGCCACATCGGCCAGCGCGGCGTTCTCGAGGACCAGGTCGTTCCCCGGGCCGCGGCCGAAGGTATTCTCGCCCTCCTTGAGCCAGAAGAGCCCGCTGAGCGTCAGCCAGCCGTTGTCGCTCGTGAGGCTCTGCGCGCGCTGCGCGCGCCACTGCGCGATCGCCGCCTGCTCGCTCGCGAGCGCGGCGCCGTCCGCCGCTCCCGGCGCGCCGGCCGCGGCTGAGGCGCAGACTGCGACTGCCAGCAGCGCGAGCGCGCCTCGGGTGGTCGCTCCAGCCATCAGGGAGTCTCCGCCGTGAGGGGGTCCCATCATGCCATCACGGCTCACGCCCGAGGATCTCCTCGCGCACGGCGGCGATCTCCCGGGCGCGCGAGGGGCGCGCGCCCTCGCAGCGTTCCCGCCGCGGACAGCGGCTGCTGCGCGGGCAGATGGTGCGGGCGGGCTGTGCGAGCGCGTCCTCGATCCAGGCGATGTTGAGGACGCTGGCGAGCGCGGCGAGCGCCTGGGCGGGTTCCTTCGGGATGCGTGCCTCGCCGCGCCGGTGCAGGCACTCGCGCAGGATCGCGCCGACGGTCGCGGTGCTGTCGACGCCGTTGGCATCGAGCGCAGGGGCGAGGTCGACGCCGACCGACAGCACGTGGGGGTTGCCGGCCATGTCGCGCACCCGAATCGAGTGGCAGCAGTAGAGCAGCGAGCGCTCGCCGTCGCGCAGCACCGAGATCTGCGAACCCGACTCGCCGTGTTGCCCGTCGATCATGCGGAACACCGCCCAGTTCGGGCACGGATCGCTCACCTGCGCGAGGTTCCCCCAGGGGAGCGGAATGCCGTTGCCGCGGTAGACCGCGCGCAGGTATCCCGGCGGATAGGCATCGAAGAAATGCCAGTAAGGGTAGGGCGACACCTTGGTCATGCGGCGCATCACCACCGCCGGAGTGAGCTCGAGCCGGGCGCCGGCCTCGACGCGATGCCGCTCGCGGGTGAGGAAGCGCCGGAACGGCATCCTCGGCGCGAGCAGCGCTCCGGCGAAGAAGCTGCACTCGAAGTCCCGCCAGGCATGCAGCACGTCCTGCGGCTCGAGCCCCGCCGCACCCGAGCCGCCCTCGGGGCTTCCGCCCATCTCCCCGCCGGTGGCGTGCGGGGACTTCAGCCCGTCACCGCCATGCAGCACCTTGTGAGCGATGTGCGCCGCCAGGTCGAACTTGAGCCGCGCCGGGTCCGACTGCAGCGCACGGTTTGCATACACCACGCCCGGCGGCTCGAAGAACGAGCGCACCATGCTGCGCACCTCGCGGTCCTGGTCGCGCGCCAGCACCGGCTTGCGGTCGAACCAGCGGATCTCGAGCCCGTGACGCTTCGCGAGGCGCATCAGGTCCTCGACGCCGAGCGGGAAGCGCCGCTCGCCGACCTGCTCGGCGGCACGCTCGAGATCCGGAAAATCGTTGCGCGACATCTCCTGGTGCGAGCGGATCAGCAGGTGCGCGAACTGGCGCCCGCTGGTGCCGGTCTGCGCGAGGAGCTCCGGGATCGCCGCCTGCAGCAGACTCTTGGAGAAGAGGAATGCGGGCTCGAACGGCACCCGTGGCACCCCACCCGCCGGCGCCCCCGGCGGGGCCGTCTCGGGCGCGGTGCTCTCGTCGAGGAACCAGGCGGGGGCGCGCTGAAAGACCGCGGCGAGGAGCTCGAGCAGGGCGGCCGAGGGCATGCGCTTGCCGCTCTCGATCATGCTCAGGTAGGACACGGAGGGTGCGATGCCGGCATTGCGCTGCACGCAGCGCGCCGAGAGCTCCTCCAGCGTCAATCCGTTGCGCTTGCGCAGCGCACGCAGCTTGGTGCCGAGGAAGTGGCCGCGACGCATGAGTTCCGGCATATGTCTACTTGCGCTGCTTGCGCTCCGGGTCGTTGTGAAATTAACATTGTGAAGTTTCCATAGTCAATTTCCCTCCGGGGAGAGGTATGCTGAGCCACATGCAAGCGAGCGCCTCCGAGCGGGTGTATTCCCGCGAGCAGACCGGCCCGCGGGTCGAGATCCAGGGCCCGCTTGTTCCGCGCTCGGCAGAGGTACTGACGCCGCTCGCGCTGCAGCTGCTCGCGAGCCTCCATCGGCGTTTCAACCCGCGGCGGCTCGAGCTGCTCGCCGAGCGCGCTCGGCGCCAGGCGGAGTTCGATGCCGGCGCCCTGCCGCAATTCCGGGCCGACACCGCCGCAGTGCGCGCCGGCGACTGGCGCATCGCGCCGGTGCCGGCGGATCTCCTCGACCGCCGCGTCGAGATCACCGGTCCCGTCGATCGCAAGATGATCATCAATGCGCTCAACGCCCCGGTGAGCACCTTCATGGCGGACTTCGAGGACTCCCTCGCTCCCACCTGGGAGAACGTGGTTCGCGGCCAGGTGAACCTCGCCGACGCCGTGCGCCGCACCATCAGCTTCGAGGACGGCGGCACCGGCAAGGTCTATCGCCTCGCCGAGCGCACCGCGACCCTCATCGTGCGGCCGCGCGGCTGGCACCTGCCCGAGAAGCACGTGCGCATCAACGGCGAGGCGGTGTCGGGCGCGCTGTTCGATTTCGCGCTGTTCCTCGCCAACAACCACGAGGCGCTCGCGCGCCGCGGCACGGGTCCCTACCTCTACCTGCCGAAGCTGGAGAGCCACCTCGAGGCGCGGCTGTGGAATGAGGTGTTTCTCGCGGCGCAGGACGCCCTCGGCATGCCGCGCGGCACCATCAAGGCGACGGTGCTCATCGAGACCATTCTCGCGGCCTTCGAGATGGACGAGATCCTCTACGAGCTGCGCGAGCACTCGGCCGGCCTCAACTGCGGCCGCTGGGACTACATCTTCAGCTTCATCAAGAAATTCCGGAACCGCCCGGACTTCCTGCTGCCCGACCGCGCTGCCGTCACCATGGAGCGGCACTTCCTCAAGTCCTACGTGGACCTCCTGATCAAGACCTGTCACCGCCGCGGCGCGCATGCGATCGGCGGCATGGCCGCCCAGATCCCAATCCGCGACGACCCCAGGGCCAACGAGGCCGCCATGGCGCGCGTGCGCGCCGACAAGCTGCGCGAGGCGCGCGCCGGCCACGACGGTACCTGGATCGCGCACCCGGGACTTGCGGCCATCGCGCGCGAGCCCTTCGATGCGCTGATGCCCGGTCCGAACCAGCTCAACGTGCTGCGCGCGGACGTGGCGGTGACGGCGGCAGACCTGGTGGCGATCCCCGCGGGAGCGGTCACCGAGGAGGGTCTGCGCAACTGCATCCGCGTCGGCGTGCAGTATCTCGAGTCGTGGTTGCGCGGCAACGGCTGCGTACCGCTCTATCACCTGATGGAGGACGCCGCCACCGCCGAGATCTGCCGCGCGCAGCTGTGGCAGTGCCTGCGCCACGGCGCGCGCACCAGCGACGGCGTCGCCGTCACCCCGGGACGCTTCGATCGGCTGATGAACGCCGAGCTCGATCGCATCCACGGCGAGGTGGGCGCGACGCGGCTCACCGAGGGGGTGTTCCCGACCGCGGCGCGCCTGTTCGAGCAGATGACGAAGTCCGAGACCTTCGATGAGTTCCTGACGCTGCCGGCCTACGAATTGCTGAGCTGACTGGCGGAGACGACTGCATGAGCATGAGCGAGAGCACCATCACGAGCCTCACCCGGACGCTGCCGACTGTCGAGGAGCTGCGTCGCGCGTGGCGCGACTCAGCGCGCTGGCGTGGCATCCGGCGCGGCTACGACGCCGCCGACGTAGTGCGCCTGCGCGGCACGGTCGCGGTCGAGCACTCGATCGCGCGCCTCACCGCCGAGAAGCTCTGGCGCTACTTGAGCGACAAGCCCTTCGTGAACGCGCTCGGCGCCCTCACCGGCAACCAGGCGATGCAGCAGGTGAAGGCCGGGCTCGATGCCATCTATCTCTCGGGTTGGCAGGTGGCGGGCGATGCCAACCTGGCCGGCGAGATGTACCCGGACCAGTCGCTCTATCCGGCCGACTCGGTGCCGGCGGTGGTGAGGCGCATCAACAACACGTTGCGGCGTGCGGACGAGATCCATCACGCCGAGGGCGATGACTCGATCGACTGGCTGAAGCCGATCGTCGCCGACGCCGAGGCCGGTTTCGGCGGGGTGCTGAACGCCTTCGAGCTCATGAAGCAGATGATCGACGCCGGTGCCGCCGGCGTGCACTTCGAGGACCAGCTGTCATCCGCCAAGAAATGCGGCCACATGGGCGGCAAGGTGCTCGTGCCGACCCAGGAGGCGATCGCGAAGCTCGTGGCCGCGCGCCTTGCGGCGGATGTCTGCAACGTGCCGACCGTGCTGGTGGCACGCACCGATGCCGAAGGGGCGACGCTGCTCACCTCGGACGTCGACGAGCGCGACCGGCCCTTCATCGACGCCGCCCGCGGCCGCACCGCGGAGGGCTTCTTCACGGTCAAGGCCGGCATGGCGGCGGCGATCGCCCGCGGCTGCGCCTATGCACCCTACGTCGACCTCGTGTGGTGCGAGACCGCCAAGCCCGACATCGACGAGGCGCGCGAGTTCGCCGAAGGGGTACACGCGCAGTTTCCGGGCAAGCTGCTCGCCTACAACTGCTCGCCGTCCTTCAACTGGAAGAAGAAGCTCGACGATGCGCAGATTGCGCGCTTCCAGCGCGAGCTCGGCGCCATGGGCTACCGCTTCCAGTTCATCACGCTCGCCGGCTTCCATGCGCTCAACTACTCGATGTTCGATCTGGCGCGCGCCTACAAGGCGCAGCAGATGACCGCGTACGTCGCGCTGCAGCAGGCGGAGTTCGCCGCCGAGGCCGCCGGCTACACCGCCACCAAGCATCAGCGCGAGGTCGGTGCCGGCTATTTCGACGCGGTGACCCAGGCCGTGAGCGGCGGCAATTCCTCGATCACCGCGCTCGCCGGCAGCACCGAGGAAGAGCAGTTCGCGGCAGCCAGGAAGCCACGGCTCGAGAAGGCGGGGTAGGGTGCCGACGGCTACTTCGCCGTCGGCATGACGAATTCCGGGCCCTTGGGCGTTGCCTCGGGCCAGCGCTCCATGATGGATTTCTGGCGGGTGTAGAAACGCACGCCTTCCTCGCCGTAGGCATGGGTGTCGCCATAGAGGCTGCCGCGCCAGCCGCCGAAACCGTGCCAGGCCATGGGCACGGGGATCGGTACGTTGATGCCGACCATGCCCACCTCGATGCGCCGCCCGAACTCGCGCGCCACGTGCCCGTCGCGCGTGTAGCAGGCCACGCCGTTCGCGAGCGGATGCGAGTTGACGAGCTCGACCGCGGCGGCGAGGTTGGGTACGCGCACGCACACGAGCACCGGGCCGAAGATCTCCTCGCGGTAGATGCGCATCTCGCGCGTCACCCGGTCGAATAGCGTCGGGCCCACCCAGAAACCGTGCTCCTGCCCGGCGACGGTGAACGCCCGGCCGCTCGCGCCGTCGACGCGGCCATCGACTACCAGCTCGGCACCGGCGGCGGCACCGTCGGCGATGTAACCGCGGATGCGCTCGAGCGCCTGAGCGCTGATCACCGGGCCCATTTCCGCGCCCGGGTCCATGCCGTCGCCCACCCGCAGCCGCCGCGCGCGCTCGGCGAGCCGCGGCACGAGATGCTCGGCCACCTGCCCGACCAGCACCGCGACCGAGATCGCCATGCAGCGCTCGCCCGCCGAGCCGTAGGCTGCGCCGATCAGCGCGTCCACCGCCTGCTCGAGGTCCGCGTCCGGCATCACCACCAGGTGATTCTTGGCGCCGCCCAAGGCCTGTACGCGCTTGCCGCCCTGCGCACCGCGCTGATAGATCGAGTGCGCGATCGGCGAGGAGCCGACGAAACTCACCGCCTTCACGTCCGGCTCGGCGAGCAGCGCGTCCACCGCCACCTTGTCGCCCTGCACGACGTTGAAGACGCCCGCCGGCAGCCCCGCTTCCGCCAGCAGCTCGGCCATGACGACCGAGGCCGAAGGGTCGCGCTCGCTCGGCTTCAGCACGAAGCTGTTGCCGCAGGCGATCGCCAGCGGAAACATCCAGCACGGCACCATGCAGGGAAAGTTGAAGGGCGTGATGCCGGCCACCACCCCGAGCGGCTGGCGCAGCGTCCAGTTGTCGATGCCGGTAGACACCTGGTCGGTGAAGTCACCCTTGAGCAGCTGCGGAATGCCGCAGGCGAACTCGACGATCTCGATGCCGCGCGTCACTTCGCCGCGCGCATCCTCGAACACCTTGCCGTGCTCGGCGGTGATGAGCGCGGCGAGCGCGTCGCGGCGCTCGTTGAGGAGCTGCAGGAAGCGCGCCAGCACGCGTGCCCGGCGTACCGGCGGCGTCTCCGCCCAGGCCGGCCAGGCGCCGCGCGCGCTCGCGACCGCGGCGCGCACCTCATCGGCGGTGGCGAGCGGGACGCGGCGCGTCGCCTGGCCGCTCGCCGGGTTGAAGACGTCGAGCTGCGCGCCCGCACCACGCACGCTGCGTCCGCCGATCCAGTGCGGCACCGGATCGAGCGCGGCGGGAGTGGGGACGACGGCGACGGCCATGTGCCGATCATAGACCTAAGGGGTGCGCCCTGCGCATACTCGCGCAGCTCACCATGACGACGCAGGCGCTGTTTCCGACCCTCGTCTACACCGATCGTCTCCGAGGGCGGGGCGCGGCGGCGCTCAACGCGCGCCTCCTGCGCGAGTGCCGTCAGCTGCGCGACGACGATGTCGCCGGCCGCCGCTGGTCGGCGCGCAACTATCCCGGCGGCTACACCTCGTACGGCTCGGCCAACCGCATGCACCGCCTGTCGCCGACCTTCGCAGCTCTCGCGCGCGCGCTCGATGTCCGCGTGGCACGCTTTGCGCGCGCCCTCGAGCTCGACCTCACCGGCCGACCGCTCGCCATGACCGACTGCTGGGTGAACATCATGGGCCGCGGCGCCGTCCACGGGCTGCATCTGCACCCGCTCTCGACGATCAGCGGCACCTACTACGTGGCGACGCCGGCGCGCTCGGCGGGACTGAAGCTCGAGGATCCGCGCCTCGAGCGCTACATGGCCGCGCCTCCGCGCCGCGCGCGTGCCGCGCGCACGCGCCGCTCCTGGGTGGTGCTCGCGGCCCGCAGCGGCGGCTTGGTGCTGTTCGAGAGCTGGTTGCGCCACGAGGTGCCGGCCCACGAGACGGCCGCCGAGCGCGTCAGCATCAGCTTCAACTACAGTTGGTTCTAGGCGTCAACCTGTGCGCGCAGCGCGCGTTGCAAAAGTGGTACCGCGTGCCGGCGCGATTCAGCGATGGTTCAGCCTCCGCCGGTCAGGGTGCGAAGTAAGGAGAGCCGACATGCGCAATCCAGTTCGTGGTCTGATCGCAGCCCTCATTCTCGCGGCGCTGCCGTTCGCGTCCGAGGCCGGCGTGTTCGTCTCGGTCACGATCGCCCCACCGGCGCTGCCGGTCTACGTGCAGCCGCCGATTCCGGGCCCCGGCTACATCTGGACTCCGGGTTACTGGGCCTGGGATGGCAGCTATTACTGGGTGCCCGGCACCTGGGTGCTCGCGCCGGTCGGGATGCTGTGGACACCCGGGTACTGGGGCTGGTCGGGCGGCGTCTATCTCTGGCACGCCGGGTACTGGGGACCGCACGTCGGCTTTTACGGCGGCGTCAACTACGGCTTCGGCTACGGCGGCGTGGGATTCGTCGGCGGCGAGTGGCGCGGCGGGCAGCTTTACTACAACCGCTCGGTGACCAACGTCGGCACCACCAACATCACCAATGTCTACAACCGCACCGTGGTCAACAACGTCACCGTCAGCCGCGTGAGCTACAACGGCGGCACAGGCGGCATCGTCGCGCAGCCGAATGCGGCGGAGATCGCCGCGCAGCACGAGCGCCACCTGGGACCGATCCAGGCGCAGAGCGAGCATCAGACGATGGCCATGCACGACAACTCCCTGCGGGCCTCCGTCAACGGCGGGCGGCCGTCGATCGCGGCGACGCCGCGGGCGGGCGCCTTCAACGGGCCCGGCGTAGTCGCGTCCCATGGCGCCGCGCCGACCCATGGCGGGGGCTATCCGCCGGTGGCGCATGCGTCGACCCACGGCGAGGGCTATCCGCCCGTGGCGCATGCGTCGACCCACGGCGGCAGCTACCCGCAGAGCGGCGGCCACCCACAGGGCCATGGCGGCAACCCCCCGGGTGCCGGCTACCCGCCGCTGACGCACTCGCCGGCCCACAGCGGCGGCTATCCTCAGGGTGGCTACCCGCAGGGTAGTGCGCAGCCGCACGGGCATGCCGAGCAGGGCCACACCCCCCAGGGCCACGGCGAGGAGCACCCGCAAGGGCGCGAGGGCCACGAGGAACACCCGCACTGAGGGTGCGAGGGTCGCGCTACAGCACGCGGCGCAGCCACTGCGCGATGTCGGCCACCTCCTGGGGGCAGACGCTGTGCGGCATCGCGTAGCTATGCCACTCGACCGGGTAGCCGGCCGCCTCCAGACTCACCCGCGCCTGCTCGCCGAGTTGCGCCGCGACGATCGGATCCTCAAGGCCGTGCGCGAGGAAGATCGGGGTCGACTGGTTGGCCGCGCTGCGCTCGGCGGCGAGGCGCCCTGCGAGCAGCAGGTAGCAGGAGAGGCCCATGATCCCGGCGAGCCTCTCGGCGTGGCGCAGCCCCGCGAACAGCGCCAGCGCGCCGCCCTGGGAGAAGCCCGCGAGCACGATGCGGTTGCTCGCAATGCCGCGCGCGTTCTCGCGCCGGATCAGCTCCTCGACTACCGCCTGTGAGGCACGGATGCCCGTCTCGTCCTCGGGGCCGCGGCGCTCGAGGCTCACGATGTCATACCAGGCGCGCATGGCGAAGCCGTTGTTGAGCGTCACCGGCCGGATCGGTGCGTGCGGAAACACGAATCTCACCGCCCGCTCGCCCGGGCGGACGAGCTGAGGCACGATGGGCTCGAAATCATGACCATCCGCGCCGAGCCCATGCAGCCAGATCACTGCCGCCGCCGGATTCGGCCCCGTCTCGACTTCGATCGCTGCGCGTGACACCGACGACCCCCGACCGACCCTACGCCCGGACCGGGCATGTTAGATGAGTCCGCGCGCACGCGGAACCGAGCGCGCAGGGCGCGCCATGAGCGGGCGTAAGCGCCGCCGCCGCGGTGCCTTGTGGCCGGGGGCGCGCACGCGGCGCCGCTGGTTGCGGAAGCTGCGCCGCGCGCCGCTCGGGTGGCAGCTGGCGATCGTCCTGGCCGTAGCCGCACTGCTGGCGTTTGCCGTCAACGGCGTGTACCAGCTCATCCGCAAGCCCACCGAGCTCCTCTTCCCGGTGAGCGGCGCGCTCAGCAAGAGCCCGGCCGCCACCTGGGGCGAGTATGCGCCGCTCTTTCGCCGCTACTCGACCGCCACCATCACGCCGGAGCTGCTCGCCGCGCTCGCCCAGGTGGAGGGGTCCGGCAACCCGCTGGTGCGGACCTACTGGCGCTGGTCGTGGGCCGTCAAGCCCTTCGAGGTGTACCGCCCCGCCTCGAGCGCGGTCGGCATGTACCAGATCACCGACGGCACCTTCGATGTGGCGCGCCACTACTGCATCCACCACCACGTCCTGACACGCGAGGGACCGTGGAACGACTTCGGCTCGTGCTGGTTCAACCGGCTGTACGTGCGGGTGCTCCCGGGCGATGCGATCGAGCTGACCGCCGCGTACCTCGATCTCGAGGTCAACGATATTCTCGCGCCGCGCCGCCCTGCGGCGCGGCCGGCCGAGATCCGCCACGTCGCCGCCGTCGTGCACCTGTGCGGGGCGGGCGCGGCGCAAGTCTACGTGCGCCGCGGCCTGCGCTTCAGCGAGGGCGAGCGCTGCGGCGATCACGACCCGCGCGCCTATCTCGCGCGCGTCGATGCGCTCGCGGCGCTGTTCGCCGGGCTCGCCGCGAACGGCGCGACTCAGTGATGGTGGCCGCCGGCCCCGTGCACGTGTCCGTGGGCGAGCTCTTCCTCGGTGGCCGCGCGGATCGCGGTGATCTCGACCTCGAAGTGGAGATTCTGGCCGGCGAGCGGATGGTTGCCGTCGAGCGTGACCATGTCGCCGGAAATGTGAGTGACTGTAACCGCCCGGTGACCGTGCTCCGTTCCCGCCTGTAGCCGCATTCCGACCCGCAGGTTGGCGATGCCCTTGAGGGTGCGGCGCGGGACCTTCTGCACCAGCGAGCGGTCGTACTCGCCATAGCCCTGCGCCGGCTCGATGCGCACCTCGAGGCGATCGCCGACGCTCTTGCCGGAGAGCTCGCGCTCGAGTCCCGGAATTATGTTGCCGTGCCCGTGCAGGTAGGCGAGCGGCTCGCCGCCGGCCGAGCTGTCGATCACCTTGGCGGAGTCGTCCTTGAGCGTGTAGTGGATGCTGACGACGTCGTCGGGCGCGATGGGCATGGGAGTGTCCGGGCGCGAAAAGCCGCGCAACAGCGTGCGGCGCAGAATACCATTAGCGCCCGACTGCATCCCGCGCACCCGAAGAAAGGCCCCAATGAGACCCGCCCCGATGCTGCTCGTGGCCTGCGTGGCCGTCATCGCCCCGCTCGCCGCCGCCGCCGCCACCAAGGAAGCAGGAACCGTCCCAATGGCTGCCGACAACCCCTTCGCCCGCCCGAGCACGCTGCCGTTCGAGCTGCCGCCCTTCGACAAGATCCGCGACGAGGACTACGCACCCGCGTTCGAGGCGGGCATGCGCGAGCAGCTGAAGGAGGTGGCGGCCATCGCCCACAACCCCCAGCCCGCCACGTTCGAGAACACGATCGTTGCGCTGGAGCGCTCCGGGCGGGTGCTCGACCGGGTCGGCACGGTGTTCTTCAATCTCAGCTCCTGCAACACCGATCCGAAGATGCAGGAGATCGATACCGTCATGGCGCCGAAGCTCGCGGCGCACAACGACGCGATCTTCCTCGACGCGGCGCTGTGGGCCCGCGTCGATAAGCTCTATACGCAGCGCGCGAGCCTCAAGCTCGATCCGGAGTCGCTGCAGCTGCTGACACGCTACCACGTGCAGTTCGTGCGCGCCGGCGCGCAGCTCTCGGCCGCGGACCAGAAGCGGCTGCGGGCGATCAACGAGGAGCTCTCGACGCTCACCACGCGTTTCCGCCAGAACGTGCTCAAAGCCACCGCGGATGGCGCCGTGGTGGTCGACAAGGTCGCCGATCTCGACGGCCTGACGCCCGTGCAGATCGGCGCGGCGGCGCGGGCCGCTGCCGACCGGGGACTGAAGGACCGGTGGGTCATCGCGCTGCAGAACACCACCAACCAGCCGACGCTCGCGAGTCTCACCAACCGCGAGCTGCGCGAGCGCATCTACCGCGCCTCCGTCGGGCGCGGCCTCTCCGGGGCGACCGACAACCGCGCAGTGATCGCGCAGGTGGTGAAGCTGCGCGCCGAGCGCGCGCGGCTGCTCGGCTACCCCGATCACGCCGCCTACGTGCTCGAGGATGAGTCGGCCGGCAACGCCGCGGCGGTCGAGGGCATGATCCGGCAGGTGGCGTCCGCCGCCCTCGCGCGCGCGCGCGCCGAGGCCGCCGACATCCAGAAGCTGATCGATGCGCAGGCCGCCGCGCGCGGCGTGCCGTCCTTTACGCTCGAGCCCTGGGACTGGTCGTTCTACGCCGAGCAGGTGCGCAAGGCCCACTATGCCTTCGATCAGGCGCAGGTGGCGCCCTACTTCGAGCTCGAGCACGTGCTGCAGGACGGCCTGTTCTACGCCGCCCACGAGCTCTACGGGCTCAGCTTCAAGGAGCGCAAGGACCTGCCGGTCTATCAGCCCGATGTGCGGGTGTTCGAGGTGTCGGACGCCGACGGCAAGCCGCTCGCGCTCTTTCTCGCCGACTACTTCGCCCGCGACAACAAGCAGGGCGGGGCGTGGATGAGCGGCTACGTGTCGCAGTCCAAGCTCCTCGGCCAGCGTCCAGTGGTCGCCAACCATCTCAATATTCCGAAGCCCCAGGCGGGACAGCCGGTGCTGCTGACCTTCGATGAGGTCACCGGCATGTTCCACGAGTTCGGGCACGCGCTGCACGGCATGCTCTCGGACGTGCGCTACCCGTACCTGTCCGGCACCGCCGTGCCGCGCGATTTCGTCGAGTACCCCTCGCAGTACAACGAGATGTGGGCACGCGAGCCGAAGGTGGTCGAGCACTACGCGCACGACTACCGCAGCGGCGCGCCCATGCCCCCGGAGCTGCTCGCCAAGGTGCTGTCGGCGCAGAAGTTCAACCAGGGCTATGCGACGCTCGAGTACCTCGAGGCAGCCAAGGTCGACCTCGCCTGGCATCTGATCGACGCCTCCCAGGCGCCCGCGGCGGCGGCGGTGCCGGGATTCGAGGCGGCCGCGCTCAAGGACGCAGGTCTCGACTACGCCCCCATCCAGCCGCGCTATCACTCGGGCTACTTCTCGCACATCTTTGCCGGTGGCTATTCGGCCGGCTACTACGCGTACCTGTGGAGCGAGGTGCTGGCACGCGACACCGGTCAGTGGTTCCACGCCCACGGCGGGCTGACGCGCGAGAACGGCGACACGCTGCGCCGCATGGTGCTGTCGCGCGGGCGCACCGAGGATCCGCAGGTCCTGTTCCGCAACTTCTACGGGCGCGAGCCCGACATCGGGCCGCTGCTCGAGTACCGGGGGCTGGCGGGCGGAGGCTAGCGCGCCCTCACGCGGCCGGCGCACGCCGCGTGCGGTCGATGCCGGCGACCAGGTGGCGAAAGCCCTCGAGCATCGGCAGGGTGAGTGCGAGCTCGCGGGCGCGCTCGAGCGCGTAGCCGAGGGTCTCGTGCACCTCGAGCGGCCGCCCGGCGAGCAGGTCCTGGAGCGCCGACATACGATGCTGTGGCGCGCTGGCGCGGTACTCGCCGCCGATCTTCAGCACGCGCTCGACGGCGGCGCTCTCGGGCAGCGCACACAGGCTCGCCGCGGGCAGTACCGCCTGGTCGCTCAACGGGATGCCAAGCGCCCCCGCCAACACCCCCATCTCGCGCACCAGCCGCACGAGCACCAGCGCCGCGTCTGGATCGGAGAGGTACTTCCAGGTCTCGGTGCGCGTCGACACCGAGAGCGCCATGAGGCCGACCCAGCCGCAGAACTTCGACCACTCGAGCGTGACGATCTCGCGGGTGGCGGCGGCGCGTACCCCCGCGGCGTCGATGCTCGCCGCCAGCTCGCGCGCGCGCACGCTGTCGCGGCCGTCGAGCTCGCCGATCATGATGTTGACGTTGCGTGTGAACAGCACCGCGCCGTCCGGCAGCAGCTCGCCGCTCGCGTCGGCGAGCGCGCCCAGTACGCGCCCGGGCCCGAAGGCGGCGGTGAGCAGCTCGTTCTTGAGCGGTCCGTTCTGGATCGAGAGCGTGACGCCGAACTCGGCTTGCTTAAGCGTCGCCAGCGCCGCTGCCGTTCCCGGCGTCTTGGTCGCCACGATCAGGACGGCGGCGCCGGCGAGCGCGGCCGGATCGCGCACCGTATGCACGGGGGTCGTGAACTCCGCCAGCCCGCGGATCGTGAGGCCCTGCCGCTCGAGCATCGCGGCGCGATCCCCCCGCGCCAGCATCGCGACCCGGTGCCCGGCACGCCTCAGGTGCGCGCCCACGATCGAGCCCATGGCGCCGGCACCGAGGATCGCAAAATCGAACTCGCTCATGTGAGGGCTACAGGGCGTCTGCGATGTCCTGCATCAGGCCGCGGTCCTCGGGTTTGGTCTCGGGCGGATAGCGCCTGAGCACGCGGCCGTCGCGCCCGATCAGGAACTTCTCGAAGTTCCAGCTGATGTCGCCGGCGATTCCGCTCTCGGGTGAGGTGAGGAACGCATAGAGCGGATGGCGGTTCGCGCCGTTGACGTCGAGCTTGGCGCTCAAGGGGAAGCTCACCTGATAGTTCGTGCGGCAGAACTCGACGATCTCGGGCTCGCTGCCCGGCTCCTGGCCGCCGAACTGATTGCAGGGGAAACCCACCACACTGAAGCCCTCACCCCCGAGCTCGCGGTGCAGCCGCTCGAGCCCGGAGTACTGCGGCGTGAGCCCGCAGCGGCTCGCCACGTTGACCGCCAGGGCGACCTGGCCGCGCAGCGCACCGAGGAGGTCGGCCGCTCCGTCGATCCTCCTGACCGCGATGTCGTAGAAGCCGCTCATGGACCGCTCCGGATGTGCTGCGGGCTTTTACCATACACCACCCGCGGGCTTAACATCGGAGGCAGCGCCCCCGGCGGGAGATTTCCATGGCTTCCGAGCTCAGCAAGACCGAGACCGCCAAAGTGGTCGAGACCCTGAACCGCATCCTCGAGCTCGAGCTCGCGGGGCTGGTGCGCTACCTGCACTACAGCTTCATGATCTTCGGGCATAACCGCATCCCGATCGTCGCCTGGTTGCGCGGACAGGCCGATGAATCGCAGGCGCACGCGGTGCAGGCGGGCGAGCACATCACCAATCTCGGCGGGCACCCCTCGCTGCGCATCGGCGCGCTGCTCGAGACTCACAAGCACAATGTCGACGAGATCCTGCGCGAGGCGCTGAAGCACGAGGAGGAGGGGCTCACCGAGTACCGCAGGCTGCTCGAGCAGGTGAGCGGCCGCAGCATCATGCTGGAGGAATATGCGCGCGTGCAGATCGCCGCCGAGGAAGCGCATCTCGCCGACATCGGCAAGATGATTCGCAAGCCGGGCTCGATCGCCTGAAGGGCGCGCCGTGCGGATCATCGCCGTCACCAACATCAAGGGCGGTGTGGGCAAGACCACCACCGCGGTGAACCTCGCCTACCTGTGCGCGTCCGCCGGACACACGACGCTCTTGTGGGACCTCGATCCTCAGGGCGCAGCCACCTACGGCCTGCAGGGCGAGGCGCACGAGCACGCCTCGGCGAAAAAGCTCCTGGCCGGCAAACGCGAGCTCCCCGAGCTGGTGCTGTCGACCGGCCATGCCGGGCTCGACCTGCTGCCCGCGGACTTCTCCTACCGCAACTTCGCGGTGCACCTCGCCGGGCGCCGCCACCCGACCGAGCGGCTGCTGCGCATGAGCCGGCCGCTGCGCGAGATCTACCACACCCTGTTTCTCGACTGTCCGTCGGGGATCTCGCTGCTCACGGAGAGCGTACTGCGCGCCGCCGACAGCGTGATCGTTCCACTCGTGCCTTCGCCGCTCTCGGTACGGGTGCTCGGGCAGCTGTGCGATTTCATGCAGCGCGAGGGCTGGACCGACCTCACCCTGCTGCCGTTCTTCTCGATGGCCGACCGCCGCAGGTCGCTCCATCAGGAGCTGATGGCGGACACGCGCGCACAGTTTCCGCACGTGCTCGCGACCGTGGTGCCCTATTGGAGTGAGATCGAGCGCATGACGGTACGCCGCGCGCCACTGCCGGCATTCGCGCCGCACAGCGAGGCGTCGCGCATCTACGCCGCGCTGTGGGCCGAGATGGAGGCGCGCATGGCCGGCAGGCCGGAGGTCGACGCGCCCGCATCCCCGGGCGCGTGGCGGCGCAGCCCCGAGTCCCCGGCCGCGCAGCTCTAGGAAGAGGGCTGCGGCACGGGAGGGGAAGGCCTCTCGCCCGGGGCCGGGATATCGATCGCTTCCACCGAGTAGCCTGCCTCGATCCACGCCTCGAGCCCGCCCTTGAGCGGGCGTACGCGCTCGAAGCCGTGACTCATCAGCAGCCGCGCGACCTTGGCCGCGGACGCCTCGTTCGGGCAGGTGCAGTAGAGGATGATCTCGCGGTTGCGCGGCAGCTCGCTCAGATGGCGCGCGGCATCCTGTAGCGGCACGTGCAGCGCGCCGGGAATGCGGCGCAGCTCGAGAGTCTGCGCGGTGCTCGAGCGCACGTCGATGACGACGGGCGCCGCTCCCGCATCCATCTGCCCACGCAGCTCCTCGACGCTGATGCGCGCCATGTCGAGCGCCGCGAGGAAGCGCCGCCGCTCCCACCAGCGGTAGGCGATGTAGGCCGCGAGCAGCAGCACGAGCACCGCGGCGGCGGCGCCGCCCATCTGCGCAGCCTGGGGCACCAGCCGCTCGATCTGGGTGTGCAGCAGTGCGCCGCCGAGGAGCGCCGCACCCACCCACAGGCTCGCGCCGAGGACGCTGAACACGATGAATCGCCCGAGGTGCATGCGGGTCGCCCCGGCGAGAGGAGGCGCGATCAGGGCGAGTCCTGGCACGAACTTCGCGACCAGCAGAGCCTTGGCGCCCCAGCGCTCGAAGGTATTCTGCGTCTGGCTGACGCACGAGTCGGGCGAGAGCGAGATCCGGCACAGCAGGCTCATGACGCGGCCCCCATAAGTGCGGCCGGCGTAATACCAGCTGCTGTCGGCGATGAGGCAGGCGGCGACCGAGAGGGCGTAGAGCGCGGGCGCCGACATCCTGCCGCTCGCGGCCGCGGCACCGGCGATCACCAGCGTGGGCACGACGGGTACGGGCACGCCGAGCTGCTGGAGCAGGACGTTGAAGAATACGAAGCCGAGACCGATGGGGCTGCGCACCCGGCGATCTTGCGCCGCGTACCCGGCGAGCGACAAGAAAACGGTAGGGCGAGCGCGGTATCCCCCGAAAGGCCGGCGGCGCCGCTCAGTGCGCGGCGGGCGCCGTCCGCTCAGGTCGGGAAGTGCGCGAACAGTGCGTCGACCGCGACGTTGATGCGCTGCTCGGCGTCGGCGCCGGCCGCGCCGTACAGGTCCTGGTCGACCGAGGCATGCCAGAGGGCCTCGTGGGTCTTGGCGTTGAAGAGATCGATGCCGATCATGCCCTCGCGGTAGACGTACGGGCCGTACCAGCCGCCGTAGTAAGGTCCCCAGTACCCACCCCAGCCCCAGTAGCCGCCGTAGGGGTAGTAGCCGGGATTAACGACCAGGTTCGAGCCGATGCCATAGCCGACCAGGCAATCGGCGTTGGCCGTGGCGGGCTGCACCCCGATCGCCTGCATGTGGCTCGTGATCGCCGCGCGCAGCCGGCTCTCGTTCACGGGATTGGCCACGGTGCCGCGCAGCGCGTTGTCGGTTCTGAAGGAGCCGACGAAGGCAAAGGTATGACACTGGCCGGGCTGATAGGCCGCCCGGTTGACATCGGTTCTGACGGTCAGCGCGCATCCCGGGAGGAGGGAGGCGGCCAGAAGGGCCGGTAATGCCCGCGAGAGAAGCCCTGTCATCATGTCGATCACCTTGAGGCATCGGACAGCGCCGGCCGCGCAGCTGCCCAACGTGCGGACCGGTGTTCCGTTGACAGCGATGAGATCATGCGCCGGGCTCTCGCGGAGGGCAAACGGGTGCGGCGGCGCCGCGCAGCCCGTGTAAGGCGCTCTAACGAATTGATTCCAGATGATAATGCCGCTCATGTCTGCGCCCCCCGAAGCCTTCATCTCCTGGAGCTCCGGCAAGGACAGCGCCTTTGCGCTGCACGAGGCGCGCATGGGCGGTCTCGCGCAGATCGTGGGGGCGATCACCACGGTGAGCGAGGCCTACGACCGGGTTGCGATGCACGGCGTGCGTGTCAGCCTCCTCGACCGTCAGATCTCAGCCCTCGGGCTGCCCTCGATCCGGGTGATGCTGCCGAGCCCCTGCTCGAATGAGATCTACGAGGCGCGCTTCGGCGAAGCCTGCCAACGCCTCACGGCGCAGGGGGTACGGCACATCGTGTTCGGGGATCTCTACCTCGAGGACATCCGGGCGTACCGCGAGCGGCAGTTGGCCGCGCTCGGCATGAGCGCGATCTTCCCCCTGTGGCGGCGCGATACGGCGCAGCTCGCACGCGCGATGATAGCGAGCGGGCTCGTCGCGCACCTCACGTGCGTCGACCCCCGGCGACTCGATCGCGCGTTCGCGGGGCGGCGGTTCGATGAGGAGCTGCTCGCCGCTCTGCCGCGGGACGTCGACCCGTGCGGTGAGAACGGCGAGTTCCACACCGTGGTGTCGGCGGGCCCGATGTTCCGCTCGCCGATCGCCGTGCGGGTGGGCGAGGTGCTCGAGCGCGAGGGCTTCGTGTTCGCCGACGTGCTGACCGTTTAGGCGGCGCGCCGCCGGGCGCGCAGCGCACGGGCGAGCCCGAGGCCCGCGAGCGCGAG
>DATKLG010000022.1:0-30891 GCA_035542535.1 Steroidobacteraceae bacterium
TCGACGATACTTCGGAACCGACGGCGTCCGCGGCCGGGTGGGCGACCATCCGATGACGGTCGATTTCGCGCTGCATCTCGCCAGCGCCGCCGCGCGGGTGCTGGCCCCCGACGGCGGCACCGTGCTGATCGGCAAGGACACGCGGCTCTCGGGCTACATGTTCGAGTCGGCGCTCGAGGCGGGCTTCGTCGCCGCCGGCGTCGACGTCATGCTGATAGGTCCGCTGCCGACCCCCGGCATCGCCTATCTGACCACGCGCTTCGAGTGCGACTTCGGAGTCGTGATCAGCGCGTCGCACAATCTCTACGACGACAACGGCATCAAGTTCTTCGACCGCTCGGGAGCCAAGCTCTCCGATGAGCTCGAGGAGAGCATCGAGAGCGAGCTGGCACAGCCGCCGCTGACGCGCACCTCGCGCAGCCTCGGGCGCGCCACGCGCGTCGACCGTTCGCGCACCGTCTACCAGGAGTTCTGCGCCTCGACGGTGCCGCCTGGAGTCGATCTGTCGGGACTGAAGATCGTGGTCGACTGCGCCAACGGCGCTTCCTACAAGGTGGGACCGCGAATTCTGGCGGACCTCGGCGCCGAGATCGTCCCGATCGGCTGCTCGCCGAACGGACGCAACATCAACGACGGCTGCGGCTCGACCGCGCCCGACCTGCTGCAGCTCACCGTGCCGGGAGTGCGCGCCAACGTCGGGATCGCCCTCGACGGCGACGGCGACCGTCTCGTCATGGTCGATCACCTCGGGCGCATCGTCGACGGCGATCAGCTGCTGTACGTGATTGCGCGCGCCCTCAAGCAGGCGGGCACGCTGCGCGGCCCGGTGGTCGGCACCGTCATGAGCAACTTCGGGCTCGAGGCGGGACTGCGCGCGAGCGGCATCGAGTTCCGGCGCGCGGCCGTCGGCGACCGCTACGTGCTCGCGATGCTGCGCGAGGCGCAGGGCATCCTCGGGGGCGAGACCTCGGGGCACATCCTGTGTCTCGACAAGACCACCACTGGCGATGGGCTCGTCTGCGCCCTGCAGGTGCTCACCGTCATGCAGCAGACCGGCCGCCCGCTGGCGGAGCTCGCCTCGGGCATGCAGAAATACCCCCAGGTGCTCCTCAACGTGAAAGTCGCGCAGCGCTTCGACCCGGCCGCCGTGCCCGCGGTGAGCGAGGCCGTGGCGCGCATCGAGCGCAGCCTCGGCGGCGAGGGGCGGGTGGTCCTGCGGCCCTCGGGAACCGAACCCGTGATCCGCGTCATGGTCGAAGGGCGCGATGAGAGCGCGACGCGCGCTGCGGCCACCGAGCTTGCCGAGGCCGTCAAGGCGGCCGCCGGCTAGCGTTGCACCACCCCCCATCGGCCGCTATCATCCCGCGCCCCTTGGGGTTGGCCCCCGTTTTCAGAGGCAGTTCTGCACTTGAATCTGACGCGCCGTCCGATCGTTGCCGGCAACTGGAAGATGCACGGCTCGCGTGCCGAGAACTCGCGGCTGGTCGAGGAGCTGCTGGCGGCTGCGCCGGCTGCGGCGGCGGCCGACTGCGTCGTGTGCCCGCCGCTCGTGTACCTACAGGAGGTCGGCCGGCTGCTGCGCGACTCGCTGTTCATCCTGGGCGCCCAGGACGTGTGCGCGGACGGCCACGGGGCGTTCACGGGCGAGGTCTCCGCCGCCATGCTCAAGGACGTCGGCTGCGAGTACGTGATAGTCGGACACTCCGAGCGCCGGCTCCTCTACCGGGAGTCGGATCAGCTGGTGGCGCGCAAGTTCTCCGCGGCGCACGCCCGGGGACTCGTTCCGATCCTGTGCGTCGGGGAGCAGCTCGCCGACCGCGAGGCGGGACGCACGCGCGAGATCGTGGCGCGGCAGCTCGACGTAGTGCTCGAGTTGTGCGGCGCCGGAACGCTCGAGCGCGCCGTCATCGCCTACGAGCCGGTGTGGGCGATCGGCACGGGGCGCAATGCCACGCCCGAGCAGGCCCAGGAGGTGCACGCTTTCATCCGGGGTCGGATCGCCGCGCGGGATGCTAAAATCGCCGCCGGCACCCGCATCCTCTACGGTGGCAGTGTCAAGGCCGGCAACGCGGCCGACCTGTTCAATATGCCCGACGTCGATGGCGGCCTGATCGGTGGCGCCTCGCTCAAGGCGGACGAATTTCTGACGATCCTGGCCGCGGCGCGGCCGGGCTGACTGGATATTGCGATGCTACGCATGCTTCTGACCGCGGTGCAGGTGTTCTCCTCGCTGGCCATCATCGGCCTCGTGCTGCTTCAGCGCGGCAAGGGTGCGGAGGCCGGTGCGGGCTTCGGCTCCGGTGCCTCGGGTACGGTGTTCGGGGCGCGCGGCGCCACCACCGCCCTGTCGCGCGCCACCGCGGTGTTTGCCGCGATCTTCATGATCAACAGTCTCGCGCTTGCCTATCTCGGGACGAGCGCCGGCAAGGAAGCGCACAAGACCATCCTCGAGGAGGCTGCCGACAGTGGCAAGGCGGCCCCGGCCGCCGGGAACTTGCCGGCTGCGCCGGCCTCGACTCCGGCGGCGGCGCCGGGTGCGCCTCCGGCCTCGACTCCGGCGCCCACACCGGCCCCGGAACAGACGCCGAAGTAGCGGATGCGGATCTGAACATGTTGCCGACGTGGTGGAATTGGTAGACACACTAGCTTGAGGGGCTAGCGCCGCAAGGTGTGGGAGTTCGAATCTCCCCGTCGGCACCAAAAGCTCGATCGCGCTGCTACAATGCCCTCCGTTTTGTCGGGGGCAGGTCGGGGCGATCTGCCTTTTTTACGGCCCATCGCGCATGCTGCTGAATTACCTGCCGATCCTCATATTCCTGGTGGTCGCCGCCGCGCTTGCCGCGCTGCTGCTCACGCTCGGCACCGGTCTCGGGCGCTATTTCTCCCGCTTCCATGGCGATCGCGCCAAGGTCTCGCCCTACGAGTGCGGCTTCGAGGCCTTCGAGGACAGCCGCATGAAATTCGACGTGCGCTATTACCTCGTGGCGATCCTGTTCATCGTCTTCGATCTCGAGATCGCTTTCCTGTTTCCCTGGGCGGTGGCCCTCGGAAAAATCGGGCTCGCCGGCATCGTTGCCATGGCCATCTTCCTCGCCATCCTCGTGGTGGGCTTCATCTACGAGTGGCGCAAGGGGGCGCTCGAGTGGGATTAGAGGCCGCCGAAGGTCCCCAGGGGTTCGCGCAACGCGGGTTCGTCACGACCCAGCTCGACACGCTCATCAACTGGGCGCGCACCGGGTCGCTGTGGCCGATGACCTTCGGGCTCGCCTGCTGTGCGGTCGAGATGATGCATGCGGGCGCCTCGCGCTACGACCTCGACCGCTTCGGCGTGGTGTTCCGCCCGAGCCCGCGCCAGTCGGACGTGATGATCGTGGCCGGGACGCTGGTCAACAAGATGGCGCCGGCGCTGCGCAAGGTCTACGACCAGATGGCCGAGCCGCGCTGGGTGATCTCCATGGGCTCGTGCGCCAACGGCGGCGGCTACTATCACTACTCCTATTCGGTGGTGCGCGGCTGCGACCGCATCGTACCGGTCGACGTCTACGTGCCGGGCTGTCCGCCGACCGCCGAGGCGCTGATCTACGGCATCGTACAGCTGCAGAAGAAGATCGCACGCACCAGCACGATCGCGAGATGAGTCGGATGAAGGGAACGCACGCGTGAGCGAGTCGGTCGAGGCACTCGCGGGGAAGGTCGACGCGCAGCTCAAGGCGAGCGTGCGGCGCGTGCCCGCACTTGGCAGTGAGCTGGCCTACGAGACCGACGCCGCGGCGCTCCTCGGCGTCTGCCACACGCTGCGCGATGCTCCCGAGCTGCGCTTCGAGATGCTCATGGATGTGGCGGGGGTCGATTACCTCCACTACGGGCGCGATGACTGGGAGACCGAGAGCGCCACGCGCTCGGGCTTCAGCCGCGCGCGCTTCGCGCAGGAAGGTCCACCGGATCCGGCCGCGCCCGGACGCTTCGCCGTCGTCTATCAGCTGCTCTCGATAGCGAACAACCAGCGGCTGCGCCTCAAGGTGAAATGCCCGGACACGGCCGAGCCGGCGGTTGACTCGGTGATCGACGTGTGGGCGAGCGCCAACTGGTTCGAGCGCGAGGCGTTCGATCTCTTCGGCATCGTGTTCCGCGGCCACCCGGACCTGCGCCGCATCCTCACCGACTACGGCTTCATCGGACATCCGTTCCGCAAGGACTTCCCGCTCGCCGGCAACGTCGAGGTGCAGTACGACCCCGACAAGCAGCGGGTCGTGTACCGCCCGGTGAGCATCACCCCCAGGGTGCTGGTGCCGAAGGTGATCCGCCACGACCACCGCTACGAGCCCGCCCTGCGCGATCCTCAGGTGCCGCGCTGATGGCTGCCGCCCCGCTCAACGAGATCCGTAACTACACGATGAACTTCGGGCCGCAGCACCCGGCCGCGCACGGCGTGCTGCGCCTGGTGCTCGAGATGGACGGCGAGGTCATCCAGAAGGCCGATCCCCACATCGGGCTGCTGCACCGCGGCACCGAGAAGCTCGCCGAATCCAAGCCCTTCAACCAGTCGATCGGCTACATGGACCGGCTCGACTATGTGTCGATGATGTGCAGCGAGCATGCTTATGTGCTCGCCATCGAGCGGCTGCTCGGCATCGAGCCCCCCGAGCGCGCCCAGTACATCCGCGTGATGTTCGATGAGATCACGCGCATCCTGAACCACCACCTGTGGCTCGGCTCGCACGGGCTCGATATCGGCGCGATGACGGTGTTCCTGCTCGCCTTCAAGCAGCGCGAGGAGCTCATGGATGTGTACGAGGCGGTGTCGGGCACGCGCATGCACGCCACTTACTACCGCCCGGGCGGGGTTTACCGCGACCTGCCGGACACGATGCCGAAGTACCAGGCCACCCGGTGGCACTCCGCGAAGGACGTCGCGCGCCTCAACGCGGCGCGCAGCGGCACGATGCTGGATTTCATCCAGGCATTCACCGAGCAGTTCCCCGCCGCGGTCGATGACTACGAGGCGCTGCTCACCGACAACCGCATCTGGAAGCAGCGCACCGTCAACATCGGCGTCGTGACTGCCGAGCGCGCCATGCAGCTCGGCTTCTCCGGCCCCATGCTGCGCGGCTCCGGCGTCGCCTGGGACCTGCGCAAGAAGCAGCCCTACGCGGTGTATGACCGCATGGACTTCGACGTGCCGGTGGGCGTCAACGGCGACTGCTACGACCGCTACCTGGTGCGCATCGAGGAGATGCGCCAGTCGAACCGCATCATCCGCCAGTGTGTCGAGTGGCTGCGCGCCCATCCGGGTCCGGTGATGATCGACGACCGCAAGGTGCGACCGCCGCCGCGCGAGCGCATGAAGGAGGACATGGAGTCCCTCATCCATCACTTCAAGTTCTTCACCGAGGGCTTCGAGGTGCCCGAGGGCGAGACCTATGCGGCGGTCGAGGCCCCCAAGGGCGAGTTCGGCGTGTACCTCGTCTCCGACGGCGCCAACAAGCCCTATCGCCTCAAGTGCCGTGCCCCGGGGTTTGCCCACCTGGCGGCGCTCGAGGAGATGGTGAAGGGCCACATGCTGGCGGACGTGGTGGCGGTGATCGGCACTCAGGACATCGTCTTCGGGGAGATCGACCGGTGAGCACCACGCGCAGCAACGTCGGGATCGCCGGCACCGCGCTCGTCAGCAAGCTGTCGCTCCTCAGCGAGGAGACGCGCCGCGAGATCGACACTCAGGTGGCAAAGTTCCCGCCGGGGCGGCAGCGTTCGGCGTGCATCGCGGCACTGCGCGCCGCGCAGGAGCAGAACCACGGCTACCTGACCCCCGACCTCATGGACGCGGTGGCCGAGCACCTGAAGCTCCCGCCGATCCAGGTTTACGAGGTGGCGAGCTTCTATTCGATGTTCGAGATTCACCCCTGCGGGCGCCACCACGTCAGCATCTGCACCAATATCTCCTGCATGCTGAACGGCGCCGAGGCGCTGGTGGCGCACGCCGAGAGGAAGCTCGGCATCAAGCTCAACGAGAGCACCGCCGACGGGCGCATCTTCCTCAAGCGCGAGGAGGAATGTCTCGCCGCCTGCAACGGCGCGCCGATGGCGATGGTCGATCACGTGTTCCACGAGAATCTCACTGCCGAGAAGCTCGACAGGATCCTGGATGAGCTGAAGTGAGCGATCTCGAGAGTAAGTACGCCGACAGGATGAACCTCGTGGCGTTCGAGCCCCTGAAGCTCGAGCGCTCGTGGACACTGCCGGCCTACCGCAGCCTCGGCGGCTACGAAGTATGGGAGCGCATTCTCAAGGAGAAGCCCGAGCGCGGCTCGATCATCGAGCAGGTCAAGGCCTCGGGGCTGCGCGGGCGCGGCGGCGCCGGCTTTCCCACCGGCACCAAGTGGGGCTTCATGCCGCGCAACTCACCGGTGCAGAAGTACCTGGTGTGCAACTCGGACGAGAGCGAGCCGGGCACCTGCCACGACCGCGACATCCTGCGCTTCAACCCGCACGCGCTCATCGAGGGGCTGGCGATCGCCGGCTACGCCACCAACTCCACCGTCGCCTACAACTACATCCGCGGCGAGTTTCTCGGCGAACCGGCGCCGCGCTTCGAGGCGGCGCTCGCCGAGGCCTACCAGGCGGGGCTGCTCGGCAGGAACATCCAGGGCTCGGGCGTCGACTTCGATCTGCATACCTTCATCGGCGCGGGCGCTTACATCTGCGGCGAGGAGACGGGCCTGCTCGAGTCGCTCGAGGGCAAGCCGGGCAAGCCGCGCTTCAAGCCGCCGTTTCCGGCAAACTACGGCCTGTACGGCGCGCCCACCACGATCAACAACACGCTGAGCTTCGCCTCCGTGCCGACCATCCTGCGCAAGGGGCCGGCGTGGTTCGCAGCTCTCGGACCTGCCAACTCGGGCGGCACGCTCATCTTTTCCTTCTCCGGGCACGTTGCCAGGCCGCGCAACCTCGAGCTGCCGCTCGGCACGCCGTTCGCCGACCTGCTGGCGCTCAACGGCGGCATGCGCGGCGCGGCGCGGCTCAAGGCGGTGATCCCCGGCGGCGTGTCGGTCCCGGTGGTGCCGGGCGAGACCATGATGAAGACCAACATGGACTACGACTCGGTCAAGGCGGCCGGCTCGGCGCTCGGCACCGGTGCGGCGATCATCATGGACGAGACCACCTGCATGGTGCGGGTGCTCGAGCGCATCTCGCGTTTCTACATGTCCGAGTCCTGCGGCCAGTGCACGCCGTGCCGCGAGGGCACGGGCTGGATGAACCGGCTGCTGAAGCGGATGCTGGCCGGCGAGGCGCGGCGCGAGGAGCTCGGGCTCCTGCTGGACGTCGCCAACCGCATCGAGGGGCACACCATCTGCGCCTTCGGCGATGCCGCCGCCTGGCCGGTGCAGAGCTTCCTCAGGCACTACCGACACGAGTTCGAGTACGTCATCGATCACGGCGGCCGGAGCCTCGTCGCCGACACGCTCGGCGCGCGAGCGGCATAAGTCATGGCGGACGACCTGGTCAACATCGAGATCGACGGCGTGCCGGTCAAGGCCCGCAAGGGCGAGATGATCATTCGCGCCACCGACGCGCACGGCGCCTACGTGCCGCGCTTCTGCTACCACGAGAAGCTGTCGATCGCGGCCAACTGCCGCATGTGCCTGGTCGAGGTGGAGAAGGCGCCCAAGCCTCTGCCGGCGTGCGCCACGCCGGTGATGGAGGGAATGAAGGTCTTCACCAAATCGCCGCGCGCGATCGGCGCGCAGCGCGCCACCATGGAATTCCTGCTCGTCAACCATCCGCTCGACTGCCCGATCTGCGACCAGGGCGGGGAGTGCGAGTTGCAGGACCTGGCGGTCGGCTTCGGTCGCGACTTCTCCCGGTATCACGAGCGCAAGCGCGTCGTGGCGGACGAGAACCTGGGTCCCCTGATCGCGACCGACATGACGCGCTGCATTCACTGCACGCGCTGCATCCGCTTCACCGAGGAGGTTGCCGGCATCCAGGAGCTCGGCATGATCGGCCGCGGCGAGCACATGAAGGTGCGCACCTATATAGAGAGTGCCGTCAATCATGAGCTGGTTGGCAACGTGATCGACCTGTGCCCGGTGGGAGCGCTGGTCTCCAAGCCCTACCGCTTCAGCGCGCGTGCCTGGGAGATGAGCGCGACGCCGCTCGTCTCGCCACACGATGCGGTCGGAACCAACCTCTACGGCCACGTGCTGCGCGGGCGGCTGATGCGGGTCGTGCCGCGCGAGAACGAGGCGATCAACGAGACCTGGATCGCCGATCGTGACCGCTTCAGCTACGAGGGCATCTACAGCCCCGACCGGCTCGAGCAGCCGCTGGTGCGGCGTGGCGGCGAGTGGGTCGAGGCCGACTGGGAGAGCGCCCTCACGCAGGTGGCCGAGGGCCTGCGCAGCCGCTCGGCCGGCTGCGGCTTCCTGGTGAGTCCTTCGGCGACCCTCGAGGAGCTGTATCTCGCCGCGCGCATCGCCCGGGGGCTCGGCACGCACAACATCGATCACCGCCTGCGGCAGCGCGACTTCCGCGACCAGGCGGCGGATCCGGCCTTCCCGGGTCTCGGGATGCGCATCGCCGACGTCGATGGGCTGAATGCGCTGCTCGTGATCGGCTCGAACCTGCGGCGCGAGGTGCCGATACTCGCGCACCGGGTGCGCAAGGCGGCGCGCCGCGGCGCGCAGGTCGCGATGCTGAATCCGGTGCGCTTCGCCTATCAGTTCCCGGTGAGCGCCTACCTGTCTTCAGCCGCGCGCACGCTGGTGGGCGATCTCGCGGCGGTTCTGGCTGCCGCAGCCGAGGCGGCCGGCCAGCCCGTGCCCGCGCACCTCACGGCCGCGACCGCGGCCGCACGCGTCGCCGACGAGCATCGTGCCGTGGCACGCGCGCTCCTCAGCGGCGAGCGGCGCGCGGTCTGGATGGGGGCGCTCGCAGCGCGCCACCCGCAGTTCGCCGACCTGCGCGCGCTCGCCGCCGCGCTCGCGAAGCTCGCCGGCGCCTCCTGCGGCGTGCTCGCCGAGGGCGGCAACGGCGCCGGCGCCTACCTCGCCGGGGCGGTGCCGCACCGCGAGGCGGGCGGTGTGGCGGTGGCCGAGCCGGGCTTGAGCGCGCGCGACATGCTGCAGCGGCCCCTCAAGGCCTGCGTGCTCGTCGGCGGCGTCGAGCCGTCGATCGACGCGCTCGATCCCGACAGCGCGAGCGTCTTTGCGCGCACCGAGCTCGTGGTCGCCCTCACGCCGTTCGTGAGCGAGGAGCTGAAGCGCATCGCGCACGTGCTGCTGCCGATCGGCACCTTTGCGGAGACCTCCGGAACCTACGTGAACTGCGAGGGGGTATGGCAGAGCCAGTCGGGCGCGGCGGCGCCGCTCGGCGCGGCCCGCCCGGGGTGGAAGGTGCTGCGCGTGCTCGGCAATCTCCTCGCTCTCGCGGGCTTCGACTATCAGTCCTCGGAGGAGGTGCGCGAGGAGCTGCGCGGGCGCTGCGACGGAACCGCTGCCGCGGACTACCGGGGCATGCACGCCGTCACGCCGGCCGGCGCGGCGAGCGCCGCCGTGGCCGCGGGCGAGGTGCGCGTCATCGACGTGCCGATGTATCAGACCGACGCGCTGGTGCGCCGCGCCCCGTCGCTGCAGAAGACCCGCGAGGGCCGCTCCGGGCCTGCGACCTACTGAGGCGGCACGGTGCGCAACCTCGACAACCTCTGGCTCGCGGCGCTCGACTTCGCGCGCTCCCCGCTCGGGCAGTCGACCGTCTGGATCATCGTCATCACGGTGGTGCTGATCTTGAGCGTGGCGCTGCTCACGTTGTGGGAGCGCAAGGTGATCGGCTGGATGCAGCTGCGCCGGGGACCCAACCGGGTACGCATCTTCGGCCTGTTGCCGGGAATCGGGCAGCCGTTCGCCGACGTGGTGAAGCTGCTGCTCAAGGAAGTGGTGATCCCGGCCAACGCCAACAAGATCCTGTTTCGCCTCGCGCCGATGATCGCACTCATTCCGGCGTTCGCCGCCTGGGCGGTGATCCCGCTGTCGCCCGAGGTCGTGGTGTCGAAGGCGGACGCGGGACTTCTCTATCTCCTGTCGCTCACCTCGATGGGCGTCTACGGGGTCATCGTGGCCGGCTGGGCGGCGAATTCCAAGTACGCGTTCCTCGGCGCGATGCGCTCGGCGGCGCAGATGGTCGCGTACGAGATCGCCATGGGCTTCGCGCTGGTCGGGGTGCTGATGGCCACCGGCAGCATGAATCTGGGCAAGATCGTCGAGTCGCAGGCCGGCGGTGTCGGCTCGTGGAACTGGCTGTGGCTGGCGCCGCTGCTGGTGGTGTATTTCATCTCCGGTGTTGCCGAGACCAACCGCGCGCCGTTCGACGTCGCCGAGGGCGAGTCGGAGATCGTGGCGGGTTTTCACGTCGAGTACTCGGGGATCGCCTTCGCGCTGTTCTTCCTCGCCGAGTACGCCAACATGATCCTGATCTCGGCGCTCACCGCGGTGTTCTTCTTCGGCGGCTGGCAGGGGCCGTTCCAGGGCTACCCGCTGCTCGGCGCCACCTGGCTCGGTCAGCCGAGCTTCCTGTGGTTCGGGCTCAAGATCTTCGTCCTGCTGTTCCTGTTCCTGTGGTTCCGCGCGACCTTCCCGCGTTACCGCTACGACCAGATCATGCGGCTCGGCTGGAAGGCGCTGATTCCGGTGACGCTGGTCTGGATCGGCGTGGAGATGCTGCTTTCGGTGTACCACATCGGGCCGTGGGCGCGCCCCTGGTATCACTAGGAGCCCGTTCGTGGCCATGAACCCACTGAAGACTTTCCTGCTGCCGGAGCTCATCAAGGGCCTGATGGTGACGGCGCGCACCTTCGTCAGCAGCAAGTACACGCTCAACTACCCGGAGGAGAAGACTCCCCAGTCGCCGCGCTTCCGCGGCCTGCATGCACTGCGCCGCTATCCGAACGGTCAGGAGCGCTGCATCGCCTGCAAGCTGTGCGAGGCGGTATGCCCGGCGGTGTGCATCACCATCGACTCGGACGTAGCGCCCGACGGCACGCGGCGCACCAGCCGTTACGACATCGATCTGTTCAAGTGCATCTACTGCGGTTTCTGCGAGGAGGCCTGTCCGGTCGATGCGATCGTCCTGACGCGCATCCACGAATACCACATGGAGCGGCGCGGCGAGAACATCATGAGCAAGGACAAGCTGCTCGCGGTCGGGGAGCGCTACGAGGCGATGATTGCGGCCGACAAGGCCGCGGATGCGCCGTACCGATGAGCGCGCCCATCCACGCGCTCGCGAGCGGCGGTGCCGCATGCTGATCCAGGTGCTGTTCCACGTCTTCGCCACCGTGCTGGTGCTGGCCGCGCTCGGGGTGATCCTGGCGCGCAACCCGGTGTACTCGGCCCTGGCGCTGGTCATGTGCTTCGTCACCTCGGCGGCGATCTGGCTGCTGATCGAGGCGGAGTTCCTCGCGGTGGTGCTGGTGCTGGTGTACGTGGGCGCCGTGATGGTGCTGTTCCTGTTCGTGGTGATGATGCTCGACATCAACCTGGCGGAGCTGCGCAAGGGGTTCACGCGCTTCGCCGGGCTCGGCGCGCTGGTGGCGCTGGTGCTGATCGCGGAAATCGTCGGCGTCGTGTGGGCGCGCGGCGGTCTCGGGCTCGATGCGCAGCGCGGCGCTCTGGCGCAGCCGGCCACCTACAGCAACACGCTCGCTCTCGGCAGCGTGCTCTATACGCGCTACGCCTACCCGTTCGAGCTCGCCGCCGTGCTGCTGCTGGTGGCGATCGTGGCGGCCATCGCCCTCACCATGCGCCGCCGGGCGAACCTCAAGTACCAGGACATCAGCCGCCAGGTGGCCGTGCGGCGCGAGGACCGCGTGCGCCTCGTCAAGATGGCAGCGGAGAAGCGCCCGTGATCACTCTCGGCCAGCTGCTGGTGCTCTCGGGCGTGCTGTTCTCGCTGGCGGTAGCCGGCATCTTCCTCAACCGCAAGAACGTGATTCTGCTCCTGATGTGCGTCGAGCTGCTGCTGCTCGCGGCGAACTTCAACTTCATCGCCTTCGCGCGCTATCTCAACGACATCAACGGCCAGGTTTTCGTGTTCTTCATCCTGACGGTGGCGGCAGCCGAGTCGGCCATCGGGCTCGCCATCCTGGTGGTGCTGTTCCGCGAGCGGCGCAGCATCAACGTCGAAGACCTGAATACGCTCAAGGGCTGAAGGCGCGCTCATGAACCCCGACATGCTGCTCGCCATTCCGCTGCTGCCGCTCGCCGCCGCGCTGATCGCCGGCCTCGGCGGGCGCCTCATCGGACGCGCCGGCGCGCACACCGTCACTTGTCTCGCAGTGGGGGCATCGTGCGTGCTGTCGGTGCTGGTGCTGAAGCAGATGTACTGGGACGGCGTACCGACCTACGAGGCGCGCGTCTACACCTGGCTGGTGAGCGACTCGATGCACATGCAGGTCGGTTTCCTCGTCGACCGGCTCACTGCGCTCATGATCACGGTCGTGACCTTCGTGTCGCTGTGCGTGCACATCTACACCATCGGCTACATGGCCGATGACCCGGGCTATACGCGCTTCTTCAGCTACATCTCGCTGTTCACCTTCTCGATGCTGATGCTGGTGATGGCGAACAACTTCATGCAGCTGTTCTTCGGCTGGGAAGCGGTGGGACTGGTGTCCTACCTCCTGATCGGCTTCTGGTACACGCGCCCGAGCGCGATCTTCGCCAATCTCAAGGCGTTCATCGTCAACCGCGTCGGCGACTTCGGCTTCGTGCTCGGCATCGCCGGCGTCGCCTTCTACACCTATTCGCTCGACTACCGCGACGCCTTCGCCGCCGCGCCGCACATCGCCCTTGCCGCTCTGCCGCTCTCGAGCACCACGAGCGTCAACGCGCTGACGCTCATCTGCATCTGCCTGTTCGTCGGTGCCATGGGCAAGTCCGCGCAGGTACCGCTGCACGTCTGGCTGCCGGACTCGATGGAAGGCCCGACGCCGATCTCGGCGCTGATCCACGCCGCCACCATGGTGACCGCGGGCATCTTCATGGTGGCGCGCATGTCGCCGCTGTTCGAGTACTCGGACGCGGCGCTTTCGGTGGTGATGGTGGTGGGCGCGGTGACCGCCTTCTTCATGGGGCTGCTCGGGGTCGTGAACAACGACATCAAGCGCGTGATCGCCTACTCGACGCTCTCGCAGCTCGGCTACATGACGGTGGCGCTCGGGGTATCGGCCTACGGCGCGGCGATCTTCCATCTCATGACCCATGCCTTCTTCAAGGCGCTGCTGTTCCTGGCGGCGGGCTCGGTGATCATCGCCATGCACCACGAGCAGGACATGCGCCGCATGGGCGGTCTCGCGAAGTACATGCCGATCACCACCGTTACCTGCTGGATCGGCGCGCTGGCCTTGATCGGCACGCCGTTCTTCTCGGGCTTCTACTCCAAGGACGCGATCATCGAGGCGGTCGGCGAGTCGCATCGTTGGGGTGCGGGGGTCGCCTACTGGGCGGTGCTGCTCGGGGTGTTCGTCACCGCGCTCTATACCTTCCGCCTGCTGTTCATGACCTTCCACGGGCCCGAGCGTTTCCGGGAGGCGGCGCATGGTCCCGACGATCGGGAGGACAGCGACGACTCGGCCCATGGTCATGATGATCCCCGGCACGATGATCACGGTGGCCACGGCGGCGATCCCCGGGAGAGTCCGTGGGTGGTGACTGTGCCCCTGATCGCGCTCGCCATCCCCTCGGTGCTGATCGGCGCCTTGACCGTGGCGCCGGTACTGTTCGGCGACTACTTCGGCAAGTCGATCTTCGTCCTGCCGGCGAACGATGTGGTCGGCAGGATCGGCGAGGACTTCGCCGGTGCGGTGTCCTTCGCAGTGCACGGGTTCATGAAGCCGCCCTTCTGGTTCGCGACCGCAGGAGTCGCGACCGCCTGGTTGTTCTTCCTCAGGCGCCCCGAGCTCGCGGATCAGGCCGAGCGTCGCTTCCGCCTGGCCTACCGGATCCTCACCGAGAAATACTACTTCGACTGGTTCAACGAGAAAGTAGTGGCGCCCGTGGCGCGCGCGATCGGCATCGCGTTCTGGAAGGGCGGGGACCAGGCCCTGATCGACGGCGCCATGGTGAACGGCACCGCGGAGAGCGTCGGCTGGCTCGGCAGCGTGTTGCGGCGCGTGCAGAGCGGCTATCTCTACTCCTATGCCTTCTGGATGGTCATCGGGCTCGCGGTGCTCCTCGGCTGGTACCTGAGCCATCCCTGAAGAGCCGCCATGACGCACGTTCTCTCCATCCTCATCTGGTTGCCGATCGCCGCCGGCGTAGCCGTTCTCGGGCTCGGCGACCGCCGCATCGCCGCCGGCCGCTGGCTGGCGCTCGTGGCCTCGCTCGTGACGCTCGCGCTTGCCGTGCCGCTCTGGAGCCAGTTCGACACCGGCACGGCGGCGCTGCAGTTCGTCGAGAAGCTGCCGTGGATTCCGCGCTTCGAGGCGTATTACGCGCTCGGCATCGACGGCATCTCGCTGCCGCTCATCGCGCTCACCGCCTTCATGACCGTGCCGGTGGTGATCGCGGGCTGGACTGTGATCGAGACCCGTCCGGCGCAGTACTACGCCGCGTTCCTCATCATGGAAGGGCTCATGATCGGGGTGTTCTCCGCGAGCGATGCGCTGCTCTTCTACTTCTTCTGGGAAGCGATGCTGATCCCGATGTTCCTCATCATCGGCATCTGGGGCGGTGCGCGCCGCGTCTACGCCACCATCAAGTTCTTCCTCTACACCTTCCTCGGCTCGGTGTTCATGCTGGCCGCCCTCATCTACATGTACGTCAAGGCGGGCGACTACTCGATCGCGAGCCTGCAGGCGCTGCCGCTCACGCTCATCGAGCAGCGCTGGATCTTCCTCGCGCTCATGCTGGCCTTTGCGGTCAAGGTGCCGATGTTCCCGGTGCACACCTGGTTGCCGGACGCGCACGTCGAGGCTCCCACCGGCGGCTCGGTGATTCTCGCGGCCATCATGCTCAAGATGGGCGGCTACGGGTTCCTGCGCTTCTCGCTGCCCATCGCGCCGGATGCGAGCCGGGAGCTCGACCTGCTGATGATCGCCCTGTCGCTCATCGCGGTGATCTACATCGGCTTCGTGGCACTCGTGCAGCAGGACATGAAGAAGCTGATCGCCTACTCATCGATCGCGCACATGGGCTTCGTCACCCTCGGCGCCTTCGTGATCTACGAGATCGTGCGTGCCACCGGCTCGAGCCGCGGCGCCGGCATGGGGCTCGACGGTGCGATGGTGCAGATGATCTCCCACGGGCTCATCTCCGGGGCGCTGTTCCTGTGCGTCGGCGTGCTCTACGACCGCGTGCACAGCCGCCAGATCGCCGACTACGGCGGGGTGGTGAACACCATGCCGGTTTTCGCCACCTTCATGGTGCTGTTCGCGCTCGCCAATACCGGACTGCCCGGAACCTCGGGTTTCGTCGGGGAGTTCCTGGTCATCATCGCGAGCTTCCGGGCGAGCTTCTGGTACGCAGCTCTTGCGGCGCTGACCCTGATCCTCGGGGCCTGCTACACCCTGTGGCTGGTGAAGCGCGTGGTGTTCGGCGCGGTCGCGAATCCCAAGGTCGCCGCTCTCGAGGATCTGAACCCGCGCGAGTTCGTGGTGCTCGGGGCACTGGCGCTGGCGGTACTCGCGGTCGGAGTGTGGCCGGCGCCGCTGCTGAAGGTGATGCAGCCCACCATTCATCATCTCCTCGCCCAGGCGATCGCCACCAAGCTGTAAGCCGCCCATGCCCACGAATCCGCTGACTCTGACCAGCCTCGCGCCCGCGATCGCCGAGATCTGGCTGGTTGCCGCGATCTGCGTCGTGCTGCTCGTGGATGTGTTCGCGGGCGAGCGCCGCCGGGGGCTCACGCCGACGCTCACGCTGCTCGCGCTGGCGCTCGGTGCGGCGCTCACCGTGCAGTACGGCGAGGTGGCGCAGCGTACGGTGCTGTTCGACGGCATGTACGTGGCGGACGAGCTCAGCTGGGCCCTGAAGCTCGCCGGCTTCCTGATCGTCGCGGTGGCGCTGCTCTACTCGCGCAGCTACCTCGAGAACCGCCGCATCCTGCGCGGCGAATACTACGTGCTCGCGCTCACCGCGCTCCTCGGCATCTTCGTGCTGACCTCCGCCAACAGCCTGCTGACGCTCTACATCGGGGTCGAGCTGCTCGCGCTGTCGGTGTACTCGATGGTGGCCTTCGATCGCGACTCGGGGGTCGCGGCGGAGTCCGCGATGAAGTACTTCGTGCTGGGGGCGATCGCCTCCGGGGCGCTGCTCTACGGCATGTCGTTCATCTACGGCTTGACCGGTACGCTTTCCTTGAGCGAGATCGCCACGCGGCTGCACGGGCCGGTGCATCCGGGCCTGATCCTCGGGCTCGCCTTCATCGTGGTCGGGGTGGCCTTCAAGCTCGGAGCCGTGCCCTTCCACATGTGGCTGCCGGACGTCTACGAGGGCGCACCGACCAGCGTGACACTCTTCATCGGCACGGCGCCGAAGATCGCCTACTTCGCGCTCGCGCTGCGCCTGCTGGCCTACGGGCTCGGCGGCGCGGTGGCCGAGTGGTCGCAGATGCTGGCCGCGCTCGCGGTGCTGACGCTCGTGACCGGCAACGTCGTGGCGATCGTGCAGACGAACTTGAAGCGCATGCTGGCTTACTCGACCATCGCCAACGTCGGCTTCATCGTGCTCGGTTTCGTCGCCGGTACGCCGGAAGGGTACAGCGCCGCGCTCTACTACACGCTGGTGTACGTGCTGGTGGCGCTCGGCTCCTTCGGGGTCATCCTGCTCGCGGCCTCCAAGGGCTTCGAGGCCGACCGGCTCGACGACTACAAGGGGCTCTATCGGCGCGACCCCATGCTTGCCGCTGCCATGATGGTGCTCATGTTCTCGACGGCAGGTGTGCCGCCGTTCGTGGGCTTCTGGGCCAAGCTGCGCATCTTCCAGGTGCTGTGGGAGAGCCACCACCTGTGGCTGGTGGTGATCGCGGCGACGATGTCGGTGGTGGGGGCCTACTACTACCTGCGGGTGATCAAGCTCATGTACTTCGACGCGCCGCCACAGGCGCTGCCGCCGACGCCGCGATCCACCGGCGTGCGCGTCGCGCTCGGGCTGAATGCGCTCGCCGTGCTGGTGCTTGGGCTCGCGCCCGGGCCGCTGCTCGATCTGTGCGCGCGGCTGATCCACTGACGTCGCAAGCCGCGCGTCACGCCCTCACCTCATGGAGGTCCCAGCGATGCAAGCTTCACTCCCGCGGCTCCTCGCGTTGCTGTGCCTCATGCCGCTCGCGGCCGCGCAGGCGGCGGGTACTCCTCACTATCGCATCACGCAGCAGATGCGCCTGCCCGGGGACGAGGGCTGGGACTACCTCGTCTACGAGCAGGGTGCGCATCGCCTGTTCGTCTCGCACGGCTCGCGCGTGCTGGTAGTCGATGCCGACAAGCTGGCCGTGGTGGGGGAGATTCCCGACACGCCCGGGGTGCACGGCATCGCGCTCGCCCCGGACCTCAAGCGCGGCTATGTGAGCGCCGGGCGTTCCAACAGCGTCGTCGTATTCGATCTCGAGACACTCGCGCGCCTCAGGGAAATCAAGGTCACGGGCGATAACCCGGACGCCATCCTGTACGATCCGGCCACGCAGCGGGTGTTCACCTTCAATGGGCGCGGGCGCAACGTGACCGCGATCGATGCGAAGACCGACGAGGTCGTCGGCACGGTGGCCGTGGATGCCAAGCCCGAGTTCGCCGCCACCGACGGCAAGGGCCGCGTATACGTCAATCTCGAGGACAAGAACAGCCTGGCGGTGCTCGATCCGCGCAAGGTCGCGGTGCTGTCCACCTGGCCGCTCGCCGGGTGCGAGGAACCCTCGGGGCTCGCGCTCGATGCGGCGCACGGGCGGCTGATGCCGGTGTGCGGCAACAAGGTGATGGCGGTCGTGGATGCGGCTTCCGGCAAGATGCTGGGCGGCGCGCCGATCGGCGCGGGCGTCGATGCCGCGGACTTCGACCCCGGCACGGGGCTCGCGTTCGCCTCCTGCGGAGAGGGGGTCCTCACCGTGCTGCGGATCGACTCCGCGGGACGCCCGGAGGTGGTGCAGTCGGCGACCACGCAGCGCGGTGCCCGCACCATGGCGCTCGATCGCGACAGGCATCGCGTCTATCTCGTGACGGCGGATTTCTCGCCGCCGCCGCCGGCGACGCCGGACCAGCCCCACCCGCGACCGGCGATCGTGCCGGGCTCGGTGCGGCTGCTGGTGCTCGAATCCGCCTCATGAGGCGGGCCGGTCGCAGCACGGCTTGCGCGGCAGCGGCGCTGGCCGCCCTCGTGCCGCTCGCGGCGCCGGCAGCCGAGGCCGCGCCGCCCGGGGCGGAGGCGGCTTCCGACCGGCTCGCGCACGACATCTTCAGGCAGCTGATCGAGATCGACACCAGCGACTCCACCGGCAACGTCACGACGGCCGCCGAGGCGCTCGCCCGGCGTTTCCGCGACGCCGGCTTCCCGGCCGCGGACCTCGCGCTCCTCGGTGCCGACGCGCGCAAGAAGAACCTGGTGGTGCGCCTGCACGGGAGCGGCGCGCACAAGCCGCTGCTGCTCATCGGGCATCTCGATGTGGTCGAGGCGCGACGCGAGGACTGGAGCACCGATCCCTACAAGCTCGTGGAGAAGGACGGGTTCTACTACGGCCGCGGCACCATCGACATGAAGAACGGCGATGCAGTGATGGCGGCTGCGCTCATCCGCATGAAGCAGGAGGGCTACCGCCCGAGCCGCGACATCGTCGCGGCGTTCACGGCGGACGAGGAGGGCGGCTGCTGCAACGGCATGAGCTGGCTGCTGAAGAATCATCGCGAGCTCGTCGACGCGGAGTTCGTGCTCAATCAGGACGACTGGTCGATCGTCGCCGAGCACGGTGTGCCGCGGATCGCGCACTTCATCGCCGCCGAGAAGCTCTATTCGGACTATCAGCTGACGGCGACCGGACCGGGCGGACACAGCTCCGAGCCCCGCAACGAGAATGCCATCTACGAGCTCGCGCGCGCCCTCAACCGGCTCGCCCGCTTCCAATTTCCGTTCGAGCTGAACAGCGTCAATCGCGGCTACTTCGAATACACGGCGAAGGAGGTGGCCACGGGTCAGGAAGCCGACGACATGCGCGCGATCCTCAGGGATCCGCCGGATGCGCAGGCGATCGCACGCCTGTCGCGCGATCCCTATAACGTCTGGGTCACGCGTACCACCTGCGTGGCGACACGTCTCGCGGGTGGACACGCGAACAATGCGCTGCCGCTGCGCGCCGAGGCGGTGGTGAACTGCCGCATCTTCCCCGGCCATTCCAAGGAAGAGATCCGCGAGACACTGGTCAAGGCGCTCAACGATCCGGGGATCACGGTGCGCTACATCGCCGACGACGGCTCGATCTCCGACCGTGCGACCGACGAGCGCGCCATGACGCCGGCGCCGCTGCGGCCCGAGGTGCTGAAGGCGATGACCTCCGTTGCCGAAGCCACGTGGCCGGGGGTGAAAGTCATACCGTCCATGGACCCCGCCGCCTCAGATGCGAAGTACACGATGGCCGCCGGCATGCCGACCTATACCTTCGGCGGGGTCGCCGTGGAGAAGGGCGATGTGCGCGCCCACGGGCGCGACGAGCGGCTCGCGGTGGCCGAATTCTACCGGTGGAACCACTTCTACTACCGCTATCTCACGGAAGTCACGGCGCACTGAAAGGCGGCGTGCGCGGCGACGCCGCCTCAGAGCCGCTCCTTCAGGACATGCGGCGCGAGACGGCGACGACGCCGACGAGAACGATGACCACGTTGAGGATCCACCAGGACATCTGCTTGTGGATCAGCGTGCTGATGAGGCCCCCGGAGGGCGCGACGGGCGCCGCGGCGGCGACGCCCGGGAGCTGCCCGTCGAGCAGCTCGCGCACGCCGTCATGGGCGACTTCGATCGAGAGCTTACCCGGAGGCCGCGGAAGGTCCCTGACCGGCACACCCCAGGTGCCTTCGGGACGCGGCGTCGTCGGGATGTCGCGGCCGTCGGCCGCCACTCTCAGCTGCGCGCCCGTCAGCGGCTGTTGATCGGCGCTGCGGCGCACGCGCAGCACCAGGGTGTCCCCGGCCACCACCCCATCGACCGCGACGAGCGCCGAATGCGCCACGGGCGCGAACGCGGCGCCCGCGGGCGAGTCGGCCAGCGCCGCCGCCGCGCAGCAGAGCGCCGCGGTCGCGGCCCATGCGGGGATCCTCAGCACGCGTTTCATGTTAGCAGGTAGGCCGCCTAACAACTCGGGAGTGCGCCGGTGCAAAATAGCAGCTGACGCCCGTTCGCACTGCGGCGAGGAACACGATGGCAAGACGCAGCAAGACCCCGAATGCCACCGCGGCCGGCGGCCCGCAGGATCCGGTCCCGGGGGAGGGCACGCCGCTGCGCTATCAGTCGGGCTTCGGCAATCATTTCGCGAGCGAAGCGCTGCCCGGAGCGCTGCCCGAGGGCCGTAACTCACCGCAGCGCTGTGCCTACGGTCTGTACGCCGAGCAGTACTCGGGCAGCGCCTTCACCGCGCCGCGCCACGCCAACCGGCGCAGCTGGCTCTATCGCATCCGCCCGGCGGCGGTGCACGAGCGCTTCGTGCCGCTCGACCCGGGGAGACTCGTCAGCCGCTTCGACGAGGTGGCTCCGTCGCCGAACCAGCTGCGCTGGGATCCGCTGCCGGTGCCACGGGCGGCGACCGATTTCGTCGCCGGCCTCGCGACCGTCGCCGGCAACGGCTCGCCCGACGCGCAGAGCGGCTGCGGCATTCACTGGTACGTCGCCAACCGCTCGATGCGCGAGCGCTTCTTCTGCGACGCGGACGGGGAGCTCCTGATCGTGCCGCAGCTCGGCGCGCTGCGCCTCGCCACCGAGCTCGGCGTGCTCGAGGCCGGGCCGCAGGAGATCGTCGTCATTCCGCGCGGCCTGCGCTTTCGCGTCGAGCTCCTCGGCAGCGAGGCGCGCGGTTACGTCTGCGAGAACTTCGGGGCGCCCTTCCGCCTCCCGGACCTGGGTCCCATCGGCTCGAACGGGCTCGCCAATCCGCGCGATTTCGCGACGCCGGTCGCCTGGTACGAGGATCGCGAGGGCGACTTCGAGCTCATCGAGAAGTTCGCCGGGCAGCTCTGGAAGGCGCGCATCGGCCATTCGCCGCTCGACGTGGTCGCCTGGCACGGCAACCATGCTCCCTACAAATACGATCTGCGCCGCTTCAACACCATCGGCTCGGTGAGCTACGACCATCCCGATCCGTCGATCTTCCTCGTGCTGCAGTCGCCGAGCGCTACGCCCGGGGTCGACGACATCGACTTCGTGATCTTCCCGCCGCGCTGGCTGGTGATGCAGGACACGTTCCGGCCGCCGTGGTTCCACCGCAACGTGGCGAGCGAGTTCATGGGCCTCATCACCGGCGTCTACGACGCCAAGGCGGAAGGCTTCACGCCCGGCGGCGCCTCGCTCCACAACTCGATGAGCGGCCACGGGCCGGATGCGGCAACCTACGAGAAGGCGATCCGCGCCGACACGTCGCGCCCGCTGCACGTCACCGACACCATGGCGTTCATGTTCGAGACCCGCGCGGTGATCCGCCCGACGCGCTTTGCGCTCGAGTCGCGCCTGCTGCAGGGCGATTACCAGCAGGTGTGGCGGGATCTCCCCAGGAATTTCCCGCAGGCAGGCGCGACGGGCGGTGGGCCCGCTGCGCCCGGCAAGCGGCGCCGCGGCTGACACACTGGCACACTTGGCTCGCATGACCGCTGTCGACGCCACTCACGATCCCGGGCTCACGAGCTGGGTGGCTTCCGCCAACGCGCCGGACAGCGACTTTCCGCTGCAGAACCTGCCGTTCGCCGCTTTCCGGCGCGCCGGCAGCGGCGAGGCCTTCCGCGGCGGAGTGGCCATCGGGAGCGAGATCCTCGATCTCGGCGCGCTCGCTGCCGCGCAACCCTTCGAGGGGCTGGCAGCGCGGGCGCTCGCGTGGGCCGCGCAGCCGGCGCTGAATGCGCTCATGGGCGCCGGCGCCGAGGCGTCGGGGGCGCTGCGCCAGGCGCTCTCCGCGGCGCTGCGCGCCGGCAGCCCGCTCGAGGCGCGCCTCCGGGGTCTGCTCGTGCCGCAGCGCGCGGCGCAATACCGCCTCGCCGCGGACGTCGGCGATTACACGGATTTCTACGCCTCGATCCACCACGCCACGGCGGTCGGCAGGCTGTTTCGCCCCGACAATCCGCTGCTGCCGAACTACAAGTGGCTGCCGATCGCCTATCACGGACGCGCCTCATCGTTGCGGGTGTCGGGCCTGGAGTTCAAGCGCCCGGCAGGACAGCTGTTGCCCAAGGGGGCGGAGCGGCCGGAGCTCGCCGCCACGCGCCGCCTCGACTACGAGCTCGAGGTCGGGATCTTCATCGGGCGCGGCAACGAGCTCGGAGCGAGCGTGCCGCTCGGCGAGGCCGAGCGGCATGTCTTCGGCCTGTGTCTCCTCAACGACTGGTCGGCGCGCGACATCCAGTCGTGGGAATACCAGCCGCTCGGCCCGTTTCTCGCCAAGAACTTCGCCACCACGGTGTCCCCGTGGGTGGTGACGCTCGAGGCGCTCGCGCCGTTTCGAGCGCCGTGGACGCGGCCGCCCGGCGAGCCCGCGCCACTTCCCTACCTCGACGGGCCGGAGTTGCGCCGCGCCGGAGGCTTCGACCTCGAGCTCGAGGTGTGGATCGACACGGCGCGCATGCGCGCCGCGGGCCGCGGCCCGCAGCGGCTGTCGCACGCCAACTTTCGCGACTCGTGGTGGACGGTGTCGCAGATGGTGACCCATCACACCGTCAACGGCTGCAACCTCGAGCCGGGCGATCTGCTCGGCAGCGGCACGCAGTCGGGGCCCGCTCCGGAACAGGCGGGCTCGCTCCTCGAGCTGAGCGCTGGTGGCCAGCGCCCGATCGCGCTCGCGGACGGGGAGCGGCGTACGTTTCTCGAGGACGGCGACCGCGTGACCTTCCGTGCCTGGTGCGAGCGGGCGCCCTTCAGGCGCATCGGCTTCGGCGAGCTCACCGGCACGGTGCTGCCGTGCGCGTCGGCCGCGGCGCAGCGCTGAGGCGGCGCGCGGGTGAAGGCCTATCGTTACTACGACCTCATCCTCGGCGCCTACGTGTGCGTGCTGCTGTGCGCAAACCTGATCGGCGCCGCCAAGGTGTCGGTGGTGACGCTGCCGTGGCTCGGACCCCGCACCTTCATGGCCGGGGTGCTGTTCTTCCCGATCTCCTATCTGTTCGGGGACATCCTCACCGAGGTGTACGGCTATGCCCGCGATCGGCGCGCCGTGTGGAGCGGCTTCGCGGCGCTCGCCTTCGCGGCCTTCATGTCGGCGGTGATCGTGCACCTGCCGCCCGCCGATTTCTGGCGCGGCCGGCAGGGCGCGGTCGAGGCGATGTTCGGCAACACTCCGCGCATCATCTGTGCCTCGATCATCGCCTTCTGGTGCGGCTCCTTCGTCAACAGCTACGTGCTGGCGAAGATGAAGATCTGGACTCGCGGCCGCTGGCTGTGGACGCGCCTCATCGGCTCGACCGTATGCGGCGAGCTCATCGACACCGCGCTGTTCTACTCGATCGCATTCGGGGGACTGTGGGCGGTGAGCGATCTGCTTGCGGTCGCGCTGGACCAGTACGTGCTCAAGTCGCTGTGGGAGGTGATCGCGACGCCGGCGACCTACCGCGTGGTCGCATTCCTCAAGCGCGCCGAGCAGGAGGACTACTACGACATCGACACTGACTTCACTCCCTTCACGCTCAAGGCGTGAGGGGCGGCGCAGGGCAAGAAGCGGGTCGCCGGAGCGGAGCGTGCTCCGTACGCTCCGTCCGGTGACGCCCGAGACTTCAGCTTACTTGCCGATCTGCTGGCTGACCTGGTTTTCCTGCTGGTTGAGCGCCTTCTGCTCGGCCTTGGTGATGTGGCCGCCGTTGGTGCTGGCCATGGTGCGCTCTTCCTGGCGGATCGCATGATCCTCACCGTGCAGCTGCTGGGCCTGCGCCTTGGTGATCTCGCCTTCCTTGCGCTCCTGGTTGATGCGCTTGTTCTGGTTCTTGAGGCGGGCGTTGACCTCCGTGCGACGCGGATGGTCCTTCTGCCAGTGGGTCTCGTCGGCGAGAGCCGGGGTCACGAGTGCGCCGAGAGCGACGCTGATGACGCCTGCCATCAGAACGGTACGAATGGATTTCATGGGACTTTCCTCCTGAGCAAGTTGGTTGAGCGGTCGCTATTCAGCCGCAAGCGCGGCTGTCTGGGCGTTAACAACGTCGCAGCTTCGGAGACGCTGACCTTTGTTACGGAAAGTTAACGACCGGTACCAGACTGTGACGCAGCTCACAGGAGCCCAAGCGCGCCGCCGGAGCCGCACGCTGCGCGCAGGCTGGCTGCTGTGCGCTTCGTGTCTGCTGGCGCGCGCCGCGGTGGCTGCCGCGGACGCCTCGCCGGAGCCGCCGCGCCAGGCGATGTCGGACGCCTGGTGGACCGGGCCGCTGCTCGCGCCCAATGGTTCGAGCTTTCCGGCGGGACACTGGCTGGTCGAGCCGTACGTCTTCGACGTGATCACCAACGGGCATTTCGACGCGAACGGCACGCGTCAGCCCGGACCCCGCGAGCACGATCTCGGATCGCTGACCTACATCATCTACAGCCTGACCGACCGGCTCGCGCTGGGCGTCCTGCCACGGATCGGCTACAACGAGCCGGCCGGCCAACCCAACAGCTCCTCGGTGGGCCTGGGCGACCTCGGCGTGCAGCTGCAGTACGGGCTCACGAACTTTCGCGAGGGGAGCTGGGTTCCCTCCACGGCCGTGGTGGTCGCAGAGACCCTGCCCACCGGGCGCTACGACCGCCTGGCCGAGCCGAGCGATGGATCCGGCTCTGGCGTATACACCACGGCCTTCTCCTGGTACTCGCAAGAGTATCTGTGGATGCCGAACGGGCGCATTCTGCGCGCGCGCCTCGATCTGACCTACGCGGTGTCGGGCTCGGCGGGCGTCGCGGACCGGAGCGTGTACGGCACCGCGCCGGGCTTCCGCGGCGACGTCCATCCCGGCGATTCCTTCACGGTCGACGCGGCCGCCGAGTACAGCCTCACGCGCAGCTGGGTGCTCGCGACCGATCTCATCTGGGTGCACGACTCGAGCACGCGCCTCACCGGCAGCGCGCCGCCGGTGGGAGGCGTCGCACCGCCCATCGATCTGCAATCGGGCTCGAGCGAGTATTTCGCGGTGGCCCCCGCCGTCGAGTACAGCTGGAGCGCCCGCGCGGGCGTCATATTCGGGGTGCGCATCTTCCTCGCGGGGCGCAACACCAGCTCCTCCATTACCCCGGCGGCGGCGATCAACCTCGTCTTCTGAGGAAGCTGAACGGCACCTTAAGTAAGGGCTTTCCACCCTTGGGAACAGGGGCCCGCGGGCTTATTCTGACAAACGGTCAACGGGCCGTAAGGTGACCGCGTTTTAATGGATGGCGGCTTGAACGGGCCTTTATGTCGGGAGTCTAATTTGGCAAGGAGATTACAGGCCGTCGCAGCTGCAATGGAACCCGAGGTAAGAGCCGTGAACATACTGAGCGCACGAGCACTGATCCGCGTCCTGGGTACCTTGGTCGTCGGTCTTGCGGTGGCTGGCGCGCCGGCGATCGGCTACGCACAACACGGCTTCGCTGGCGGGGGCCACGGCGGTGGTGGCGGTGGCGCCCACGGCGGCGGTGCGCCCGGCGGCGGCGGTGCGCCCGGCGGCGGCGGTCACTACGCCGGCGGGGGTGGTCGGTTCATGGGCGGTGGTCCTCACTACGGTGGCGTTGGTGGCTATGGCGGCTACTACGGCGGTGGCCACTATGTCACGCGCAGCGGCGCCTTTGCGGGCGGTTATCCCGCGGGCGCGCACTACTACTCCGGCGCGCGCGGTTACGGAGCCGCGCGCTACGGCGCCGGCTATACCGCCGGCCACGTGGGCGCTCCGGTCCAGGTTCACGGCGCGGCCGTCGCCACCAGCGCACATGCGTATGCGGGTCATGGCTACTACCCGGGTCACGGCTACTATCCCGGCTACTATCACCCTTGGCACGGCGGCTATTGGCACGGCGCCTACTGGCCGGCCTGCTATTACTACCCGGGTTATGCGTGGTATCTGCCGTGGCTGCCGTTTGGCTACGCGACTTACTGGTGGGGCGGGGTTCCCTACTACTACTACAACAACCTCTACTACACCTACAGCGCGGCCGACGACGGCTACGTCGTGACGCAGCCGCCGATGGAGGGTCAGGAGGGCGCCGACCAGGGCGGCGGCGATCAGGGCGGTACTGCCTACGCAGCTCCTGCCCCAGGTGCCTCGAACCTCTATCTCTATCCGCGCAACGGGCAAACCGACCAGCAGATGGCGAACGACAAGTACGAGTGCCACAGCTGGGCGGTCGGCCAGACGGGATTCGACCCGACGCGCGGGGGGCAGCAGTCCGGCAGCAGCGACGACTATCGCCGCGCGATGATGTCCTGCCTGGATGCGCGCGGCTACAGCGCGCGCTAGATCACAACCGAATCACTGCCCCACCTGCACGGGGTTGGTGAAAGTCCCCGGCGTGGCCGCGCTCTGCAGCATGACGGTCGCGCTCGTGCCGTCGGCGACCGCGATGTCCGGTTTGCTGTCGCCGTTGAGGTCCGCGATCGCCACGCTCAGCGGCTGGCCGAAGCCCGGATAGACGGTGGCGGTCGTGAAGGTACCGGCGGCCGCCGGCGCCGCATTCTGCAGCAGCACTGCCACGGCGCCCGTGAAGTCAGGATCGAGGGTCGCAACGACGAGGTCCGGCCGGCCGTCGCCGTTCAGATCGCCGACCGCGACGTCGACTGCGCCGTCGGGTGTTGCGTAAGTCACCGGCGCGAGGAAGCTTCCGGGATGCGTCGCATCCTGCAGCAGCACCGAGACCCCGGCCACCCCGATGCCATCGGTGCCGGGTCTGAAATTCGCGACGACCAGATCGGGCAGATTGTCGCCGTTGACGTCGGCGATCCTCACCGACTGCGGCTGGGCTCCGGCGGGGAAGATCGCCGGCGCCGAGAACGCCACCGGATTAGTCGAGCTCTCGACGAAGACGTATACCGAGCCGTTGTTGCCGTTCGCGTCGTAGGTTGCGGCGACGACGGCCACGTTGCCGTTGCCGAGACTGCCGATCGCGACCGACGGGGTATAGTTGTTGGTCGCCAGCATCAGCGGCGCGAGGAACTGGCCGGGATTGGCCGGATTGTGCACCAGCACGATCGCGTTGCCCGAGGGGCTGTTGTCCGCCAGCGCGAGATCGAGATTCATGCCGCTGCCGGTGAGGTCCCCGGCGACGATCTGGTTGGGCTGCCCGCCGGTCGAAATGGTCACCGCCGACTGGAAGGTTCCGGCCGTCGCGCCGTGGAAGAAGAGCGAGACGTTGCCGGAGCCGAAATTAGAGACCGCCAGATCGAGGTGCCCGGAGTTCATGAGATCCGCGGCCACGATGCCCGAAGGGTTGGAGCCCGTGATGGGGTACTGAACGCCGCTGGCGAACGTTCCCGGCGAGGCCTTGTTGCCGAGGATGACGTTAGCGAAGCCGGGGTTGTTGAGCGCTCCCTGATCCGCCGTGGTGGCGACCAGGAGGTCGGGCACCCCATCGCCGTTCACGTCGGCGATGGCGACCGAATTGGGGACGTTGACCGGGCCCACCGGTCCGCAGCCGTAGCCGCAACCGGAGCTGTACCCGGAGCTGCAGCCCGCCAGGGCAAGCGCCAGCGCGGCGGCGCCGGCGAGCAGCAGGGCCCGGCGGTGGCAGGCGCGGCCCGCGAACGACTCGAATTTCATCTCCCACCCCTCCATGCAGAATACGCCGTAAACGCGGGTAACGTGCCAGGGCACAGCGGGTTGACACCCGCGGAGCCCTTGGAACCTCAGCCGCCACGATACACTGCTCCGGGTGCAGGAAGAGGTGACGTGAAGCACGTGGCAGATTCGGGAACGGTCTTTCTCTTCGACGTGGACAACACGCTGCTCGACAACGACGCCGTGCAGGCCGACCTGAGCGCGTACCTGGTGCGTGAGTTCGGCCGCGCCTGCCGCGATCGCTATTGGGTGTTGTTCGAGGAGCTGCGGGCCGAGCTCGGCTATGCGGATTATCTCGGCACTCTGCAGCGCTACCGTCTCGAGAACATCGACGAGCAGCAGCTGCTGCGCGTCTCGTCGTTTCTGATCGACTACCCGTTCTGGGAGCGCCTCTATCCCGGCGCGCTCGCAGCCCTCGCGCACTGTGCCGGTCTCGGTGAGACCGTGATCCTGTCCGATGGAGACGTCGTCTTTCAGCCGCGCAAGGTGCAGCGCTCGGGGCTGTGGGCCGCGGTCGGGGAACGGGTGCTCATCTATCTGCACAAGGAGCAGATGCTGGCCGCGGTCGAGCGTCGCTACCCGGCCCGGCACTACGTGATGGTGGACGACAAGCTGCGCATACTCGCCGTCACGAAGCGCGCGTGGGGACCGAGGTTGACGACGGTGTTCGTGCGCCAGGGGCATTACGCGCACGATGAGCGCGCGCTCGCGGCCTTTGCGCCCGCGGACCTCACCATCGAGTGCATTGGCGATCTCACCCGGTGCGATCCGGGCTGCTTCAAGGGGACGACATGACGGCACAGCACCCGTGGCTTCAGGGACTCGCCGATGCCAGCGCCGCACTGCAGACCGTGCTCGGCGCGCTGCTCGAGGCCGAGCGGCGCTTCGCGCCCTTCGCCTCGCCGCTCGAGAGGCTCAAGCACATCACCACCGACCCGGCCTGGGCCTGGCTGCAGCCGCTCTACGGCCTGATCGCCGACGTCGACCACGCGCTCGCAGTGGCGCGCGATCTGCCGGAAAGCGAGGCCGCCGCAATCGGTGCGCATGCGCGCGAGCTCCTGACCGGCGGCGGGGGGGCCGTCGAGCAGCTGTTCCTCGAGCACTACCGGGGGATGCTGCAGGCCGATCCGGCGATCGCCATGGCGCACGCGGGCGCACTGCGCGCCCTGAAGGCCCTGCCGGCGGAGGCAAACGACCCGGCCGATCGGCTGCACGCACGCCACCAGTGGAATGAGCGCCGGCGCTTCCTGCGCCTCGGCCCCCGCGGTCGGGGGGCATCCTGAAGACCCGGCTCAGACCGACGGGCGGTTGAGCCGGATCTGCAGCTGGTGCATGCGGTAGTCGATGACGAGCACGTCGAAGGATCCGAGCAGGTCCATGCCGAGCAGCAGCACCGGCCGGTCCGTCATGTGCCAGTGCTCGAACAGATACATGTCGCCGAACGTGATGTGCACCCCGTTGATCGTGAGGCCCCCCATCTCGATCTGGGGCGCCGCCAGGTTCTCGCCCGACTGCACGTCGAGCGTCACACCGGTGATCTGGGCACGTTTGGCGTCCTTGGGCGGATGGCGCATCAGCGCCTCGCGCAGCGCGACGTTGCCGACCGTTCCCTGAGCGCCCGTGTCGATGATCGCCTTGCAGCGGATGCCGCCGACCCGGGCATCGGCAATCAGCAGGCCCCCCTCGACTACCCGCAGCTGCACGACGGTGAAGCCGATGTGGGCGGGATCGCCGTGGGAGCTGGCGATCTCGAGCTGGTCGTGACTGAAGTCGGCGAAGATGCGCTTGCCGGCCAGTCCCTCGTTGCCGAGCACGCCCTGCGCGCCGCCGAACACATCGGGTACCACGGGGAGCGTGGTCGGCCCGAACAGCAGGTCTCCGACCTCCATGCGCGAGACGGAGATCTGCGGCACCACGGCCGAGCCCGTGAAACCGGTGACCACGATGGCATTGGTCGCGCCGGGAGATCCGAGCGCGGTGGCGGTGGAGGGAATGACCGCCGAATGGTTGGCGCCGGTGTCGAGCACCAGGCGGAAGGGTCCCTTGCCATCGATCAGCACCGGCGCCCAGATGCGGCCGATCCGGTCGCGGGTGGTCTTGGCGACGAAGCGCGGCTCGGGTGCCTGCACCACCACTTCGGAAAGAGTCTCCTCCGGGGGCGCCGCGGGCGTGCCCGCCGGGCTTGAGGGCGACGGGACGGCGCTCGGTGGGATGATGGGAACCGGCGCTGCAGTCGGAGCCGGCTCGCTCGGCGCCGCCGGGATGGGTGCGAGGGCGAGCCAAGAGGCCAGCGCGAGCAGCGTGCCCCGCAAAGAGCTCCGGATGAGCGGCTGACCGATTCGGTTCACGTGCGAGAGTAGACCACGGAGGGCTCGACACCTCCAGCGACGGTTACAACGCTCTGCCGCAAGCAGCACGCGCCGCGGCGTACCTCAGGGTGGTGAGTTGTGCGCCGCGCGTCTGTGACCAGGTTCGCAGAGCGACCGCAGATTCCGACCGGTGTGCGCACGATTAGTTCGCAGGGGCCGGCACGCCAGCCCCGCTATCGCCCTGCGTGGGGCCTGGGCAATACTACGCCGATGAGTCGAGTCGAGAGCACGCGCGAGCCACCGTCGCCAGGGGCGACGCCGGGTGCGTCCGCCTCCGCGCCCGCCAGGCTCAACCACCTCGACCGGCTGGAAGGCGAGAGCATCCACATCTTCCGCGAGGTGGTCGCCGAGTGCGACAAGCCGGTGATGCTCTACTCGATCGGCAAGGACAGCGCGGTGATGCTGCACCTCGCGATGAAGGCGTTCTATCCGGCGCCGCCGCCGTTTCCGCTGCTGCACGTGGACACGACCTGGAAATTCCGCGCCATGTACGAGTTCCGTGACGCTACTGCGAAGCGCCTCGGGCTCGAGCTCATCGTGCACGTGAACCAGGAGGGCCTGGCGCGCGGAATCAGCCCGTTCACCCACGGCTCGCGCGTTCAC
>DATKLG010000023.1:0-28642 GCA_035542535.1 Steroidobacteraceae bacterium
CCGCGAGTTCGACTACGTGGTCGTCAACGACGACTTCGCCGAGGCGGTCGCGGACTTGAAGCGCATCATCGCGGGCGAGGGCGGGGATCTCAGGAGCGACCGGGCGCAGCTCAAGCCGCTGCTCGCGGAGCTGCTGGCGGGCGCCTGAGACTCAGCGGATACGGGAAGTACAGACGGTCACCCTGATGGCGCCGTCCACCCGCGGGTCCGGGAACGAGCACGGCGCCAGCGCGAACTGGATCTCCATGGTGAAGCGCTCCGCCCGGGAGTCGCTGGTCTCCCATCCCGAAGGCACTTTGAACAGCAGGTTGTGCACCATGTCCGCGATCTGCGGCGTGAAGTCGGGCGAAGTCGCGTAGCTCACGTGAAGGTCCTGCGCGCGGCCCTTGCCATCGACGCTGAAGTCGACGTCGACGACACCCTGCCCGCCGTTGGCGCGCGCGCCATGGGGATACCAGTCGCGATCCATATGCTCCATCTTGAAAAGGGGCTGTTTCCGCGGCGCCACGGGTTGGCCGTCCGGCCCAACCGGCATCGCTACCGGCTCGAACGATATCCCGTAGAGGGCCCTCACTACTGCGTCGAACTCGGGCGGCTTCTGCGGCGATTCCGCGTTCACCAATAGCCGGTAGAGGTGCTGATCGGACACCAGGTAATAGGCGCAGTGCCAGTACACGCTGGGATCGGGCCGGGCGTCGGCGCCACACCTCGACCAGGCCTCCCGTCCTGCAATGGACGTCCGCTCTTCCCGCCGGCCCTCGGGGCCATGATTCAGATCGAAGTAGTCACGCACGCCTGATCGGAAACGGCTATCAGCGAGAGTGGCGGTGGCGGGCAGCGGGTCTGACAGGCGCTCGATCGCGGCGTAAACGCCGCCGACCTGAAAACTGGCGGTGTAGCCCTGGAGCCAGTCGGTCACCTTGGGCGCGGTGGCCGCCGCGGGCGCATCCGCGATGCGCACCCCGAGCTCGGGGATATCGAGTACTTTCGCGTGGACGATCAGCGGCCACAGCAGCGCGAACCCCCGACACGCCCGGCACCATTTGCCCCTCATATGGCCATCGTGGAGGAGACGGAGCGTGCGTCCAAGACGGGCCCAGATGGCCGAAATTCTGGCCTGCGAGCCCCTGTATCGCTTATAGTTAAGGGCCCCGCACAGCCCGTGCAGGGTGTATTCACTCGTAGCGAGCCATGGCCCGAATCACCGTAGAAGACTGTCTGCCCAACGTCGATAACCTCTTCCAGCTCGTGCTGCTGGCGGCGCAGCGTGCCCGCCGGCTCGCCAACGGCGCCGAGGCGACCATTCCCCTCGAGAACGACAAGGCGACCGTGGTCGCGCTGCGCGAGATCGCCGCCGGCAACATCACCGCGGAGATGCTGCGCGAGCCCGAGCCCGCGCCCGAGCCCGCCGTGCCGGACGCGGACAACCAGTCCTCGTTCCGTGCGCCGCAGTTCGGCCTCGGAGACTGACGGCACGCGCGACCCATGGACTATGCGTCTTCGCTCCGCGGACTGCTGCCCGGCGGAAGACGCACCCCGGGACTGAAGGAGCTGCTGGCGAGCGCCGGGGAGTACCTGGCGCCCGAGCAGGTCGGACGCATCCGCGAGGCGGCCGAATTCGGCGCCTCCGCCCATCAGGGACAGAAGCGCCTCTCCGGCGAGCCCTACATCGCGCACCCGGTGGCGGCCGCCGCCATCCTCGCGGACCTGCACCTCGACACCGACACCATCGTCGCGGCAATCCTGCACGACGTCATCGAGGACACGCCTACGCCGAAGGATCAGCTGGCGGCGCGCTTCGGCGCCGACGTCGCGGAGCTGGTCGACGGCGTCACCAAGCTCGACCAGATCAAGTTCAAGAGCCGCGAGGAGGCGCAGGCGGAGTCGTTCCGCAAGATGCTGCTCGCCATGGTGCGCGACCTGCGCGTCATCCTGGTGAAGCTCGCCGACCGCACCCACAACATGCGCACCATCGAGGCCATGGCGCCGGCGCGCCGGCGCGCCATCGCGCGCGAGACGCTCGAGATCTACGCGCCGATCGCCGAGCGGCTCGGCCTCTACAACATGAAGCTCGAGCTCGAGGATCTCGGCTTCAAGGCGCTCTATCCGCGCCGCTACCAGGTGCTCGAGCGCACGCTGCGCCGCGCGCGCGGCAACCAGAAGGAATTCCTGAAGAAGATCGAGCAGCAGCTGAAGGCGGCGCTCCTGAAGAACGAGATCCCGGGCGAGGTCGAGACGCGCGAGAAGCACCTCTACAGCATCTACAAGAAGATGCGGCGCAAGCGCTCGATGCTGAACGAGGTCGTCGACGTGTACGGCATCCGCATCATCGTCGACAAGCCCGACACCTGCTACCGCGCGCTCGGCGTCGTGCACGCGGTGTTCAAGCCGATGCCGGGGCGCTTCAAGGACTACATCGCCATCCCGCGGGTCAACGGCTACCAGTCGCTCCATACGACGCTGTTCGGGCCGAACGGCGTGCCGATCGAGGTGCAGCTGCGCACCGCCGACATGCACCGCGTCGCCGAGTCCGGGGTCGCGGCGCACTGGAAGTACAAGGTCGGCGATCGCTCCAGCTCCCCCCAGCAGGACCGCACCCGCGAGTGGCTCTCGAACCTGGTGTCGCTGCAGGAGGCCGGCTCCTCCGAGGAGTTCCTCGAGAGCGTCAAGGTCGACCTGTTCCCCGACAAGGTGTACGTCTTCACCCCCAAGGGGCAGATCCTGCGCCTGCCCTCCGGCGCCACGGTGGTGGACTTCGCCTACAGCGTGCATACCGACGTCGGCAACCGCTGTGTCGCCGCCAAGGTCGACCGGCGCCTCACGCCGCTGCGCACCGTGCTGCGCAACGGTCAGACGGTCGAGATCATCACTGCCAAGGGCGCGACCCCCAATCCCTCGTGGGTGAACTTCGTCGTGACCGCCAAGGCGCGCAGCGCCATCCGGCATTACCTCAAGGGCCTGCGGCGCACCGAGGCGATCGCGCTCGGCTCGCGGCTCCTCAGCCAGGCGCTGCGCGAGTTCGGCCTCGCGCTCGAGGACGTGAAGCCCGAGGTGCAGCGCGCCGCGCTCGGCGAGCTCGGCATGAAGGATCTCGACGAGCTGTACGAGAAGATCGGCCTCGGCGAGCGACTCGCGCCGCTGGTGGCGCGGCGCCTCCTGCCCGGGGCGCCGGCGGGCGATGGCAAGGCGACCCCGGCGCCGCTCGCGATCGCCGGCACCGAGGGGCTGCTGGTCACCTACGCGCGCTGCTGTTTCCCGATCCCCTACGACCCGATCTTCGCGTTCCTGTCCACCGGACGGGGCGTCGTGATCCATCGCGAGAACTGCCTCAACGTCGAGGACTACCGCAAGCATCCGGAGAACTGGCTGCCGGTGAGCTGGCAGAGCTCGCCCGACCGCCTGTTCTCCTCCGAGATCCGCGTGCAGGTGGTCAACCGCACCGGCGTTCTGGCGGCGGTCGCCGCCGCCATCGCCAGCACCGAGACCAACATCGACCACGTGTCGATCGACGAGCAGGACGCCGACGCCGCGCTCCTCACCTTCGAGCTGCGCGTGCGCGATCGCCGCCAGCTCGCGCGCCTGGTGCGGGTGATCCGCCGCATGCCGGACGTCACCCGCGTCTCGCGCACCCTCGCCGCGCGCTCACGCGACGAGCAGGGCGCGGAGGGCGAGGGCGATGCGAGCGGCTGAGGCGCGCATGCCGCCCGGAGCTGCCCGACCACTCCAGCGTAACTTCCCTCAAGGAGAATCAAGCCGATGAGCCGCCAGAGCATTCACACCGACCGCGCCCCGCAGGCGATCGGCACCTACTCGCAGGCCGTGCGCGCCGGCGACACGGTGTACCTCTCGGGACAGGTGCCGTTCGACCCCGCGACCATGCAGCTCGTGACCGGCGACATCGAGGTCCAGGCGAAGCGCGTGTTCGACAACCTCCGGGCCGTGGCCGAAGCCGCCGGCGGCTCGCTCGCCCACGCGGTGAAGCTCACGATCTTCCTCACGGACCTGGCGAACTTCGTCAAGGTCAACGAGGTCATGGCGAGCTACTTCGCCAAGCCCTACCCGGCGCGCTCCACGATCGGAGTCGCCAGCCTGCCGCGCGGCGCGCAGATCGAGATCGAGTGCGTGCTGCACCTCGGCTGAAGCCCGCGGGAGCGCCGGCGGCAAGCGCGCCCGACCTGGGCAGCCGTCCCGTCACGGCTCTGCGCGGAGTCGGCGCGGCGCTCGCCGAGCGCCTCGAGCGGCTCGGCGTCCGCAGCGTCGCGGACCTGCTGTTCCTCCTGCCGGCGCGCTACGAGGACCGCACGCGCGTCACCGCGGTCGGCGCGCTGACCCCGGGCGTGCGCGCCGCGGTGGAGGGGGAGGTGCAGCTCACCGAGGTGGCTTACCGCCCGCGGCGCCAGCTCCTCACGCGCCTCTCCGACGGCTCGGGCTTCCTCACCTTGCGCTTTTTCTACTTCTCCGGCAGCCAGCAGCAGGGCCTCGCGCGCGGCACGCGCCTGCGCTGCTTCGGCGAGGTACGCCGCGGACGGTACGGGCTCGAGATGGTGCACCCCGAGTACCGGCGCCTCGCGGGCGAGCCCGCGCCGCTCGAGGAGACCCTCACCCCGATCTACCCCCTGACCGAGGGGGTGCCGCAGGGACGGCTGCGCGCGCTCATCGGCCAGGCGCTCGAGAGCCTCGCGCGCGGCGGGCTCGCGGACCTGATCCCCGCGCACGCCGGCCTCCCCGAGGGACTGCCGGCGCTCGCGCAGGCGCTCGCGTATCTGCATCGCCCGCCCCGCGACGCGAAGCTCGCCGAGCTCGCGGCCGGCCGCCACCCGGCGCAGCGGCGGCTCGCGTTCGAGGAATTGCTCGCACACACCCTCGCGCTGCGCTCGCGCAAGCGCTCGCTCAAGAGCGACCCGGCCTTCGGGCTCGAGGACGCGGGCGGGCACGCCCGCCGTCTCATCGCGGCGCTCCCCTTTGCACTGACGCGGGCGCAGTCACGCGCCCTCGCCGAGGTCGAGGCCGATCTCGCCACCGGCATCCCGATGGTGCGGCTGCTGCAGGGCGACGTCGGCTGCGGCAAGACGGTGATCGCCGCGGCCGCGGCGGCCCGTGCCGCCGGCGCCGGCCGGCAGGCGGCGCTCATGGCGCCGACCGAGCTCCTGGCCGAGCAGCACTGGCGCAACTTCCAGGAGTGGTTCCGCCCGCTCGGCATCACGGTGGCGCTGCTTTCCGGCGCGCAGCCGGCCCGCACGCGCCGCAGCGCACTCGAGGCGCTCGCCTCCGGGGAGATCCGCGTCGTGGTCGGCACGCATGCGCTCTTTCAGGAGGGGATCGAGTTCGCCCAACTCGCGCTCGTCATCGTCGACGAGCAGCATCGCTTCGGCGTGCAGCAGCGCCTCAGGCTGTCGGAGAAGGGCCGCGGCAGCGGCCGCCTCCCGCACCAGCTCATCATGACCGCGACGCCGATCCCGCGAACCCTCGCCATGACGGCCTACGCCGACCTCGACATCTCGGTGATCGACGAGCTGCCGCCCGGGCGCACGCCGGTCACGACCGTGGTGCTGCCCGAGGAGCGGCGCGCCGAGGTAGTGGCGCGCATCGCGAGCGCCTGTCGCGCCGGGCGCCAGGTCTACTGGGTCTGTCCGCTCATCGATGAGTCCGATGAGCTGCGCGCCCAGGCGGCGGAAGAGACCGCCGCCGCCCTCGCCGAAGCCCTGCCCGGGGTGCGCGTCGGACTCGTGCATGGACGCATGCCGCCGGCACCGAAGGACCAGGCGATGCTCGCGTTCAAGTCGGGGAAGATCCAGCTGCTGGTCGCGACCACCGTGATCGAGGTGGGCGTCGATGTCCCCAACGCGACGCTCATGATCGTCGAGAACGCCGAGCGCATGGGGCTCGCCCAGCTGCACCAGCTGCGCGGGCGGGTGGGCCGCGGCACGGACGCCAGCACCTGCGTGCTTCTCTACCGCGCGCCGCTCTCGGAGCCGGCGCGCGCGCGGCTCAAGGCGATCCGCGCCACCAACGACGGCTTCGAGATCGCCCGGCGCGATCTCGAGCTCCGCGGACCCGGGGAGCTCCTGGGGACGCGCCAGACCGGGCTCGCACAGCTGCGCGTGGCGGACCTGATGCGCGATGCGGACCTGCTGCCGCGGGTTCAGGCGGCCGCCGGGCTCCTCGAATCGAATGAGGACGGTGTCGCAGTCCTCACCCGCCGCTGGATCGGCTCCGGCGAGCGCTACGGGCGCGTCGGCTAACATAGCCCACCGATGTCCGCCGCCGCACCAGAGTCCCTCGCGACGCCGCCGGCGCTCAAGGAGCCCGGCCACGCGGCGGCGGGGTCCGTGCCGGACTTTTCCCCGGCACCGACGGCGCCGCGCTTTGCCGAGGCGCCCTTCTCGTGGCGCCTCGCGCGCCGCCTCACCCAGTACGCGCGCCTCATGCGACTCGACCGCCCGGTGGGCACCTGGCTGCTTCTGTGGCCGTCGCTGTGGGCGCTGTGGATTGCAGGCGCTGGCCGTCCCAAGCCCAGGGTCCTGATCGTGTTCGTGCTCGGGGTGGTCGTGATGCGCGCCGCCGGCTGCGTCATCAACGACTTCGCCGACCGCAACATCGACCCCTACGTGCGGCGCACGCGCGACCGGCCGCTCGCGGCACGCCTGGTGTCGCCGGCCGAGGCGCTCGCGCTCTTCGTGCTGCTGATCGCCGCCGCGCTCTACCTCGTGACCCGGCTCGATGAGTTCACGGTGAAGCTCGCCTGCATCGGTGCCCTGCTCACGGTCTCCTATCCGTTCGTCAAGCGCGTCTTCCCCATGCCGCAGCTCTACCTCGGCATCTCCTTCGGCGGCTGGGGGGTGCCGATGGCCTTCGCCGCCCAGATCGGCGCGCTGCCGCGGGTCGCCTGGGTGCTGTACATCGCGGCGGTGATCTGGGCGGCCATGTACGACACCATCTACGCGATGATCGACCGCGAGGACGACATCCGCATCGGCGTCAAGTCGAGCGCCATCCTGTTCGCCGACATGGATAAATTCCTGATCGGCGTGATGCAGCTGATGATGCTGTACGCGCTCTACCTCGCGGGCGAGGACATGCACTACGGCCGCTGGTTCCGCGGCGGGGTGGTCGCCGCCGCCGTGCTGTTCGCGTGGCAGCAATGGCTCATCCGGCGGCGCGATCCGGCCGGCTGCCTGCGCGCCTTCCTCAACAACCAGTACGTCGGGCTCGCGATCTTCGTCGGGATCCTGCTGCAGTACGTCTACCAGAGCTGAAAGCCACGCCATGCCCCTCAAGAACCAGCCCTTCCCCGTACGCCTCGGCTTCGCCCTGAAGGGTCTCGCGCACGCGCTGCGCCACGAGCGCAGCGTGCAGGTGCAGGCGGCGGCCTGCGTGCTCGCACTGCTCGCGCTGCTGCGCCTGCGCCCCTCGCCCGGGTGGTGGGCGCTGGTCGCTCTCGCGAGCGCCGGCGTGATTGCGGCGGAGCTCCTCAACACCGCCATCGAGGCGCTCGCCGACCACCTGCACCCGGAGCTGCATGCGCGTATCCAGCTGGTCAAGGACTGCGCCGCCGCCGGGGTGCTGGTTGCGGTGCTGGGCGCGCTCGGCGTGGCGCTCGCGCTCGGCTGGGAGGTGCTGCGCGCGCGCCTCTAGTGGATTGTCGACTCCGGAAGGCGCCTGTCGTTGACACGACCGGAGAGCCTCCGGCATGGTCGGCCCATGAGCGACGCAGCGCCCGAGCCCATCCGCCACGACTGGACGCTGCCCGAGGTCGCGGCGCTGTTCGCGCTGCCGTTCATGGACCTCATGTTCCGCGCGCAGCGCGTGCATCGTGCCTGGCACGATCCGAACGCCGTGCAGCTCTCGACGCTGCTCTCCATCAAGACCGGCGCCTGCCCCGAGGACTGCGCCTACTGCCCGCAGAGCGTCCATTACGAGACGGGGCTCAAACACGAGGCGCTGCTCGAGGTGGCCGCGGTGCGCGCTGCGGCCTGCCGCGCCCGTGCCGCGGGCGCGACCCGCTTCTGCATGGGTGCCGGCTGGCGCTCGCCCAAAGCGCGCGACCTCAAGGTGGTCGCCGCGATGATCCGCGAGGTGCGCGCGCTGGGACTCGAGACCTGCGCGACGCTCGGCATGCTCACCCCCGCGCAGGCCGCCGAGCTCAAGGACGCGGGGCTCGACTACTACAACCACAACCTCGACACCTCGGCGGAGTTCTACGGCGCGATCGTCACTACGCGCAGCTACCAGGAGCGGCTCGACACGCTGGACGCGGTGCGCGCGGCCGGCATCCACGTGTGCTGCGGCGGCATCGTCGGCCTGGGCGAGTCGGTCACCGATCGCGCGCGTCTGCTGCGCACGCTCGCGAACCTCGAGGAGCACCCGGGCAGCGTCCCGATCAACCGCCTGGTCAGGGTGCCGGGCACGCCGCTCGCGCATGTCCCGGAGGTCGATCCGTTCGATTTCGTGCGTGCCATCGCGGTCGCACGCATCCTGATGCCGCGCGCCCACGTGCGGCTCTCGGCCGGGCGCGAGGCGATGTCGGATGAGCTGCAGGCGCTGTGCCTGCTCGCCGGTGCCAACTCCATCTTCTACGGCGAGCGGCTCCTCACCACCGGCAACCCCGACGTCGAGCGCGACCGCCGCCTGTTCGAGCGGCTCAAGGTGAGCGCCGAGAAGGCGCCGGCGGCCGCGGCGGAGCACGGTGCCCCCGAGGGCGGCACGCCCGTGCGCCATGAAGCGAGCCGCGCACGCGCCTGAGGACGAGCTGGCGCGCCTCGAGGCCGCGCAGCTCAGACGCCACCGACTCACCGTCGAGGGCTTCGCGGCCGGGAGTAGCCGCGCGCGCCTCGTGCTCGGGGGCCGCACGCTCGTCGACTTCAGCAGCAACGACTACTTAAGTCTGGCCCGCCACCCGCAGCTGGCCGAGGCGATGAGCGCGAGCGCCCGGGCGGCCGGCGCCGGCAGCGCCGCCTCGCACCTCGTCAGCGGGCACGGCACCGAGCATGAGCGCCTCGAGGAGGAGCTGGCGGCCTTCACGCGCCGCGAGCGCGCCCTGCTCTTCTCGACCGGCTACATGGCGAACCTCGCCGTCATGGGCGCGCTCGCCGGGCGCGGCGAGCGAGTGCTGCTCGACCGGCTCGCCCACGCCTCGCTCATCGACGGCGCCCGCCTGTCGGGTGCCGAGCTCGCCCGCTATGCCCACGCGGACGCGGCGGCGGCCGGCAGGGCGCTCGCGGCGGACGCAGCGCACACCGTGGCTGTAGCGACCGATGGCGTCTTCAGCATGGACGGCGATCTCGCCCCGCTCGCGCAGCTCGCGCAGCTCGCACGCGGCGCCGATGCCTGGCTCGTGGTCGACGACGCGCACGGCCTCGGCGTCGTCGGCGCGAGCGGACGCGGTACGCTGGAAGAGTCCGGAGTGAACGCAGCGGATGTTCCGGTGCTGATTGGCACACTCGGCAAGGCCTTCGGCTGCTTCGGCGCCTTCGTCGCCGGCGAGGCCGCGCTGATCGAGCTCCTCATGCAGAAGGCGCGCTCCTATATCTACACGACGGCGCTGCCGCAGCCGGTCGCGGCGGCGAGCCGCAAGGCACTCGAGCTCATTCAGAGCGAGAGCTGGCGGCGCACGCGGCTCGCTTCGCTGATCGAGCGCTTTCGCCGCCGCGCACGCGACGCCCAGGTGCCGCTCGGCCGCTCGCCTACCCCCATCCAGCCGATCGTGCTCGGCAGCGAGGGCGCCGTGCTCGGGGCGCAGCGCGAGCTCGAGGCGGCGGGGCTCCTCGCCGTCGCCATCCGCCCGCCGACCGTCCCGAAGGGCACGGCGCGCCTGCGCGTCACGCTCACCGCGGCGCACACCGAGGAGGAGATCGACCGCCTCGCCGAGGCGCTCGGCCACGCGTGTGCGCGGCTGCGCCAGACGGGCACGGCATGAGTGCGCTCAATGCGCAAGTCAGCGGGCGCGGGCGGCGGGACCTCGTGCTGCTGCACGGCTGGGGAATGAACCTCGAGGTGTGGGATGAGCTGGCGGCCGCCCTCGGGCGCCGCTTCCGCGTGATCGCGATCGATCTGCCCGGGCACGGCCGCAGCGACTGGGACCAAGCGGCCCACACGCCGGCGGCGCAGGCCTTCCGCGTGCACGAGACCCTGGCGCCGCTCACGACGCGCTATCACCTCCTCGGCTGGTCCCTGGGCGGCCAGTTCGCCCTCGACCTCGCGGCCGCGATGCCCGCCGGCATCGAGCGGCTGGTGCTGATCGCGACCACGCCGCGCTTCCTCGCCGGCCCCGGCTGGCGCTTTGGACTCAAGGCGGCCTCGCTCGCGAGGCTCGCCGCTCAGGTGGACGCCGATCCGCGGCAGGCGGTGAGCGGATTTCTCGAGCTCCAGGTGCGGGGACTCGCGCCGCGCACTCGGGCCCGCACCCTCGAGCGGCTGCGCGTGGCGCTCGAGCGCGGCGGCGCCGCGCAGCCTGCCGCGCTCGCCTGGGGGCTCGAGCGGCTGCGCCAGGGGGACCTGCGCGCGCAGCTGTCCCGGGTACGCGCGCCCGCGCTCGTCATCGCGGGCGCGAACGACCGCATCACACCGCCTGGCGCCTCGCGGGCGCTCGCCGCATCGCTGCCGAAGGGACGCTTCCGATTGTTGCGCGGCGCAGGCCACGTGCCCTTCCTCTCGCACCGCGAGCAGCTGCTCGCGGCGCTCGGCGGATTCCTGCGTGGCTGAGGGCGAGGACGCCTTCCGCCTCGACCGGCCGCACCTGCGTGCGGCGTTCGAGCGCGCGAGCGCCGGCTACGACGCCGCGGCGGGACTGCAGGCACGCGTGTCGGCGGAGCTTCTCGAGCGGCTCAGTGCCTTCAGGTTCGCGCCGCGCGTGGTGCTCGACCTCGGTGCCGGCACCGGGCGCGTGACGCGCGAGTTGCAGCGTCGCTACCCGCGCGCGCTCGTGATCGCGCTCGATATCGCGCCCGGCATGCTGCGCGAAGCGCGCCGCCACCAGGGGCTGTGGCGGCGCTTCGCACGCGTGTGTGCGGATGCGCACAGCCTGCCGCTCGCTGCGGGGAGCATCGAGCTCGTGTTCTCGAGCCTCATGCTGCAGTGGTGCGAGCCCGAGGCGGCGCTCGCCGAGGTGCGGCGGGTGCTCGCGCCCACCGGCTTTTTTGCCTTCAGCACCTTCGGCCCCGACACGCTCAAGGAGCTGCGGGCCGCCTGGGCGCAGGCCGATGGACTCACGCACGTGCACCGCTTTCTCGACCTGCACGACGTGGGCGATGCGCTCACCCGCAGCGGGCTCGCGGAGCCGGTGCTCGATGTCGACCGCATCGAGCTCGGCTATCCCGACCCGCTCGCGCTCATGCGGGACCTGAAGGCGATCGGCGCGCACAACGTCAGCGCCGGACGGCCGCGCACGCTCCTCGGGCGCGCGCGCCTCAAACGCATGAGCGATGCCTACGAGGCGCTGCGGCGCGGCGCGACCCTGCCCGCCACCTACGAGGTGATCTATGGGGCGAGCTGGGGAGCTGAGGGGCGGCCCGCGGGCGCGCACGCGGGCGAGGTGCGGATAGCGCCGGCGGCGATTCGCCGCCGCGGGGGGCCGGCCCGATGAGCGCACGCGGTCTGTTCGTCACGGGAACCGATACCGGGGTCGGCAAGACCGTGGTCGCGTGCGCTCTCGTGCGCGGCTTCATCGCCGCCGGCGAGCGGGTCGCGGTGATGAAGCCGATCGCCTCGGGCGCGGAACGCACGGCCGAGGGGCTGCGCAACGCCGACGCCCTCGCCCTGATCGAGGCCGCAAATGTCCCCCTCGGCTACGCCCAGGTGAACCCTTACTGCTTCGAGCCGCCTATATCGCCGCATATCGCCGCAGAAGACAGCAAGATCGAGATTGATATTGGCATGATCGCGCAGGCATTCGGGGCCGCCACAAGGCTTGCCGACCGGGTGGTGGTGGAAGGGGCAGGGGGCTGGCTCGCCCCGATCGGCCGCAGGGACTCCATGGCCGATCTCGCCCGCGCGCTCGGCGTGCCGACGGTCCTGGTCGTGGGCCTGCGCCTCGGGTGCCTGAATCACGCCGAGCTCAGCCGGCGCGCCATCGAGGCGGCGGGTGTCCCGCTGGCCGGCTGGATCGCGAATCGCCCGGGTGCGCCGCTCGAGCGCGAGGCCGAGAACCTCGCGACGCTCGAGCAGCGTTTCGGCGCTGCGCCGCTCGCGGTCGTGTCCTTCGCGCCCGGGACGGTCAGCGCGCTCGTGCTCGCCGAGGCGGCGCAGCGGCTTTTCCGCGCGATTTGAATCGCCACGGCTGCGCGCTACGATCCGCCCAAGCCATGGACGCCGCCCCTCTGCGGATCGAGATCCGCCCGAACTGCTCCCTCACGCTGCGCAGCGCCCGCGTGTTCTTCGCGAGCGCCTGCGTCGTGCCTTTCGGCCTGGGCGCCTTCCTGGCGCTCAAGGGCTTCTGGCCGATCCTGCCGTTCGCGGGGCTCGAGATGGCGCTGCTCGCCTGGGCCCTCAGGGTGTCGCTCGAGCGGCGTTTCCACTCCCAGACCGTGACGGTCACGGAAGCGGACGTCGCGGTCGAATCGCACGCACGCCTGGCCAGCGAGCGGGTCGTGTTCCCGCGGCATTGGGCGCAGGTTAAACTTCGCCGCCCCGCCGCAAGCCTGCACCCGAGCCGGCTCACCATAGAGTCGCACGGTCGCCAATGCGAGCTGGGCAGCTTTCTGACCGACGAGGAGCGCCGCGGACTTGCCCTGCGCCTGCAGCGTCTCATCGGGCGCGTCGCCGAGTCACCGTCCTGGCGGTGAGTGCGCGGCGCGGCTCGCAGGGAACGGGAAACACGAGGGATTTTCGCGCCGCACCCGCCGTGACGGGGGCGCGCTGTAAGGCACGAGAATGACGATCCGCACGACGCTCGCCCGACTCGCCCTGGCCGCCGCCGGGACGCTCGCCCTGCCGGCCGGGGCGGAGGAATCCGGCTGGGCGCAGCTCAACCTGCCGCGCGGCGTAACCGACATCAGCCGCAAGATCTACGCCCTGCACATGGAGATCTTCTGGATCTGCGTCGCGATCGGCGTGGTGGTGTTCGGGGTGATGATCTGGTCGCTGGTCAAGTTCCGCAAATCGAAGGGCGCCGCGCCCGACACGACCCTGGTGCACAACACCAAGGTCGAGGTCGTCTGGACGATCATCCCGGTCATCATCCTGATCGCCATGGCGGTGCCGGCGGCGCGCACGCTGATCGAGATCGAGGACACGAGCAAGACCGCCCTCAACATCAAGGTCACGGGGTTCCAGTGGGGCTGGGAGTACGAGTACCTCGACGAGGGGGTCACGTATTTCTCGCACCTCGACCGCGCCAGCGATGCCGCGCGCGAGCTCGGCTCGGGGATCGACCCGACCACCGTGCCGCACTACCTGCTGAACGTCGATCACCCGCTGGTGGTGCCGAACGGCCTCAAGGTGCGCCTCCTCATCACCGGCGCGGACGTCATCCACTCCTGGTGGGTGAAGGATCTCGGCATCAAGAAGGATGCGATCCCGGGCTTCGTGAACGAGGCCTGGTTCAAGGTCGATGACAACTTCACCGGCATGCTGCGCGGCAACTGCGCCGAGCTCTGCGGTCGCGATCACGGCTTCATGCCGATCGTGGTCGACGTGCGCTCGAAGGCGGATTTCGACGCCTGGCTGAAGAGCACCGCGGCCGAGCAGAAGCAGGCGGCTGCACCCGTCGCGACGCCGCCCACCGCCACCTCACCGGGCGCACCGCCCGCGCCCGCTGCGGCGAGCGCCGCCGCCTCGGGCTGACCCCTACCCTGCAAGGAACCTCCGACATGGCCGAGCACCAAGCCCACGCCGCCCCCCACGACGCTCACGACCACAAGCCGCACGGCTGGCGGCGCTGGGTCTACGCGACCAATCACAAGGACATCGGCACGATGTACCTGGTGTTCGCCTGCACGATGTTCTTCATCGGCGGCGCGATGGCCATGGTGATCCGGCTCGAGCTCTTCAAGCCGGGGCTGCAGTTCGTCGATCCGCAGTTCTTCAACTCCATGACCACCATGCACGCGCTGATCATGATCTTCGGCGCGGTGATGCCGGGATGGACGGGGCTCGCGAACTGGATGATCCCGATGCAGGTAGGCGCCCCCGACATGGCGCTGCCGCGCCTCAACAACTTCAGCTTCTGGATCCTGCCGTTCGCCTTCACGCTGCTGCTGTCGTCGCTGTTCGTGCCGGGCGGCGCCCCGGCCGGCGGCTGGACCATGTATCCGCCGCTGGTGCTGCAGAACGGAGCCTCCTTCCCGATGCTGATCTTCTCGGTGCACCTGATGGGCGCCTCCTCGATCCTCGGCGCCATCAACATCGTCGTCACCATCATGAACATGCGCGCGCCGGGCATCACGCTGCTGCGCATGCCGCTGTTCGTGTGGACCTGGCTGATCACCGCCTATCTGCTGATCGCGGTGATGCCGGTGCTCGCCGGGGCGGTGACCATGCTGCTCACCGATCACTTCTTCGGCACCACCTTCTTCACCGCCGCCGGCGGCGGCGATCCGGTGATGTTCCAGCACATCTTCTGGTTCTTCGGGCACCCGGAGGTCTACATCCTGATCCTGCCGGCCTTCGGCATCATCTCGGAGATCATCCCGACCTTCTCGAGGAAGCCGCTGTTCGGCTACGAGACCATGGTGTACGCGGTGGCCTCGATCGCCTTCCTGTCGTTCATCGTCTGGGCGCACCACATGTTCACCGTCGGGATGCCGCTCGCCGCGCAGCTGTTCTTCATGCTGTCCACGATGCTGATCGCGGTGCCGACCGGGGTGAAGGTGTTCAACTGGACGGCGACCATGTGGAAGGGGTCGCTGTCGTTCGAGCCGCCGATGCTGTTCGCGCTGGCGTTCCTGTTCCTGTTCACCATCGGCGGCTTCTCGGGGCTGATGTGCGGGATCGTGCCGGCCGATTACCAATACCAGGACACCTACTTCGTAGTCGCGCACTTCCATTACGTGCTGGTGCCCGGGGCGGTGTTCGCCATGATGGCCGGGGTCTATTACTGGCTGCCGAAATGGACCGGCAGGATGTACGACCAGAAGCTCGCCACCTGGCACTTCTGGCTGTCGGCCATCTTCGTGAACGTGCTGTTCTTCCCGCAGCACTTCCTCGGCCTCGCCGGCATGCCGCGCCGCATCCCCGACTACGCCGTGCAGTTCACCGACTGGAACATGGTGTCCTCGATCGGCGCCTTCTTCTTCGGCGCAGCGCAGATCCTGTTCCCGATCGTCATCATCAAGTGCATCCGCTCAGGGACGCCGGTCGGCAACCGCGCCTGGGAGGGCGCACACGGGCTCGAGTGGGAGCTGTCCTCGCCGCCGCCGTACCACTCCTGGACCACGCCGCCCTCGGATGCGGTCATCGCGCGCGGAGCGGAGCACTGATGGGCCCGGCAGGCGCTGCATCCCCGGATGAGGCCGAGCGGCAGCGGCGCGTGCGCCGCAGCGCAGTGCTGTTTGCGGTGATCGCCGCGGGCTTCTATCTCGCCTTCATTGCAGTCATGCTGGCGCGGGCGGCCCGATGAAGGAGCGCGAGCGCGAGAACCGCAGCCTCAGCCTCAAGCTCGGCGCCATCGCGCTCGGTGCCTTCGCCTTCGGCTTCGCGCTGGTGCCGCTCTACCGCACGCTGTGCGCGGTCACCGGCTACGGCGACCAGGGAAAGCTCCTCGAGCGCTCGGCCGCCATCGCCCACCCGGACCTCTCCCGCACGGTCACGGTCGAGTTCCTCACCGACGTGGCGAGCGCCGGCAGCTGGGACTTCCGCCCCGAGGTGCGCCGCGTCGAGGTGCACCCGGGCGAGCTGGTCACCGCCGAGTTCTACGCCCATAACCTCACCGGCCACGAGTCGATCGCGCAGGCGGTGCCGAACATCTCCCCCTCGGAGGTGGCGGGCTACTTCCACAAGACCGAGTGCTTCTGCTTCTCGCCGCAGCACTTCGCGCTGAACGAGGGCCGCGACATGCCGGTGCGCTTCATCGTCGACCCCGCGCTCCCGACCCACATCGATGTGATCACGCTCGCGTATACCTTCTTCGACGAGTCCTCGCGCGTGACGCGGCGCTAACGCACTCACCCGGAAAGCCAAGGTAATGACCGACGCACACGCTCACGATTCCAGCCAGTACTACATCCCGCACGCGAGCCCCTGGCCGATCTACGCCTCGGTGTCGCTCTTCACGGTGATGCTGGGCGCCATCTCGTATCTCAACGAATGGGCCGGCGCGTGGGCCTTCATCCCGGGGGCGGCGCTGCTCGCGAGCCTGTTCTTCCTGTGGTTCGGCACCGTCATCGACGAGAGCCAGCGCGGGGTCTTCAACCAGCAGGTCGATCGCTCGTTCCGCATGGGGATGATGTGGTTCATCTTCTCGGAGGTGATGTTCTTCGGCGCCTTCTTCGGCGCGCTGTTCTACGCGCGGGTGCTGTCGGTGCCGTGGCTCGGCGGCGAGGGCGTGAAGGTCTTCACCAACTACCTCCTGTGGCCGAACTTCGAGCCCACCTGGCCGACCAACGGCCCGGGCCACGTCGGCGGGCGGGCCGACTCGACCTTCGAGGTCATGAACCCGCTCGGCATCCCGGCTCTCAACACGGCGATCCTGCTGACCAGCGGCTTCACCGTGACGATGGCGCACCACGCGCTGCGCGCGGGTAAGCGCACGCCGCTCGCGATCTGGCTGGCGCTCACCTTCCTGCTCGGCTTCACCTTCGTCGGCTTCCAGGCCCACGAGTACGGGGAGGCCTACGCCAACATGGGCCTGAGGCTCTCGACCGGGATCTACGGCTCGACCTTCTTCATGCTCACCGGCTTCCACGGCCTGCACGTCACCATCGGCGCGATCATGCTGACGGTGATCTGGCTGCGCGTGATGCGCGGGCACTTCACGCCCAAGCGCCACTTCGCCTTCGAGGCGGTCGCCTGGTACTGGCACTTCGTCGACGTCGTGTGGCTCGGCCTGTATATCTTTGTCTATTGGCTGTAGGCGCAGGGCGCCGGAGCCACTGTCCGAAAAATCGCCGCAGGCGATTCTTCCAATGGACCGGTGGACTACCGCCCGAGCCCGTGGGGCGAGATGAGCCCGAAATACCAGGCCGCGATCAACAGCGCGAACAGCGCCAGCGACAGCGCGATGCGGATCGTCAGGGCGCGCGCCAGCTTCCTCGAGTCCTCCTCGTCGCGCCCGCGCGCCAGATGAAAGAGCCCGGCGCCGAGGCTCAGCACGATCGCCGCCAGCGCACACACCACGAGGAGACTGAAAAGCTTGTCCATTGCGGCGCGCAGTGTAGCGCGGCTACCGGCCGCGGGATCCGTGCATGAGCCCCCGGGCGCGCGCCGTGCTCGCGGCCGCCCTCACGCTCGTCCTGTGCGCGGCGTGCCTGCGGCTCGGGGTGTGGCAATGGCAGCGCTGGCGCGCGAGCGCTCTCGAGTGGGAGCGCTTTGCGCGCGCTACCGACGTGCTGCAGCCGCTTGGCGCGCGCACGCTCGAGGAGGTGGCGCTCTACCAGCGCGTGAGCGTCGCAGGCCGCCTCGACGGCGCGCACCAGTTCCTCATCGACAACCGCAGCTACCGCGGACGCCCGGGCTACGAGGTGCTCACGCCCCTCACCCGCGCAGACGGCCGCGTGCTGCTGGTCGACCGCGGCTGGGTGGCGTTCACCGGCTCGCGTGCACGGCTCCCGGAGGTGGGCCTCGACACCCCAGCTACCGTCACCCTGAGCGGCCGTGCGGCGCAGCTGCCGAGCGCGGGACTCGCGAGCGGGCGCGCCGCGCCCCGGCCCGCCGATCCCTGGCCCAAGGTGACGAGCTTCCCGCGCCCGAGCGAGCTCGCCCAGGCGCTCGGCGTGCCGCTCGGGGCGCGCATTCTGCTGCTCGATGCCGACGCTCCCTTCGGACTGGTGCGCGACTGGCAGCCGCCCGGCATGTCCCCGCTCCGCCATCTCGCCTACGCGATCCAGTGGTGGTGCTTCGCCGCGCTCGCGCTCATCGTCTGGGCGGTGCCCGGCCTCAAGCGGGTCGCACGTCGTGACTGAGCCGGCCATGAGCGAGTCCGGCGGCGTCCGCGCCCGCAACCTCCGCACCGTCGCGGCTCTCGCCGCGCTCTTCCTGCTGCCGCTCGCACTCGCGTTCTGCGCCTACTACGCCGGCTGGCGTCCCGCGGGCAGCGTCAATCACGGCACGCTCATCAGTCCGCCGCGGCCGTTGCCGGCACTGCTGCTGCCGCGCGCGGCGCGCGCGGGCCCGGCGGCCGCCGAGACCTTCCGCGGTATCTGGACGCTCGTCTACGTCGGTGAGGGCAGCTGCGATGCCGACTGCGAGCGCGCGCTCCTCGTCATGCGCCAGACGCGCCTCTCGCTCAACAACGACATGACGCGGGTCGGGCGGGTGTGGCTCGCGACCGGCAAGGGCGCGCAGGGGCTGCGCGCCTCGCAGGACCCCGGGCTCATCGTGCTCGATGCGACCGGGCCCGCGGCCGCGCCGCTGCTCGCGCAGTTTCCCGTGGACGGGCGCGCGCATTCGCTCTACGTGGTCGACCCGCTCGGCAACCTCATGATGAGCTACGATGACCGCGGCGATCCGCACGGCCTGCTCGAGGATCTGCGGAAGCTCCTGCGCTTGTCCCATATCGGCTGACGCGAGGGTTCCATTCCGACCATGCCCGCCCGCTGGCTGCGCCGCCTCGCCCTCGCCGGGGTAGTGCTCGCCTTCGTGGTCGTCGTGCTCGGCGCCTACGTGCGCCTGAGCGCGGCCGGCCTCGGCTGTCCCGACTGGCCCGGCTGCTACGGTCACCTCACCCCGAGCGGCGCCCTCGCCGATCCCGGCAAGGCGTGGCGCGAGATGATGCACCGCTACGCCGCCGGGACCCTCGCGCTCATCATCGTCGCGATCGCCGCGCTCGCCGTCGGCGCGCGCCGCCAGCGTCTCACCCCCGTGCCCTTCGCGCTCGCCCTGCTCGGCACCGTGATCGTGCAGGCGATCCTCGGCATGCTGACCGTGACGTGGCGGCTGCAGCCGCTCATCGTGACCGGACACCTGATCGTCGGCATGACGACGCTCGGCATGCTGTGGTGGCTCGCGCTGTCGCTGCCGCAGAGCTCCTGGGGCGCGGCCTCGCTCGGGGCCGCGGGACGCTCGGTGCGCGGCGGCGCGGCCTATGTCGCCAACGCGCGCCGGCTGGCGATCCTCGGGCTCGCCGCTCTCGCGCTGCAGATCGCACTCGGCGGCTGGACCAGCAGCAACTATGCCGCGATCGCCTGCCCCGACTTCCCCACCTGCCAGGGGAGCCTCTGGCCGCACGCCGACTTCCGCGACGCCTTCGTGCTCTGGCACGGCGCCAACCTCGACTACGAGGGGGGACTCCTCGGCGCGCCGGCGCGCATCGCCATCCACCTCACGCATCGCCTCGGAGCGCTGCTCGCTGCGGCGGCGCTTACGCTGGCAGCGCTCTTCACCCTGCGCCAGCACGGCCTCTCGGGCGCACGCGGGCGCGCCTGGGCGGTGCTCGCCGCGCTCATGCTGCAGCTCTTCATCGGCGTCGCGATGGTCGTGCGGGGCTTCCCGCTCGCGCTCGCCACCGCGCACACCGCCGGCGCGGCGCTGCTGCTCCTTGCCGTACTCACGCTGGTTAGATACCTGAGCGCACGCTAGGCTGCGCATCCCGCTTCGAGGGGGCGCGCGAGGAGAGCATGGCGATCAGACCCTATCCTGCGACCCGCGCGCCGCCCCTGTGGCGGCGCTACCTCGAGCTCACCAAGCCGCGGGTGGTCGCGCTCATCACCTTCACCGCTATCGTCGGCACGCTGCTCGCGAGCCCGGGGCTGCCGCCGCTCGAGCCGCTCGTGTTCGGCAACTTAGGGATAGCGCTCGCAGCCGCCTGCGCCGCCACGATCAACCACGTGCTCGACCGCCGCATCGATGAACAGATGATGCGTACACGCGGGCGGCCGCTGCCCACCGGGGCGATCACCGAGCGCGCCGCGCTCGGCTTCGCAGCCTTGCTCGGGGTGGCCGCGATGAGCGTGCTCGCCTTCCTCGTGAACCTGCTCACCGCGGCGCTCACCTTCTGCTCGCTGATCGGCTACGCGGTGATCTATACCGCGTGGCTGAAGCGCGCGACCTCGCAGAACATCGTCATCGGCGGCGCCGCCGGGGCCGCCCCGCCGGTGCTCGGCTGGACCGCGGTCACAGGTCAGGTCGACCCGAACGCGCTGCTGCTGTTCCTCATCATCTTCGTGTGGACGCCGCCGCATTTCTGGGCGCTCGCCATCGCGCGCCGCGACGACTACGCACGCGCCGGCATCCCGATGCTGCCGGTGACCCACGGAGTCGAGTTCACGCGGCTGCAGGTGCTGCTCTACACGGTGCTGCTCACCGCGGTGACGCTGCTGCCCTACGTCACGCGCATGAGCGGACTCATCTACCTCGGCGCCGCGCTGCTTCTCAACGGCTGTTTCCTCTACTACGCGCTCATCCTCAAGATCAGCGCGCGCGCCGAGCTGCCGATGCGGGTGTTCCGCTTCTCGGTCAGCTATCTCATGTGGCTGTTCGCGGCGCTGCTCGTGGACCACTACCTGCATGTTTAATTGGCCAGAATCGCCGGAAGCGATTCTGGCGGACATTACTGCGTCGGCCGCCGGCAAAAAGCGGCGTTTTTGCCGGCTGCGTTCAGGTCTCGCGACTGAGGCGCATCGCCCAGGAGTAGATGATCTTGTCGTCCTGCAGAAGCACTCCGACGGTGGCGTAGTGATCGGCGTCCACCTGGCCGAGGTGCTCGGTGCCGCGGAAGCCTGAAGCTTCGCAGCCGAACAGCGACAGGATCGAGCGCTCGACGACCGCGTAGGTGCCGACGAGCTTGCCGAAGGTCTCGGTCTCGAAGGTCCACTTCATGATGCCGCCCGGGCCCGCGGGCGGCTCGATCAGGTAGGCATGCACGAACTCGACCGGCGGCGCACCCAGCACCTTGAGCACGCCCGAGAGCAGCCAGCAGCGGTCGCGGTGCGCGATCTCGGTGCGGCCCACCGCCTCGAGCGGCTCACCGTCGCCGCGCCAGAACGTTCCGCTCGCGATCCATACCGCCGGCTCGAACAGGAACGTATGGTCCATCGGCTCATTATGGCGCGGGCGGCCGCATCGCGGTACGTTGCCGGGGCCGCGGGGAACTGACGCCAAGGGGATGCTCATGCTCACGGAACGGATCTGGTCCGGGAACTCGCTCCGCAATTTCCACTACCTCATCGCCTGTCCCGAGACCGGCGAGGCGCTCGCGGTCGATCCGCTCGAGTGGCGGCTGTGCCTCGATGCGGCGCGGCAACGCGGCTGGCAGATCACGCAAATCGTGAACACCCACGAGCACCGCGACCACACCGGCGGGAACGCGGGGCTGAAGGAGGCAACCGGCGCGAAGATCCTGGCGCACGCGGGCGCCGCGGCGGCGATCGGCGGCGTCGACCGGGGCCTCTCCCGCGGCGACCTGATCCGCGTGGGCCGCACGGTCGAGCTCGAGTGCCTCGATACGCCCGGCCACACCATGACCCATGTGTGCCTGCTGTCGCACACCGACGAGCCGGCGCTCTTCTGCGGCGATACGCTCTTCAACGCCGGCGCCGGCAACTGCTACAACGGCGGCGACCCCGAGGCGCTCTACGACACCTTCGTCACGCAGCTCGCGCGCCTGCCCGATGCGACCCGCGTCTATCCGGGCCACGAGTACCTCGCGCGCAACCTCGAGTTCACGCTCGACCGCGAGCCTGCGAACCGCGACGCGGCCGCAGTCCTCGAGCAGGCACGCGACCACGATCCCGCCAAGGCCCTGGTGACCACGCTGGCGCAGGAGAAGCGCATCAACACCTTCTTCCGGCTGCAGAGCCCGCAGCTCATCGCGCGCTTGCGCGCGCGCTTCCCCGACCTCCCGGAGCAGCCCGACGCCCGCAGCGTGTTCGTGCGCTTACGGGAGCTGCGCAACCGCTGGTGAGTCGCGCGCCGGGAACGCCGCGCGCGCGCCTCGAGCGGTTCCGGTGCTTGCGAGGCCGGCGGCAGCAGCGGCAGCATAGGGCGAAAGGAGAGCAACCCATGCGCACCCCTCTCAAGCTCCTCGCGGCCGCTCTGTTGTGCGGCGCAACCCTCCTGGCCTTCGCCAACGGCGGCGGCGGCGTGCCCTCCATGTCCCCGATGCCACCGCGCGTACTCACCCCGGAGCAACAGGCACGCGACCTCTACAATGACGGCGTGGGCTACGTGAAGAAAGCCGACAAGGCCGATCTCGAGGCGGCCCAGGCGAGCGATGCCGGCAGGAAGGAGCGCGCCCGGCGCGAGAGCCAGGACCGTTACGCCGGCGCGCTCGGGAAGTTCCAGCAGGCGGTGCAGCTCGACCCGCGGCGTTACGAGGCCTGGAACTATGTCGGCTACACGAGCCGCAAGCTCGGCCACTACGATGAGGCGCTCTCGGCCTACGACCGGGCACTCGCACTCAAGCCCGGCTACCCGGATGCGATCGAGTACCGCGGCGAGGCATACCTCGCGCTCGATCGCCCCGAGGATGCCAAGCAGGCCTATCTCGAGCTGTTCGCCGGCGACCGCGCGCTCGCCGCCAAGCTCCTCGGCGCGATGAAGGGCTGGGTCGCCGCCCAGCGCGCCGCCCCGGTAAGCGATAATGCGGCGCGGGTCGATGAGCTCGACAAGTGGATCCAGGAGCGCAGCCAGATCGCCGCGCAGACCGCAGCGCTCACCCGCGCCGCTACCGCGACCGCCTGGCGCTGAGGGCAGCCAGCGCGGTACTCGCCGCGGCAGCCGCGCTGCTCACAGGTGCGGCAGCGGGCGCGGCCGCTCCCGGGGCGGCTGCCGCCGTCTCCTACACCTGGCATCTGCCGCGCGGCTTTCCCGTCCCGGCGGTCCCGCCCGACAACCCCATGTCGGACGCCAAGGTGGCGCTCGGGGAGCGCCTGTTCTTCGACCCGCGCCTGTCGGCGACCGGCCGTTACTCCTGCGCCAGCTGCCACGATCCGCAGCGCTCCTTCTCCGACGGCCGGCCGCGTGCGGTCGGCGCCCTGGGCGAGCCGCTGCCCCATAACGCGCTCGCACTGGTCAACGTCGCTTACAACATCACCTTCGGCTGGCAGCGGCCCCGGGTGCGCTCGCTCGAGACGCAGATGCTCGAGCCGCTGCTCAACGAGCACCCCGTGGAGCTCGGACTCAAGGGGCGCGAGCGCTCGCTGTGCGCCGAGCTCGCCGCCGACCCCGCCTACTCCGCCGCATTCGCCGCGTCCTTCCCGCAAACGCACCCCGCAGTCACCTTCGACCACTCGGTCAAGGCGATCGCGGCCTTCGAGCGCACGCTCCTCTCCGGCGGCTCACCCTTCGACGCCTACGTGTTCGCGGGCGAGCACGGGGCGCTCACGGCTCAGGCGAAAGAGGGGATGGCGCTCTTCTACTCGGCGCGCGTCGGCTGTGCCGGCTGCCACTCCGGCTTCAACTTCTCGGGCAACTGGCGCGATGCGCGCGGCGAGACCGGGCGCGCGAGCTTCGCCCGCGACGGCACGAGCGCGCAGCCGCTGCGCGTACCGACGCTGCGCAACGTGGCGCTCACCGCGCCCTACATGCACGACGGGCGCTTCGCCAGCCTCGCGGCCGTGCTCGGGCATTATTCGGAGCTGGCGCGGCGCCCGGGTGGCGCAGCGGCTATCGACTCGCGGCTGCCGCGCTCTCCGCTGACCGCCGCCGAGCGCGCCGCGCTCGAGGCTTTCCTCGAGAGTCTCACCGACCGCGCGTTCGCCGCGCGCTTTGCCGAGTCCGGCGCGCGTTGAAGGCGCGCAGCGGCCGTACGAGTTCGCGCGCCGCGACCGTTCCCGTTAGGCTATGACCCCGCATGCAATCCCAGTTCTACCGCCGCTCGTTCCTGGTCGTGGCTGCGGCGCTGCTGGCCTACGGCCTCTATCGCGTGCTCGCACCGCTGCGTGCCGAGCTCGGCTGGGCGGCGGTCCTCGCTTTCGTGCTCTATCCCCTGCACCAGTGGCTCACCGCGCGCCTCAAGGGCCGGCCGGCGCTCTCGGCCGGTATTCTGACGGGGCTCACCCCCTTCCTCGTGCTGGCGCCGCTGGCGATGCTCGGCGTCGCCTTCGCCGGCCAGGTGGCGCACCTCGTCGCCCACCTCAAAGGCAGCAGCGTTCTCTCCTGGTCCGAGGTCCTGACGCGCCTCTCGACGCTGCCCGTGATCGGCGGCTGGGTGAGCTGGGCGCGCGATAACGCCGTGGTGAGCGCCAGCGAGATCGAGGGCTGGATCAGCGGCGGCGTGGAATCGCTGCTCAAGTCCGCCGCGGCCACCGGAGGCGATCTGGCGCTCGGGGTGTTCGGCACCCTGATCGGCTTCTTCATGATGCTCTTCATGCTGTTCTTCTTCCTGCAGGATGGCCGCGCGATGCTCGCCGCGTGCGAGCGGCTCATCCCGATGGCGCCCGAGCAGCGTACGCGCTTCCTCAACTACCTCGGCGACGTCACGCGCGCCGTGGTCTTCGGCTCGGTGGCGACCGCGCTCTTCAACGGCGTCGTGGTCGGCATCGGCTTCGCGATCGTCGGGCTCCCTTCGCCGCTCGTGTTCGGCGTGCTGGCCGTGCTCGCCGCCTTCCTCCCCTCGGGCTCGGCCATCGTGCTGATTCCGGCGGCGCTCTACCTGGCCTTCTCCGGCCGCTGGGGAGCGGCGCTGTTCCTGGCGCTGTGGACCGTGGGGCTCTGGGTCGCGGAATCGGTGCTGCGTCCGCTGCTCGCCTCCCGGCACGCCGACGTTTCGCCGCTCGCGGTCTTCATCGGCGCGATCGGCGGCGTCTCGGCGTTCGGGATCCTGGGACTGATCGTCGGCCCCGTGCTGCTCAGTTTCGTGGTCGCGGTGGTGCGCTTCGCCGAGGAGAGCCTCGCAGCGCGCGCCTGAGAAGCCGGGACGCTTTCCCGTAGAATGCGCGCCCTATGGATCTCACCCCGGTCCTCGCACCCCTCAACGACGCGCAGCGGGCCGCGGTCACCGCTCCGCCGGGACCGGTGCTGGTGCTGGCCGGGGCCGGCAGCGGCAAGACGCGCGTGCTCACGCACCGCATCGCCTGGGTGATCCTGGCCGAGGGCACCTCGCCCCAGAGCATTCTCGCGGTCACCTTCACCAACAAGGCGGCCGGCGAGATGCGCGCGCGCGTCGAGCGGCTGCTGGGCATCCCCGCGGCGGCGCTCTGGATCGGCACCTTTCACGGGATCGCGCACCGGCTGCTGCGCATCCACTGGCGCGAGGCGGGGCTCGTCCAGGGCTTCCAGATCATGGACTCCGAGGACCAGCAGCGCCTCATCAAGAAGGTGATCCGCGCCGCCGAGCTCGACGAGACTCGCTGGGTGCCGCGCGAGGTGCAGTGGTTCATCAATTCCAGGAAGGACGAGGGGCGGCGCCCGGCGCAGCTCGCCGACCGCAACGATCCGACCCGCCGCGAGCTGATCCGGCTCTATGCCGCCTACGAGGAGGCCTGCGCGCGCACCGGCATGGTGGACTTCGCCGAGCTGCTGCTGCGCGCCTTCGAGCTGTGGCGCGACCACCCGCAGCTGCTCGCGCACTACCGGCGGCGCTTCCGCCACGTGCTGGTCGATGAGTTCCAGGATACCAACGCGATCCAGTACGCCTGGATGAAGCTGCTCACGGGAGGCGACGGCGGCGCGCCGTTCGTGGTGGGCGACGATGACCAGGCGGTCTACGGCTTTCGCGGAGCGCGCCCCGAGAACCTGCAGGACTTCCGCCGCGATTATGCGCAGGCACAGCTCTTTCGCCTCGAGCAGAACTACCGCTCGACCGGCACGATTCTCGAGGCCGCCAACGGGCTCATCTCCCACAACGCGACGCGCCTCGGCAAGAAGCTCTGGACGAGCGGCGCGCGCGGCGAGCCGCTGCACCTCTACAGCGCCTTCAACGAGCGCGACGAGGCGGAGTTCGTCACGCACCGCATCCGCGAGCACGTCGCCCACGGGCTCAAGCGGCGCGAGATCGCGGTCCTGTACCGCTCCAACGCGCAGTCGCGCGTCTTCGAAGAGGCGTTCCTGTCGGCGCGCATTCCCTACAAGGTGTACGGAGGCCTGCGCTTCTTCGAGCGCGCCGAGATCAAGGACGCGCTCGCCTACCTGCGGCTGATCGCCAACCGCCGCGACGATGCCTCGTTCGAGCGCGTCGTGAACCTGCCGCCGCGCGGCCTCGGCGCGAAGAGCCTCGAGGCGCTGCGCGAGCGCGCCCGCGCCGCCGGCAGCTCGCTGTGGGAGGCGGCCGCGAATGGCGGCAGCGCGGGCGGCGCCGAGCTCGGTGCGCGGGCGCTCGCCTCACTCGAGGGCTTCCGCGCCCTCATCGAGCGGCTCGCGCTCGAGACGCGCCCGCTCGCGCTGCACGAGCGGGTCGACGCGGTGCTCAAGGGCTCGGGACTCATCGCCCACTACCAGCGCGACAAGGCCGAGCGCGGCGAGGCGCGCGTCGAGAACCTCGAGGAGCTGGTGAGCGCGGCGCGCGGTTTCGCGCCCGAGACGAGCGAGCTCGAGCCGCTCGAGGCGTTCCTGGCGCACGCCGCGCTCGAGTCCGGCGCCGGCCAGGCGGAGGAGTGGGAGGACTGCGTGCAGATGATGACGCTGCACATGGCGAAGGGGCTCGAGTTCCCGGTGGTGTTCCTCGCGGGGCTCGAGGAGGGACTGTTTCCGCACCAGCGCTCGACCGTCGATCTCGAGGGGCTCGAGGAGGAGCGGCGCCTCGCCTACGTCGGCATGACGCGCGCCATGCGCACGCTGTATCTCAGCTACGCCGAGCAGCGGCGCCTCCACGGCGTCGACAGCTACGGGCAGGTGTCGCGCTTCGTGCGCGAGATTCCCGAGGAGCTGCTCGAGGAGGTGCGGCCGCGCGTGCAGGTGGCACGGCCGCTCGCCGCGGGGCGCTTCCGCCCGGAGGAGCCCGCCAGCCCCGGCATGCGTCTCGGCGGGCGCGTGCGCCACGGCAAGTTCGGCGAAGGGGTGATCCTCAACGTCGAGGGGAACGGCGCGCAGGCGCGCGTGCAGGTGAGCTTCGAGCGGCAGGGCACCAAGTGGCTGATGGTTCAGTACGCGAACCTGGAGCCGTTGTGAAAATTCTGATCCTCGGCGCCGGCCAGGTCGGGCGCACCGCCGCCCAGCACTTCTCGCGCGAGGAGTCCAACGAGGTCACGATCGTCGACAGCAACGAGGAGGCGCTGCGCGACCTGCAGGAGCGGCTCGAGGTGCGCACCGTAGTCGGCAACGCCGCGCATCCGACCGTGCTCGAGGCGGCGGGCGCCGCCGAGGCCGACGTGATGGTGGCGCTCACCTCGAGCGACGAGGTGAACCTGATGGCGTGCGAGGTGGCGTTCGCGCTGTTCCGCACGCCGACCAAGATCGCGCGCATCCGCGCCGCCGAGTACACCGACCGCGCCGAGCTCTTCGGGGTGGATGCGCTCGCGGTGGACGTCTTCATCAGCCCGGAGCGGCTGGTCACCGAGTACGTCGAGCGGCTCATCCACCATCCCGGGACGCTGCAGGTGCTCGACTTCGCCGACGGCAAGGTGCGCCTGGTGGCGGTGCGCGCGCGCGCCGGCGGCCTCATGGTCGGGCACCCGCTGCGCGAGCTGGCCGCACACCTGCCGAAGATGGACGTGCGCGTGGTGGCGATCTACCGCGACGGCCGCGGCGTCCGGCCCGAGGGCGACAGCGTGATCGCCGAGGGCGACGAGGTGTTCTTCCTCGCCGCGCGCGAGGACATCGGGCGCGTCACCAGCGAGATGCGCCGCGGCGACCACGCGGCGCGCCGCGTCGTGATCGCCGGCGGCGGCAACATCGGTTTTCGCCTGGCGAAGACGCTCGAGCATTCCAACCAGGTGAAGATCATCGAGCGCGACGCGCGGCGCGCGCGCCGCATCTCCGAGCTCCTCGACCGGGCGATCGTGCTGCACGGCGACGCCGCCGACGAGGAGCTGCTCATCGAGGAGAACATCGACAGTACCGACGTGTTCGCGGCGGTCACCAACTCCGAGGAGGCCAACATCCTCTCGGCCATGCTCGCCAAGCGGCTCGGCGCCCACAAGGTGATGTCGCTCATCAACCGCCCCTCCTACACCGAGCTCATCGAGTCGAGCAGCATCGACATCGCCATCTCGCCGCAGACCATCACCATCGGCTCGCTGCTCGCCTACGTGCGCCGCGGCGACGTGGTGCGCGTGCATGCGCTGCGGCGCGGCGCCTCCGAGGCGCTCGAGGCGGTGGTGAACGGCGATGAGCGCAGCTCGCGCGTCGCCGGGCGCACGGTGGCCGAGATCCCGCTGCCCGAGGGCGCCGCGATCGGCGCCATCGTGCGCGGCGAGGAGGTGCTCATGGCCCACCATGACACGCGCGTGCTGACGGACGACCACGTGATCCTCTTCCTCGCCGACCGCCGCCACCTCGAGGCGGTCGAGCGGCTGTTCCAGCGCTCGCCGCGCTGAGGCCGGCGGCACGGGGGAGCGGTGGCAGCGGTCGCGTACGTCCTCGGCCTCCTCGTCGCCGCCTTCACCGCGAGCTGCCTCGCGCCGCTGGCGGTCTCGCTCTACTTCCACGACGGGCTGTGGTGGTGCTTCCTCGCCAC
>DATKLG010000024.1:0-2098 GCA_035542535.1 Steroidobacteraceae bacterium
ATCGCCGTCTATTCGCTCTACCTGCGCCAGATGCTCGAGATCCGCTGGCGCCGCTGGCTCACGGACCGCTGGATCGGAGACTGGCTCGCCGATCGCGCCTACTACCGCATGCGCCTGGTCGAGACCCGCACCGACAACCCCGACCAGCGCATCGCAGAGGACCTGCGCCTGTTCGTCGCGGCCAGCCTCGAGCTCTCGCTTGATCTCCTGAGCTCCTTGGTGACGCTCGGATCCTTCATCGGGATTCTCTGGACGGTCTCCGGCTCGCTCCCCATTCCCGGAACCGCGCTGGAGGTGCCGGCCTACATGGTCTGGGCCGCGCTGCTCTACTCCCTCGTCGGCACCTGGCTGACGCACCGCGTAGGGCGTCCGCTCGCCGGCCTCAACTTCATGCAGCAGCGCTACGAGGCCGACTTCCGCTTCGGCCTGGTGCGGCTTCGCGAGACGGCCGAGGGTGTGGCGCTGTATCGCGGCGAGGCGGGCGAGGCGCATCGGCTCTCGGAACGCTTCTCCCACGTGCTGCGCAACTGGTGGGAGATCATGCGCCGGCGCAAGAAGCTCGGGACCTTGACGGCGGGCTATGCGCAGGCGGCGACTCTGTTTCCGTTCATTGTCGCGGCGCCGCGCTTCTTCTCGAAGCAAATCCAGCTCGGCGGCCTGATGCAGATCTCGAACGCATTCGGCCGCGTCCAGGAATCGCTGTCCTGGTTCGTCTCGGCCTATGTGGGTCTCGCCGAGTGGAAAGCCACGGTCGACCGCCTGATCACGTTCCGGCGCGCGATCGTCGAAATGCGGGCGACGGCGGCCGCAGGCTCCGAGATCGCGATCGAGACCCGCGACGACGCCGGCGTCGAGCTGCGCGGCCTCACGCTTTCGCTTCCGGATGGAACGGCGCTGCTGCGGGGCGTCGACGCGAAGCTCGAGCGCGGGGAGCCGGTCCTGATCACCGGACCGTCCGGCAGCGGTAAGAGCACTCTGTTCCGCGCTCTGGCCGGGATCTGGCCGTTCGGAGGCGGGTCGATCAAGCGACCCTCCGCTGCCACCTGTCTGTTCCTGCCGCAGAGGCCGTACATCCCGATCGGAACGCTGCGGGCCGCCGTCTCGTATCCGTCCCGCGAAGGCCGTTTCCCCGACGAGGAGCTGCGCCGCCGGCTGCGAGAGTGCCGCCTCGAGCATCTCGTCGATCGCCTCGACGAGTCCATGCACTGGGAGCAGAGCCTCTCGCCGGGAGAGCAGCAGCGGCTCTCGTTCGCGCGGGCGCTCCTGCAGCGCCCCGAGTGGCTCTTCCTGGACGAGGCGTGCTCCGCGCTCGATGCTGCGACGGAGGGCGAGCTCTACGCACTGCTCGAGCGGGAGCTCCGCGCGACGACCCGGGTGAGCATCTCGCATCGGGCAGAGATCGCCCGATTCCACGACCGTCGGATTTCCTTCACCGCCGACGGTGGGCTCGCTTCGTCGCCGCTCGCCGCGGCCGCGACGCCGCTGCCTTGATGAGGGTATGACGTGCGCCGGGACTGAGAATCGCTTCTTCCTCACGGCAAACTCCCGGGCCTCCCTGCACCCCAGTTTGCCGGAAACTCACGGTCCGGAGCTCACCTTCCTTCAACGGTCACGCGCGGGATCGCTCTCCCATCAGGCGTGCCGCACAGCACCGTGTCGTCGCAGTGACCGCTGTGGGAATGATGCAGGTGGTTGCCGACAACGTAGTCGACGTGGCCAGCGTGCGGCGCCGCCTCGTGCCCGCAGCCAGGACCGTGACGGTGCGCACCGTCATGCCCGCCACAGGCATGGCTCGGTGTGCAGGCCGTCGGCCCGTCAAATTCATGCTCGTCGGCGCGCTCGCCTTCCATGTGATGCAAATGGCCGTCGTGCAGGTAGTCGACGTGGCCGCCGTGCATCACGGCGGTGTGCCCGCAGCCGCTGGCATGGACGTGTGAGTGGTTGGCGTGAGATTGATCGCTCATTACGCTTCCTCTCGTTCTCCGGGCTCTTCCCGGGTTTGGCTGGCGTGATCGCGCAGCCGACTGCTCATCCGAGGCTCCCGTCTTCCACCGGCACACCCAGACTCTTGGCGATCCGGCGCTGATCTCCAGGTGCA
>DATKLG010000025.1:0-21217 GCA_035542535.1 Steroidobacteraceae bacterium
AGGTCCACGAACTCGTGCACCGGGGTGGCCTCGAGGCGCTTCGCGTCCATGCAGAGATCGAGGATCTGCGCGCGCCGCTTCTCGGAAAAGACGCGCGCGAGGTTGGTCCGGAACTTCTCGACCAGGATCGGCATGCCTTCCTTGCGGCGGCGCTTGTGGCCGATCGGGTACTCCACGACGACCTCCTTCAGCTTCTTGCCGTCGGAGAACTCGACGCTGAGCGCGTTCGCGATCGAGCGCTTGGCCGGATCGTGGTAGTCCTTCGTGAACTGCTTGTCCTCGACGCAGGCGATCTTCTCGCGAAGGGCGTCGATGCGCGGGTCCTTCGCCACCGAATCCTCGTAGTCGCCGGCGGTGAGGCGGCCGAAGAGGATCGGCACGGCGACCATGTACTGGATGCAGTGGTCGCGGTCCGCCGGGTTGTTGAGCGGGCCCTTCTTGTCGATGATGCGGATCGCCGCCTCGTGGGTGCGGATCGTGATTCGCTTGATGTCCGCGGCGGAGCGCCCGAGGCGCTCGAGCTCGCCGTGGATCGTCATCGCCGCCTCGGCCGCCGTCTGCGCGTGGAACTCCGCGGGGAAGGAGATCTTGAAGAGCACGTTCTCCATCACGTAGCTGCCGTAGGGCCGCTGGAACTTGAACGGGTTCCCCTTGAAGAGCACGTCGTAGAAGCCCCACGTCTTCGCGGTGAGGACCGAGGGATACCCCATCTCGCCGGTGCGCGCGATGAGCGCAAGCCGCACCGCGCGCGAGGTAGCGTCGCCCGCCGCCCAGCTTTTGCGCGATCCGGTGTTGGGCGCATGGCGATAGGTGCGCAGCGACTGCCCATCCACCCACGCGTTGGAGACCGCGTTGAGCGTCTCCTCGCGCGTGAGGCCGAGGAGCGTCGAGACCACCGCGGTCGAGGCCACCTTCACCAGCACCACGTGGTCCAGGCCCACCTTGTTGAAGCTGTTCTCGAGCGCGATGCAGCCCTGGATCTCGTGCGCCTTGATCATGCCGGTGAGCACGTCGCGCATCGTGGGCGCGGGCTTCCCCGCCGCCACGGCGTTCCTCGAGACCCAGTCGGCCGCCATGAGGATGCCGCCCAGGTTGTCCGAGGGATGGCCCCATTCGGCGGCGAGCCACGTGTCGTTGAAGTCGAGCCAGCGCACCATCGCGCCCAGGTTGAAGGCGGCCTGCACGGGATCGAGCTGGTAGGGCGTGCCGGGAACCTTCGCGCCGTTCGGGACGACGGTGCCCGGGACGATGGGCCCGAGGAGCTTGGTGCACGCCGGATACTCGAGCGCCTCGAAGCCGCAGCCCAGCGTATCCATGAGGCAGTAGCGCGCGGTCTCGTAGGCCTCGCGCGAGGCGATCTTGTGCTTCCCGGCGTAGTCGACGATGTCGACCAGGACCTTGTCGAAGTCGGGGCGGACGTTGCTGATGTGTGCGGACATTCGGGATCTATCGTGGCGGTTGGGCGAGCGCCAGGCACGACTCGAGGAAGGCCTGGCGCGTCTCGGGGCGCTGCAGCGCGGAGCTCGCGCGCTGGCGCTCGATGGCGAGGATCTTCATGTAGTGCGCCGAGTGGGGCAGGCGGTCCAGCCACTGCGCGTTCTGCGCGCGCCATTGCTGGTAGGCGCCCGGGCCGCCTTTCTGCGCGAAATCGGGCGAGCCCGCCTCGCACGCTTCGTACGTCGCGAGCTTGCGGATGGCGGCGTCCATGCGCGGATCCTGGATCTCGAGGCTCGGGGATATGAGGGCCGTGTCGGGCGCGGGCGCGCGCTTCGGCGCCGGGCCGCCGTGCATGGACCCGCCGGGGGACGCGGACGGCTGCGGTGCATCCTGCGGCCCCGGCATCACGGTGACCTTCTCCTGCCGGCTACCCGCCGGGCAAGCGCCTTCCACATACGAGACCCTGCCCCTCGCGTCGATGCACTTGTTGATCGCGTGCGCCTGCAGGGCGGCGGCCGCGAGGAGCGCGGCGGCGAGCGTCGTGGGGCGCTTCACGGCCGCTTCTCGAGGGAAACGAAGGCGAGGTTCTCCGGCCCCGTGTAGTTGGCCGAGGGCCGGATGATCTTGCCGTCGACGCGCTGCTCGATCACGTGGGCCGCCCATCCGGACGTGCGCGAGATCACGAAGAGCGGCGTGAACATCGCGGTCGGCACGCCCATCATGTGATAGCTCGTCGCGCTGTACCAGTCGAGGTTGGGGAACATCTTCTTCTCGCGCCACATCACCTCCTCGACGCGCGCGGAGATGTCGAAGAGCTTCATGTTCTTCGCATCCTCGGACAGGCGCTTGGCCACCGCCTTGATCACCTGGTTGCGCGGATCGGCGATGGTGTAGACCGGGTGGCCGAAGCCGATGATCACCTGCTTCTCCGCGAGGCGCTTCACGATGTCGCGCTCGGCCTCGTCGGGCGTGTCGTAGCGGCCGATGGTGTCGAAGGCGAACTCGTTGGCGCCGCCGTGCTTCGGCCCCTTGAGCGCGCCGATCGCTCCGGTCACCGCGGAGTGCATGTCGGAGCCGGTGCCGGCGATGACGCGCGCGGTGAAGGTGGAGGCGTTGAACTCGTGCTCGGCATAGAGGATGAGCGAGGTGTGCATCGAGCGCACCCACAGCGGCGAGGGCTTGCGGCCGTGCAGCAGGTGCAGGAAATGGCCGCCGATGGAGTCGTCGTCGGTCTCGACGTCGATGCGCCGGCCCGAGTGGGAGTAGTGGTACCAATAGAGGAGCATCGAGCCGAAGGAGGCCATCAGGCGGTCGGCGATGTCGCGTGCCTCCGCGATCTTGTGGTCCTCGGCCTCTGGCAGCACCGCGCCCAGCGCCGAGCAGGCGGTGCGCATCACGTCCATCGGGTGCGCGCTCGCCGGGATCGATTCCAGCACCGCCTGCACCGCCTTGGGGATGCCGCGCAGCCCGCCCAGCTTCTGCTTGTACGCGGTGAGCTCCGCCACGTTGGGGAGCTTGCCGTGCACGAGGAGGTAGGCGATCTCCTCGAATTCGCAGTGGTCGGCGATGTCGAGGATGTCGTAGCCGCGGTAATGCAGGTCGTTGCCGGTGCGGCCCACCGTGCAGAGCGCGGTGTTGCCCGCGAGGACGCCCGAGAGCGCCACCGATTTCTTCGGCTTGGGCGCGGTCGTCGGGGCGGGTGCGGTGGCTTGGGTCATGGAATCTCCCTTCACTTGGATTTTTCGAACAGCGCGTCGAGCTTGCGCTCGTAGTCGTGGTAGCCGAGGTAGCGGTAGAGGTCGTCGCGCGTCTGCATCGTGCCGACCACGGCCTTCTGCGTGCCCTTCGCGCGGAGCTCCCCGTACACCTCGAGCGCGGCGGCGTTCATCGCGCGGAACGCCGAGAGCGGGTAGAGCGCGATGTCCACGCCGGCGCCGCGCAGCTCCTCGAGCGTGAAGAGCGGGGTCTTGCCGAACTCGGTGATGTTGGCGAGCACCGGGACCTTCACCGCCTCCTTGAAGCTCCGGTACATCGCGAGGTCGGTGATCGCCTCGGGGAAGATGCCGTCGGCGCCCGCCTCGACGCAGGCGCGCGCGCGCTCGATCGCGCGCTCCAGGCCTTCGACGGCGAGCGCGTCGGTGCGCGCCATGATGAAGAACGCGGGATCGGTGCGCGCATCGACCGCCGCCTTGATGCGATCGACCATCTCCCCGGGCGGGACCAGCGCCTTGCCGGGCCGGTGGCCGCAGCGCTTGGCGGAGACCTGGTCCTCGAGGTGCATGCCGGCGGCCCCGGCGCGCAGCAGGTCGCGGCAGGTGCGCGCGATGTTGAAGGCGCTGCCGAAGCCGGTATCGGCGTCGACCAGGAGCGGGAGCTGGCTCTTGCCGGTGATGCGGCGCACGTCCTCGCAGACGTCGTTGAGCGTCGTGACGCCTAAGTCAGGCAGCCCGAAGGAGGCGTTGGCGACCCCGGCGCCGGAGAGATAGATGGCGCGAAAGCCGGCGCGCTCGGCGAGCAGCGCGGCGTAGGCGTTCACGGTGCCGACGATCTGCAGCGGGCGCTCAGCGTCGACGGCGGCCCGCAGGCGCGCTCCGGCGGTGGGTGATCGATCCGACATGGGCGACCTCGAAGGAGAGCCTCGATTCTATACGCGCGGCACTGCCGCGGGCCAGCGCGCGATCCTACTCGCCGGTAGGATTCACTCGATGCGCACCAGGGTGCGCCCGGTCACGCGCCCGGCGAGATAGTCGGGGAAGGCTTGCGGCAGCTCGTCGAAGCCGATGGTGCGCGTGACGATGCGCGCGAGCTGCCGGGGCCTAAGGTCGGTCGCGATGCGTTGCCACACGGCGAGCCGCCACTCGCGCCGGGTCGCCGAGGAGTTGATGCCGAGCAGCGCCACCCCGCGCAGGATGAAGGGCATCACGGTGGTCTTGAGCTCCGGGCTGGCCGCGAGCCCGATGCTGGCGATGTTGCCCCAGAAGTCGACGGTGCGGGTGAGCCAGGTGAGCACCTCGCCCCCCAGGTTGTCGATGGCGCCGGCGAAGCGCGCCGCCTCGAGCGGCCGGGTACCCAAGTCGAGGCTGTTGCGGTCGAGCACCTCGGCGGCGCCGAGCGCCTTGAGGTACTCGGCGGCGTCCGGCTTGCCGCTGACCGCGACCACGCGGTAGCCGCGCGTCGCCAGCATGTCGACGGCCACGCTCCCGACGCCCCCGCTCGCGCCGGTGACGACGATCGGGCCAGCGCCCGGGGTCTGGCCGTTCTGCTCCATGCGATGGATCGCCAGCGCCGCGGTGAAGCCCGCGGTGCCGAGCGACATGGCGGTGGCGGCGTCCAGCCCCGCGGGCATCGGGATCACCCAGTCGCCCGGCACGCGCGCGTACTGCGCGTAGCCGCCGTCGTGGGTCTCGGAGAGCCCGCAGCCGGTGACCAGCACCGCATCGCCCGCCTTGAAGCGCGCATCGCTCGAGCTCTCGACCGTGCCGGCGAGGTCGATGCCGCCCACCAGCGGGTAGCGGCGCAGGATCTTGCCCGCGCCGGTCGCGGCGAGCGCGTCCTTGTAGTTGATGTCGGAGCAGGCGACGCGGATCACCACCTCGCCGGCGCCGAGGTCATCGAGGGTGAGATCCTCGAAGCGCGCGGCGATCTTGCCGGCCTCGGAATGAATGCGGAACGCCTTGAAGGGTTTCATTGCTTTCGCTCCGTGTCCCGGTCCAGCCAGGCGATGAGTCCCTGGGTATTGAGCTCGAGGTCCCCGGCGAGCGCGCGCTCGAGCGCGCTCTCCTCGAGCGTGCTGCCCTCGCGCCGCGCCAGGGTGATCCACAGCCCGAGCATGTCGGCACGGATCGCGGCGGCGCGGTCCGCCGTGCGCGCGTGCCGGCGCGCGATGTCGGCCAGCTCGCGGATCTGGCTCTTCAAGAGCTCGCCGAGTCGCGGCACGCCGGTCACGCGGCTGAAGTGCATGAGGTACACCGACTCAGGTTGGTAGCTCAGCATGCGGTCGATGGAGGCGAGGTGCTGCTCCGGGTCGAACTGCGTCGGCACGGTGGACGGCGTGATGAAGTTTCCGCGCGGCGTGTCGAGGGCCCGATAGGAGATACCGAAGGTGTCGCCGCTGAAGATGCTGGCGTGGCTCAGGTCGACCACCGCGTAGTGATGCATGGCGTGCCCGGGGGTGTGGATGAGCTCGAGCGTGCGTCCCCCCAGGCTGACGCGCTCGCCGTCGGCGACCACGCGCACCCGCTCGCGCGCAATCGGCACGAGCTCGCCATAGAGCTGCGCGAAGCGCGCCTCGCCGTACACGACCTTCGAGCCCGCGATGAGCCTCGAGGGATCGATCATGTGCGGCGCGCCGCGCGGATGCAGCACGGCCTGGGCGTTGGGCAGCGCGCGCATCAGGGCGCCGGCGCCGCCCGCGTGGTCGAGGTGCACGTGCGTCAGGAGGACATAGTCGACCGCCTCGGGCGCGATGCCCATCTCGTCGAGCGCCGCGAGCAGGTAGGGCACCGAGTCGTTGGTGCCGACGTCGACGAAGGCGGCGCGTCCCGAGTCGACGATGAGATGCGCGGCGGCGTGCCCGGAATACAGGTACTCGGCATCGATGGCGCTGATGCCGTGCGGGTGGCGATGGATCGTCGGCCTGACGGGATGGTTGGGCACCGAAGGCTCGCGAGGACTCAAGGTGATGCGTGTACACATCCTAACCCGTGCGCTAGCTTAGACACATGATCCGACCGCCCCACGCACGGCGCCGCGGCCTCGCCGGCTGCGCCGCGGTGCTCCTCGCCGTGTGCCTCGCCGCCGGCGCGCTCGGCCGGCCGCCGGCGCCCGAGCCCCCTGCTCCCGAGCCCTCGGCGCCGCCGTCGCCGCAACCACCCGGCCTCGGCGAGGGACCGGGGCAGTCCGAGCCGCCGCCGCCCGCGCCACCCGAGGCCGTGCCGGCGGGGGCGAGACCCGTCACCCACCTCGCGCCCCTCGTGCCGCGACGGGAGCGGGGCAACCTGATGTTCGACAACGTGCCCGTTGCCGACAGGGCGCTCGTGGCGCGGCTTTCCCCCTATCTCGAGTCGCGCCAGGCGCGCCTGCTCGACTGGCTGCCCGACGGGTCGCTCCTCATCGCCACGCGTTTCGGCGAGACCGAGCAGCTGCACCGGCTCGCAGCTCCTATGGGCGCGCGCGAGCAGCTCACCTTCCATGAGGATCCGGTGAGCGTCGCGCGCGCCGCTCCCGCGGGCGGCGGCTTCGTCTACCTCAAGGATCAGGGGGGCAATGAGAACTCACAGCTCTATTACCGGGGGGCCGACGGCAGCGTGCGCGAGTTGACACGCGGCGATTCACTGCACGGGAGCCCCTCATGGGCGCACGACGGCCGGCGCGTCGCCTTCTTCGGCAACGAGCGCGACGGCGCGAGCTACGACATCTACGTCGTCGACGTGGGAAGCGGCGCCGCGCCGCGGCTCGTCGTGGGCGGCAGGCAGGACGCGTGGTACCCGCTCGACTGGTCGCTCGATGACGGCAAGCTCCTCCTGTGGCGCTATCTGTCGATCGGCGAGAGCTACCTTTACCTGGCCGATTCCGCCAGCGGCGCGCTGACGCCGCTCGATGCCAGTGGCCGCAAGGTCGGCGTGCGCGGCGCGAAGTTCGCCCCGGACGGGCGCGGCGTGTACCTGCTGTCGGACGAGGACGACGAGTTCGTGCACCTGCGCTTCGTCGATCCGGTGACGCACCAGACCCGCCGGGTGACACCTGCCGACGCCGGCTGGGACGTCGAGGACTTCGACGTGAGCGCCGACGGGCGCTACATCGCCTACGTCGTGAACCAGGATGGACGGAGCGTGCTCAAGCTCGAGGACACGCAGACCCACCTCCAGATCTCGCCCCCGGGTTTGCCCGAAGGGGTGATTAGCCGTCCGATCTTCGATCGCACGGGGCAGCGGCTCGCGCTCGCGGTGGAGTCGAGCGAGTCGCCGCGCGATATCTACTCTTACGACCTCGCGCAGCAGCGGCTCGAGCGCTGGACGAAAAGCGAAACGGGGCCCGTCGATGCCCGCGCCCTGATCGCTCCGGAGCTGATCCACTATCCGACCTGGGATCGCGTGAACGGCCACCCGCGCCTGCTGTCCGCCTACGTCTACCGCCCGCGCAACGCCGCGCACTGTCCGGTCGTCATCGACATCCACGGCGGGCCTGAGTCGCAGTTCCGCCCCGGCTGGGATCCATTCATCCAGTTCCTGGTCGCCGAGCTCGGCTACGCGGTGGTGGCGCCCAACGTGCGCGGCTCCTCCGGCTACGGCAAGAGCTTCCTCGCGCTCGACAATGGCGAGCTGCGCGAGGACGCGGTGCGCGACATCGGCTCCCTGCTGGTGTGGATCGGCGCGCACAGGGCCTTCGACCGCGAGCGCATCTCGGTGATGGGCGCCTCCTACGGCGGCTACCTGACGCTCGCCTCGCTCATCGCCTACGGCGAGCGGCTGCGCGGCGGCATCGACGAGGCGGGCATCAGCAACTTCGTCGCCTTCCTCACCCACACCGCGGCCTACCGCGGCGACCTGCGCCGCGCCGAATACGGCGACGAGCGTGACCCGGCGACGCGCGCGTTCCTCGAGCGCATCTCGCCGCTCACCAACGCGGGGCGCATCAAACGGCCGCTGCTGGTGGTCGAGGGCCTCAACGACCCGCGCGTTCCGGCCTCCGAGTCCGAGCAGCTGGTGTGGCGGGTGCGGGCCGCGGGCGGGGAGGTGTGGTACCTCATGGCGAAGGACGAGGGTCACGGCTTTCGCAAGAAGGCCAACCAGGACGCGTACCTCGAGACGGCGGCAACTTTTCTACAGATGCTGAGCCGCTAAACGCGAGGGAGCGGGCTATGGAACTCGTATCCGACTTGTCAGGCGAGTAGCGCGCTGCCCACCGCTTGTCTGAAGATCGGCAGGAGAAAGCGCCGCCGGTGAGCACGCACGGAGGGAAGATGCCGAGCCAGAAGTCCGACAAGCCGCACTATAGAAGCGTATGGGTCAGCGACGTGCATCTCGGCACGCGCGGCTGCAAGGCAGCCTACCTCGACGATTTCCTGGCCGCCATCGAGTGCGACAATCTGTACCTGGTCGGGGACATCATCGACGGCTGGGCGATGAGTCGCGGCACCATCTACTTCCCGCAGGAGCACGTCAACATCCTGCGCCGATTCCTCAACAAGGCGCGCAAGGGCAGCCGCGTCACGTACGTCATCGGCAATCATGACGAGTTCCTGCGCAAATACGTCGAGGATCTGTCGGCGCTCGGCTTCGGCAACATCCGCATCGTGAACGAGTGCGTGCATACCACCGCGGACAACAAGACCCTGTGGGTCACGCACGGCGATCTCTACGATGTCGTCATTCGTTATCACCGCTGGCTCGCGTATCTCGGCGATCGGGGCTATGACTTCCTGCTCTGGCTCAATCGCCACTTCAACTGGGTGCGTGACAAGTTCGGCGCACCGTACTGGTCGCTGTCGGCCTATGTAAAGAATCGCGTCAAGACGGCGCTCGAGTTCATCAACTCGTTCGAGGAGACCCTCGCCCGGGAATGTGCGTCGCGCGGTTATGACGGAGTCGTGTGCGGCCACATCCACAAGGCGGTGATGAAGACGGTCGGCGGGGTGCTCTACTGCAACGACGGCGACTGGGTGGAGAGCTGCACGGCGTTGGTCGAGCATGACGACGCTCGCCTCGAGATCATCCAGTGGCACATCGTCTCGCACGAGAGCGCCGCCAAGGCTGCCGCTGCTGCCGTCGACGCCACAGCCTAGCGGACGATGACTCGGTCAGTGCGCGCTACCCGCGCGGTCGGGGCGCGGGGGAAAGGTCACACTGACCCGCAGCCCGCGACCGTCCGGTCCGGCGGCCAGCGCGAGCGTCGCCCCGTGCGCGTCCGCGATCGCCTTGACGATCGCCAACCCCAGGCCGCTGCCCGGAGGCGCGGTGCCGGCGCGCCGATAGAAGCGGTCGAACACGCGCGCGCGCTCCTCGGGCGGAATCCCGGGACCCGAATCGGTCACGCTGAGCTCGGCGCGCGCATCGGCGCCGCTGCCGGCGGCCTGCACCGAGACATCGACGCGCGCGCCGTCGCCGCCGTAGCGCACGGCGTTGTCGACCAGATTGCGCAGCAGCGTGCGCAGCGCCTCCGGGTCGCCGGCGACGGTGAGCGGCTCGGCGGCCGAGAGGCCGAGGTCGATGTGACGCGCATGCGCGAGCGGCTCGAGCTCACCGATCACCTCACGCGCGAGCGGCACGAGCGCCACCGGCACGTGCCGCGGCGCCGTACGCGGCTCCTCGCGCGCGAGCGAGAGCATCTGCTCGACCAGGCGGATGGCGCGGCGCACGCCTTGCGCGAGCCGTTCCATGGCGGCGGCGCGCTCGGACTCCCCGCTCGCCCGCGCCAGGGTGTCCATCTGCAGCAGCAGCGCGGTGAGCGGCGTGCGCAGCTCGTGCGCGGCGTCGGCCATGAAGGCGCGCTCGCGCCCGAGGGAAGCGCCGAGGCGCCCGAGCAGCTCGTTCAGCGCGCCCACCAGCGGCCGCACCTCATCGGGGAGCTGAGCATCGGGGAGCGGCTCGAGCGCGTCCTCGTGGCGTGCCTTGACGAGGTCCGTGAGCCGCGCGAGCGGCTTGAGCGCATGCCCGACCGCGAGCCAGATGAGCAGCGCCAACGCCGGGAGGAGCAGCGCGAAGGGCGCGAGGGTCCGCAGCGCCAGCTGCACGGCGCGCTGCTCGCGCACGCTCATCGGCTGCGCTACCTGGATCACGCGCGTCACGGCCTGCACCCCGTACGCGCGCCATTGCCCTTCACGGGTCGTGACGGTCGCAAAACCGAGCGTCGTGATCTCGGGCAGCACCGCGTGCGGACGCGACAGGTACACGCGCACGCCATCGAGCGTCCACACCTGCACCACGAAATCGTAGGCAGCATCGGTGGGCGGCTGCTGCGACAGCAGGTACTCGACCGGCTGGTCGCGCAGGATGAGCGCGGTCTGCCGGAGGTGATAATCGAAGAACGCATCCGCCTCGGCGAGCGCGTTGCGATAGACGATCCAGCCGCCGCCGAGCCCGACGAGCAGCACGCCGGCGAGCAGCGAGGCGAGCAGGCGCCCACGGAGCGAGCTCACGGCTTCGGCCTCACCCGATAGCCGACGCCGCGCACCGTGCGGATGAACTCGGGCCCGAGCTTGCGCCGCAGGCCATGGATGTAGACCTCGACCGCATTGCTTTCGACTTCCTCGCCCCAGCCGTACAGGCGCTCCTCGAGCTGGCTGCGCGAGAGGATCGCACCCGGGCGCTCGAGCAGGAGCTCGAGCAGCGCGAACTCGCGCGGCGAAAGGGCGACCTCGACGCCGTCGCGGGTCACGCGGTGCGTCGCCGGCTCGAGCGCGACGCCGAGGTGCTCGAGGCGCGGCTCACTGCGCCCCGACTTGCGGCGCAGCAACGCGCGGATGCGCGCCGCCAGCTCATCGAGATCGAAGGGCTTGACCAGGTAGTCGTCGGCCCCCGCATCGAGCCCCGCCACCCGGTCCGCCACCGCATCGCGCGCCGTGATGATGAGGACCGGCAGCGCCGAGCCGCGCCCGCGCAGCGCCTTCAGGAGCTCGAGGCCATCGCTTCCCGGCAGCCCGAGATCGAGCAGCAGCAGCTCGAAGGGCTCGCTCTCGAGCGCGTGCTGCGCGGCATCGGCGGCGCGCACCCAGTCGACGGCGAAGCCGTCGCGCTTGAGGCCCGCGCGGATGGCCTCGCCGATCATGGGATCGTCTTCGAGCAGCAGCAGTCGCATGACCGTCCGCGAGTATGATCAATCGCGCCGCGTTTCGTTCAAGGAGCCGCCCGTTGAGCCCGACCGAGCGCCTGACACGCGATGCCGCGCTCGTCGGGGTCACCCTCACGCCCCCCCAGGCGGTGAGCCTCCTCACGCTTCTCGATGAGCTCGAGCGCTGGAACAAGACCTATAACCTCACGGCCATCGGCAGCCGTGAGGAGATGATCACCCATCACCTGCTCGACAGCCTGTCGATTCACACGGACCTCTGCGGCACGCGCATCGCGGACGTCGGCACCGGAGCCGGCTTCCCGGGGCTGCCGCTCGCCATCGTGAACCCGTCGCGGCATTTCACCCTCATCGACTCGAGCGGCAAGAAGGTGCGGTTCGTCGCGCACGCCGCGCGCACGCTCTCGCTCGCTAACGTGACCGGGGTACAGGCACGCGCGGAAGACATGCGCCCGGAAGCGCCGTTCGACACCGTCACGGCGCGCGCCCTGGCGCCGCTGCCGCGGCTGCTCGCGCAGGTGGCGCCGCTCTGCGGACCCGAGACCCGCGTGCTCGCGATGAAGGGCCACCGGTCCGAGGAGGAGCTCGCACGGATCCGGCCGCCCTGGCGTCTCGTCGGCGTGCGCAGCGTCGCGGTCCCGGGGCTCGCGGCGGCGCGCTGCGTGGTGACCCTCTCCATGGGCGGATGAGCGGCGGCCCGGGGGCGGCGCCCTTTCACGGCAGGCGCAGCGGCAGCGCAGTGGTTTCCTTGATGACGGCCAGGGCGATCGAGGAGTTGACCGACTGCACCCCGGGAAAGCGCGACAGGTGGTCGAGAAAGAACGCCTCGTAGGCCTTGATGTCGCGGCACACGATGCGCAGCAGGAAGTCGGTCTCGCCCATGAGCGTGTAGCACTCGAGGATCTCAGGGTGCGCGCGCACCGCCTGCTCGAACTTCAGCAGCGCGTCGCGCCCGTGACCGGCGAGCTTCACGTGCGAGAACACCAGGACGCTGAGTCCCACCTTCTCGCGATCGAGCACCGCCACGCGGCGCTTGATGACCCCGAGCTCGATGAGGCGGCTCAGGCGCCGCCAGCAGGTCGAGGCGCTCATTCCGAGCCGCTCGCCGAGCTCGGCCGCCGAGAGGTCCCCGTGCTCCTGCACCAGGTCGAGGATGCGCAGGTCGCTGCGGGTGAGCTCGGGATGCGACATATGTATCACCTATCGCCTCCTACATGAGATTTATATTTCATCAAGGGCTCCTGGCACGCAACTTTTGTGATACCCCTGCCACCCCCTCCGGGTACTGTGCGCCGCTCATAAGAAGCGCAGCCGGGAGGCGGGCATGGAAGTGTTCGACATGCGGGAATTCGATGGCCACGAGCTCGTGCTCTTCGGCCATGACGCGCCCACCGGGTTGCGGGCGATCATCGCCATCCACTCCACCGCCCTCGGGCCCGCCGCGGGCGGCTGCCGCATGTGGCCTTACGCCACGACCACGGACGCCGTCGCGGACGTGCTGCGTCTCGCGCGCGGCATGAGCTACAAGAACGCCATGGCGGGGCTGCCCTTCGGCGGCGGCAAGGCGGTGATCATCGGCGACCCGCGCGCGGCGAAGAGCCCGGAGCTGCTCGCCTCCTTCGGACGCCTGGTCGACTCGCTCCGCGGGCGCTATGTGACCGCCGAGGACGTCGGCACCACGACGGGAGATATGGAGCACGTCGCCCGCGCCACCAAGTACGTGTCGGGTCTCGGCCGCTCACCCGGCGAGGCCGGCGGCGACCCGGCGCCGAAGACCGCGCTCGGCGTATTCCTCGGCATCCAGGCGGCGGTCAGGTTCCGCCTCGGCCGCGCCGATCTCGCCGGACTCACGGTCGCGATCCAGGGCGCGGGCGGGGTCGGCTATCACCTGTGCGGCATGCTGGCCGCCGCGGGTGCCCGCCTCAAGGTCGCGGACGTGCTGCCGCGGGCCGTCGAGCGGGTGTGCGATGAGTTCAAGGGAACGCCGGTCGCCACCGTCAAGGTGCTCGAGGAGGAGGCCGACGTGCTCTCCCCCTGCGCCCTCGGCGCGATCTTGAATCCCCGCACGATCGCGCGGCTCAAGGCGCCGGTGATCGCCGGCGCGGCCAACAACCAGCTGGCGCAGGGCCAGGACGGCGAGGCGCTGCGCGCCGCCGGCATCCTCTACGCGCCCGACTACGTGATCAACGCCGGCGGCATCATCAGCGTGGCGCGCGAGTACTACGGCGGCACCGAAGCGCAGGTGATCGAGGACATCCAGGGCATTCCGGCGCGGCTTACCGAGGTCTTCGAGCGCGCCCGCCGCGAGAATCGCACCACCAACGAGGTGGCGGACCAGATGGCGCGCGAGCGCTTGGGTAGCGGCCGCGAGACGCCGAGACCGAGACTGGTCGCCTGACCGTCAACGGGGCGCACGGACCTTACGGGCGCTTGCCTGTCGCTACGCGCGCACACCCGCAGGCGGAGCGCGACGCAGCACGCGGGCCGCGGTGAAGTACACTGTTGCCCATGAAGCGGGTCATCGCCATCGCGAACCAGAAGGGCGGCGTCGGCAAGACCACCACCGCAGTCAATCTCGCCGCCTCGCTCGCCGCCACCCGCCGGCGCGTGCTGCTCATCGACATGGATCCTCAGGGCAACGCCACCATGGGCAGCGGGGTCGACAAGTCCCAGGTCGGGCGTGGCGCCTGCGAAGTGCTGCTCGGCGAGTCGGACCTCAAATCGGCGCTCCTCACGGTCCCCGACGGTGGCTTCATGCTGCTGCCCGCCAACCAGGACCTCACGGCGGCGGAAGTTCGCCTGCTGACGCTCCCCATCGGCCGCGAGACCAAGCTCCGCCAGGCCCTGCAACCGCAGCGCGCGGCCTTCGACCTCATCTTCATCGACTGTCCACCGGCCCTCAACATGCTCACGGTGAATGCGCTGGTGGCCGCCGACAGCGTCCTCATTCCGATGCAGTGCGAGTACTACGCGCTCGAGGGCCTGACGGCGCTGCTCGCGACCGTGGAGCAGATCCGCGCCGCCGTGAATCCGGACCTCGCCATCGAGGGCGTGCTGCGCACCATGTTCGACCCGCGCAATAATCTCGCCAACGAGGTGAGCAGCCAGCTGATTGGCCACTTCGGCGACAAAGTGTTCCGTACGGTCATTCCGCGCAACGTCCGTCTCGCGGAGGCGCCCTCTTTTGGCAAGCCGGCGCTGTTCCACGACAAGGAATCGCGCGGCGCACTCGCGTATCTCGCGCTTGCAGGGGAGATGATCCGGCGTGAGGAAGAAGCGATCTCCGAAGCGCGCGAAGCCGCGCGCAGCAGCCCGCCCGGCAACGGCGCCGGCGACCACCCGACGGCGGACGCCGCCCCCGAGCCCGAATCGGCCGCCGGAGGCGGCCTCGCCGCCGGTGAAGGAAAAGGCGCATGAGCTCAGGGCGAGCGGGGTCAGCGGCGTGAGAAAACCGACGCTCGGCCGGGGGCTCGCGGATCTGCTCGGCCAGGCGGTGGCGCGCCCGTCGGTGGCGCCGGGCGCGGGCGAGGAGCTCGCCAGGCTCCCCCTCGATCTGCTGCAGCGCGGCCGCTACCAGCCGCGCACCGACATGCGCACCGAGACCCTCGCCGAGCTCGCCGACTCGATCAAGGCGCAGGGGGTGGTGCAGCCCATCGTGGTGCGGGCGCTCGAGCCAGCCGCCGGCGGAGCGCCCGGCGCGCCGCAGCGCTACGAGATCATCGCCGGCGAGCGCCGCTGGCGCGCGGCGCAGATGGCGGGCCTCGCCGAGATCCCTGCGGTGATCCGCCGCATCCCGGACTCGGCCGCGATCGCCGTGGCCCTCATCGAGAACATTCAGCGTGAGAGCCTCAATCCCCTCGAGGAGGCGCGCGCGCTCACCCGGCTCATCACCGAGTTCGGGCTCACCCACCAGGAGGCGGCGGATTCCGTGGGCCGCTCGCGCGCGGGGGTCAGTAACCTGCTGCGCCTGCTCGAGCTGCCGAACGAGATCGCCGAGCTCCTCGAGAAGCGCGCGCTCGAGATGGGTCATGCGCGCGCGCTGCTGGCCTTAAGCGGCCGGCGTCAGCAGGTCGAGGTGGGGCTGCTGGTGGCCAGGAAGGGGCTCTCGGTGCGCGAGACCGAGTCGCTCGTCAGGCGCCTCACCGTCCCGACGGTGCATGGGGCCGAAGGGGATGGCGCGCCGCCGCGCGACCCGAACGTCGAGCGGCTCGAGCAGGAGCTGGCCGAGAAGCTCGGCGCCCGTGTTGCGATCCAGCATTCCGCCAAGGGCGGGGGCAAGGTCGTCGTCAGCTACAACAGCCTGGACGAGCTCGACGGGATTCTCGCGCATATCCGCTAGCGACCTCGCATCGCAATAGGTAGTAGCGCTGTGGACTGCCGTTCACGCGCTCTCTATAATCCCGCGGCTTTTTTGGCCGGCGCGCGCTTAAGTGCCTGAACGGCCGAGCTAAGTTAAGCCGCTTGCGCCGTGCTCAAAGCGCAGGATCCGCGGCTCTTTTGAGCCCCTCGAGCGGGACTTATATAAGGTGTTGGCGATCGATCTGCCCCGTGCGCGGCGGCTGGCCTTCGGCGTCGTGCTGGGTCAGGCGGCCGTGACGCTGATCGCCGCGGCCGCGGCACTCGGTCTCGCGGGCCGGGCGGCGGCCGGGTCGGCGCTGCTCGGCGGCGGGATCGCGACGGCGGGGAGCCTCGCGATGGTCGCCCTGGTGTTCGCGGGCGCCGCCGTCAACGCGCAGCGGATCGCCGCCGCCTTCTACGCCGGCGAGGGCGTGAAGCTCGCGGTCGTGGTGGTGCTGTTCGTGGTGGTGCTGAGGACGGTCAGGGTGGTGCCGCTGGCGATGCTCGCCGGCTTCGCCGCCACGTACCTGGTGTACTGGATTGCGTTGGTTGGCGCGCTGCCCTCGATGAGCGGCACGCGCCGACGGAGCTGAGAGCGGTGGCAGGACTCGTGACAACGATGGCGGCGGAAAAAGAGGGCGGTGCGACCGGGTACATCCTGCACCACCAGACCTTCTTCTCGAACAAGCCGCCGCACGGCATCGTCGATTTCAGCGTCATCAACTACGACACCGTGTTCTTCTCGGTGGCGCTCGCCGCGGTGTTCTTCGGGCTCTTCTGGCTGGTGGCGCGCCGCGCCACCTCGGGCGTACCCGGCAAGGCGCAGAATTTCGTCGAGCTGATCGTGAGCTTCGTCGACACCCAGGTGCGCGACACCTTCCACGGCTCGAGCCGCCTCATCGCCCCGCTCGCGCTCACGATCTTCTGCTGGGTGTGGCTCTTCAACTTCATGGACCTGGTGCCGGTCGACCTGCTGCCGTGGGCGGCGCGCGGCGCCGGTATCGAGCACCTGAAGGTGGTGCCGAGCACCGACTTGAACGCCACCTTCGCGCTCTCGCTCACCGTCTTCGCCCTCATCATCTTCTACAGCATCCGCATGAAGGGCATCGTCGGCTTCATCAGCGAGCTGACGCTGCAGCCCTTCAGGGCCAAGAACGTGGTGGTGCAGGCCGTGCTGGTGCCGGTGAACTTCATCCTGGAGTCGGTCACCTTCCTCGCGCGCCCGGTGTCGCTGGCGCTGCGTCTGTACGGCAACCTCTATGCGGGCGAGATGATCTTCCTGCTGCTCGCCGCGCTCACCCTCTCGGTCGGCCTCGAGAATCTCACTACGCTCGGGGGCGTCGTGGGAACCGTGCTCGGCGTGATCGCGCAGGCGATTCTCGGCTTCATCTGGGCGGGCTTTCACGTGCTGATCATCACGCTGCAGGCGTTCATTTTCATGGTGCTGACGATCGTCTATCTGTCGATGGCTCACGAGCATCACTGAAGACGCCGCGGCCAAGAGTTTTTGTCTCATCTGATCCGGTTTGTTTCGAGGAGAGATTGAATGGAAAACGTTGCACACATCCAGGCCATGACCGTGCTGGCCGTCGGCATCATCTTCGGCATGGGCGCACTCGGCACCGCCATCGGCTTCGGCATTCTCGGCGGGCGCTTCATCGAGGGCTCGGCGCGCCAGCCGGAGCTGCTGCCGGTGCTGCGCGTGCAGATGTTCCTGGTCGCGGGCCTGCTGGACGCGGTCGCGATGATCGGCATCGGCTTCGCGCTGTTCTTCACCTTCGCGAACCCGTTCCTGGGCGCGCTCGGCGCGCACTGAGGCGCCGCACAGGCTTGAGGGCGCTCAGCCCGGAGACCGGAACGTGAACATCAACCTCACGCTCATCGTGCAGATGCTCGTGTTCGCCACGCTCGTGTTCGCCGTGATGAAGTGGGTCTGGCCCGTCATTCTCGGCGCCATGGACGAGCGCGAGCGCAGGATCGCCCAGGGGCTCGCGGCGGCGGAGAAGGGCGAGGAAGCGCTCGCCGCGGCACGCGGCCGGGCGGATGAGATCGTGCGCGAGGCGCGCGAGCGCGCCAGGGAGATCATCGACCACGCGCAGCACCGCGCCAACGACCTGGTGGAGCAGGCCAAGAGCGCGGCCAGCACCGAGGGCGCGCGCCTCCTCGCCGCCGCGCAGCAGCAGATCGAGCTCGATACCGCGCGCGCCCGCGAGAGCCTCAGGCGCGAGGTGGCCGGGATCGCGGTCGGTGCCGCCGCCAAGCTCCTCGGCCGCGAGATCGACGCGAAGAAGCACGCCGATCTCCTCGACCAGCTCGCCGCCGAGGTCTGAGAGAGACATGGCCGACAAGAGCACCATCGCGCGGCCCTACGCGCGCGCCGCCTTCGAGGAGGCACGCCTCGACAGGCAGCTCGAGCCCTGGTCGCAAGCGCTGCACATCGGCGCCGCGGTCGTGGTGGATCCGCGCGTCGAGGCCCTGCTCGGCAACCCGCTCGTGACGCCCGAGCAGCTCGCGCAGCTCGTGATCGGCATCGCCGGACCCAAGCTCGGCGAGCACGGCGCCAACTTCGTGCGCACGCTGGCCGCCAACCGGCGGCTCGCCGTGCTGCCGCAGATCGCCGAGCTGTTCGACACGCTGAAGGACGCCGAGCAGGGCGTCGCTGAAGTCACCATTACCTCGGCCGCGCCGCTCGCCGCGCGGCAGCGGGACGAGCTCTCGGCCGCGCTCGAGAAGCGCCTGAAGCGCAGCGTGCACCTGCACTGCGCGACCGATGCCTCGCTCATCGGTGGGGCGGTGCTGCAGAGCGGGGATCTCGTGATCGACGGCTCGCTCCGTACGCGCCTCGAGCGCATCGCCTACGAATTGACTCTGTAAGGAACGCACATGGCCATCAAGGCATCCGAGATCTCCGATCTCATCAAGCAACGCATCGAGGACTTCAAGTCAGTCACCGAGGCGCGCAACGTCGGCACCATCATCTCGGTGACCGACGGCATCACCCGCATCCACGGGCTGGCCGATGCACGCTACGGCGAGATGCTCGAGTTCCCGGGCAACACCTTCGGACTCGCGCTCAACCTCGAGCAGGACTCGGTCGGTGCGGTGGTGCTCGGCGAGTACAAGCACCTCACGGAAGGCGACACCGTCAAGACCACCAACCGCATTCTCGAGGTGCCGGTGGGACCTGAGCTCCTCGGGCGCGTGGTCGATGCGCTCGGCGCGCCGATCGATGGCAAGGGGCCGGTGAAGGCGGCGCGCACCGCGCCGATCGAGCGCGTGGCGCCCGGCGTCATCTACCGCAAGTCCGTCAGCCAGCCGGTGCAGACCGGCTACAAGGCGGTCGACTCGATGGTGCCGATCGGCCGCGGCCAGCGCGAGCTCATCATCGGCGACCGCCAGACCGGCAAGACGGCGCTCGCCGTCGATACCATCATCAACCAGAAGGGCTCGGGCATCAGGTGCATCTACGTCGCGATCGGCCAGAAGCAGTCGACCATCGCCAACGTGGTGCGCAAGCTCGAGGAGCACGGGGCGCTCGGCCACACCGTGGTGGTGGCCGCCTCGGCCTCGACGCCCGCCGCCATGCAGTACATCGCCGCCTACTCGGGCGTCACCATGGGCGAGTACTTCATGGACAACGGCGAGGACGCACTCATTATCTATGACGACCTCTCCAAGCAGGCGGTCGCCTACCGGCAGATCTCGCTCCTGCTGCGCCGGCCGCCGGGCCGCGAGGCGTTCCCGGGCGACGTGTTTTACCTCCACTCGCGGCTGCTGGAGCGTTCGGCGCGCGTCAACGAGGAGTACGTCGAGAAGGCCAGCCACGGGCGCGTCAAGGGCAAGACCGGCTCGCTCACCGGACTGCCGATCATCGAGACCCAGGCGGGGGACGTGACGGCGTTCGTGCCCACCAACGTGATCTCGATCACCGACGGGCAGATCTTCCTCGAGACCGATCTCTTCAACGCCGGCATCCGCCCGGCCATGAACGCCGGCATCTCGGTGTCGCGCGTCGGCGGCGCCGCGCAGACCGACATCATCAAGAAGCTCGGCGGCGGCATCCGCCTGGCGCTGGCCCAGTATCGCGAGCTGGCCGCCTTCTCGCAGTTCGCCTCCGATCTCGATGAAGCCACCCGCCGTCAGCTCGAGCGCGGCCAGCGTGTCACCGAGGTCATGAAGCAGAAGCAGTACGCGCCCATGGCGGTGGCGGAGATGGCGTTGTCCATCTACGCGGTCAATAACGGCTACATGGACAAGGTGGACATCAGGAAGGTGGTGGACTTCGAGGCGGCGCTGCAGGCCTTCGCCCACACCAACCACCAGTCGACGCTCGATGCCATCAACGCAGCGCCGAAGCTCACCAAGGAGAACGAGGCGGCGATGAAAAAGGTCATCGAGGACTTCGTCGCGACTGGTACCTACTGACCGACCACTGGTAACCATCACTCTGAACTGACGTAACCGCAGTGCCCGGCACCAAGGAAATCCGCTCCAAGATCGCGAGTGTCAAGAGCACTCAGAAGATCACCAGGGCCATGCAGATGGTGGCCACCAGCAAGATGCGCCGTGCCCAGGAGCGCATGAAGCTGGCGCGGCCGTACGCGCGGCGCATGCTGGAAGTGATCGGGCACCTGACCGAGGCCAACCCCGACTACCGCCACCCGTTCCTGAGCACGCGCGAGCCGAAGGCGGTCGGCATCATCGTGATCTCGAGCGACCGCGGCCTCGCCGGCGGCTTGAACGCCAACGTCTTCAGGCAGACGCTGACGCTGCTGCGCGAGTGGCAGCGCAAGGACGCGCCGGTGAAGCTGTGCCTGATCGGCACCAAGGCGCTCACCTTCTTCCGGCGCCTCGGCTTGCCGATCCTCGCCAACGTCACGCACCTCGGCGACAAGCCGCACGTCAAGGATCTCATCGGCACCGTCAAGGTGATGCTGGATGCCTACCGCGCCGGCGAGCTCGATCGGCTGTTCCTCATCAACGCGCAGTTCGTCAACACCATGACGCAGAAGCCCGTGACGCAGCAGCTGCTGCCGATCGAAGCGCTCGATACCGAAGGACTGCAGGAGCACTGGGACTATATCTACGAGCCGGACGCCGCCGGCATCCTCGACGGCCTCCTGATGCGCTACATCGAGAGCCAGGTCTATCGCGCCGCGGTCGAGAACGTCGCCTCCGAGATGGCGGCGCGCATGATCGCCATGGGCGCGGCCACCGACAACGCCGGCGAGCTCATCAACGAATTGCAACTGATCTACAACAAGGCCCGCCAGGCCGCGATCACGAAGGAGCTTTCGGAGATCGTGGGCGGCGCGGCAGCGGTTTAGGCGAGAGGAAGTAAGCACCATGGCCACTCCCGGCGAGGGAAAGATTACCCAGATCATCGGCGCCGTCATCGACGTCGAGTTTCCGCGCGAGTCGATTCCGCACGTCTACGAAGCCTTGAAGCTCAAGGACGTCGAGCTGACGCTCGAGGTCCAGCAGCAGCTCGGCGACGGCGTGGTACGCACCATCGCCATGGGCGCCTCCGAGGGCTTGAAGCGCGGGCTCGCGGTGCAGGCCACCGGCGCGCCGATCTCGGTGCCGGTCGGCAAGGGCACGCTCGGGCGCATCATGGATGTGCTCGGCAAGCCGCAGGACAACCGCGGCCCGGTCG
>DATKLG010000026.1:0-104063 GCA_035542535.1 Steroidobacteraceae bacterium
CAGTTCAAGAATGAGCGCGGCGAAGTCGAGGTAAACGCCGGCGATCAGGTCGAGGTCGCACTCGACTCGGTCGAGGACGGCACCGGTGAGACGCGCCTGTCGCGCGAGAAGGCCAAGCGCGCGCGCACCTGGACGCGGCTCGAGACCGCCTTCAACAACGCCGAGATCGTCACCGGCATCATCTCCGGCCGCGTCAAGGGCGGCTTCACCGTCGAGATCGACAACGTGCGCGCGTTCCTGCCCGGCTCGCTGGTCGACGTGCGCCCGGTGCGCGACACCTCCTACCTCGAGGGCAAGCCGCTCGAGTTCAAGGTCATCAAGCTCGACCAGAAGCGCAACAACGTCGTGGTCTCGCGCCGCGCCGTCGTCGAGCAGGAATTCTCCGCCGAGCGCAGCGCGCTCATGGACAACCTGCAGGAAGGCGCGGTGGTGAAGGGCTCGGTCAAGAACCTCACCGATTACGGCGCGTTCGTGGACCTGGGCGGCATCGACGGCCTGCTGCACATCACCGACATGGCCTGGAAGCGCGTCAAGCACCCCTCCGAAGTGGTCAAGGTGGGTGATGAGCTCGAGGTGCGGATCCTGAAGTTCGACCGCGAGCGCTCGCGGGTCAGCCTCGGCTTGAAGCAGCTCGGCGCTGATCCCTGGGAGAACATCGCGCGGCGCTATCCGCCGGGCACCCGGGTGTTCGGCAAGGTCACCAACATCGCCGACTACGGCGCGTTCGTCGAGATCGAGGACGGCGTCGAGGGCCTGGTGCACGTGTCCGAGATGGACTGGACCAACAAGAACGTCAATCCGGCCAAGGTGGTGCACAGCGGCCAGGAAGTCGAGGTCATGGTGCTCGACGTCGACGAGGAGCGCCGCCGCATATCGCTCGGGCTCAAGCAGTGCCAGGCCAATCCGTGGAAGGAATTCGCCGAGAACTACAACCGCGGCGACAAGGTGGCCGGCCAGATCAAGTCGATCACCGACTTCGGCATCTTCATCGGGCTGCCGGGCAACATCGACGGGCTGGTGCACCTCTCGGACATCTCCTGGGACCAGCCGGGCGAGGAGGCGGTGCGCAACTACCAGAAGGGTCAGCAGATCGAGGCCATGGTGCTGTCGATCGATCCGGAGCGCGAGCGCATCTCGCTCGGCATCAAGCAGCTCGCCAAGGATCCGTTCTCGGCCTATATCGCCGACAACCCCAAGGGCACGATCGTCAGGGGCGTCGTGAAGGAAGTCGACGCCCGGGGCGCGATCATCGACCTGGGCAACGGCATCGAGGGACAGCTGCGCGCCTCCGAGCTCGGCCGCGACCGCGTCGAGGATGCGCGCGCGGTTCTCAAGGTAGGCGACGAGATCGAGGCCAAATTCACCGGCGTCGACCGCAAGTCGCGCACCATCTCGCTGTCGATCAAGGCGAAAGAGGCGCACGACGAGGCCGAGGCGGTGCAGAGCTACCGCTCCGAGACCGCCCCGAGCGGCACCAGCCTCGGCGACCTGCTGAAGGAGCACATCGGCTCGGGCGGCGAGCGCGGCGGCTGAAGCGCCATGACGAAGTCCGAGCTCATCGAGATCATCACCGCCAAGCAGAAGCACCTGCCGGCCAAGGACGTCGAGCTGGCGCTGAAGCAGATCCTCGAGATCATGAGCGATGCGCTCTCGCAGGGAGAGCGCATCGAGATCCGGGGCTTCGGCAGTTTCTCGCTGCACTTCCGCCCGCCGCGTCAGGGGCGCAATCCCAAGACCGGCGAGGCGGTGGCGCTGTCGGGCAAGCACGTGCCGCACTTCAAGCCCGGCAAGGATCTGCGCGAGCGCGTCAACGACGGCGCCGACCGGCCGATCCGCGACTGACCCACCCGCGGGAAGCGGCGGTTATGCCTCGCGGCGCGGACCTGTTATCGTCAGCGCGTGTTTGAGCTCCCTCCGGTATTTCTGGCGCTGGCCTTCGTCCTGGTGGGTCTCGCCACCTACTTTCTCGGGCGCCGTAACGGTGCCGCCCGCACCGTGCGGCTGCCGCGCGATTACTACGTCGGTCTCGAGCACCTGATCAACGACCGCTTCGACCATGCAGCCGAGATCTTCGCGCGCATGGCCGAAGCCGACGGCGATGCCGCGGAGATCCAGTTCGCTCTCGGGAGCCTGTTCCGCCGCCGCGGGGAAGTAGAGCGCGCCATCGCCATCCACTCGCGGCTGCGCGAGCACGGCTCCGGCGGCGTGAGCGACAAGGCGGCATTCGCGCTGGCGCTCGACTACCTGTCCGCGGGCCTGATGGATCGCGCCGAGCAGGTGCTCGAGGAGTTGGCAGCCTCGCGCGAGTACCGCAATGCGGCGCTCGATCACCTGGTTCGCATCTACGAGTCGCAGGGCGACTGGGCCAAGGCGCTCAAGATCTTCCATGCGCTGCCGGCGAGCGTGCAGCTCGAGCGGCGGCGGGTGGCGGCGCACTACCTGTGCGAGCTCGCCGAGCATGCCCTGCTGCAGGGCGATCGCGAGCGCGCGCGCACGCTGTTGCGCCAGGCGCGCACCCACCAGCCGGAGCTGCCGCGCGCGGACATCCTCACCGCGCGCATCGCCGAGGGCGAGGGCGATGCCGACGGGGCGCTGGTGCTGTATCTGCAGGCGCTGGAGATGTCGCCGGGACTCGCCCTCGAGATCATCCCGCCCGTGCTGCGCATCGCCAGCGTCACCGGCGGCAGCGACGTCCTGCAGGAGCTCGGCCGGCGTCTACGCCAGAGCGGCCGTGTGACTCCGCGCCAGCTCGCGTGGCTGCTGGCGACTGCGGTGCCGGCCGGCGACGTGGCGCGCCTGCCGGGTATCGCCGCCGAGCTCGGCCCCGGCGTGCAGTCGGTCGCGGACGCCACCTCGTTCAGCGTCCTGCTGACGCGCATTGGCGATGCCGGCGGGCGCTATCAGTGCGAGGACTGCGGACTCAACAGCGTCGGGTGGTACTGGCACTGTCCGAAGTGCCGCGCGTGGGACAGCCTGCGGCCCGCGGTATTCAAATGGGCGGAGCGCGCCGATCAGAGCGCGCGCTCTTCATAAGGAGAGATTCCCGATGAGCGTCTCGAGGCCGGCGATCCGCACGGCCGTATTCCCGGTGGCCGGCCGCGGCACACGCTTTCTGCCCGCGACCAAGGCGAGCCCCAAGGAGATGCTGCCGGTGGTGGACAAGCCGCTGATCCAGTACGCGGTGGAGGAAGCGCTCGCCGCCGGCGCGCGCCGGCTGGTGTTCGTGACCGGCGCCTCGAAGCGCGCCATCGAGGATCATTTCGACTCCGACGCCGAGCTCGAGCACATGCTGCAGAGCCAGGGCAAGAGCGACCTGCTGAAGCAGTTGCGCAGCGTGCTGCCGTCCTATGCCTCCTGCATCTACATCCGTCAGCCCGCGCCACTCGGCCTCGGCCACGCGGTGCTGTGCGCGCAGCCGGCGGTCGGGGCCGAGCCCTTCTTCGTGCACCTGGCGGACGACCTCATCAGGAGCGATGTGGCGTGCCTCGCGCAGATGGCGCGCGTCTACGAGGCAAAGCGCGCCAGCGTGCTCGCCGTCGAGGCCGTGGCGCGTCGCGACACGGAGAAGTACGGCATCGTCGCCGTCGAGGGCGACAAGGCGGCGACCAGCCGCGTGCGCAGCATCGTCGAGAAGCCCAAGCCCGCCGACGCCCCCTCGAATCTGGCGGTCGTCGGCCGCTACGTGCTCGCGCCGGCGATCTTCGAGCACCTGGAGAAGCTCAGCCAGGGAGCGGGCGGGGAGATCCAGCTCACCGACGGCATCGCCGCACTGATGCGCGAGGAGGCGGTGTACGCCTACCGCTTCAGCGGCAAGCGCTACGACTGCGGCAGCAAGCTCGGATATCTCCAGGCCACCGTCGAGTACGCCCTCGGACACGAGGAGCTCGGCGCGAAATTTCGCCGCTACCTCGAGGGGCTCAAGCTCACGGCAGCCAGACCGTCACCCGGGCGCCGCCGTCGGCGCGGTTCGCAAGGCTCAACCGTCCGCCGTGCGCCTCGACGATCTCGCGGCAAAGCGTGAGTCCGAGGCCGGTGCCCGCGGGCTTGGTCGAGTAGAAGGGCAGCAGGGCATCGCGCAGCGTGCTCTCGCTCAGGCCGGTACCGCGGTCGGCGACCTCGATGCGAAAGCCGGGCGCGGAGCTGTGAACGCTGACCGTGATCTCCGCGGGCGACGAGCCGGATTCGGCGGCGTTCTTCAGGAGGTTGATCATCACCTGCTCGAGCTGGCGCGAGTCGAAGCTTCCCGGCTCGCCCGGAAGTGATCCCTCGACCCGGAAGGGCGTTGTGCCCTCGAGACGTGCGAGGAACGGCGCCCAGCTCACCGGCTCGGGTCGCGGCCGCGGAAGCTTGGCGAAGCGGGCGTAGCCCTCGATGAAGGTCGCCAGATGCGCGGCGCGCTCGCCGATGGTGTCGAACACGCGCATCAGGCGCGCGTCCGCCGCTTCGCCTGCCAGCAGCTGCCCCGAGTGCGCCAGCGAGCTGATGGGAGCGAGCGAGTTGTTGAGCTCGTGCGCGATGACCCGGATCACCTTCTTCCAGATGGCGACCTCCTGCGCGGCCAGCTCGCGCGTCAGCTGCTTCAGCAGCACCAGGCGGTGCGGGCGTGCGTTCAGCACGAAGCTGCGCTGCGCGAGGTGATAGACCTGCGGCTCCCCGCCGATGTCCATCGTGAAGAGTGTATCGTCGCCGGCGCCCACGGCCGCGGCGAGCGCCGCGGGCGCCTCGGCCAGCACCGCCTCGAGCATGAGGCCCTCGAGCTTGCGCCCCGAGTGCAGCAGCTGCCGGGCGGCGACGTTGCTGTAGACGATGCGCCCGCCTGCCTCGGCGAGCAGCATCGCGAGCGGCGTGGTCTGGATCACGGTATCGAGCAGCAGCTCGCGCTGATAGAGGTCGAGCCGCTCGCGGCGCAGCACCTCGCCGAGGGAATTGTAGGCGCCGACCAGCGGGCTGAGCTCGGCGTCGTCGACCGCGCCCACACTCACGCTGAAGTCGCGATCCTTGAGGCTCACGATGCCGTCGTGCAGCGCCTGCAGCACCCGCACCCAGCGGCGCGGCACCTGCCGCGCGAGCCAGAGCGCGATGGGCAGCGCGGCCGCGACTCCCGCCGCCGCCGCCGCGGGTGCCGGCAACCAGCGCACGGCGAGCGCCGTGACAGCCGCCGCCAGCGCCGCGCTGAGTGCCAGAGCGCCCGCGAGACGCCCGGCGAGCGACCAGCGCAGCATCAGTTCCCCGGGGAGGGCCGGGCGGCGTCCGTTTTCAGGCCGAGCTTCTCCATGCGCCGGTAGAGTGCCTGACGCGACAGCCCGAGGTCACGCGCGGCCTGGGCGATCACGCCCCGGGCACGCCCGAGAGCGGCTTCGACGGCCGCGCGGTCGGGCTCGTGCTCGGCCACGGCGGCCACCGCCGTCGGCAGGCTGAGCGAGCCGGGTCCGATCGAGCGCCCGCCGGCGAGCAGACAGGCGCGCCGCATGACGTTCTGCAGCTCGCGCACGTTACCCGGCCAGGAGTGGCGCATGAGCGCCGCGCCCGCCTCGGGAGTGAGCTCGAACCCCGCCTCGAGGAAGCTGCGCGCGAGCGGCAGGATGTCCTCGGGCCGCTCGGCGAGCGGCGGCACCTCGAGCTCGATGACGCTCAGGCGGTAAAAGAGGTCCTCGCGGAAGGTCCCGGCGCGAATCGCCTGGCGAAGGTTGGTGTTGGTGGCGGCGATGACGCGCACCCGCGTGCGGCGGGTGGTGTTGGCGCCGAGGCGCTCGAATTCTCCGGTCTGCAGCACGCGCAGCAGCTTCGCCTGCCCGCTGCCCGAGAGGGTCGAGAGCTCATCGAGGAACAGCGTACCGCCGTCGGCGGCCTCGAAGCGGCCGGTGCGCGCGCGGGCACCGGTGAAGGCACCCGCCTCCGTGCCGAACAGCTCCGCCTCGATGAGCTCGTTCGGCAGCGCCCCGAGATTCACCTTGAGGTAAGGCTGCGCGGCCCGGTCGGAATTGGCCTGCACGATGTCGGCCAGCACCTCCTTGCCGACGCCGTTCGGACCGGTGATGAGCACCGGCACATCGGCGTGCGCCACCTGGGTCGCCATACTGACCAGGATGTGCATAGCCTCGCTCTCGTAGACCACGCCCTTGAGGTCGAAGCGCGCCGCCAGGCTCGCGCGCGCCTCTCGCTCCCGCGCCCGCAGCGCCTCGGCTTCGGCGCGCGCGCTGGCGAGGTCGAGGAGGTTACGCACGCTGGTGAGCAGGCGTGCGTCGTCCCAGGGCTTGGCGACATAGTCGGCGGCGCCGGCCCGCACCAGCTCGACGGCAGTCTCGAGGTGCGTCCAGGCCGTGAGCAGCACGATCGGGACGTCGGGCTTGGCCGCGCGGATCTCGCGGAACAGCGCGATGCCTTCCGCGCCGCTGGTGGCCTCGCGCTGGAAGTTCATGTCCTGGATCACGAGGTCGACCGGCGCGCGCGCGAGCTGTGCGAGGCCGGCCGCCGGGCTGCCGGCCGCCAGCACCCGCGCCCCGTGCAGCGACAGCAGCACCTCGAAGGCGGTGCGCACCGCCTCGCTGTCGTCGATGACGAGGATCGTGCGGTGGGCCAGGCTCGCATCGAGCGAGCCCTGTGGACCTGCGCTCATGGCCGCGATGCTAACACCGCGCCCGACGTCTCTATACGGTGCGGGTGGCCACCGAGGGAGACACGGCCGCCGCGCGCCGGGCGGGCTGCCATGCCGCCAGCTGTCCGATGCCCCACAGCGCCAGCACCCCGCCCACCAGGTAGTAGAGGTTCAGGCGCGGCAGCGAGTATGCGAGCGACAGCCAATAGCCGGCGCCGAGCGCCAGCGCGCAGCCGGCGATCACTCCGGCGCTGGTAATGAGGCCGTTCTCGACCAGGAAATAGCGCACGATGTCGCGCCGGCGTGCGCCGACGGCGCGGCGTGTGCCGATCTGCTTGGTGCGCGTGCTCACGTTGAAGGTGGCCAGCGCGAAGATTCCGAGGCAGGTCACGGCGATCAGCAGCGTGGTCACCGTGGCGAGGTAGATCTCCATGGCGCGGTCGGACAGATAAGTGAGATCACGGTAAAAGTTGAGCGTGCGCACCGAGCCGAGCACGCGGTCCGGGTTCGACTTGGACATATGAGCCTCGACCTCTGACATGAGCGCAGTGCGCCGGCCGGGCTGCGTACGTACCAGATAGTTGATCGGACCCCCGAAGCCGTACGCCAGGCGCGGCGCGAAGTACACCCAGCCGGGGTGGTCGTTGGAGGGGAAGTTACCCATAACCGGGTCGACGATGCCGATGATGGTCGCGACCTGGTTGAGTGAGTCGTAAACCTGCTTGCCGAGCGGATTTTCGTGCGGGAACAATCGCTCGCCGAGCTCGCGGCCGATGATGATCGAGGGCACGAAGCGTGAGGCATCCGTCGTGCTGAGTGGCGGGGTGATCTCGTCGTGGCGGAAATTGCGGCCGGCGGTCAGGTGCAGGCCGAGCGCATCGAGCCCCTGCTCGTCGACCTCGATCTGGTTGTAATTGTCAGTGCGGTGTTCCTCGGGCCGCACCACCAGCGGCTCGTTGTTGCCGCCGTCGGAGAGCGGCGGGGAGTTGGTCACGGTAGCCGCGACCACCCCCGGGAGCCCGCGCAGGTACGTCAGGTCTTCCTGCATGGAGGCCACCGGCTGGTAGCGTTTGGTGAAGCCCTTGCTGCTCACCACGATGATGTTGTCGACGTCGATGCCGGTGGGGCGGCGGATCTTCTCCGCGCGTTGCACCACGATGTAGAGTGCATTCACCAGCACGGCGAGCGCGATGGCGATCTGCACCGCGACCAGCACCGCGCCGGTCCGGTTGCGCAGCAGTGCGGACAGAATCGGACGTACTTCGAGGCTCATGGTCGCTCCCTCACTGGCTCTTGAGATACACGGCGGGCGGCAGCCGGCCGACGCGCCAGGCCGGGTAGATGCCGGCGGCGAGCGTCGCCATGCAGGCGAGGATCACCGCCCAGAGGACGCCGACCGTGTCGAAATGCATCAGCTCCTGGTAGCCGCCGCGTACAAAGTTGTGGGCGGCCGCATACATATGATGCACGGCGGCGAGACCGAGCGCGGCCAGGGCGAGCCCGAGCAGCGCGCCGAGCGCCGCCAGGGCACCGACCTCGACCAGGTGCTGGGCGAAGATCTGCCGGCGGCTCGCGCCGAGCGCACGGCGCACGCCGGTGACGACGGCTCCGTTCAGGAACTTGGCGAGCAGCAGTCCGACCGTGTTGATCAGACACACGACGAGGAAAGCGAACGCGAGTCCGACCAACACCTTGTTGTCGGTATCCACGACCCGGTTGAACTTCAGCCAGTCGGCAACGTTGACCAGGCGGTTGTCACGCGGCCGCTGGAAACGGCCCATCCTGTGTTGCTCGGCCCAGTAGCCGTCGAGGAGCGATTGCATGCGCTCGCGGCTCGCGGCGTCGGGCAGCTCCACCCACATCTGCAGCCACACGCACTCGGACGCCATGAAGTCCTTGAAGGTGTCGAGCTTCTCGGCTCCCCAGCAGTCGGTCTCCTCGGAGTTGAGGAGCTCGAGCTGCGGTCCCCAGCCGAAGGGAATATAAACGTCGTCGGGCTCGCCGAAGCTGCCGCCATTCAGGTCGAAGTAGCGCGGCCGTGGGAACCACTCATCCAGTACGCCGACGACGCGGAATTCGCGATCGTCCCAGCGAACGGTCCGGCCGACGCTGTTGACGCCGCCGAAGAGTTTCTGATTCTCCTCGCGCGACAGCACGATCACCGGCTGCGCCGGATCGTCGGCGGTGGCGCTCCAGCCCTGACCGTAGAGGAAGGGGACCTCGAACATGGCGAAGAAGTCCGCGCTCGTCACCCGGGTATTGACGTTCTTCGCCGGCGCGGCGCCCGCGCCGATGACGCCGTTGGTGGCGTACATCACCACCTTGCGCTCCGGAATGGTGGAGTGCATCAGGTATTGCGTGTCCTTGTAGGTCATCTCGACCGGCGGTCCCTTGACGCTCTGGCGGTAGCCGCGCAGCGGATCCCAGTTGTCCATCATGACGGCGTACAGGCGGTCGTTCTTCCACCAGATCGGGTTCCCAGACATCGCGTGGTAGACCGTGAGGGTCATGATGCACACCGCGATGCCGAGCGCGATGGCGAGCACCATGAGCGCGGTGAGACCGGGGTTGCGGCCGAAGCTCTTGAGCGCGAGACGCACGTAGTAGCCGAGCATGGGGACTCCTTCCTTCAGGCGACCGCTGCCCCGGTCCGGTCCTGCGCCCCGCCTGCGGTCGGGCGCGGCTCATAGGCGCGGAAATCCGAGATCTGGCCGTCGATCAGGTGCACGTTGCGCTGAGCGCGCCGGGCGAGTTCGGGGTCATGGGTGACCAGCAGGATGGTGGTGCCCATCTCGTTGATCTGCTCGAGAAGGTCCATCACCTGGCGTGCCATGAGGGAGTCGAGGTTGCCGGTGGGCTCGTCCGCCAGCAGGAACGCCGGGTCGCCGGCAATGGCGCGCGCGATGGCGACGCGCTGCTGCTGGCCACCGGACAGCTGCGAGGGCATGTGCCGGGCACGCGAGGCGAGCCCCACCAGCTCGAGCGCGCTCGCGATGCGCTCGCGGCGGTCGGCGGCGGTGAGGCCGCGGTAGCGCAACGGCACCTCGACGTTGTCCTGGACGTTCAGGTCCGGGATCAGGTTGAAGCTCTGGAAGATGAAGCCGATGCGCTGGTTGCGCAGCCGCGAGCGCGCATCGTCCGAGAGCGCGCGCACGTTGTTGCCGTCGAGCTGGTAGCTGCCGGAGTCGAATTCCTCGAGCAGGCCTGCGACATTGAGGAAGGTCGTCTTCCCGGACCCCGAGGGTCCGGTGACCGCGACGAACTCGCCGGCGGATACCTCGAGCGAGAAGCTGCGCAGGGCGTAGGTCTCGATGAGGTCGGTGCGGTAGATCTTGCTGATGTCCTGCATCTTGAGCATCGTCTTATCCTCGTAAGGGCTTCAACGTGAGATGGCCACTTCGGCCGCCTGGTTGGCATCGCGCATGTCGGAGATCACGACCTGATCGCCTGCGGCGAGACCGCTCACCACCTCGATCTCGCCGACCGAGGCGGCGCCGAGCGTCACCGGCACCCGCACGGCATGCCCACCGCGCACGACGTAGACGCTGCGAGCCGTCTCGTCGATGAAAGAGCCGCGCTCGAACTTGAGCACGTTGTCGCGCTCATCGAGCACGATGCGCACCGCAGTGCGCTCGTTCTGCCGCAGGTTCGGCGGCTGGCCGCCATCGAACTTGACGCGTCCGGTGACCTGGCTCTGACGCACTTCGGGGGAGATCGCCGTCACGGTGCCGGGAACGGTGCGCCCCTCGATCGTGATGTCGGCACGCATGCCGGGCTTGATGGCGCCGGCGTAGCTCTCGGCGACCTGGAACTCGATCTCGAACGCCGACAGGTCGACCACGGTGAGGAGCGGCGCATTGACCGGCACCAGGCTCTTCTGTGGTTGGGCGAGATTCGCCACCATGCCATCGACCGGCGAGCGCACATTGAGCTCGGCGACGCGCTGCCTGAGCGAGGCGACGGTGAGCGCCTGGCGGTCGCGCTCGAGGCGCTTGGTGCGCAGGTCGAGCGCGAGGCTGTCGCGCTCGAGGTCCGCCGTCTCGCGCGCGTGATCGAAGTTGAGCCGGGCGGTCGAGACATCGTCGATGGCGCGCTTGTAGTCGCGCTCGCTGATGGCCCGCTGGTCCCAGGCCCATTGCGAGCGCTTGAGCTCGCGCTCGGCCGCCTTGATCGTGACCTCGGCAAGATCGGCCTGCTGTTTGCTGGTGAGAATCTGACGGCGGATCTCGATCTGCTGATGCGCGAGGGCCGCATCGAGGCTGTCGAGGGTGGCCTGCTCACGCTGAAATTCGTTGGTGAGCTGCGGGCTGTCGAGGGTCGCGAGCACCTCACCTTTCTTGACCGTGTCCCCGGCGCGCGCGCCATAGGTCACGGTGCCGGGCGCGATCGCGAACAGGGTCGGGCTGACTGCCGCAACGACGGTACCGTCGGCGGCGACGTCGCGTACGAAGTGCCCGCGGTTCACCTCGGCGATGCGCAGCCGCTCGCGCGAGATCACCTGGGAGGTGGAGAGCCAGGCGTGAATCAGCCAGCCGAAGACGAGCAGCGCGATCGCCGCTGCGGCCGCAGCCACTTTCAGGCGCTGCCGGTACCAGGGTGGAACGGGCGCGGAGATGGGCGCGTCCTGGGCCTCGGTGCCGCGCATGCCCGCGGCCTCCGGGGTTTTCTCCGGGATTCCGATCCTGCGCAGTTGCGCGAGCTTCATGACCTCCAGAAGTGCACGCCGCATGCCACCGTGCGCGCCGCCCTGGCATGCCGATCCCAAGCGTATGTATGCACTGAGAATCCTGGCTATTAGGGACCTCCGCAGCCTGAGCCTCAGCCTGCGATGCCGGTGTCCGCCCTACGGGTGGCGGACACCCGGCGGACACTCGCGGACACTTTTCTTACGGGCATCGGTTCTTTCGCCTATTGCGCGGTGGCGCAGAGCGCCGCAGAGTGAACCCCGGGGAGGGGACTGCAAAGGAGGAGCCAATGGCCACTCGTCGTAGCGCTGAGATTTCCCCGACTGCCGACACCCGGGCGCGCAGCGCTCAGGCGAAAGGGACGCGGGCTGCGCCCGCCCCGTCGGCGCAACGCGCACCCGTCAACGCAGAAGAGCGCCGCTCGATGATCGCGGAAGCGGCGTACCTGCGCGCCGAGCGGCGCGGGTTTGCTCCCGGTCACGAGACCGAAGACTGGCTGGCCGCGGAAAAAGAGGTCGAAGCGCTGCTGAAGCTCGGGGCACGCGGCCCGGCGCAATAGCGCGCGCCCTCCGGTCCCTCCGGGATCAGTGGGCGGCGGGCGGGCTGCCTGGCGGCGGAGCGCCGGGCGGACGCGGCGCGGGCGGCCGCAGGCCCTTCGAGTAGAGCAACCGACCCGTCGGCGTCACGAACACCGCGTCGAAATCCGGCAGACGGTTGATGATCTCGAGGGCCTTCTCGGGACCGAGGACGAAGGCGGTCTTCGACAGTCCGTCGGTCTGCGTGGCGGTGGGGCCGATAACGGTCGCGCTGCGCACCTTGTTGGCCGGATGCCCGGTGTGCGGATCGATGATGTGGTGATAACGCACGCCGTCCTCGTCGAAGTAGCGCTCATAGTCGCCCGAGGTCGAGACGGCAGCGTCCGACAGCGGAATCCGCGTGACCACCTTCTCGGGGTTATGCGGGTCGTCGGGATGCGCGATCGACACGAGCCAGGGGCGCCCCAGATGATCTCCCAGCAGTCGGCTGTCGCCACCGGCGGTCACCAGGGCATGCTGGATGCCGCGCGCCTTGAGGATCGCGACACCGCGGTCGACCGCGTAGCCCTTGGCGATCCCCCCCAGGTCGATGCGCATGCCGGGGCGGCCGAAGCGGATCGTATGGTGCGTGGCGTCGAATTCGAGGTTGCGCCAGTTGACCGCCGGCAGGGCGGTCCTGATCTGCTCCTCGGTCGGACGCACGTGGAGCGGGTAGTTATAAAGGTAGCCGACGCTCGCGTAGGTGATGTCGAAAGCGCCCTCGGTGATCTCCGAGAAGTGGGTCGACAGCTTGATGAGGTCAAAGAGCTCCGGGTCCACCTGCACCGGCCCGGCGGCGGCGCCCTGGTTGATTTGCGACAGCTGGCTGTCGGGCTTGTAGTGACTCATGAGGTTGTCGAGCCGGCGCATCTCGTCCATCACAGCCGTGATCGCCGCGTTGCCCTTCTCGGGGTCGTCGGCCCAAAGCTGCACGTACACGCGCGTGCCCATGATTGCCTCGGTCCGATCGACCCAGGCGGCGCGAACCGGGGCCACGGCGAGCGCCAGCGGGACGAGACCCAGGAGTCCTGCTGCCCATGTCCTCATGGGCGCTAGCGTACCTAAGCGCGGGCGGATTGGGGTATTCTGCCCGCGGCCCTGACAAGAGCCGTCATTCACTGGGGAGAGCGAGAGCCATGAACCTCAAGAGACTCAACGGTTTGATCTGCGGCGCGCTGTGCGCAGCCGCACTCGCCGCCATGCCCGCGGCGACGATCGCGCAGACGACCGCCGCTCCTGCGAGCGGCGCGGCGAGCACACCCGTGATGTGCAAGGACGGCACGACCTCGCCGCACGGCGGCCGCGGAGCCTGCAGCGGTCACGGCGGTATCGACAAGTCGGCGTCGGCGGCCCCCGCTGCCGCGCCGGCTGCACCGGCGGCGGCGCCCGCCGCTGCCGCTGCCTCCAGCGCCAGCTCCGCGAGCGGCCCAGTGACCTGCAAGGACGGCACGACCTCGCCGCATGGCGGTCGCGGAGCCTGCAGCGGTCACGGCGGCATCAACAAGGCGGCCTCCGCCACCGCGGCGGCGCCCGCAGCCGCGCCGGCGCCCGCAGCCGCGCCGGCAGCTGCGGCTGCTGCAGCTCCGGCAGCCCCGGCCGCCAAGTCGGCCGCCCCGGCCACGGCCAGCACGGCGGCGCCGGGCGGCGGGCCCGGAATGGTATGGGTGAATACGGCGAGCAAGGTGTACCACTGCCAGGGAGATCGCTATTACGGCAAGACCAAGCAGGGCTCGTACATGACCGAGGCGCAGGCCAAGGCGCAGGGCGCGCGTCCCGATCACGGCAAGCCCTGCTCGTAAAGGAAGGCGTGGCGCGCCGGCGTGATTTGCTCCTGGCGGCGGCCGACGGCCGGCAGTCGGGTGGCAGGGCGCGCCGGCGCGATCGCATGGAGGCACCCGCTTTCAGCATCAGCGGCATCGATCACCTCGTACTGCGGGTGCGCGACGTAGCGCGCGCGCTCGAGTTCTACCGCGGCACCCTCGGCTGCACGGTGGAGCGCGAGCAGCCCGGCCTGGGACTCACGCAACTGCGGGCCGGAGGCAGCCTCATCGATCTCGTGACCGCCGACGGCCCGCTCGGACGGCGGGCGGCGGGGGTGGCGCACGGCGGACCGAACCTCGAGCACTTCTGTCTCGCCATCGTGCCTTTCGAGGAGGAGGCACTGCGCCAGCACCTCGCGGCGCACGGGATCGAGGCCGGCGAGAGTGCCGTGCGTTACGGCGCCGGGGGAGAGGGGCCCTCCATCTACATCGAAGATCCGGACGGCAACCGCATCGAGCTCAGGGGCGCCCCCGCGTGAGTCTTCAGGGCAAGACACTCTTCATCACGGGCGCGAGCCGCGGGATCGGACTCGCGATTGCCCTGCGCGCGGCGCGCGATGGCGCCAACGTCGCCGTCGCCGCCAAGACCGCCGAGCCGCACCCCAAGCTCGCCGGCACCATCCATACCGCCGCAGCGGAGATCGAGCGCGCCGGCGGCAAGGCTCTGCCGCTGGTCGTGGACGTGCGTGACGAGGCGAGCGTGGTGGCCGCGGTGCGCCGTTGCGCCGAGCATTTCGGCGGCATCGACGTCTGCGTCAACAACGCCTCGGCCATCAATCTCGCCGCCACCGAGCAGATCGACATGCGCCGCTACGATCTCATCCAGCAGATCAACACCCGCGGCACCTTCGTGACCACGCGCGCCTGCGTGCCGTACCTCAAGCGCGCCGCCAATCCGCACGTCCTGACGCTGTCGCCGCCGCTCGACTTGAATCCGCGCTGGTTCGCGCCGCACCTCGCCTACTCGCTGTCGAAGTACGGGATGTCGCTGTGCATGCTGGGGATGGCCGAGGAGTACCGCGCGGACGGCATCGCCTGTAACGCCCTCTGGCCGCGCACCACCATTGCCACCGCGGCGGTGGAGTTCGCGCTCGGCGGGCCGGCGATGATGCGCCGCTCGCGCAAGCCCGAGATCGTGGCGGATGCCGCCCACGTGATCCTCTCGCGGCCCGCGCGCGAGTGCACCGGGCGCTTCCTCATCGACGACAGCGTGCTCTACGAGGCGGGCGTACGCGACTTCGGCTCCTACAGCGTCGAGCCCGGCGCGACGCTGCTCGCCGACCTCTTCATCGCCCGCGACGCCGCGGCGCCGCCGGGCGTGCGGCTGGAATACCTGCGGTGAGCGCTGCGCCGGTCAACCGCCGCATCGTGCTCGCGCGCCGCCCCGAGGGCGCGCCGGTGGCGGAGGATTTTCGACTCGAGGAGGCAGCGGTGCCGGTGCCCGGGGCGGGCCAGGTACTGCTGCGTACGCGTTTCCTCTCGCTCGATCCCTACATGCGCGGACGCATGAGCGATGCGCCGTCCTACGCGCCGCCGGTCGCACTCGATGCGCCGATGACTGCGCAGACGGTGAGCGTCGTCGAGGCCTCCCAGCATCCCGACTATCGAGTGGGCGAGCTCGTGGTCGCCAATGTCGGCTGGCAGGACTACGGCCTGTCCGACGGACGCGATCTGGTGCGGATCGATCCCACGCTCGAGCGGCCCTCCTGGGCGCTCGGCGTGCTCGGCATGCCGGGGCTCACTGCCTACGTCGGACTGCTCGACATCGGCCGCCCCCAGGAGGGCGAGACGGTCGTCGTCGCGGCGGCGACCGGTGCCGTCGGGTCGGTGGTGGGCCAGATCGCGAAGCTGAAGGGCTGCCGCGTCGTGGGGGTCGCCGGCGGCGCACCCAAGTGTGCGCACGCCGTCGAGAGTCTCGGCTTCGATGCGTGCCTCGATCATCGCGAGCCGCAGCTGCGCGAGCGGCTTGCTGCGGCCTGCCCGAAAGGGATCGACGTGTACTTCGAGAGCGTAGGGGGTGAGGTACTGTACGCCGTGCTGCCGCTGCTCAACGTCGGCGCACGCGTGCCCCTCTGCGGGCTCATCGCCTGGTACAACCTCGCGAAGCCTCCCGCCGGCGTCGACCGCACGCCGGCGCTGCTGTCCACGGTGCTGCGCCGGCGCATCACCATCCAGGGTTTCATCATCTTCGATCATTACCGGAGGTTCCCCGCCTTCGTGCGGGACATGCGCGAGTGGCTGCGCGCGGGCCGCGTCCGCTACCGCGAGGAGGTGATCGAAGGCCTGGAGAGCGCACCGCGCGGACTCATCGGGCTCCTCGAGGGCGAGAACTTCGGCAAGCGGGTGGTGCGGGTCTCCTGACATGGCCGCGGCGGAGCGCATCACCGTCTGCTGGCTGTTCGATGTCGTTTCGCCCTTCGCCTACCTCGGCTTCCGCGAGCTCGAGCGCCTGCCGGCGCACGCTGAGCTCAGGCTCGTCCCCGTGCTGCTCGCCGCGCTCCTGTCGCACTTCGGGCAGCTCGGCCCCGCCGAGATTCCCGCCAAGCGCCGCTTCACCTATCGCTTCGTGCTGTGGCGCGCACGGCAGCTCGGCATGCCGCTGCGCTTTCCACCCGCCCATCCCTTCAACCCGCTCGCGGCGCTGCGCCTGGTTGTCGCCGCCGGCAGCGGGCGGCGCGCGGTTGGCGCGGTTCTCGATGCGGTGTTCCGCGACGGCCGGGACGTCAGCGACCCGCGCGTGATCGCCGATCTCGGCCGGGAGCTCGGGATTGGCGATGCCGAGCGCGCGGTGAGCGATCCGGCCGTCAAGCAGCAGCTGCGCGCCAACACCGACTGGGCGATCTCCCTCGGTGTGTTCGGGGTGCCGACCCTGGTCGTCGGCCAGGAGCTGTTCTGGGGACACGACGCCTTCGGCATGGCGCTCGATTACCTCGACCATCCGACGGCGTTTCAGGACCCGCAGATGCGTGCCCTGGAGACGCTGCGCGTCGGGGTGGAGCGCGCCAAGTGAGGGGCGTGGCCGGCGGGATGCTGGCGGCGGCGCTGCTCGCGGCGGGTCCGGCGCAACCGACCGACTACTGGACTTATCAATACGGCACTATCGATGTCATCGTAGCCGGCAGCAGCGATTACGCCCGCAGCGTGGCGCGCAACGCGGACCGGCTCGGGGTCGCGCTCACGCGGATACTGAGCCTGCGCGGGGAGGCGCGCCTGCCGACCCACATCTACGTGCTCCCCGACGAGGAGATCATCGCGCTACTGGGATCGAGCGGCAGCTCCAACTTCAACAGCTCCGGCTACGACGCCACCGTCATCGCCAGCCGCGGCACCGGGGGAGGCGACCGGTACTGGGGCGTGTATTTCGGCTATGTCGGGAGCCTGCTCGCCGGCGACGGGGCGCAACGCTACCCGTACTGGTACCGCCTCGGAGTCCCGGAGGTGTTCGCCACCACCGATCTCGACCACGACCACATCCGCACCGGCGGCGTCGCCTCCGGATATGCGGCCACGGTTGACGGCGGAGCGCTGATTCCGCTGCGCACCTTCCTCGGCCTGCAGGAGCAGGATCCGCAGCTGCAATCCGGGCCGATCAGCGCGATGTACGCGGCCCAGAGCTGGTATCTCACCCGCGAGATCCTCCTCGAGGGTCGTTATCGCCGCGAGTTCGGCAAGTACCTCGGGCTCATACACGCGGGCCGCAGCGAGCAGGCGGCGTTCGCCGCGAGCTTCCCGGTGAGCTACGAGGATCTGGACCGGATGCTGCGCGACGACCGCAGCGCCAAGCCGCACGTGTTCATCCTGCCGAGCCCCACCGACGAGAGCCCGGACAAGGTTCCTCCGCGCAAGCTCACGCCGCCCGAGGTGCAGACCGCGCTCGCGCTCGTCAACCTGCAGTCGGGTCGGCGCGCGGAGGCGCTGCGCCTCGCGACTGCGGTGCTCCGCGAGGATCCCGGCAATGAGCGGGCGCTGCGCGTGCTGGCCCGTGCGCAGCTCGAGGAGGGCAACTATCCGGTGTCCTTCGCGGCGGTCGACCGGTTGTCGGGCGGCACCCTGTCAGCGGATGCCATGGCCGAGTGCGCCGCGATCCTGACGGTGCTGGCCGCCGCCGTGAGCGGCGGCCACGCGGCGCTGCCGGTGGATGCGGCGACCCTGCTCGGCTTCGCGCAGCGCTATTACCAGGCCGCGATCGCCGCCAACCCGGAGGATCTGCGCTCCTGGGCGGGGCTGGCGGGGCTCTACGGAGCACGGCGCGACCGCGCCGCGGCGCAGGCGCTGCTGCCACAGGCAACGCAAGCGCTCGCGCGGCATCCGGGCAACGCGAGCCTCGCCTACGCGCTCGCGCACATGTGCGCCCAGACCCAGCAGTGGGAATGCGCCGCGAAATTCGCCGGTGTGTGGCGCGAGAACGCTCCGACCGAGGCCAATCGCGCCGACGCCGCGGCCTTCGAGTCGCGGCTCGCGGCGTACCAGCGGCGCCTCGCGAGCGCGCCCGCGGCTCCATCCTCCGCGCCGCCGCGCAACTAGGCGACGCTGCCGCCGCTCACGACGACGCTGCAGTACACGAAGCGGTTCTGAGAATACCTACCCGGGCGCACCGGCACAGTCGTCGCTGTCGAGGCCGACATCCGCGGCCGCGGCGCGCCGGCGGTCGCGCTCGAGATCCATGGAGCGACAGGCGAGCAGGTATACGGCCGCAGCCACCGGCAGACCCACCAGCATGGCGACGTCGGCCTTGCCGAGCGCGCGCGCCAACGGGCCGGTGTACATCTCGGTGCTGAAGAACGGGATCATCACGACGAAGCCGGCGAGGTAGGCGGCGAGGCCACGCCAGTTCCAGTGGCCGTACATACCCCGGGAGTTGAAGATCTCGCGGATGGAGTAATGACCCTTGCGCACGAGATAGAAGTCGACCAGGTTGATCGCCGTCCAGGGCGTGAACAGGTAGAGCAGCAGCGACAGGTAGTCCTGGAAGCGGGCCACGAAGTTGCCGGAGGAGTTGAGCGCCAGCACGGTGCTGGCGATGAGCGCCACTGCGAGGCTCGCCAGGCGCTTGGCCGCCGTCGATTCCAGCGGCCGGAGAGTGTCGGCGACCGAGAGCAGCGTGAGCGAGGCGCCGTAGAAGTTGAGCGAGGTGATCGTGACCAGGCCGAGGAGCGCAGCGCCGAGCAGCACCTTGCCGAGGCCCGGGAAGACCCCGTCCGCAGCACCCTCCATGGCGGCCGCCACGTCCAGCTGCGGCGCCAGCGCCGCGGCCACGGTGCCGACCAGCATCATCCACGCGCCGCCGATGAAGGCGCCGAGATAGGTCCACCAGAACGACGCCCGCACGCCGACGTCGCGCGGCAGATAGCGCGAATAGTCCGACACATAGATCGACCAGCTCAGCTGGTAGGAAGCCGCCGCAAAGGTCTGCGCGAGGAACGGCACGGCGCGAAAGCCGCCCACGGCCCATTGCGCCGCCGGGAAACGCAGCAGCGCGAGGCCGCCGAGCGAGAATACGGTGAGCACCGCGATCATGAGGTAGGCGAAGCCGCGCTGGGCGCGGTGGATCTGGTCGTAGCCGACCGCGGCGAGGCTCACCGCGACCAGCGCGAAGAGGATGATGGCGCCAGCCGAGGTGGCCGAGATCGCCGGCGTCAGCTGGTGCAGCGCCTGCGCGGCCAACACCTGGTTGAAGGCGTTGTAGCCGATGTAGGCGACCAGGGCGACCGCCCACACGAGCAGCGCCCCGGTGTAGCCGAACTGCGGCCGCGACTGGATCATCTGCGGCAGCCCGAGCTGCGGCCCCTGGGTCGAGTGAAACGCCATGAAGAACGTGCCGAGCGCGTTGCCGAGCAGCACCGCGATCGCCGTCCACAGGAGGTTGCCGCCGAGGGTGATGCCGAGCACCCCGACCGCGAGCGTCGCGAGGTGCGCATCGCCCGAGAACCACACCGGCCAGAGATGCCAGACCTTGCCGTGGCGCTCGGCGAGCGGCACGTAGTCGATCGAGCGCGCCTCGATCAGCCGCTTCCGTCTGCTCCGGCGCGCCGTCACGGGCGGCGCGCGCGCGGCAGCACTTCGCTACCCGGAGCCTTGGGCTCCTCGTCGACCATCTGTGCCGGGAAGCCCGTCCCGAGCACGCGTACGCCGCAGGCCTCCTCGAGCCGGCGGATGATGTTGGGGGAGTGCTCGCGCGGGCCGTAGCGGCGCACGCCGTCCTCGAACAGCCGCAGCACCAGCGGCGAGAGCTCGAGCGGTACCCGGTGAGCACGCGCGAGCGCATCGAACAGGCCGACGTCCTTCACCACCAGGTCCATGGTGAAGTTGATGTCGCGGCTGCCGTTCAGGATCACCTGCGACTCGGTCTCGTGGACGAAGGAATTGCCCGAGGAGATGCGGATGCCCTCGTAGGTCATGTTGAGGTCGAGGCCCGCCACGGCGGCGACCGTGAGCGCCTCGGCGAGCGCCGCCAGGTGCACCGTGCACAGGTAGTTGGTGATCACCTTGAGGACCGAGGCCGAGCCGACCGGCCCGGTATGCAGGATCCGCCGGCCGAGGATCGAGAGCACCGGCAGCACCCGCTCGAACGCCGCGCGCGAGCCGCCGGCAAAGATCGAGATGTTGCCGGTCGCAGCGCGGTGACAGCCGCCGGAGACCGGGCAGTCCATGGCCATCGCTCCCACAGCCTCGACCCGCCCCGCCAGCCGACGCGCCTCGGCGGCATCGGTGGTGCTCATCTCGAGCCAGATCTTCCCTGGCGACAGACCGGCCAGCACGCCGTCGGGCGCTTCCATGACCGCGGCGCATACCTGCGGGGAGGGCAGGCAGGTGATGACCAGATCGACGCGCTCGGCGAGCTCACGGGGGGAAGCGGCGGCCCTCGCCCCGCCCGCCACCAGCGGGGCGACGCGCCCGGGATCGAGGTCGCGCACCGTGAGATCCACGCCGTGGCGCAGCAGGTTTCCGGCCAGCTGCCCGCCGACGTTGCCGAGACCGATGAAGCCGAGAGCGAGGTCAGTCATAGGGGTAAGATACCTCGGCTACGTCGCTCACCGCCTCAGTGAACGAAAAAAGGAGCACCACCGTGTCCTCAAGGCTTGCGCTGACTCTCGCGCTGCTCGCCGTCACGGCGGGCGTGACCGCCTCGAGCGGGGCACAGCAACCGGCCGCCGCACCGGCGCCTTATCCGCTCGATGACGTGCCCGACAAGATGCCGTTCGACGTTCCCTACGGCGCCCCGATCTCGCTCGAGCGCGCCACCGCCGCGATCGCCGCCACGGTGGCCGAGGCCCGCAAGCACGACTGGAAGCTCGACATCGCGGTGGTCGACTCGGGGGGCAACCTGGTCGCTTTCGAGCGCATGGACGGCGCACAGCTCGCCTCGATCCAGATCGCCGAGCACAAGGCGCGCACCGCCGCGACCTTCCGCCGCGAGACCAAGGTGTTCGAGAAGGGCATCCAGCAGAGCGCCAATTACTACGTGATGACGCTCGATGGCATGATCGGCTCGCGTGGCGGAATTCCCCTCATCGAGGGCGGCAAGCTGATCGGGGCGATCGGCTGTTCGGGGGGCACGGGCTCGCAGGACGAGGTCGCCTGCAAGGCGGGAGTGGCCACCATCAAGTGAGCCGCCGGGCGGTTCCGAAACGAGAGGGTTTATGCAGCAAGCCGTGCGCAAGTATCTCGCGGCCCTCGAGGCGGGTGATCCCGAGAGGGCCGCGGCGCTGTTCGTTCCGCAGGGCTGGGTGCAGTCGCCGTTTCTCGGCAAGCTCCCAGTGCGTCAATACGTCGCGAAGGTGGCGGGCGCCTCCCGGGGCTCGAAGCTCACCGTCCACGACGTGCTGGTGAGTGCCGAGGGGCACCTGCGCGCCGTCGCCTACTACCTGTACGACTGGACGCTGCGCGACGGGTCGCACGTCGCCTTCGACTGCGCGGACGTGTTCAACTTCGATCGCGAGACGGGCAAGATCGAGTCGATCGTGCTGGTCTACGACACGCAGCCGGTGCGCGGAGTGGTCCAGCACAAGTATCCGTAGCCCCGCCGCGTACCCTTAGGTCCGCGCGTCCCAGTATTCCTCCATGCGGCGGCGCAGGGCCGCATCCGGCAGACGCCCGTGCGCGGCGCCCTGGTTGTCCTCGAGATGCGCCAGCTTCGTCGAGCCCGGAATGGCGCAGGTCACGGCCGGGTGCGAGATCACGTACTTGAGGAAGTACTGCGCCCAGCTCGCGACGTCGATGTCGGCGGCCCAGGCGGGCAGGGGGCGGCCCGCCGCTTCCTTGAAGAGCGACGAGCGGCCGAAGGGCAGATTGGCGAGCACCGCGGTGCCGCGCTCGAGCGCGAGCGGCAGGATGGTCTCGGCCGCTGCGCGGTTGGCGATCGAGTAGTCCACCTGGATGAAATCCAGCCGGTAGGTGCGCATGCAGTCCGCGAGCTCGGCATGCTGGCTGCCGCGCGAGGTGGTGACGCCGAGGTAGCGGATCCGTCCTTCCTTCTTCCATTCCTGCATACGCGGCAGGACCTCGGCCACGCCCCGGAGGTTATGCACCTGCAGCAGCTCGACGCGCCGTGTCCGCAGCCGCTCGAGCGAGCGCGCGAAGCTCTCGGCACCCGCGGGACCGGAGCCGCCGTCGCCCACCAGCTTGGTGGCGAGAAACATGCGATCGCGCGTTCCGAGGCTCTCGAGCGCCTCGCCGATGAGCGCCTCGCTGTCGCCGTAGGCAGCGGCGGTATCGATGACCGTGGCGCCGAGCTCGCTCATGCGCGCGAGCTCTGCGCGGATGTCGGCGCGCACGCCGGTCGCGAAGGAGTCGGTGCCGATGCCGATCGCCGGCAGCCACTCCCCGCTCGAGGGGATCGCCTTGGCGATGCGGCGCGGCGAGGCCTGCGGCGCGCTCGTCTGCGGCGGGCCGTTGTTGATCGGGGCGCCATTGCTCCCGGGCGGAGGATCGCCGGCGTGCAGCGGGCGGCTGAGGAGCGCGCCGACGCCCGTCGCGACACCTACGGTCAGGAATGTGCGGCGCGACACGCTCGAATGCGATGGCCGGGTCATGAGGCCTCCGTTTCCGTTCGCGCCCGATGATGGCATGGATGGCACGGGCATCGTAGTCTTTGGCTCCATGTCACTGCTCAGCCGCCGGCGCTTCTCGGCGCTCGCCGCCGCCTTTGGCTTCTTCGGGGCGCGCAGCGCAGCGGAGGCGGCGGACGCGGGCGATGTCGCGCTCGAGAGCGGCGTGCGCGTGGCGATGCGCGATGGCGTGCGTCTCGCCACCGACCTCTACCGCCCGGCGAAGGACGGCACGCCGCTCGCGGGGCGCTTTCCGGTCCTGCTCGAGCGCACGCCCTATGGGCGCAACGTCACCTACTTCCGCGACATCACGGCCGCCGATCCGCGGCCGCGAACGCGCGCCGAGGTGGCTGCCTACTACGTGCGTCACGGCTACGTCGTGATCTTCCAGGACTGTCGCGGTCGGCATGACTCCGAGGGCGAGTTCGTCAAATACCTGAGCGAGGGGGCGGACGGCTACGACACGTGCCGCTGGATCGTGGCGCAGCCGTGGAGCGATCAACGCATCGGCACGATGGGACTCTCCTACGCGGCGCACACCCAGGTAGCGCTCGGCTGTCTCGACCCTCCGGGACTGAAGGCGATGTACGTCGACTGCGGCGGTTTCTCCAACGCCTACCAGGGAGGTATCCGCCAGGGCGGCGCATTCGAGCTCAAGCAGGTCACCTGGGCTTACAACCTCGGGCTCGAGAGCCCCGAGGTACAGAGCGACCCGCGGCGCCGCGCAGCGCTCGAGGCGGTCGATCTCAAGGCGTGGTTCGCCAGCATGCCGTGGAAGCGCGGCCACACGCCCTTGAGCCTCATCCCGGACTATGAGCGCTACGTGTACGAGCAGTGGCAGCACGGCGCGTTCGATGGCTACTGGAAGCAGCTCGGGCTCTACGCCGCGGGCTTCTACCGGCAGTTTGCGGATGCGGCGATGGTGCATCTTTCGGGGTGGTATGACGCCTATGCGCGCACCGCGACCGAGAACTATCAGGGACTCGCCCGGGCCAAGCGCGGCCCGGTGAAGCTCATCATGGGACCATGGACGCATGGCGCGCGCTCCGCTTCCTACGCCGGGGAAGTCGATTTCGGTCCGGGAGCCACGCTCGATGCCGACGGGGGCGATCTCTTTGCGCGGCGTCTCGCCTGGTTCGATCGTTACCTGAAGGGCGTGCCATCCACCGGCCCGGACCAGCCGCCGGTGCGCATCTTCGTCATGGGCGGGGGCAGCGGACGCAAGACCGCTCAAGGGCGGCTCGACCACGGCGGCCGCTGGCGCAGCGAGCCCGATTGGCCGCTGCCGGACGCGAGGCCGACGCCCTATTACCTGAGCGGCGACGGCTCGCTCGCGCAGGCTAAGCCCGCAGCCGGCGCCGATCCGGTCAGCTACGACTTCAACCCCGATCATCCCGTGCCCACCATGGGCGGCACCGTGACCTCGGGCGAGCCGCTGATGCGTGGCGGGGGCTACGACCAGCGCGAGCGCGCCGAGTTCTACGGCTCGCGCGCACCCTACCTGCCGGTAGCAGCGCGCCCGGATGTGCTGGTATTCGAGACCGACCCGCTCGCCGAGGAGACCGAGGTCACCGGGGCCATCGAGGCGACGCTATGGGTGAGCTCCGATGCACCCGATACGGACTTCACCATCAAGCTGCTCGATGTCTACCCGCCGAGCGCGGACTACCCGCAAGGATTCGCGCTCAATCTCAGCGACGGCATTCTGCGTTGCCGCTACCGCGATTCCTGGGAGCACCCGAGTCTCATGGTGCCGGGAACGGTCTACCGCATCACCGTCGCGGCCTTCCCCACCTCCAACTGCTTCGGCCGCGGGCACCGCATCCGGCTCGACGTGTCCTCGAGCAACTTCCCGCACTTCGACGTCAATCCCAACACCGGCGCGCCCGAGGGCCGAGGCCTCACGCGGCGCGTGGCCCGCAACACCGTCTACATGGACGCGCAGCGCCCCTCGCACGTGGTGCTGCCGCTCATCCCGAGGCGCGCCTGAGTGGAGCAGGGCGCCCGCTCGCGGCTCGGCGCCGTCGTGCGCGTCGCGAGCGGCAACTTCCTCGAGATGTACGACTTCATGGTGTTCGGCTATTACGCGGCCGCGATCGGGGCGGCGTTCTTCCCGGCCGGCAGTCCCTATCTCTCGCTGCTGCTCGCGCTCGCCACCTTCGGCGCCGGCTTTCTCATGCGGCCGGTCGGCGCGGTCGTGCTCGGCGCGTACGCCGACCGCCGCGGGCGGCGTGCGGGATTGCTGCTTTCCTTGAGTCTCATGAGTGTCGGCATCCTGGTCACCGCCTGCACGCCCGGCTACGCGACGATCGGGCTGGCGGCGCCGCTGCTGGTGCTCGCAGGCAGGCTGCTGCAGGGATTCTCCGCCGGCATGGAGCTCGGCGGCGTCTCGGTATACCTCGCCGAGATCGCGCCGCCCGGCCGCAAGGGCTTCTATGTGAGCTGGCAGTCGGCGAGCCAGCAGGTCGCGGTGATATTCGCGGCCATGGTGGGACTTGCGTTGCACACGCGTCTCAGTGCTGAGGAGATGGCGGCGTGGGGCTGGCGCATCCCGCTGCTGCTCGGATGCCTGGTCATCCCCGTGGTGCTGTGGCTGCGCCGCTCGCTCGAGGAGACTCCCGAGTTCAGCGCGCGCCGGCACCATCCGGGCTCGCGCGAGCTGCTGCGCTCGCTCGCGGCGAGCTTACCCTTCGTGACCGTGGGCGTTCTGATGGTGACCATGACCACGGTGTCCTTCTACATGATCACCGCCTACACCCCGACCTTCGGCACGGCAGTCCTGCGCCTCTCGGGGCTCGACAGCTTCCTCGCGACGCTCGCGGTCGGCGCCTCGAACCTGCTGTGGCTGCCCGTGATGGGCGCCTGGTCCGACCGCATCGGCCGCCCGCCGCTGCTCATCGGCTGCACGCTGCTGATGCTGGCCACGGCTTACCCGGTGCTGAGCGCCCTGGTGCACGGGCCGTCCCTTGGGGGACTCCTCGCCACGGAGCTGTGGCTCTCATTCCTGTACGCAAGCTACAACGGCGCCATGGTGGTCTTTCTCACCGAGATCATGCCGGTGGACGCTCGCACCACCGGTTTCGCGCTCGCCTACAGTCTCGCGACCAGCCTCTTCGGTGGCTTCACCCCGGCGATCTGCACCTATCTGATTCATCGCACCGGGAATCCCGCGGTGCCGGGAGTCTGGCTGTCGTTCGCCGCGCTCTGCGGGCTCGTCGCGACCGGTCTCGCCGTGCGCATGACCCGCCGGAAGCGATTTCATGAGGCCGCCATCATCGGCGACTAGATTCCCCTGCACGCGCACGCGTACCCGCAGCGGAGCCGATGCTCGACCCGCGGTGCGCACTCGCCGCCGAAGGCACAAATTGAACGGGCCGCGCACTTCTTCTTATTGTTAAGTGAACTGCGTCACGTGCGGGGATTTTCTGCTGGCCCGCGCAGCCCTTTGGCCTCAAATTTCACCATCGGCAGCCGACTCTTCTAATACAGAAGCAGGACGCCTGCGCCCCGCGCCTGTGCGCGATACCAAGATCGGCTGTGGACACGACAGTACCAGCGGCACACACGAACCGTCCTGAGACCGCCCAGCGCTGGGTCGACTGGCTGTTCACGGGGCTGGTGATCTACGTTGCCCCGGGTGCCGTGCTGCTGCTCACCGGCATCCTCGGCCCGGCGATCACACATTACATCTCACTCATCTGGTCGCTGCCCGCCGCGTTCACGGCCGTCAGCATCTGCGCGATCACGGCGTATTGCGCGCCGGCCGGCAACCTGCGCCGCGCGTGGATGTCGCTCAGCTGTGCGCTCGGCCTGTATTTCCTGGGCGAATGCATCGGCGCCAACTCCTGGCTGCACGGCTTCGACCCCTTCCCGGGACGCGCGGACTTTCTCTACTGTGCCTTCTACGTGGCGCTGCCGACCGCGGCGATCTTTCTGATCCGCGCGGCGGCGGTGCGCGTGCCCTGGGTCCAGCTTTCCATGGACGCGACCATCTTTGCCGTGGGCTTCGGCGCGTTCTTCTGGTTCCTGGTGCTGCACCCGGCCGCGCAGCAGCACGAAGCCTCGGTACTCAAGCAGGTGCTGAGCCAGACGTACCTGACGCTCGACTGCATCCTGCTGCTCATGCTCGGCGTGCTGCTGCTCACCGGCTCCGGCAACCTCGGCGGGCAACGCGTACCGCTCCTGCTGCTCACCGGCTTCGCCACCATGTTCGCCGGTGACATCGTCTGGTCGCTCGCCAAGATGCGCGGTTACTACCTGCCGGGTGACAGCTCCGAAGTCATGTACCTGGTCAGCTACGTGCCGCTCGCGGCGGCGGCGCGCGCGCAGCTCAGGTCGATAGCGACGCCGCCGCCGGCGACCTCGCAGAACGCCGACGCGCTGGCACGCGCGCTGCCCTATGGGGCCATGCTGGCAGCCTTCCTCATGCTGGTGTACCTGAGCGGCGGCGACGTGAGCGGCCCGGCGAACCTGATGATGATGGTGGTGTTCGCCCTGATGCTGCTCCTCATGGTGCGTCAGAGCATGGTGCTGCGCGGCGACGCGCTGGCGCGCGAGCGCCGCGCGGCGCGCATGGTGGAGGACCGCTACGCCTCGCTCATCGCCAATGCCTCGGACGTCATCATGATCGTGGGGGCCGACGGCGTGGTGCGCTTCGCCTCGCCGGCCTCCGAGCGGACGCTGGGACTGTCGCCGGCCGAGATCACCGGTCGGAGCCTGCCAGACCTCTGGGCCGGGGAGGACGCCGGGAAACTGCGGGCGTTCCTCGCCGAAGTGGCCGCGACGCCGGCTGGCACCCTGGGCCCCGTCGAGCTGCGGGTCGAGCGCGGCGCGAAGCGCTACGTGGTCGAGACGGTGGGCAGCAACCTGACCGAGGATCCGGCGGTGCAGGGCCTGGCGCTCAACTTCCGCGACATCAGCGAGCGCAAGGCGCTCGAGGAGCAGCTGCGCCAGCTCGCCTTCCACGATCCGCTCACGATGCTCGCCAACCGCAACCTGTTCCGCGACCGCGTGCAGCATGCCCTCGCCCTCGCGCAGCGCGGCCCGAGCTCGCTCGCGGTCATGTTCCTCGACCTCGACAACTTCAAGAACATCAACGACTCGCTCGGGCACGACGCCGGCGACCGGCTGCTGCAGGCGGTGGCGCACCGCATCCTGCAGAGCACACGCTCCTCCGACACCGTGGCGCGGCTCGGGGGCGATGAGTTCGCGGTGCTGATGGAGGGGGTCGAGCGCTCGAGCGAGGTCGGCCGGGTCGCCGATGCCCTGATCGCCTCCCTCAACGTCCCCTTCCAGCTCGACGGCCGCGAGGTACGGGTCGGCGCCAGCGTCGGCGTGGCCATCTCCGCTGCGGAGGCCGGGGCCGAGGCGCTGCTCAGCAACGCCGACATCGCCATGTACCACGCCAAGGCCGCCGGCAAGAATCGCCACGTGGCCTTCCAGCCGCAGATGCAGGCGCTGCTGCACGAGCGGCTGCGGCTCGAGGCCGACATCTCGCGCGCGCTCGCCAACCAGGAGTTCTTCCTCGAGTACCAGCCGATCGTCGACCTCGGCACCCGGAGCCTGCTCGGAGTGGAGGCGCTGGTGCGCTGGCGCCACCCGGAGGCCGGAGTGCTCATGCCGGGACGCTTCATTCAGGTGGTCGAGGAGTCCGGGCAGATCGTCAAGCTCGGCCGCTGGGTGCTCAAGCAGGCGTGCCGCGACCTGTGCCTGTGGCGGCGCTCGATCGCCGGCGGGGCGGGGCTGCGCCTGGCGGTGAACATCTCCGGACGCCACCTGCAGCACGGCGAGCTGGTGCACGATGTGGCGCAGGCGCTGGCCGAATCGGGCCTCGAGCCCGGCAATCTGGTGATCGAGCTCACCGAGAGCACCATCATGTACAACACCGATGCGAACCTCGAGCGCTTCCACAGCCTCAAGGCGCTCGGCGTGCGGCTCGCCATCGACGACTTCGGCACGGGCTATTCCTCGCTCTCCTATCTGCACCGCTTCCCGATCGATATCCTGAAGATCGATCGCGCCTTCGTCGGCAGCCTGACCAATTCCGACAACGGACCGGAGCTCGCGCGCGCGGTCATCACGCTCGGCGAGACGCTCGGTCTCGAGACTGTTGCCGAGGGCATCGAGCTCGAGCCGCAGGTCGCAGCCCTGCTCGCGCTCGGGTGCGTGGCGGGGCAGGGGTTCCTGTTCGCCAAGGCCGGCTCGCTCGAGCAGCTGTCACGGAGCTCCTTCGTGGCGCGCCGCAACGCGCTGTGGAATGCCCAGACGCGCAACGAGGAGCTGTCTCCGACCGGACGCTTCCGCGCGCTGAAGTCCGTGCCCGGACGCGCCGGCGCGGCCTGAGGCCGCTCGGCCGACAGGAGCGCCGCCCGGCGGGCGGCGTAGTATCCACGCTCATGGTGCCCCGCATCGACCTCGCCCCGTTGTTCGGACCCGCGGGGCGCTCGCGCGCGACGGTGGATCGGGCCATCGCGGCGGCGGCGAACGACGTCGGGTTCCTGTCCGTCGTCGGGCTCGGCACGTACGTACCGCTCGGCTCCGGGGCGCGCGCGGAGCTGCTGCGCATCTTCTCCCTCGACGCGCGCTCGCTGCGCCGGCTGTGGCGGCGCAAGTTCGAGCCCGCCAACGCCAACGTCTATCGCGGCTTCTTTCCCCTGCAGCCCGGCAACGTCACCGCCAAGGAGGGCATCGACTTAGGCCCCGATCTCGTCTACGGAGCGGCGGTCACGGCCGCAGGCGACCCGCTGCGCGAGCCGACGCCGCTCCCCGGGGAGGATGAGCTGCCGGGCTGGCGGGCCGCTGCGCAGCGTTACTACACGGCCATGGAACGGGTGGGCCGGGCGCTGTTGCGCTCGGTCGCGCGCAGCCTCGCGCTCGAGGATGAGTATTTCGACGGCGCCTTCCACCACGGGCTGTCGACGCTGCGCCTGCTGCGCTACCCGCCGCGCGCTGCCGCCGAGCTCGCGAGCTGCGCCGATCCCCGCCTCTGGACCGAGCACCGCGGCGAGCGGCGTTTCCTGGCGGGAGCCACGCACACGGATTCGGGCTTCCTGACGCTGCTGCAGCAGGACGGCGTGCCGGGGCTGCAGGCGCGCAGCCGCGACGGCGAGTGGATCGAGGTACCCCCCGAGGAGGGCGCGCTGGTGGTCAATTTCGGTCAGGTGCTCGAGCGCTGGAGCGGCGCAAGGATCCGCGCGACCGAGCACCGGGTCATCGGCTCGTCGGCGGAGCGCCACTCGATCCCGTTCTTCTACGAGGCGCGCGCCGACGCCGTGATCCGTCCGCTGCCGGGCGACCATCCGGCGAGCTTCGAGCCGTTCCTCTACGGCGACTATCTGTGGGGTCGCATCACGGAGTTCGTGGAATTTCGTGGCATGGAGCGGCAGCGGCCGCCCACCGGCGTCACGGCGCCGCCGCGCTGAGGCGCGTTCGGGCGTGCGGCCGCTGCGGTAGCCGGCGAGCCCGCAGAGTGGACACGTCAGGGCCGCGGCGGTAGCTTCCCTCCGGCGGAAGGAGACCACCCACCATGCCACGCTACCTGCCGCTCGCGGCGCTGCTCGTGCTCGCGGGCTGCTACAACATGCCGGGCGATGTCACCGCGGATGCAAGTGGTGCCAAGACCGTCAACGGCTCGATCCACGTGCCGGCCGGCACCCACAGCGCCGGGGTCGGCACGGTGAACGGCTCGATTCGCATCGACGACGACGCCTCTGTCGCCCATGCGGGCACGGTGAACGGCTCGGTGGCGCTCGGCGCGCACGCGGCGGCCGAGTCCATCGACACGGTCAACGGCTCCATCACCCTCGGTGAGGGCGCGCACGTCGCTCAGGACGTGACGACAGTCAACGGCTCGATGACGCTCAAGAGCGGCGCCGAGGTGGGCGGTCCGGTCTCGAACGTGAATGGCCGCATAGCGCTCAATGATGCGCACGTCGCCGGAGGCCTGCGCACCGTCGACGGCGACATCGACGTGCGCGGCAGCTCGCGCGTCGAGGGGGGCATCGTGGTCAAGCACGGCGGCGGCGGCCTGTTCAACTTCACGGTGCACAAGCCGCGCATCGTGATCGGTCCGGGCGCGGTGGTGCAGGGAGACCTGCATTTCGAGCGCGACGTCGATCTCTACGTGAGCGATCAGGCGACCACGGGACCGATCACGGGCGCCAGCGCGATTCGCTTCTCCGGCCCGACCCCGCCGGGCTGACGGGCACCTTCAGGCGCGTGCGGCCCGCAGCAGCGCGAGCGGGTTCGGCTTCGGCTCGGCGACCTTCACCAGAGTGTTGCGGTCGCGGTGCAGGAAGGGCTCCTCGCGCCCGCGCACCTTGAGCACCGTATCGAGCACGTAGCTCCAGCTGCCATCGGGATTGAAGACCACCTCGATGCGGTAGGAATCGGTGCGGAAGGCATACTCGAGGAACGCCGTGGAGCAGATGCCGTACTCGGTCTGACCGCGCACGGCGGTGAGCACGAGCTCGGTGGCATCGGCCGTCGCGTGCCCGGCGGCGAGCGCGACCTGGCCGCGCGGGATGCTGAGCGACTGCAGCACCAGTCCCGTGGCCGGCTCCCACAGCCAGTAGCCGTTCTGATCGTGGAAGGTCGTATCCTCATCGGAGGAGTTGATGTGGGTGTGATAACGCAGCCCATAGAACAGCTGCGGCCCGTTTGACTGGGCATCGATCGGCTCGAGCACGATCCGCTCGCGATACTCGCGTCGCTCCGGACCCGCGGCCTTTGGATTGATGTCGACGCCCGCGCGGCTCTCCCAGGTGCCCGCCAGCCGGCGCAGGGGACCCAGGTTCGCCAGGGTGTCGGGATCGGCTTCCTGCTCGGTGTAGATGTCCTGCGGGAACGGGTCCATGGCGTGAGTCTAATCGATATCCGAAGGAGCGTAGACTGCGCCCCCAGGAGGCGGCACTACGAACCGCCGGGAAGGGGAGAGCGATGAGTCCGGAGCTCAGATATCTGGCGCTGACCGCGGTGCTGACGGGTCTGCTGTGGGTGCCCTACATCCTCAATGAAATCATGGTGCGCGGCCTCATGGACGCCGTCGGGTATCCTGAGAATCCCAAGCCGCTCGCCAAGTGGGCGCAGCGCATGAAGGCCGCGCACTATAACGCGGTCGAGAACCTCGTGGTCTTCGCCACGCTGGTGCTGGTCGCGAGCGCCGCCGGCATCCACAACCCCGCGATTGCGACCGCCGCCTGCGTGTATTTCTGGGCGCGCGTGGTGCATGTGCTGGCGTACACGCTCGCGGTGCCCTGGGTGCGCACCCTCTCGTTCGTGGTCGGCTTCGCGATGCAGATGTGGGTCGCGGTGGCGATCCTCGCGCGCTAGCGTCGGCGCGCCGCGAGGCGAGGCTTACGCGGACGGACGGCGCGGCTCAGGCTCGCAAAGTACGCGCAGCTCCCGCAGATCGGGCATGCGCCGCACTGCGGGTTCTTCGACTTGCATAGCTGCCGCCCGTGCCGTTGCAGCAGCAGGTAGGCGCGGCTGCGCGCGGCGAGGGTCGCCGGCAGCTGCGCCTCGAGCAGCTGCCGTGCCTGCACGTAGGTTGCGCCGTACTTCGGCCCCTCGCGCCCCGATTGGATGCGGACCGGCACCTGGGGGCAGCTCGAGGGCACCGCGGCTACGGGCGCGAGCGCTGCGAAGAGCAGGATGCGATCGGCTCCCGGCGCGCCGATGCCCGGAAACTCCCGCAGCAGCTTGCGCGCATCGGCCTCGGGGACTCGCGCGAGCGCCGCGCGCAGATCGCCGGCGAATTCCGCCTGCACGCGGCGCGCGATGGCCCGCACACGCGCCGCGCGCTGCTCGGGGACCAGCCCGCCGGCCCTGAGCGCGCGCGTCAACGTGGCGGAACGCGCAGCGGCGAGCGCGGCCGGAGTGACGCCGACCGCCGCGGTCAGCGCGTCCCACCCGAGGCCGCAGCGCTCCTCGCTCGGCGGGTAGCCGCAGTGCCACCAGATCAGAAACAGGAACGGGTCGGTCGGCCAGCCCGGCGCCTGCCGGCCGTAGAACCCCTCGAGCGCATCGATTGCCGGCCCGAGGAGCGACTTGCTAGCCGCGCGCTGCGCTTTCACGGGACGCCGACCATTCGAGCGGGGCGATCTTGGGAATCATGAAGACCCAGCCTACCACCCCGAGCATGCTGATGACGGCGGCAACCAGGAACGCCGAGGTGAAGTGATTCGACGTGCCCACCAGCAAGCCCGTGAGCGCCGGCGCGATGATGCCGGCGAAGTTGCCGATGCCGTTCTGGATGCCGACCCAGCGGCCGGACGCATTCGGTCCGGCGAGGATCTGCGGGATCCCGAACACTCCCGGAGAGTTGGCGCCGTCGAGGATCTGGTAAGCGAAGATCGCACCGAGCGCCCAGGGGGCGGGCGCCAGCGCGATGCATACCATGCAGGCCACGAAGCCGATGTGAGTACCGCCCATGACGACCTTGTAGGCGAGGCTGGCGTGCCGGCCGCTCGCGACGACGCGGTCGATGAGCCACCCCGCGGCGAGTCCGCTGGCGGCGTGCACGCAGTAGGCGAGGAAGGTGAAGCGCGCCATCTCCTCGGTCGAGAAGCCATGCTCGCGCACCACATAGAACGGCAGCCAGGTGAGCGTGAAGAAGAAGGCGTAGTTGACCGAGAAGAGCCCGAGGCTCGTGCCCCAGAGCTCGCGCCGCTTGAGGAGCGCGCGCCAGGGGGGGTTGTCCCCGTCGGCACCGGCGGTGGCAGCCGGTAGTTCAGGAATGCGCGCCCGCGACCACGGCAGCAGCCACAGGAGCGAGAGCGCACCGAAGACCCAGAAAGCGCTGCGCCACCCGTATTGCGCCATCAAGAGGCCGCCGACGAGCGAGCCCACGGCCGGCCCGAAGAGATAGCCGAAGGCCACGATGCCGTTGGCGAGCCCGATTTCCTTTACGGGCATCATGCGTGCCAGCAGGTTCGACACCGAGGGAAAGGCGACGCTCTCGCCGATACCGAGCAGTACCCGCAGTGCCAGGAGCGCCACGAAGGACTGCGCCAGACCAACTCCCATCGTGGCGCAGGCCCAGAGAGTCAGCCCGAGACCGAGGACCCGCTGCGCGCCGAAGCGGTCGGCGAGCCAGCCGACCACCGGCTGCAGCACCGCGTACAGCCACCAGAACGCCGACAGCAGCAGGCCGAGCTGCTGCGGCGAGAAGCCGAGATCGTCCTGGATCAGGTGCGCGGCGGTGGGGACGGTGCCGCGGTCGACGTAGTTGATGAAGAGCGCCGTCGCGAGCAGCACCACGATCCACCAGCGCGCGCCGACGGCGGGCGGCGCGGCGGCTGTCGCCGGCGCCGTCAACTCGCGTAGTCCGCCTGTTGTCGATCCAGCAGGCGCTTCAGCGCCTCGAAGTGCAGTTGCGCGCGGTTCTCACCGCCGACCTCCGCGCAGCCGGCGAACTGCCCGAGCGTCGCGCGCACCACCGGCTCGGGCAACACGGCGAGCGCGCGTCCGGTCGAGAGCGCCAGCACCTGCACCTGGCAGGCACGCTCGAGGAAGTACAGCCGCTCGAAGGCCTCGGCGGGCGAGTCGCCGATGACCAGTACGCCGTGATTGCGCAGCATCAGCACCGAGCGGGTCCCGAGCGCACGCGCCATGCGCTCGCCCTCGGCAAAATCGAGCGCGAGCCCGTTGTAGTCGGCGTAGGCGACGTCGTCGTGGAATCCGATGGCGCTCTGGGAGGCGGTCTCGAGCCGCCCGCCCGCGAGCATGCCGAGCGCGGTCGCGTAGGGCATGTGGGTGTGCAGCACGCAGCGTGCCCGCGGCGCGAGGCGGTGGGTCGCGGCGTGAATGTAGAGCGCGGTGTCCTCGACGAGGCCACGCCCGGCGAGCAGGCGGCCGTCGAGGCCTACCTCGAGCAGATCGCTCGCCCTGACTTCCGACCACAGCAGGCCGAAGGGCGCGAGATAGAAGCGATCGGCGCAGCCCGGCACCAGCATCGTCATGTGGTTGTCGATGCCCTCGTTGAAGCCGAAATGTGCCGCCAGCCGATGACAGGCGGCGAGATCGATGCGTGCGCGGCGCTGCGCCTCGCCCGGGACCGAAGGAAGCTGCGGTGAGGCGCTCATGGGGTCTCGAACTTTATCGTCAGCTGCGCGCAGCCGGTCACCGCGGCCGCGCCCGCGGGCCGATAGTACGGTGCCCCGGCCTGCGCGATCCTGAGCGCCGCCGCATCGAGCCCCGGGTCGCCGGAGGAGCGGGTGATGGCCGGGTCCCGGGTGAGCTTGCCGCTCTCGTCGGTGCACGCGCGCACCTCGGGGCTGGTGCGTGTGGCGCGAGCCGCGCCGGAGCCGGCCGCGACCGCCGCAGCGGCGGCCGGCGCCACGGCGGCCACCGTGCCGCCCGCCGCCATGGTCGCCGTCGCGGTGCTCGCGGGTGCGCTCTGCGCCGCGTGACCGCGGCCCCATTTCCAGGCAATTTCCTGCCAGGACGCCACGGCCGACCCGTCGCCTGCCTGCACCGCGGGCAGGAAACGCAGCTTCATGACGCAGCTCACGGCGGCGGCGTCGAGGTCACCGGACCCGGAAGACGACTTGATCGAGGGCTGCGAAGGCACACCGCTCGGGCCCACCACCAGCAGGACCAGCGCCGCGGAGCCGTCCTGGGCATCGGTCTGCATCAGATCCGGGCAGCGTCCCTTCGGGTCGTATCCGATCGCGACGGTTGCATCCTGCAACTCGGCCGCCGGAGGCGGCGCGCCCCAGCTGGGCGCACAGAGCGCCGCTACCCCGAGCAGTGCCGCGCAGGCGGGGAGTGCACGTCCGCGATCAGCCATGGTTTTACCCCCTTGGCCGCCATTCTAGCCCAGCGCGCTCAGTGACCGGGCGGGCCGCACCCCGGCGTGTCGCAGGCGCCTTCCTCCTCGACCTGCACCGTCGTGTGCTCGACCCGCAGCTGCTGCTCGAGACGGGCGTGGATGGCGGAGATCACCTCGCCGTGCCGGCTGCCGGCGGCCAGGTTGGCGTGCAAAGTCACCGTGGGGCGCTCGCCGGTCATCGACCACACGTGCACGTGGTGCACGCCCACGACCCCGGGGACGTGGCCGATGAGCTCGGCCTCGATCGTCTGTACGTCGCAGCCGGGCGGCGCGCCCTCGAGCAGCACGTGTGCGGAATCGCGCGTCAGCCGCCAGGCCGAGCGCAGGATGAGCGCGGAGACCCCCAGCGACAGGAGTGGATCGGCGAGGGTCCAGCCGCCGATGAGGATCACGAGCGCGGCCACGCTCGCCGCCACCGAGCCGAGCAGGTCGCTCAGGACGTGGGCGCGCGCACCGCGCTCATTGAGCGAGCGCGCGCCGGAGAGCGCGAGGTAAGCGGCGAGGTTGGCGACGCCCCCGACCACGGCGATCACGAGCATCAGCCCCCCGTCGACCGGCGGGCGCGTCACGAGGCGCAGCAGCGCCTCGTATACCACCCACGCGGTGAGCAGCAGCAGCACCTGACCGTTGACGAAGGCCGCGAGCGGCTGATAGCGGCGGTGCCCGTAGGTGCGCTGCAGGCTGGCCGGACGGCGGCCGACACGAACGGCGACGATCGCGAGCACGAGCGCGGCGGAGTCGGCCAGCATGTGCGCGGCTTCGGCGAGCAGGGCGATCGAGTTGGCCCACCAGCCGCCGAGCGCCTCGATGAGGGTGAACGTGGCGAGGATCGCCAGCGCGATGCCGAGCCGGCGCTCGCCGCCGCGGTCGCCGTGGCTGTGCGGGTGATCGTGTCCGGCGTGGCCATGATGCTCGTGCCGGTGGTGATGATGATGCGCGTGCTCCACTGTGCCGCACGATACGACGGCGGGTCAGCCGCAGCAAGTGTGGCCTGGATCACAGAATACGGTAGGGGGTATGGTATTTAGATGCGCGAGTTGGCGGCGCGCAGGCGGCGCTCGCTGAAGGTGGCCGCGGTTGCGGCCGCTAGCAGATTCGGGTCGGACCGCGAACCGGCGGCCTCACAGGGAGAGTGTGATGCATTTCCTCGGACAGACCGTGCTGGATTCCCGCTGGACGGGCCGCGATGCCCGCCGTACCCTCGCCTCGCTCCTCGGCTATGGACGCAACCTGGTGCTGGTGGCCTGGGTGATCGGCGTGCTGGCCTTCTGCCTCATGGGGCTCGCAGGCGCCATGCGCTGACGGCGCGCTATCCTTGGGGGCGTGACCCCCTCACTCGATCTCGTCGCGATCGGCCGCGTCAGCGTCGACCTCTACGGGCAGCAGGTCGGCAGCCGGCTCGAGGACGTCCTGACCTTCGCCAAGGGGGTCGGCGGCTGCCCGGCGAATGTCGTCATCGGCGCCGCGCGCCTCGGGCTCAAGTCCGCGCTGATCACCCGCGTGGGGGACGAGCCCATGGGCCGCTTCGTGCGCGAGCAGCTCGCGCGCGAGGGTGTCGACACCCGCGGCGTGCGCCCCGACCCCGCGCGGCTCACCTCGCTCGTGCTGCTCAGCGTCCGCGACGCCGAGACCTTCCCGCTCATTTTCTATCGTGACAACTGCGCCGACGGCGCGCTCGGCCCGGAGGACGTGGACGAGGAGCTCATCGCCGCCGCCCGTGCCGTACTCGTCACCGGCACGCACTTCTCGCTGACCGGGGGCGCGCGCGCCCAGCGTAAGGCGATCGAGGTGGCCCGTGCACACGGGGGCAAGGTCGTGCTGGACGTCGACTACCGGCCAAACCTCTGGGGAATCGGCGGTCACGGGGCGGGCGAGAGCCGCTACGCCCGCTCCGCGCGGGTGACCGAGGCGCTCGCTGCCGTGCTCCCGGACTGCGACCTCATCGTCGGCACGGAGGAGGAGCTGCACATCGCCGCCGGCTGTGAGGAGACGCTCGCGGCCGCGCGCCGCATCCGTGCACGCTCGCACGCCGTGATCGTCTGCAAGCGCGGCCCGCTCGGGTGCGTGGTGTTCTCCGGGGCTATCCCTGAGCGCCTCGAGGAGGCTCAGGTCGTCCCGGGAATGGCGATCGAGGTCTACAACGTGCTGGGCGCCGGAGATGCCTTCCTCGCCGGGTTTCTGCTCGGCTATCTGCGCGCTGCGCCCCACGAGACGAGCGCACGCTACGGAAACGCCTGTGGCGCGCTCGCGGTGTCGCGCCTGCTGTGCTCGGCCGAATTCCCCACGCGCCGCGAGCTCGAGCACTATCTGGCCCACGGCAGCCGCGAGCGCGCCCTGCGCGCCGACGCCGCGCTCAGCCACCTGCACTGGGTCACGGCAGGGAGGCGCGGGCCGCCTGCGGTGTGCGCGCTCACCGTGGCCGATCCGGAGCCGCCCACGCAGCCGCAGGCGCCGGGTCTCGGGCTCCTGGCGGTGCAGGCCGCGGCGGCGGTTGGGTCCGGGCGCGAGGGCTACGGCGTGCTGCTCGGGCGGCCGGACCCGGCGGCGCTGCGCGAGGGGCAGCAGCGATCGCTTTGGCTCGCGCGGCGCGCGGGACCGGTGGCGCAGCTCATCGAGTGGCCGAGCGGCATCACGGTCGTGTACCGCTACAGCCAGGCGCGCGAGCCCGAGCTCGCGGCGCTCGCCGGCGCCTGCCGGGCGCAGGGTCGGGAGCTGCTGCTCGAGGTCGACATGGACGGGGAGCGGGCGCCGCGTGCCGAGGAGCTCGGTGCGCTCATGGCGCGCGTCTACGCGCTCGGAGTCCGACCGGACTGGTGGGCGCTCGCGGCGCAGCTGGCGGCGGATCCGGCGCAGCGCTGCGCCGAGGTCCTCGCGGAGCACGACCGCGATTGCCGCGGGGTGCTGGTGACACTCGAGGCGGCCGGGACGGCCTCGAGCGCGCTCGCAGCCGCGGCCGGCAGCTCCATCGTGCGCGGCTTCATCGCCGGCGGTAGCATATTCGCCGACGTCGCGGCGGCGTGGCGCTCGGGGCAGATGGCCGCCGAGTCGGTGAGCGCAGCAATCGCACAGCGTTTTCGCACACTGGTCGACGCCTGGGTGCGCGGGGGCGGGCATTGAAGGCAACTCGACTCACGGTGGCGCAGGCGCTGGTGCGGGCCATGTCGGCCCAGTGGACCGAGCTCGGCGGCGAGCGCCGGCGGCTGTTCGCGGGCGTGTGGGCGATCTTCGGCCACGGCAACGTGGCCTCGCTCGGCGAGGCGTTGTACGCGGCGCGCGAGTCGCTGCCGACGCTGCGCGCGCACAACGAGCAGGCGATGGGCCATGCGGCGGTCGCCTATGCCAAGGCCATGCAACGCCGCCGCATGATGGCCTGTACCACCTCGATCGGGCCCGGCGCGACCAATCTCGTGACCGCGGCCGCGGTGGCGCACGTGAACCGCCTGCCGGTGCTGCTCCTGCCCGGAGATGTGTTCGCGACCCGCGTCCCCGACCCGGTGCTGCAGCAGCTCGAGGACTTCGGCGACGGGCTGGTCACCGCCAACGACTGCCTGCGGCCCGTGTCGCGCTACTTCGATCGCATCACGCGGCCCATGCAACTGGTGACGGCGTTCGAGCGAGCGCTCCAGACCCTCACCGATCCGGCCCGCTGCGGCCCGGTGACGCTGGCGCTCTGCCAGGACGTGCAGGCGGAAGCCTGCGACTGGCCGCAGAGCCTGTTCGAGGAGCGCCTGTGGACTCTGCGGCGCCCGCCGCCGGACCTGCGCGAGCTCGGCGAGGCGGCACGGGTGCTGCGTGCGGCGCGCCGTCCGCTCGTGATCTCGGGCGGGGGCGTGCTGTATTCCGAGGCGGGCGCGGCGCTGCGCGCCTTCTGCGAGCGGCACGCGCTGCCGTGCGGCGAGACACAGGCGGGCAAGTCGGGCCTGCCGGGAAGCCACCCGCTCAATCTCGGCGGCCTCGGCGTCACGGGCACCGCGGCCGCCAACGCACTCGCCGCCGAGGCGGACGTGATCCTCGCGGTCGGCACCCGCCTGCAGGATTTCACCACGGGCTCGGCGCTGCTCTTTCACGGGCCGGGCCGGCGCATCGTGGGACTCAATGTGCAGCCGTTCGATGCGGGCAAGCACGCGGCACTGCCGCTGGTCGCGGACGCGCGCGAGGGGCTCAGGCTCCTGAGCGAGCAGCTTGCCGAGTGGCGCGTGCCGGCGGAGTGGAGCGCGCGCGCGCGCGAGCAGCGTGCGCAGTGGCTGAGTACGGCGGCGGCGTTCACCGCGGCGGCGGACGGCCCGGGGTTGCCGTCGGACGCACAGGTGATCGGCGCGGTGCAGCGCGCCGCGGCAGCCTCCGACATCCTGGTGTGCGCGGCAGGCGGCCTTCCGGGCGAGCTGCATCGACACTGGCAGGCCGAGCAGCCGGGCGGCTACCACCTCGAGTACGGCTACTCCTGCATGGGCTACGAGATCGCCGGCGCGCTCGGCGTGAAGCTCGCGCATCCCGGGCGCGAGGTGATCGTCATGGTGGGCGATGGCTCCTATCTGATGCTCAACAGCGAGATCGCAACCTCGATACGCATGAGCGCCCGGCTCATCATCGTGCTGCTCGACAACGGCGGCTTCGGCTGCATCGAGCGGCTGCAGAGCGCCACCGGCAACGCGAGCTTCAACAACCTGCATCCGCCGGGGACCGCGCCCGTCGATCTGGTGGCGCACGCACGCAGCCTCGGAGCGCTCGGGAGCCGGGCGAGGAGCATCGCCGAGCTCGAGAGCGCCATCGCGGCTGCGCGCCGCGCGGATCGCACTTCGGTGATCCTGATCGAGACCGATGCGTCCGCGAGCACGGCCGCGGGCGGCTGCTGGTGGGACGTGCCGGTGCCGGAGGTGTCGGAGCGCGCCGAAGTGCGCGCGGCCCGGGAGCAGTATGCCGCGGCCGTCAGGCGGCGCGGCTCGTGAGGGGTGCGCGATGAAGGTCCGGCTGGGCGCCAACCCGATCATCTGGTCGAATGACGATCTGCGCGAGCTCGGGGCCGACATCACGCTCGAGACCTGCCTCGCGCAGGCGCGCGCGGTCGGCTTCGAGGGCATGGAGCTCGGGCACAAGTTTCCGCGCGACCCGCAGACGCTGGCCGCGGTGCTCGCCGGCCACGGACTGAAGTGCGTATCGGGCTGGTATTCGGCCGAGCTGCTCGAATGGGGCGCGCGCGAGGAGCTCAGGAGGCTGCGGCCGCATCTCGCGCTCCTCGAGGCCATGGGAAGCCCGGTGCTGGTGTTCGCCGAGGTGAGTCACGCGGTGCACGGCGACCTCGGGCGTCCGCTGTCCGAGCGCCCGGTGCTCACGGCGCGGGACTGGCGCGTATTCGGTCAGCAGCTCACCGAGGTGGCGGCGGCAACCGCGGCCGCCGGCGTACGCCTCGCCTATCACCATCACATGGGCACGGTGGTGCAGAGCGAAGCGGATATCGATGCGCTGATGGCGGCGACCGGACCCGAGGTGGGGCTGCTGCTCGACACGGGACACGCGGCGTTCGCGGGAGCGGACCCGGCAGCCCTCGCGCAGCGCTACGCCGCGCGGATCGTGCACGTGCACGCGAAGGATGTGCGCGCCGCGGTCGCCGGCGAGGCGCGCGCCGGGAACTGGAGCTTCCTGCGCGCGGTGCTCGCCGGGGTGTTCACGGTTCCCGGGGACGGCGCCGTGGCCTTCGAGCCGGTGTTCGCCGCGCTGCGGGACTACTCGGGCTGGGTGGTCCTCGAGGCCGAGCAGGATCCACGCCGCGCCGATCCCCTGACCTACGCGACGCTCGGTTACCGCAATCTCAAGCGCCTGGTGTCGGAGAATGTCCGGTGAGCTCGCGGCTCCTGCTCAAGCCGAATCTCTCCGCGGGCGCCGCGCACGTGCACCGGGTCACGCCCGAGAGCGCGGGGTGGCGCTTCGTCGGCTTCGAGGTATTCGATTTGGCTCCGGGGCAGACGCTCGCACGCGCCCTGCCGGATCGCGAGCAGTGCCTGGTTGTGCTCTCGGGCCGCGCCACGCTTGAGGTGGCCGGAGAGGACTTCGGCGCGATCGGCGCACGCGAACACCCCGGCCTCGGCAAACCGTTCGCCGCCTATGTGCCACCGCGCGCGCCGCTGCGCCTCACGGCACAGAGCCCCTGCGAGCTCGCCGTCGGCTCGGCGCCGGCCGAGGGCCGGTTCCGGCCGCGCCTGATCCGACCCGGGGACGTGCAGGAGGAGGTGCGGGGCACGGGCACCAACATGCGCTATGTCTATGAGGTGCTGCCGGAGAGCGCCGAGGCCGAGTCGCTCCTGGTCGTCGAGGTGCGCACACCCGGGGGCCACTGGTCGAGCTACCCGCCCCACAAGCACGACCGGGCCGAGGGCGGCGAGAGTCAGCTCGAGGAGATCTACTATCATCGGCTGGCGCGCCCGGGCGGTTTCGCCTTCCAGCGCGTGTACACGGACGACCGCTCGCTCGATGAGACGATGGCGGTGGAGGACCGCGACCTGGTGCTGGTGCCGCGCGGCCACCACCCGGTGAGCGCGGCGCACGGCTTCGACCTTTACTATCTGAACGTCATGGCGGGACCGGTGCGGCGCTGGCGCATCAGCTATGCACCGGGCTACGAGTTCCTGACACGACGCTGACGGGAAGACGGATCATGGCGACGATCGGCATGGCGGTACTCGGTTGCGGACGCATCGGCCGGCTGCACGCCCGCAATCTGGCGCGGCACCCGCGCGTGCGGCTGGCGCAGGTCTTCGATGTCTCGGGCGAGGCGGTGCAGCAGACTGCGACGGAGCTCGGCGTACGGAGCGCGCGCAGCGTGGACGAGGTGTGGGACGACCGCAACGTCCGCGCGATCGTGATCGCTACGCCCACGGACACCCATGTGCCGCTGATCGTCGCGGCGGTGAAGGCCGGCAAGGCCGTGTTCTGCGAGAAGCCGATCGACATGAGTCTCGAGCGCGCGCGTGCCTGCTGGAGCGAGATCGCCCACGACGGCCCGACCGTGATGATCGGCTTCAACCGCCGCTTCGACCCGTCCTACCGCACGCTGCGCGAGCGCCTCAAGCTCGGCGAGATCGGCCGCCTGGAGCTGGCCGTCATCACCAGCCGCGATCCGGCGCCTCCGCCGGCCGGGTACCTGCAGAGCTCCGGCGGTCTGTTCCGTGACATGACCATCCACGACTTCGACATGGCGCGCTACCTCGCGGGGGACATCGCCAAGGTGCATGCCTTCGGCGCAAACCTCGTCGACGCGGAGATCGGCAAGCTCGGGGACATCGATACCTGCGCGATCTCGCTGCGCGCCAAGTCCGGCGCCCTCGTTCAGATCAACAACAGCCGCCGCTGCGCGTACGGCTACGATCAGCGGATCGAGGCATTCGGAGCGGGCGGCATGCTGCAGGCGGGCAACCGCTACGAGACCTCGGTCGCGGCCTGGAGCGGCGAGCGCACGGGCGCGCGTGACGTCGTGCTGCACTCCTTCCTCGAGCGCTACGCCGAGGCCTACGCGGCCGAGATGGACTCGTTCGTGGCCGCGGTGGAGGAGGGGCGGCACGCGAGCCCGGACTTCTCGGATGGCCTCGAGGCGCTGCGCCTCGCCGGGGCTGCCGGAGAGAGCCTGCGCACCGGGCGGGTGGTCGACCTGGGCGCCTAGGATGCCCCGCCCATGCCCTCACAATAGGCGCTCATGACCGCAAACCGTCCGGCAGGTTGGGGGATGAGCGCGCTGCCGCGTATCGCGCGCGGCGCCGGCAGCTATCTCTATGACACGGCGGGCCGTCGCTATCTCGACGGCTCGGGCGGTCCGGCCGCATTCTCGATCGGCCACGGCAACGCCGAGGTGAACGCCGCGATTGCCGCGCAGCTCGCCCAGGTAGCCTGCGGCTACCGCTACCTGTTCACGAGCACGCCACTCGAGGAGCTGACCAGCCTGCTGCTCTCCCTGTGCGGCCCGGAGTTCGGGCACATCGTCTACTCGGGCAGCGGGTCGGAAGCGGTGGAGTCGGCGCTGAAGGTGGCTCTGCAGTATTGGGATGCGCGCGGACTCTCCGGGAAGAAGCACTTCATCGCCCGCGAGCGCTCCTACCACGGCAATACGCTCGGCGCGCTGTCGGTCTCGGGATTCCTCGAGCGCCGCCGCCCCTTCCTGGGGAGCCTCCTCGATGTGACGTTCGTGTCCGCCGCCAACGCCTATCGGCCGCTGCGCGGGCTCGCGGGCGCGGCGCTCGTCGAAGCGCTTGGCTCCGAGCTCGACCAGAAGATCGCGGCGCTGGGCGCGGAGCGCGTCGCCGCCTTCATCTTCGAGCCGGTGGTCGGGGCGGCCGGCGGCGTGGTGCCCGCACCCGAGGGGTACGCCCGGGCGGTGCAGGCGGTGTGCGCCCGCCACGGCGTCCTGGTTATCGCCGACGAGGTGATGTCCGGTGCGGGGCGCTGCGGCACCTGGCGTGCGCTCGCGCACGATGGCGTGGTTCCCGACATCATGGCCGTGGGCAAGGGACTTGCCGGCGGCTACATTCCCCTCGCCGCGACGATTCTCAAACGCGAGCTCGGCGACACCATGCTCGCCCGGCACGGCGCCATCTTAACCGGGCACACCTACTCGGGGCATACGACGGCGTGCGCCGCCGGGCTCGCCGTGCAGCGCATCATCCAGCGCGAGTCGCTCGTCGCGCGCGTCCGCGAGCGCGGCACGGCGCTGCTCGCGGAGCTGCGCCGCGCGCTCGGGCGCTTCGCGGAGGTCGGCGACGTGCGCGGCCGCGGCTATCTCATCGGCGTCGAGTTCGTGCGCGACCGCAGCACGCGCGAGCCGCTGCCGCCAGCGCGCGCCTTCAGCCAGGCGCTCGGGCGGCGTGCATTCGAGGACGGACTGATCGTCTATCCGTGCGCCGGCAATGTCGGCGGCACGGCCGGCGACACCGTGATCGTCGCCCCGCCCTACAACGCCAGCGACGCGGAGCTCGAGGAGCTCATCGAACGCTTGAGCCGCGCGATCGAGCGCACGCTCGCGGCCGCCTGAGCCTCAGGCGCGGCGCGTGGCGCCGAAGTTGCGGTCGGCGATCAGGCACAGGATCTCGTACATCATCGTGGCGCCGACGAGTGCGGTGTTGCCGGTCTGATCGTAGGGTGGCGCGACCTCGACCACGTCGCCGCCGATCAGGTTGAGGCCGCGCAGGCCCCGCAGCAGCCGCTGCGCCTCGAGCGTCGTGATGCCGCCGACCTCCGGAGTGCCGGTGCCCGGGGCATAGACCGGATCGAGCCCGTCGACGTCGAAGGAGATGTAGGTGGGGCCATCGCCCACCACCGAGCGCGCCAGCCGGATCACCTCCTCGACCCCGAGCTCGGCGAACTCGTCCATGAACACCACGCGCATGCCGTGGGATTTCGAGAACTCGATGCCGTCGAGGAAGTTCTGCGCGCCGCGGATGCCGATCTGGATGGTGCGCTTCGGATCGAGCACACCTGCCTCGACCGCCAGGCGAAACGGCGCGCCATGGGTGAACTTCGAGCCGAAGAATTCCCCCCAGGTGTCGCAGTGCGCATCCACGTGCACCATGCCGACGGGGCGCTCGGCGCCGAGCGCCCTGAAGATCGGGTAGGTGATCGAGTGATCGCCGCCGGCGGTGAGCGGCAGGATGCCGGCCGCCTTGACCTTGCGATAGAACGCCTCGATCGAGTCGTTCTGCCGCTCGAGGTCGTAGCGGTGGGAGATCGGCACGTCGCCCAGGTCGGCGACGCGGCAGAGCTCGTAGGGGTCGACGCCGAGTGCGACGTGGTAGCCGCGCATCAGGCTCGAGGCATTGCGGATCTCGCGCGGTCCGTGACGCGCGCCGGGCCGGTTGGTGACGGCGATGTCGGTCGGAATGCCGATCAGGCCGATATCGACGCCATCCAGCGCCGCCGCGAGCGGGCAGCGCATGAAGGTCGCGATCTCGGTGAAGCGCGGCTCCTTCATCGGATCGTAGGGCCTGCCGTCGCTCAAGGCCCGCCGCCGGTAGCTGTCGTTGCTCATGGTGCCTCGCTATCGTGGCGCGCCGCTCAGGCGCGCGTCAATCGACCGCGCCGGTACTGGTCGATGACGACCGCCGCCACGATGATCCCGCCCTTGACGATTTCCTGGTAGTAGGCGTCGATTCTCAGGAACGTGAAACCCGAGGTAATGACCCCGAGGATCAGCGTGCCGATCACCGTGCCGGTGATGCGCCCGACGCCACCGGAGAGCGAGGCGCCGCCGATCACCGCCGCCGCGATCGCATCGAGCTCGTACATGAGACCCATGCCCGCCTGACCCGAGACGGCGCGCGCCGCGGTGAGGACGCCGGCGAGCCCCGACAGCACTCCGGCGATCGTATAGACGATGACCAGGTGGCGGCCGACGAGGATTCCCGAGACGCGCGCCGCCTCACGGTTGGCGCCGATGGCGTAGGTGAACTTGCCGTAACGCGTGCAGCGCAGCGCGACGTGAAAGAGCAGCGCCGTGGCGAGAAAGATCAGCACCGGAACGGCGCCGCTGCCGAGCGCCGCGAACGAATCGCTCAGCATGCTCACCGGCTGGCCGCGCGTGTACCACCTGGCGAGTCCGCGTGCCGTGACCATCATGCCGAGTGTGGCGATGAAGGGCGGGATGCCGGTCGCCGCGATCAGGCTGCCGTTCACGAGCCCCGCGAGCGCGCCCACCGCGAGGCCGGCGGCCACCGGCACCACGACCGGCAGGTCGGCGAGCGCGGGGTAGACGGCGCGCAGCGCCTCGGAGGACTGCGCGAGGCTCGCCGCCACCATGGCGGTGAGGCCGACGACCGAGCCCGAGGACAGATCGATGCCGGCGGTAATGATGACCTGGGTGACGCCGATGGCGATGATGCCGATCACCGCGACCTGCAGGACCATCACCACCAGCCGCTGCTCGTTCGCGAGGAAGCTCTGGCCGACGAAGATCCAGCCGAGCAGCTCGAAGCCGAGCGCGAGCCCGGCGAGCACCAGGAGTATGCCGGCCTCGGGCGGCCAGCGCCGCCCCGGCCTGCGGGGGTGGGCGGGCGCGGTTCGGTCTGCCAGGGATTGCTGCATGGGCTGCGCTGCGCTTCTAGTGTGCGGCCAGCTCCATGATCCTCTCCTGGGTGGCTGCGGCGCGCTCGAGCACGCCGGCGACCCGGCCGGCGCGCATGACCATGACGCGGTGGCTGAGCGCGAGGAGCTCGGGCATCTCGGAGGAGATCATGAGTACCGCGGTGCCCTCGGCGGTCAGGCGCGCGATGAGCTGGTGGATTTCCGCCTTGGCGCCGACGTCCACCCCGCGCGTCGGCTCGTCGAGGATCAGGATCCTCGGGCGGGTGAGCAGCCAGCGCCCGAGCAGCACCTTCTGCTGATTGCCCCCCGAGAGGTTGTCGATGCGCTCCCCAAGGCCGGGCGTCTTGACGCGCAGCGCGCTCACCATGGCCTCGCAGGCGCGCCGCGCCGCGCCGCCGCGCACCAGCCCGCCGCGCGAGAAGTCGCGCGCGAGCGCGACAATCTCCAGGTTCTCGAGCACGCTCAGGCCCGGGAAGCAGCCGCTCTCCTTGCGATCCTCGGTGACGAAGCCGACGCCGCGCCCGATCGCCGCCGGCGGCGCCGCGATACGCACGGCCTCGCCCGCGAGGCGAATCTCACCGACATCGGCCGGCTCGAGCCCGAACAGCGCCCTGGCGAGCTCGCTGCGGCCTGAACCGACCAGGCCGGCCACGCCGAGGATCTCACCCTCATGCAGATCGAAGCTCACGTCGCTGAACCGCCCTGCGCCGCCGAGGCCGCGCGCGGCCAGCAGCACCGGACCGGGCACGGCCGGAGGGCTGGGCGGCGGCGCCGCGAGCTCGCGGCCCACCATCATGCGAATGAGACGCTCGCGGCTCAGGTTGCCTGGACTTTCGGTGCCGACGCGGCGGCCGTCGCGCAGCACCGAGATCTCGTCGGCGAGTGCGAACAGCTCCTCGATCCGGTGAGTCACGTAGAACACACCGGTACCCTGCGCCCTGAGCTCGCGGATCAGCGCGAACAGCCGCTCGGCGTCGCGCTCGGTGAGGGCCGAGGTCGGCTCGTCCATGATGAGGACGCGCGCGCCGTAGGAGAGCGCGCGTGCGATCTCGACCATCTGCCGCGCGGCGATCGGCAGTCGGCCGAGCTCGGTGCGCGGATCGATGTCGAGCGCGAGTCGCTCGAGCAGGACGCGCGTGCGGCGCTCGAGCTCGCGGTGCCTGATGAGTCCCAGCGCGTTCACCGGCTCGCGGCGGATCCAGATGTTCTCCGCGACGCTCATCGAGGGCATGAGGTTCAGTTCCTGATGGATCATGGCGATGCCGCACTCGAGCGCGTGGCGCGGCGAGCCGAGACGCAGCGGGCGACCTTCGAGGCGCAGCTCGCCGGTGTCGGGCGCGCAGACTCCGGCCACGATCTTCATCAGCGTCGACTTGCCGGCGCCGTTCTCGCCGATGAGCGCGTGCACGCTGCCGCGTTTGAGGCGCAGCGTCACCTCCTCGAGTGCCGTAACTCCCGGAAAGCTCTTCGAGACCTCGTGCACCTCGAGCAGGTCGTGCGGCACTCCGGCGCGGACCGAGCTCATCAGCGATGCCCGAGATAGCTGGACAGGTTGTCGCGCGTCACCAGCTCGAAAGGCACCCAGACGAGGGCCGGCACCGGCTCGCCGTGCGCGAGCTTCATGGCGGTCTCGATGGCGCCGCGCCCCTGCGCCGGCGCATTCTGAAACACCGTCACCGTGAGCTCCCCGGCCTTCACGGCCGCGAGCGCGTCCGGGGTCGCGTCGATTCCTGCGACCAGGGTCGCGCCGAGGAGGTGCGCCTGCTTGAGCGCCTGAATGGCGCCGATCGCCATCTCGTCGTCGTTGGCGAGGACGGCAGAGGGACGCAGCCCGGCGCTCAGCCAGTTGGTCATGAGGTCGGCGGCCTGGGTTCGTTTCCAGTTGGCGGCCTGCTCGTCGAGCACGTGGATGCCGCGGCAGGCGGGTCGCGCGATCACCTGCTCGATGTCCTCGGTGCGCTGGCGGGCCGACTGATTGGTGAGCTCGCCCATGAGAATCACGATGTCACCCTTGCCGCCGAGCCGCCGGCAGACCTCGGTCATCTGCAGAGTGCCGGACTGAGACTCGTCCGAGCCGACGAAGGACACGCGCGGCGGCAGCTGCTTGTCCGCCGGCATGCGGTTGACGTACACGAGTGGGATGCGGGCGCCCGCCACCAGGTGTGTCATGCGCGGCGTCGCGTCGGTGTCGACGGGATTGACGACGATGGCATCGACGTGCTGCGCGATGAAGTTCTGGATCTGGTTGAGCTGGCGGCCGATGTCGTTCTCGGCATCCTCGAACTGCGCCGTCACGCCGAGCTCTGCGGCGCGATCCTTCATGCTGGCACGCACCGCGGTGAGGAAGTTGTCGTCGAACAGGGCCATGGTGACGCCCACCGTGACCGCAGGCGCAGCCGGGGGCAGCGCCAGCAGCACACCGGCGAGCAACGCCGGCGAAATACGCTTCATGCACGGTCCTTTGCAGCACAGCGGAGTGGTTGGACGCCATTCTAATGCCGGCGCGGGGCTCTTCGCGCGAGCGCGCGAGGTATGCTAGCGTCGCCGCCGGGGTTGGCGAGCAGCGGAAAGGATCTTGCAGTGGATCGACGCGAGTTCCTCGAATCGATCGGAGGCCTCTCCATCCTGCTGCCGTTCGCCGCGGCGTTGCACGCGCGCGCCGGCGCCGCGGCGGGCCTGAAGACCCTGAGCGAGACTCAGGATGCGGCCGTCACCTGCATCGCCGAGATTCTCCTGCCGCAGACCGATACCGTCGGTGCCACGCAGGTGGGCGTCAACCGCTTCATCGATCTGCTGCTCACGGAATCGATGCTGGAACGGGATCGCGACCGCTTCCTCGAGGGGCTCGCGGCCATCGAGGCCCGCAGCCGCTCGCTCTACGGGGCGCCGGTCGCTGCCGCCCGCAAGGCGGACCAGGAGGCGCTGATCCGCGCGCTCGATGGCCAGCTGCCGGCGCGGCCTCCGACCAAGGCGGAGCAGGCGCGGCTCGATGCGCTGCCGCTGACGGCGGAACGCGGCTATGAGCTCCTCAAGGGCCTGGTGGTGTTCGCCTACTTCACCTCCGAGCCGGTCGCCAAGGGGCTCATCGACGCGCCCATCATTCCCGGGAGGTACGATGGCTGCGTCAGCGCCTGAGCCGACTTCCGGGCGGTACGATGCGATCGTCGTCGGCTCCGGAATCTCCGGCGGCTGGGCCGCCAAGGAGCTCACCGAGCGGGGCCTGAAGACGCTGCTGCTCGAGGCGGGGCCGCCGGTCGTGCCCGAGCGGGATTTCGTCGAGCACGTGCAGGACTACTCGCTCCCGTACCGGGGTTACGGCAACCTGCGCAGGCTGCGCGAGCAGCAGCCCATTCAGTCGCAGACCGGCGCCTGCGACGAATGGGTGTCGAAGTTCTTCGTGAACGACCGCGAGAATCCCTACGAGAGCGACGGCGACAAGCCGTTTGTGTGGATCCGCGGCCGTCAGGTCGGCGGGCGCTCGCTCATGTGGGGCCGGCAGGTCTACCGCTGGAGCGACCTGGACTTCGAAGCTAACGCGAAGGAGGGCGTCGGCGTCGACTGGCCGATCCGCTACGCGGACATCGCGCCCTGGTACAGCCACGTCGAGAGGTTCATCGGCGTGAGCGGCCAGGCCGAGGGGCTCGCGCAGCTGCCGGACGGCGAGTTCCTGCCGCCGATGCAGCTCAACTGCGCGGAGCAGCACGTGCGCGAGGCGATGAGCAGACGCTGGGGGCGCGAGCGCGTGCTCACCATCGGGCGCGCCGCGATCCTCACCCAGCCGCACCTCGGGCGCGCCGCGTGCCACTACTGCGGGCCGTGCTGGCGCGGCTGCATCACGCACTCCTATTTCAACAGCATCGGCTCGACCCTGCCGGCCGCCGCCGCCACCGGACGGCTCACGCTGCGCCCCAACAGCGTGGTCGCCGAGGTGCTGTACGACGCGCGCAGCAACCGCGCGAGCGGGGTGCGCGCCGTGGATGCCGACACGCTGCAGACGCTCGAGTTCCGCGCGCGCGTGGTGTTCCTGTGCGCCTCGGCGCTCGAGAGCGCGCGTATCCTGCTCAACTCGAAGAGCGAGCGCTTCCCCGCCGGGCTCGGCAACTCGAGCGGGGAGCTCGGACGCAACATCATGGACCATCCCTTCGGCGCCGGCGCCGAGGCGACCATACCCGGCATGGAGGACCACGCGACCTTCGGCAACCGCCCGAACGGCATCTACGTGGCGCGCTTCCGCAACGTGACCGACAGGCATCCGAAGTTCCTGCGCGGCTACGGCTTCCAGGGCGGCGGCAGCCGCGCCCACTGGCAGCGCGGTGCGCGGCAGCAGGGCTTCGGCGCCGACTTCAAGAAGTCGCTCCTGCGCGGGCTCGGCCCGTGGCACGTATGGATGGGCGGTTGGGGGGAATGTCTGCCGCGCTCCGACAACCGCTGCACGCTGCACCCGACGCTCAAGGACAAGTGGGGCGTGCCGGCGCTGCACATCCAGTGCACCTGGGGTCCGAACGAGCTCGAGCTGCTGAAGGACATGCAGGTGACGGCCGCGGAGATCCTCGAGGCGGCGGGCGCCAAGGATATTCGCACCTTCAACGACGAGCTGGCGCCGGGACTGTGCATCCACGAGATGGGCACCGCGCGCATGGGACGCGATCCGAAGACCTCGGTGCTGAACGGCTGGAACCAGGCCCACGACGTGCCGAACGTGTTCGTGACCGACGGCGCCTGCATGAGCTCCTCGGGAAATCAGAACCCCTCGATCACCTACATGGCGCTCACCGCGCGCGCCTGCAGCCACGCCGTCGAGCAATTGAAGCACGGGGAGATCTGATGGGCCGGCTCTCCCGCCGGCGATTCCTCGGCGCCTCGGCGGGCTCGCTCGCCGCGCTCGCCGGCGCCGCGGGCGACGCCGCTGCCGGCAGTGCGCTTGCGGGCAGGCTCAAGCAGTCAGTGTGCCGCTGGACGCTTCCCGGGACGCTCCCCGAGGTCTGCGCACGCGTGCGCGGGCTCGGGCTCACGGCGATCGACCTGCTGCACCAGGACGAGTGGGCGCTAGCGCGCGCTGCCGGACTCACCTGCTCCATGGGCTATGCCAGCCGCCGCGATCACTTCATCGAGAACGGCTTCAACGATGCGGCGAACCACGCGATGCTCATCGAGGAGCTCACCGCGGCGCTGCCGCTCGCGGCTGCGGCGGGAGTCCCGAACCTCATCGCGATGTTCGGCAACCGCCGCGGGCTGAGCGATGAGCAGGGAATCGTCAACTGCGCCGCGGGACTTGCGCGGGTGGCGCCGGTCGCCGAGCAGCACGGCGTCACGGTGTGCGTCGAGCTCCTCAACAGCAAGGTGGATCACCCGGACTATCAGGGCGATCACACGGCCTTCGGCGTCGCGGTGATGGAGAAGGTGGGATCGCCGCGCGTGCGGCTGCTCTACGACATCTACCACATGCAGATCATGGAAGGGGATATCGTCCGCACGATCGGCCAGCAGCAGCGCTGGATCGGGCATTTCCATACCGGCGGCGTGCCCGGGCGGCACGACATCGACGCCTCCCAGGAGCTCAACTATCACGCCGTGGCGGCGGCGATCGCCGACGGCGGCTTTGCCGGATACCTCGCCCACGAGTTCAAGGCGAAGGGCGAGCCGTACGCGGCTCTGGAAGCGGCCTGCCGGATCTGCCGGGTGTGAAGTATCTGCCGCTCATCTGGTCCGGCATCTGGCGCAAGCCCGGACGCACCGTGCTCATCTTCCTGCAGGTGGCGGTCGCCTTCGTGCTGTTCGGCGTGCTGCAGGGACTGAAGACCGGGATTGAGCATGCAGTGGCCGAGGCGCGCGCGGACCTCCTGCTGGTGCACGGCCGCGAGACTTTCTTCGCTCCCATTCCGCTCGGCCTCCTCGGGCAGATCCGCGCGGTGCCGGGGGTGAAAGTAGTCGTCCCGGTGGGGCTGTTCGGCGCTTGGTATCAGAAGCCGGAACAGGGAGCGATCATCGTCGCCGTGAGCACCGAGGGGGACTGGACGGACGCGTTTACCTTCAACATCGCGCCTCAGTACCTCGCCGCTTTCAACAAGAACCGCACCGCAGCGCTGGTTACCGAGTATGCCGCGCAGAAGTACCACTGGAAGATCGGTGATCACATCCCGATGATGTCGAAGACACCGCAGAAGGATGGCTCGACGACCTGGGCCTTCGACATCGTCGGGACCTTCACCGACAGCGACGTCGCGGTAGGGCGCTACAAGATTCTCATGCACTTCGCCTACTTCGACGAGGGGCGCGCAGCCGGCACGGGTAGCGTGGATCACTTCAACGTCGCTGTCACCGATCCCCGTCTGGCGGTGCCGGTGGCGGATGCGATCGACAAGCGCTTTGCCAACTCCTCGCACGAGACCAAGACCGAGTCGTTGCGCGAGCTGGCACAGGCCCAGGTGCAGCAGATCGGCGATCTCGACTTCCTCATCCGCGCGGTGGTGAGCGCGGTGCTCGCGGCACTGCTGTTCGCGACGGCGACGATGATGATGCAGTCCGTCAGGGAGCGCACTCCCGAGCTCGCGGTGCTGAAGACAATCGGCTTCACCGATCGCGCCGTGTTCTTCCTGGTGCTCGTCGAGGCCGTGGTCGTGTGCGTGGCGGCGGGCGCCTGCGGCCTGGCGCTCGCGACCGTCGTCTTTCCCTTCGCGGGACGGTTCGTGTACGGGCTGGCGATGCCGAAGGTCACCGTCGCGATCGGGCTCGCGCTCGCTGCGGCGGTGGCGTTGGTAAGCGCGGCGCTTCCGGCCGCGCGTGCCGCGCGACTGCGCGTCGTCACCGCGCTGGCGGAGCGCTGAGGGGCCGGTGAACTTCATGCGGCAATTCCTGGCGCTGCTGCGCATGAGCCTCGAGGGGGAGGGCGCGCGGCTCGGCTCGGTGCTGACGATCGTCGTCGGCGTGACGTGCACGGTCGCCGTGCTGATCTCGATGCTGGCCATGGGAACGGGTGCTCATCGGCAGGCGGTGGGCGACGTGCAAGACGATGAGTTCGTCGTGCAGGCCAAGGGCTCGCAGATCATGCAGAGCGAGATCTCGAGAGAGGAGATGGTCGCGCTGCGTGACCTGCCGGGCATCGCCCGGGACAAGGACGGCGAGCCGCAGGTCGACGGGCTCGTGCTGGTGCCGTTCGAGGGGCACCGGCGCGGCACCGGCCGACGGGTGTTCTTTCCGCTCCTCGGCAGCAGCAATTCGCAGTTCGAGCTGCGCCCGCCGGCGCGTCTCACCGAGGGGCGCCTGTTCCGGCCGGGTCTGCACGAGCTCATCGCGACCAACGCCTGTGTGCGGCAGTTCGAGGGCTTCGAGCTCGGAGCGAAGCGCGAGGTACGCGGCGCCGCCTGGACCGTCGTCGGGCACTACGACCAGGGCCAGAGCCTGCAGTGCATCGTGCTGAGCGACGCCGAGACTCTGATGAGCCTGTTTGGCCGCAACGGCTACAACCGGATCAGCGTGCGTCTCGACAGACCCTCCGACTTCGGGACGTTCAACCGCGCTCTCGAGGCCAATCCGGCGCTCAAGCTCGAAGCCAAGCCGGCGCGTGAGCAGGTCGAGTCGGACATGAAGCAGTTCAATGGACTGCTCAACTTCGTGAGCTATTTCATCGGCTCGATCATGGCGGTCGGCGCGACGCTCGGCGCCGTGAACTCGCTCTACTCGATCGTGGACTCGCGCCGACGGGAGCTCGCGACGCTGCGGGCGATCGGTTTCGGGTCGGCGGCCATCGTGGCCGCGACGCTGGTGGAGTCGGTGCTGCTCGCTTTGCCGGGCGCGTTACTCGGGGCCGCGCTGGCGTGGCTCCTCTTCCACGGCATGGCGATCGCCCCGTTCGGCTTCACCTTCAGGCTCGACGTCACCCCGCGGCTCGCCGAGATCGGCATCACCTGGGCGCTCGTGATGGGCTTCATCGGCGGGCTCCTCCCGGCGCTGCGCGCGGCACGGGTGCCGGTGACGACGGCGCTGCGGGCTACCTGACCCGGCGGCCTATCGAAGGGGCGCTATCGAGGGGGCGGCGCCCGAACAGCCACCGCGCGCCGAGCGCGAGCAGCCACCACAAGGCGTAGAACAGCAGCCACGCGACGATGGCGAACACCGCCGCGAACACCAGACCCTCGCCCGAGAGCGCGAAGGCCGGGACCCAGTCGGCGAGCGTAGCGTGCAGCAGCCCGGGGTCGGCGTGCAGGGTGAGCCAGGCGAGCTGGTGATACAGGTTCCCCTGCAGCGCCTCTACCGCGCTCTGCAGCTGGTGCACCGTGGCGATGAGGTCGCGGATGATTGCACCCTCGGCGTGAAAGGTCGGGTCGCCGCTTCCCAGGTGGTGCTGGATCAGCCTGTCGAGGTCCCCCTGATAGGACTGGTTCGCGAGCCTCTGCCAGGGTTCGAGATCGAGCTTCGCCTGGTCGAGCCGGCCGCCGAGCCGTTGTCGGTACTGCGCGATGAAGCCGGGGATGAGGCCCCCGGCCACGGCGGCGCACACCAGCAGCACACGATCGAGCAGGCCTCGGACCAGGGGCATGGCGGGCTACTTTAGTGGCAGCTGTTATAAACTGAAAGCCGCATGAGCGCCCTGACAGAAATCCCGTTGCTGTTCCTGCCGGCCTGCTTCTGTGTGCTGACGCTCGCCACCTGGCTCGGAGCGCGGGCGGCGCGCATCTGGCGCGCCGACAGCGAGCACACGCTCGATCTGGCGCTGACGGCGACCCTCACGCTACTTGGGCTCATCATCGGCTTTGCATTTTCCATGGCGGTGGCTCGCTACGACATGCGCAAGACCTACGAGGAAGCCGAGGCCAACGCAATCGGCACCGAGTACGCCCGCGCAGGCCTCCTGTCCGCCGCGGACGCGGCTCGTATTCGGCAGCTGCTCGGGGCGTATCTCGACGAGCGCATTCGCTTCTACGAGGTGCGCGGTACCGCACTCCTCGGCCAGGTCGACACGGACACCGTGCGGCTGCAGGAGCAGCTGTGGTCTGCGGTCGAGACGGCGACCAACGGGGGGCGAGACGCCGTGGTGGCCCTGGTGGCTGCCGGTATGAACGATGTCCTGAACTCGCAAAGCTATACGCAGGCGGCCTGGTGGAACCGCATACCCGGCGAGGCGTGGGAATTGCTGGTCGTGATCGCGATCGTGGGCGCCGCGCTGTTCGGCTATACGACTCACACGCGCAAGGCGACCGGGGTGCCGATGATCCTGCCGCTGGTCGTCTCGGTGGCGTTCTTCCTGATTGCGGACCTCGACAGTCCGCGCACCGGCCTGGTGCACGTGACGGCGGAAAATCTGCGCGCGCTCGCCGGCGAATTCGCGCCGCGGACACCTTGAGTCAGCCGCGCAGCTCGCTCTCGGCGGCGAGGAAACGCTGCAGCTCGGCGCAGGTCGACAGCGCGAGCGTCTCAGGTCCGTATCCCCCGAGTTTGAGTCCGACGGGGGCATGCAGCCGGGGTGTGAGCGTTGCCCGCGCCGCGGGGTCGAGCTCGGCGAGCAGCTCGTCGCGGCGCGCCGGGGGGCCGAGCAGCCCGATGAAAGGGTCGGTGCGGCGCGCGAGAGCGGCGAGAGCCTCGCGATCGCTCGCCGCGCCGTGGGTCATCACGATGCAGGCATCGAGGCGCCGATCTCCCAGGGCGGCGAACGCTGCGGCCGGGCGCGCGCAGATGGCCTGCTCGGCGCCCGCACCGTGCGCGGACAGAAGCCCCTCGCGGTGGTCGGCGATGATGACGCGCCAGCCGAGCTGGTTGGCGATGTTGATGAGGGCGGGCGCCTCGGGGCCCGCGCCGATGAGCATCACCACGGGGGAAGGCGCGAACACCAGGACTGCGCAGGTGGAGCCGTTCGCGAGCGGATATTCGCCAGGGGCGCGGCCTCTGAGGCTGCGAACCGACTCCAGGGTCGGCGGCAGCGCGGTCTCGGCGTCCGCAGTCCATAGATAGCCGCTGCCTGCGTGCTCGCCGCTGGTGATGAGCGCGGCCTTGAGGAGCTGCCGGCCGCGATCGGCGCTGACGAGCACATCGCAAAGCGGATGGTGCGCGCCCGCGGCCACCGGCACGAGCAGCACCTGCATCTGCCCGCGACACCCCGTGCCCGAGCCGAAGACGACGTCGTCGTCGGCGCGGGTATCGAAGACGACGACCCGCGAGCGATTCTCCGCAAACGCTGCCTGGGCCGCGGATTCGAGTTGCGGCTCGAGACACCCCCCCGAGATGACTCCGCGGCGGGTGCCGTCGGCCCGCACCACCGCGAGCGCGCCCGGCTTGCGGTAGGTGGATCCCGTGGAGTGCACCACCAGGCAGAGCGTGAACGGCTCGGACCGCGATGTCAGGCGCGCGAGCTCCTCGAGGATGCCGCGATGATGACTGGCGAAGGGATCCGTGTGCATTACATGCCGAGGTTCTGACGTAGAAACGCCTCACTCTTGCGCAGCATGAGCGTCCGCGCCTGCGAGTCCTCGAGATAGTGGTCGAGGTCGTCCCAGGTGACAAGCTCGCAGCGACCGCCAAGCGCCTTCATCCGCTGCGCCATGCGCTGCGATTCCTCGATGGAGACATTCCGGTCGAAAGCCGCGTGGAACAGCAGTACCGGCGCCTTGATCTTCTCTGCGTTCTGGAGCGGCGAGCCCTCGCGCACGTGCGGGCCGTCCCCGATGAGCTGGCTTACGTAGAAATAGCCGCTCGAGCGCTTGAACTCCTCCTTGGCCATCGCGAGGTCGGTGACGGGTGCGATGGCGACCACCGCCTTGAAGAGGCCGGGCTCGACGACAGCGGACTGAAGCGCCGCATAGCCGCCGTAGGACCACCCCAGGATGGCGAGCTTCTGCGGGTCGGCGATGCCCTGATCGATGAGCCAGTGACCAGCCGCGAGCACGTCGCCGATCGCGACCTTCCAGGATTGGAAGCCGTTGTGCTCGAACCAGGCGTCGCCATAGCCGAACGAGCCGCGAAACTCCGGCTGCAGCACCACAAAACCGCGGGAGGCGTAGAACTGCGACAACCAGTCGAACCCCCACACATCGCGCGCGCTCGGCCCTCCGTGCGGCAGGACGATCGCCGGGAGGCCCTTGGCGCTCGTCGCTCCCGGCGGAAGAGTGAGATAGGCGGGGACCATGACGCCATCCGAGGAGGGATAGGTGATCGACTTGACGCTCGCGAGCTTCACGCCCTCGAGCTCGGCTCGCGCGACCAGGAAGGTCTGCAGCCGCCGTGCCTTCTTGTCGAAGAGGTAGTAGACGCCGGGGTCGGAATCGCTGCCGCCGAAGACCAGCAGCGTGTTCTCGTCGGCGCTCGAGTCGAGGACGTTCAGCTCCTGCTGCGGCAACGCCTTACCGAGTGAGGCGAGCAGCTGCTTGACCTGCGGGTCGAAGTAGAAGGCCCGGCGCCGGTCGGTGATATACACCGCCCCGACCACGCGATTCTGCCGGCCGATGCGCTCGAAGCCGACGACGTCGACGTCAGGATTGGCGTAGAGAAGCTGTTCCGCGAGCGTGCCGTCGAGGCTCACCGAGTAAGCGGCCAGCCGGCCGTCGGACTTCTTCAGTCCGTAGGCGACGTTGCGCTCGGCGTCGACCGCGTAGGGGTTGAATCCCGTGTGCTCGAGGGAGTTGTACTGACTCAATTTGTGCCAGTCCTGCGAGCCGGGCTTGCGGTAGAGGTAGTCGGTCACCCCGCTGTCCTGGGTGGTGAGACTGGCGCCGACCCTCTGCTCCAGGCCGACGATGCGCACCGCGCCGCGCCCGTCGCTGATGTACTCGACGGCGTCTTCGCGCGGCTCCTCGACTCGCCTGGCGTTGAGCGTGCGCGTGTCGATGTGGTCGACGCCGAGTCCCCGGGCACTCGAGCCGATGTGGCTGCCGATGCGATCCTCGCCGGCCGTCGGGCGCGCCATGAGAACGGCGCCATCCTCCGATGGCAGGGAGTCGATGATCTCGCCTCCGCCTTGCAGTATGTAGTGAGCGTGGGCGGTGTCAGGCTTGCTGAGGAGCTTGAGGTTCGAGCCGTCGGCGTTGACCGCGACGAGCCGGTTGAAGGGCATGATGCCGGCAACGGGATCCTTGAGGCTCGCGTAGATCAAGCAAGCGAGACGATCGTTCGCGACCCACAGGCAGCCTCCGAGGCGCTCGGGCTTGCCGTTGAGCGCCAAAGCCGGCTTGGGCTTCGCTCCCTCGGCGAGACTCAGGGTATAGAGCGCCGATCCCTGACCCGGGAGCGGGGAGCGATAGGCCACGCTCTGGCCATCCGGCGAGAGCGTCATGGCGGAGACGCTCGGGCGCGCGCCGAAGGCGACGGCAGCATCGAAGGATCTGGACTCCTCGCCCAGCGCGGGCGCGCAGGCGTAGGGCACCGCAAGCAGTGCGACTATTCTCTTCATCTGACCCCCTAACGACGATGCCGGAATCTTAAGGCATTAGCCCCATGGGCGCTCACCGACGGTCTCGCGAAGCGTGGTGCCTGCTCACGGCGGCGGCGCTTACCGCCCTCGTGTTTGGCGGCGGGACGCTCGACGTCGCGGCGGCCCGCTGGTTCTTCGCGCCCGATGCAGTCGAGCACTGGCCTCTGGCGCACGCACAGCCGTGGCGCATGCTGTACCGCGCGGCCCCGTGGATCACCGCATCGCTGCTGCTCGGCGGGCTCGCAGCGTTTGCGCTGAGCCTTACCCCGCGGCGCAGACACTGGCGGGGCGCCGCCACGCTGGTGCTGCTGAGCGTCGTCACGGGTCCGGGCCTCATCGGCAACGCCGTGCTGAAGGACCACTGGCAGCACCCGCGTCCGCGGGACCTGGTCGAGTTCGGGGGCTCGCAGCACTACGTGCCATCGCCACTGATCGGGCGGGAAGGCGGCGGGTCCTTTCCATGTGGCCACTGCACGGTGGGCTTTCTCTATGGGCTCGGCTGGTGGATCTTCAGGCGCCGGCATCCGCGCTGGGCAATCGCTTCGCTGGCGGTGGGCCTCACGGTCGGCGTGCTGCTGGGCCTCGGACGCATGGCCGCCGGCGCGCACTTCCTCTCCGACGTGATCTGGTCGGCGCTGCTCGCCTTTGGCGTGACGCACATCGTCTACTACCACGTGCTGCCCTTCGATGAGCCGGAACCCGCCGTGCGCGCTGCGCCGCTGCGGACCGGCCGGATGTGGCGGCGCGCGCCGGCCGTCGCGGCCCCGCTGGCAGGGGCTCTGGTACTGCTCGGCCTGTATCTGCTGCCTCACGGCTCCGAGCTCACCGCGACCGTCGCGCTGCCGCCCGGCTCACCACGGATCCTCGAGGTCGAGGCCGATCGCGCCAGCATCGTCATTGCCCTGGTGGATGGACCGCCCACGAAGCTCGAGATCGAAGGAGAGCTGCATGGCTTCGGGTCGCCTGCGGCACGTGTCGCTGCACGCCTCGAGGCCATGCGGGGACCGCCGCCGGCGCTGCGCTACACGATCGAGACTCGGGGCTGGCTCACGGACGTCGATGGCTTCGCGCGACTCACGGTGCCGGGGGCGGCCTTCGAGCGCATCCGGGTGCGCGTGGGCCGCGGCGACATCCGCGTGGTGGATGCGACGCGGGCGGGTGTCGCCGGAGCCGGGAGAGTGCAGCTCGAGCTCAGTACCGGACGCGGTACCGTGCAGCGCTAGAGGTCGTGCATCAGCATGAGCTTCAGCACGGTGGAGTCGCTGGCGTGCGTCAGTCCCTTGCCGATGCCGAACTCGAGCCCGTTGCTGCTCGAGCCGAAGTCGATCACTGCGAACAGAGTGTGGACCTGGTTCGAGCCGGACTTCAGGTGCTGCAGGGGACCTAAGTCGGCGTATTCCTCGAGCGCGAGGGCGATTTTCCCGTTGAGGTTGTAGGCGGCGCGCACCGCTGGGGCGAACTCGAGCTGTGACAGCCCGTTGAAGTCGGTGTCGAGTATGGGGTTCAGGATGAGATCGTAGCGGCCGAGATGCCAGCCGACGATGGGCCGGATCTCTCCGGAGAAGCGGCTCGGCTCCCAGTGCGGGGCGTTGTAGCTGAACTCGAAGTTGACACCGTAGAAGAACGATCGAGTGTGCGCGTCGGGCACGACGAACAGGGCACGCAGCTTCGTGGCGTCGAAGAGCAGCGCGCCGTCGCGGGTGAGCGTGTAGACGGGAAGGTAGAGACCCGCTTCGAACCAGCGGTTCACCCCGTACGCCCACTCCGGCACGCCGTTGAGCGCGTGATCCGGCACGATGCCGCCCGGGAACTGCGGAGTCTCCCTTCCCGAGGGCGTGAAGTTGTTGTGCCACGTGAGGTTGAAGCGGCCCGGCGCCGTGATCTCGGCGTCGTACACCTGGATCTCGTCGGTCTGCGCGGAGGCGAGCGGCGACACACCCAGCCACAGCCCGAGCAAAGCCGCACGGCGGGACGCGCGCCAAATGCGAATGAGTGACGCTCCGTGAGCCGGGTTGGGCATCTGTTAGGCTGACCGGGTCGCTCCGTACCCGGAGTGTCCACCCTCCGGCAACCACCCGCATAGAGCCATGTCAGCGCGCGATGCGATTCCCGCCTCAGGCCGCCGGCGCACGGCGCTCGCCGCGCCATGGGCGCTGCTGCTGCTCGTGAGCTCCGACTGTCTCGCGGGCATCGATCACATGTGGACCTATGACGACAGTGGAATCTGGGCACGCCCGTACCAGGAGGCGCTCGAGTACGGGGTGATCGCCTTCGAAGTGGGCGGCGCGCTATGGGAGGGCGGGGACACGCGTTTCGGGCGCACGCTGTGGCAGTCGATCGACGCCTCGGTGTCCTCGGGCGTGGTGGCGCAGATCATGAAGGTCGGCTTCTCGCGTGTGCGGCCGATCGACAGCGGCGGCGATCCCAATCTCTGGTTCAAGGGCCACGGCAACCAGAGCTTCCCGAGCGGCGAGGTGACGCTGGTGAGCTCGGTCATCACACCGATCGTGCTGGAGTACGGGCACGACAACCCGGCGGTGTACGCGCTCGAGCTGCTGCCGGTGTATGACGCGATCGGACGCATGAAGCTGCAGGCGCACTGGCAGACGGACGTGCTCGCCGGCTTCGCGCTCGGCACCGGCGCCGGCTGGCTCATGCACAGGAACCCCAACACGCCCTATATCCTCAATGTGCTGCCCCACGGCTTCTACATCGGGCTGAAGAAGAGCTTCTGACGAGGGGCAACCCCTGGCCCTTGCTCAGGGATTGACGGCGGTGACGATCCAGATCGCGCCGGCGAGCGGGACGCGATCGCCGATCTGACAGGCCTCGAGCGCCGCACGGATCGATCGCGTGGCCGCAGCCTGCAGCGCCGCCGGCTGCCCCTCGAGCGCCCGGCTCGCCGGACCGATGCCGACGGCCGTGTCCACTGCGGCGTCCAGTCCTGCGCCGATGGCGATGTCGAGCTCCAGATCGACCGGCTCGAGGCGGATCGCGCCGAAGCCTGCGCGCCCGAGGACGTCGCGCACCCGGCGCTCGGCGGCGAAAGAGAAGGCGCCGGGGTCCTCGGGACCGACCTCCGGCAGGCGCGGGACGTGCCGATAGGCCTCCTGCAGCGGCAGCATCAGCCAGGGGTTCTGGCGCGCCTCCCGCCAGCAGGCAAAGGCGAGCCGCGCGCCGCTGCGCAAGCCGCGACGCATGTTGGCGAACGAGCGCCCAGGATCGGCGAAGAACATCACGCCGAATCGCGAGGCGAGCAGATCCGCCAGGCCGGGCGCGAAGGGGTAAACGGTGGCGTCGCCCAGCACGTACTCGACCGCCATGCCTTGCGGCAGGAGCTCGCGGGCACGTGTCAGCATGAGTTGCGATACGTCGAGGCCAAGCACCCGCCCACCCGGGCTCACGCGCCGGGCGAGCGCCATCGCCGTGCCGCCCCATCCACAGCCGATGTCGAGGACGAACTCGCCGACGCGCGGCGCGGCGCGCTCGAGCAGCAGCTCGGTGACCGGCGCAAGCAGTGCATCCTGCTGCTGTTGTCGCCGTACCCAGCGCTCCCCCGCGGGGCCGTTCCAATAGGCGATCTCGGCGGCGTTGGGGTCGTCGGCGGATAGCCGCGTCACTGGCAAGGGACCAGATCGGTGTGCCCGAGACCCTTGGAATAGTCGAGCACCGAAATCACCGTCGGTGTTATCCGAAAGACGCGCAATTCGGCGAAGTCGGGCATGGGGAGCGGCAATGACTTCTGCTGCGGATACTTCTGGATCATGAGCTGCATGGCCTTGTGACCCTCGATCGGATCGCTGACAACCTCGGCGTGCCCGGCCATGGAGAGGCCTGTGATCTCCATGACCTGCGGGGTGTCGTCGTCGATCGTCAGGGATACCCGGTCGTCCTGTGCCAGGTTCGTTGCCTTCTGGCTGTCGAGGCCGCAGAGAAAGTAGAGCGTCAGGCCGTCATTGCCGTATCCGACGGTCGTGGCCTGCGGCCAGCCGTCCGGCCGCAACGTAGCGAGCCGCATGATTCGATGCCGGTCGAGGAGCGTGAGGATTGTATTTCTGATCTCGTCGTTCATGCGGCACCTCGGGCCAGGGGGCGCTGGTGGACGCTGCCACGAGTCGGCACTGCGAGGTATCAGGGCAAACACATAGTCCGTCACGGGGGTGAGCGCGCCGCCGGGAGCAAGGACAGGCCGAGAGCCGTGAAGGCTGCTCCGGCTATGAAGGTGGCGGAAGGGCCGATGCGGGCCCACAGGAGACCCGCCAGCAGGCTGGCGATCAAGAGCGCCACGCCGCTCGCGAAATTGAAGACGCCGAACGCCGAGGCTCGCAGCCTCACCGGGGCAACATCCACCACCAGTGCCGCCAGCAGTCCCTGGGTCATGCCGAGGTGCAGCCCCCACACGGCGATTCCGCCCATGACGACCCACAGATTGGGCGCCCAGGCGAGGATGAGGTCCGCGGCAATCAGCGTCACGAAGCCGAGGGCGATCAGGCGCCTGCGGCTGACCCGATCGGAGAGGGCACCGAGGGGGTAGGCCGAGGCAGCAAAGACGAGGTTCATCACCACGAGGACGAGCGGCGCCAGGGTCGGCGGCAGCCCCGCGCCCTGCGCCCGCAGGATGAGGAAGGCTTCGCTGAATCGCGCCAGAGTCAATACCGCTCCGATGACGACGACGGTCCAGTAGGCCCGCCCGAGCGAACGGCACTCTTTGAGCTTGAGCGGCGCCTGGGATGCGCCCGCCGTGCGCGGCGGCTCACGCACTCCCGCGACCAGTACCAGCACCGACAGCACGCCGGGAATCACTGCCAGCCAGAAGACCTGCCGGAAATCATCATGCAGGCCGGCCATGAGTGCGATCGCCAGCAACGGGCCGGCAAAGGCCCCGACCGTGTCGAGTGTCTGGCGCAGCCCGAAGGCGGCCCCGCGGCTGGCGGCCGGCACGATGTCACCGATGAGGGCATCGCGGGGCGCCCCGCGGATCCCTTTGCCGATGCGGTCGGAGAAGCGCGCCGCCAGCACCATCGAGGTGCTGGTCGCCACTGCGAACAAGGGCTTCGAGAGCGCGCTGAGACCGTAACCGATTGCCGTGAGGGTCTTGCGCCGGCCCAGCCGGTCGCTCAGCCAGCCGGAGAACAGCTTGGAGATCGAAGCGGTTCCTTCACCGACTCCTTCGATGAGCCCGACGGTCGTGGCGCTGGCGCCGAGCACGGAGACCAGAAACACCGGCAGCAGCCCGTGGATCATCTCCGAGGAGATGTCCATGAGGAGGCTGACCGCGCCGAGGGTCCACACGGCGCGTGGGATGGGAGGGTCCGGAGCCCGCGACTCCCGCAACGAAGCGTCGCTCAGCGTCTGCCTCAGCCTCGGCCGTTGGCCTCATCGAGCGCATCGCGCAGCTGCGACGCCCAGCGCGCGATGATCCGGCGGGCCTCCGCGGTGTTCGTCACGCTGTTCGCGATCTGGAACGTGCTGCTCCAGGCACTCTGGGCATCGAGTGCGCGGGCGAGGATCTGACCGGTCTCCGAGTCGCGCAGCTCCGCGACCAGCGTCATGTGCCCGGGATCCGCCGTGTAGGAGTAGCTCCTTCCGGCGGTCATCTTGTCGGGCGCGGCGATGTACAGATCGACGACCAGGGGCGTGATATCGAGCACGTCCTCGCCCGATGCGTCGACGATCTGGTAACCCCCCTTGGCAAGCTCGCTGGCGAACACGTTGGCAAACTCATCCGCCAGGCCGTTCTTGATCTTGTCGAAATCGGCCGTGGTCAGGCGCGCCGAGCCGCGCCGGCTGTCATTCGGCTTCCAGTTCTTGTCGAAGGCCACCTGCAGGCGCTCCATGCGCACGCGCTTATATCCGGCGAGCGAGGCCTCCGGGCGCACATAGAGGCGATCCACGCGCTTGCTCGAGCGCAGCTGCAGTCCGTCCCATTCCTTGGGGGCGTCGGCCGCCAGGACGCGCAGCGATCCAGGTGCGAGCAGACCGGCGAGGATCCCCGCGACTGCAATTCCGAAGAGCCCAGCTCTGGTGCGAGTCATTCTGGTGTACATGAGTGCTCCCGCAGACCCATCATGGTGCGTTGGCGAGGCCGCATTCCGCTACTGACCGCTAAAGTTAGCGCACCGCCAGCCAAAGTCCATATGGGGAATTGCGGCAGGCGGGAGCCGAGCGGTGTCGCTTTTTTTCTACGTCGTGCCGTAACCGTCTCCGGGGACTATCGTTTCCGCCCATGAGCGTGGAACCCAGTGAGCCGATGAGCGAGGCCTGGATCCGGTGGCAGGGACAGGTCGTCAACGGCACGTTCCCGCTCGGGCGCCTGCTCGGCTCGTCCGATCATAGTGGGGTCTTTCTCACCCGGTCTGCGGGAACAGGCTCCGCGGACATCGCGATCAAGCTCGTTCCGGCCAATCGGGCCCTGGCGGAGACGCTGCTGCCTCGTTGGAAGAGGGCGGGCGGGCTCGCGCACCCGCATCTGCTTCCCCTGCTGCAGTGGGGCGGATGTCAGCTCGAGGGCCTGCCCTATCTCTACGTGCTGATGGAGTACGCGGACCAGACTCTGGCACAGCTCCTGCCGCGCCGCGCCCTGACGGAGCAGGAAGCGCGCGAGATGCTGCTGCCGGTGCTCGAGGTACTGGCGTTCCTGCACGGCCAGGACCTGGTGCATGGCCAGTTGAAGCCGGCCAACATCCTGGTGGTCGGAGAGCAGTTGAAGCTGGCGAGCGACACGGTCCGTCGGCGGAGCGAGGCCCCGCTCAGCATGCACGCTCTGACCGGCTACGATCCTCCCGAGGCCCGACATGGCAGCACATCTGCGGCCGGCGACATCTGGGCGCTCGGCGTCACGCTCCTCGAAGCGCTCACGCGCCGTTCGCCTCCCGCCTCGGGAGAGTCGAGCGAGGCGCTGGTGCTGCCGGCGGACTTCCCTCCGGTATTCCGCGACATCGTCGCGCGCTGCCTGAGCGCGAACCCCCAGAACCGCCCTGAGCTTGCCGAGCTCATGGTCTTCGCGGGCGGTCGTCCCGTTGCGCCGGCACCAGCGGAGCGGAAAACTCCCGAGCCGGTGGCACCCGAAGCGGCGCCGCCGCCTTCCACGACCCGGGTGGTCGCCGCCGAGGATGCGACGCAGGCGCCGTCGCTGCGGCAGTCTCCGAGACCGCGAGCCGTGGTTGCCGTCTTCGTTGGGGTGCTCCTGATCGTGGCATTGGTCTGGGGAGCGATCCGCATCTTCGCAAATCGTCCGGCACCGGGTCCGCCACCGCCCGCTCAGGGACCCGCGCCGTCCGTGACGGCGGCACCGGCCGCGAGTGTCTCGACCGCAACCTCGGCCCCGACGTCCCGGAAGGAGGCGGGTGCATCGCCGGTCGCAGTCCACGAGGTCATTCCGGACGTTCCCGCGGGCGCCCGGCGGAGCATCCACGGACACATCAAGGTGTGGGTTCGAGTGATCGTCAACCAGGACGGCTCGGTGTTTGCCGCCGTGCCGGACCGGGCAGGCCCGAGCCGATACTTCGAGCGGCTCGCGGTCGAGGCGGCCCAGCAATGGCGATTTCCACCGGCAGACGCACCATCCCAGCGCATCATGCAGCTGCACTTCGACTTCAGCCGCGACGGCACGACCGGTCGTGCCGTCAGGGTGCAGTAGCGGCAGCTCCCGATAACGGCGGGGCGGCCCCATGGCCGCCCCACCTCACGCAGCGTCTTACGATCCCGTTCAACGACCGTCGTGTCGTCCGAAATCGAACAGATCGAAGAGATCGCCGATCGCCGGGCTGTTCCGCGGGACGTAAGGGTTGTCCCAGTCGGCACGCGGGTTCGGCAGATTGTCGCGGCTGCGCCCGGTGAGGGGCTTCAGTCCCCAGTTGCGCTCGATGAATTTGAGGATCGAGACGTGATCGGCGTAGGTATGGCTGATGTGGCCGCCGCGGCTGTAGGGGGAGACGGCGATCAGCGGAATGCGCGGACCATCGCCGAAGAAATCGAGCGGCTGGATGTAGCCTGAGTCGTAGTAACCGCCACCCTCATCCATCGTGATGAAGAGCGCCGTCGAGGCGAACAGCTGCGGGTTAGCCGTCAGGTGATCCACGATCTTCCTCACCATGCCCTCGAAGAGGTCCTCCTTGGAGGAGGCCGGGTGGCCGTCGAGGAGTCCGTCGGGCTTGACGAATGACACGGCGGGGAGGCTGCCGTCATCGACCGCGGCGAAGAAGTCGGTGGCGTCCTTGATATGGGCGGTGCGCTGCGCGGAATCGCCCATGACGGCGCTCACATAGGACTCGAAGTTGCAGATGTTGCAGTAGGCCTGCCCGATCAGGATGGTCGGATCGCTGGTCGACCCGCCCGCCTCCTTGATCTTGGTGAGCGCGACCGCGGCGTTGTAGGCGCCGCCGTAGTACGCCCAGGAGATCCCCTTCTCGCTCAGCGCCTCACCGATGGTGCGCAGGTTGCTCGGCGGCACCGAGCCACCGCTGGCGGCTCCGCTCGTATCGACCGTGCCGTCGGGCAGGAAGCCGGGGTTGTCGTTGTTGATCATGTAGAAGTGGCCCCGCTCGCAGTTGGGGCTCGGGTCGTAGGGGAGGGACTCGAGGTAACGGCGTACCGCCTCGACGCCCGGCTGGCTGCGGTCGGCGCACTCGGTGAAATTGCCGTCGAAGTTGATGTCGACCGTGTACTGGTTGTCGGAGCCCGGCAGCGGATCCGGGTTGGCGATGTGCGAGGGCGGAGTCGTCGGGTGACCATTGCCGTCGGTCCAGAAGATCGCATCGCCGGTCCCGAGCATCACGTGATTCGCGCCCGTACCACCCATCACCGCCTGATGGTAGTTGTCGCTCATCGAGTACTCGTCGGCGAGCTGCTTGAGGATCGGGACGTCGCCCTTGTGCATGTTGTAGAAGGCCATCGAGTTGCCGCCGCCGTTGTCATCCACCTGGCCGGCCACCGGGAAGCTGTTGGGATCGGGCTCGCTGGTATAGCTCGTGATGACGAAAGGATAGAGGTCGTTCAGGCAGCCGGAGGGATTGCTGCGGGTCGCGTTACGGACGTTGCAGTCCGACTGCTGCCACATCTCGAAGAGCCGGTGCGTGGTGTCACCGGTGTAGGAGTCATAGGGAAGCTGTGCCCCGGCGAGCGGGAAGGGGCCGTTCGGCAGCGAGTTGTAGCTCGCGATCCGGCTGTCGAAGTCGGGCAGCTCGGCACTCTGTGCCGCGCCCGAGGCGCCGGTGGTGAGCAGATGGAGATCCCCGGCCTCGAGCGATGGCTCGATCGCGGCCAGGAGCGCCGGCGGCGTGAATGCGGGGAAGGGCGGGGGCTCTCCCGTCGCAGGGCTCGGCGAGAAGTTCAGCGTCGGCGCGGGCAGCGTCTGATAGGGGACCTTCTCGTTTTCGCCGAGGCTCACGTAGTAGCGCGTGCGGAACGGCGCTATCGCCCGGAACTGGGCCGCGCGGTGGAAATAAGGGCCGGGTGAGCCATCGGCGTTGATGATGCCTTGCGAGAGGAGATTGTGCACCGAGTCGGGCCCGTGCGGGATGTAGGTCGCGAACAGGTGATCGAAGGTGCGGTTCTCGCCGATCAGCACGATCACGTGAGTGATCGGAGTGCGCGCCCGCGACGGCTCGTCCGCCCGGGCCAGCGTGGCGAACGGGGCACCCAGGGCGAGTTGGAACGCGGCGAGCGAGCTCAATCCAAACCGGGCAGCAAACGGCAATCTGGAGACGGCCTGTCTCATGGCGATTCCTCTGTGGGACGTGTGGCTTGCATGCCGCGCAGGCTAGGCCGCGCACATTGCAGAGGAATGGCGCCCGGATGACGCTCGCGTTCCCCCGGAGGGAACGCGGCCCGAGTATCGCCGCCCGGGGGGCGGCGGCCCTCGACTGGCGCAGGTAGCGATCGAAGCAGCCCCGGGTGCGAGTGGGGCTACGTCGGCCGCAAGCTCTTCGCCTCCAGGCTGGGCCGGCTAGCCCGGGCGCTGCGCAGCAGTCACAATCGCCGGCGGTGCGCCCCTACCGCCGACCTCGCCTCGGATCGCTGACCTGCGCCGCGCTCGGGGCTGCACTGCTTGCGCTGTCGATGCGTGCGCCGGCAGGAACCGGTGTGCCGGACGATCAGCTCTGGTCCGAGCTCGACGTCATCGCGCCGCTCGGCGACAAGACCTCGGTCACGGGTATCGTGCAGCTCAGGTTGAGCGAGGAGCTGCCCAATCCGACCTACAGCGCCGGCGGGCTGGACCTCAACTACAAGGCCGGCAACTGGACGCTGTCGGCCGGGTACCGGCACCAGGTGACCGGCGACCGGGGCGAGGAGGACTATCCCAACATCACGCAGATCGCCTTGGCTATGGCGACCTACACCCGGCGTATGGGCCGCAGCACGGTGCTGTTTCGGACCCGGCTCGAGAATACGATCACCGCCTCGAGCAACCCCTGGAGGGTGCGTTTCCGGGGTGAATACCGCTGGGCGACCGCGGGGCTCGACCCGATCTCGTATCTGTTCGTGAACGACGAGGTGTTCTACCAGTTCGCGGACCAGGAGTGGTTTCGCAATCGATTCCGCGCCGGTATGAACCTGCTCGCCTCCAAGCGGACCGGAGTACAACTCTTCTATCAACGGCAGGACAGTAAGAACACCACACCTGGCGCCATCAACGCGCTCGGAGTGACGGCCGTGGTCACTTTCTGAGAGCGACGATGGCATGCTTCCAAAGTACAATCCCGACCATGATCCACGGCGTACCGGGCCCGAAGGAGCAGATCGATGGCACTCAGGTCGATTGTGGCGCTGTGCGCGGGGGTTTTCCTGATGGCTAGTTCGGGTGGAGCTGCGGCTGGCGAGCCCGCGGGACGCGTTACCGGCGTCGGCGGCATCTTCTTCAAGGCCAAGGATCCCAAGACTCTGGCGGCGTGGTATCGCGACGTGCTGGGAATGCCGATGGAAGCCTGGGGCGGTGCGGCGCTACGTTACGATGCGCCCAAACACCCGCCGGCGGTGATCTGGAATGCATTCCCGGCTGCGACCAATTACTTCGCGCCATCGACCAGCGCATTCATGATCAATTACGCCGTCGACGACATGGACGCGTTGGTCGCGCGGTTGAGCGCCAAAGGCGTCACGCTTCTCAAGCGCGACGACAGCGACGCGAACGGGCGTTTCGCGTGGATTCTGGATCCCGAGGGCAACAAGATCGAGCTGTGGCAGCCGAAACCTTAGGCAGCGCCTAGCCCCCCGCGCCCGATAACCGGCGCCTGATCTTGTCGGAAAGCAGACGGAAGTCGCCGCGCGCAAGGTGAGTGACCGCGCGTCCGACGACCCCCCGCTCGTCGTAGCGCAGGCATTCCTTCATGGCGTCGAGCCAGTCGCCACGTAAGCCGTGGCTGTCTGCATAGTCCAGTATCTCACGCCAGGCGGCGCGCTGAGAGTCGTTGCCGAACGGGATGCGGCGTATCTGGTCGGGCGTGATGTCGCCGGCAAAGCATGTCGGCTGATCGATTCCAACAGCCTTGAAGTTCAACCGGGTGCGAACGCATTTCTCGCAAACTCCGCAATTCGTCGACAGATCGGCCGACTCCCAGCAGACCTTGAGCGCTCTCGTGGCAAGCGGATCCCTGGCGATGACGGCTATTTTCTCGGTTCGCGAGAAACCGGCTCCATCATGGACGATCGAGAAGTCATCGCCAGACAGAAGATAGTCCGTGCACGGGTTCTGACCCCACGGCAGCACCAGGGCGTCATAGGGCTCGCCACCTCCCGTCAGGCCAAAGCGAAACTCGTGCGAGTAGTTGTGCAAGCAACAGGAGATCTGCGCCAGGAAGCTGTCGAGCCAGTCCTGAAGCCGCAGTTCCGCAATATTGGTGCGCACAACCCGCGGCCGCAGGTTGAGACGCTGCAGCAACGGTTGCACCCGCTCCAGCAGCCTGCTGTATTGATCGGCGCGGTCGGTCGGTACGTCGAATCCGTGCACGAGCATCACCGACTCGAGAGCATATTGATCGTCCGCGTGGCGGAGCGCGGTGAATATGGCGTCCGCGCCCCCGGAAAATGCCGCGATGCTCCGAGGCCTGGGGCGAGGGGGATCGTCTACGATCGAGCGCGGCTCGATCCGGATCGGCTTGTAGACGGCCGGCTTCCAGCGGCACCAGGCCTCCTGAAAAGTCGCCAGATTCAGCAGCGCCGAGCGGCTCATCGGGCCATCGACGAGGATGTCCTGGCGGGAGCCCATGGCATGGAAAATGACGGCGTTGACGAAGCCATCCAGCACGTATGGCTCGGGAAACGACTCGCCGACGAAATCAAAGTAAATCCCGATCGGACGACCGTCGGTCGTCTCAGTCAGACGCAGCTCGCGGCGCGTACCTGCGACGCGCTGTTCCTGGAAAACCGATAGTCGCATGCCGGGCGATGCTAGCTCACATGACACACTGCGCCAAACACTCGATAGCCGCTGTTGCCCGCCAGGTCATCGCTTGACTTGACAGGATCTCGGGGCGTGACGGGGAGAAGGCGGAGGCGCTACCACGGCAAACCTGATGGCCGGGACCGAGTGCGCGCCGGCAGGTCGACGCTTACATTGCTTGCGGCGTCAGGCCGGCCGATAATCCTCGTGGTCGTACACGATGATTATCGGCACGTATGCGTTGGGAAGCGTTTGCTGCGTCGTCAATCATCCTGGCGTGGTGCGCCAATGCAGTGCCACAGATGGCCGTGTCAGCTCAGTCCTCGGAACCGGACGTCCAGCACGCGCACATTCTCTACTTGAAACACTGCGCCGCCTGTCATGGGAATCGAGCGTGGGGCGATGGTCCTCGCGCCATACCAGCCCTGGCGGGGCAGGGCGAGGCATATCTGCTTGAACAACTGGAACGGTTTGCCAGCGGCCAACGCCACGGCACACCCGACCATGGGCCGGCAATGCTCGAGACCCTGAAGGCACCTGACCTGAGTTACCCGCAAGCCATGCATGAGCTTGCCAGATATCTCGCGCAAGCCGAGCGCAATCCACAGCCCGACCACGGAGACGGGCATGCGCTGGAGGCCGGTCGCCGCGCGTATGAACGCGCATGTCTCAGCTGTCACGGAGCCGGCGCAACGGGTGGCGGGTCAGTGCCGCGGCTGGCGGGGCAACATGTGCGCTACTTGAATTCGCAGCTGGCGGGTTTTGGCGCCCAGCGTGGCGATGTTGTAAATCCTCAACTGGTGCAGCCGCACGGCGCCGTTGCGGCGGAAGAGCAGCGGGCGATCGCTGACTACCTATCCCGGCTGTGAGTCACGGCTGTGACTCCTGTGCCCCTGCCGGTGACGCATCCGGTGCCGCCGCCCACCAGCCGCCTCCCAGGGCCACGTAGAGCGCGACGGTGTCCTGATAGCGCACTGCGGCAGCCTGCAGCTCGTTGACGAGCGCCTCATGATACTGGGCATCCGCGACCAGCACGTCGAGGTAACCGTTGAGTCCCGCCTGGTAGTCGATCTGCACCAGGCGCAAGGCCTCCCTGGCTGAGCGCAGCGCCTCATCCCGCGCCCGCAATGCTGCGGCATCGTGCTCGAGTGCGCGCAGCGTGTCGGCGACCTGGGCAAACGCGCCGAGCACCACCTGGCGATAGAGCGCCATGGCCTGCTGGTAGCTGGCGACAGCCGCCTTGCGCCGGTACCAGAGAGTTCCGCCCTCGAATAGAGGCTGCGTGAGGCCGGCGCCGATCTGCCAGGCACGCCCATCGGGCGCCGTCAGAGACTGGGTGGTCGTGCCGTTCATGCTGTAGGTGCCGCTTAGCGTGATCGAGGGGAGGAGCGCGGCGGTGGCGACCCCGATGTTGGCACTGGCCGCATGCGCGGTCGCCTCGGCGGCCAGGATATCGGGGCGCTGTTGCACGAGCTCCGAAGGCAGACTCACGGGCAGATCAGCCGGTAAGGTGAGATCCTCCAGTCGCACCGCTGGAGTGCTCCAGTCCGCAGGCATCTTCCCAACCAGCGTCGCCAGCAGGTCGTCAGTCTGTGTGAGCTTCTGCTCGAGCTGCGGCACGGTGGCCTCGTCGGATGATAATTGGGTCTGCAGGCTGAGGACGCTCGAGTACGGGGCGGTGCCGGCCTCTGCCTGCACTTCAGCCAGCCTGACCTGCTCGCGCTGCAGTCCGATCAGCTCGTTGGTCGCGTCGATCTCCGCCTGATAGGCGGCATGCGCGATCACCGTATTCACGACGTTGGCAAGCAGGGTGAGGTAGGTCGCCTGCTCGGTGGCACGCTGTACGTCCACCTCCGCACTCAACCCCTCGATCATGCGCCGCTCGCCGCCGAACACATCCAGCGCATAGCTCACGGAGGCCGATAGGGTGAACAGATTGAAGATGCTCGAGGCCGAGCTTTGACCGAACGTGAGCGGCGAGAAGCGCTGGCGCGTCGCCGCAGCGTGCGCATCCACCTCCGGGAAGAAGATTCCATAGCCGCTGCGCAAGGTATTCTCACTTTGCTGCAGGCTTGCCTGCGCCGCGTGCAGCCCGGGATTGGCGGCCAACGCCTCGCTGATCACCGCATCGAGCTGCGGCGAGTTGAACAGCCGCCACCAGTCTGCGGCTACCTTGTCGCCCGGGGTGAAGTGCTGGGCGGTGCCCTGCGCAGCCACCGTCTGCTGCGGATCGCTCCCGGGCGCGTAGTGCGTTACCGCGGGCGCCTGCGGCCGCATGAAGTCCGGGCCCACCGCGCAGCCCGCCAGCAGCCAGACGAGCGCGAATCCCGCCCACGCCGCCGCGCGTGTTGCAGCAGCCTCAGTTGCCGCCCACATACACATCGACCAGCTGTCCGGGATAGAGGTTGAGTGAGCGTGAATTCTCGAAGCGAAAGATGATCGGCAATACGCGCAGGTCCACCCGCTCCTGTCGCTGATCCGAGAGCTCGATCTTGGGCGAGATATAGGGCTGGATGCGCACGAAGGTCAGCGGCACGTGCTCGCTCGTGCCGCGGATGAACATCTCCGCCTTGATGTTTCCCGGAGCGGGCAACTCGTGCACCAGGATCTCATCGATGAAGGCCCGCACCTGCAGGCGTGCCTGCGGCAGCCCCATCACCACGAGGGGCCCGTAGCCCTGGGTGTAGGAGTCGTAGGCACCCTGCTGCGATACATAGCTGCCGATGCCCGACTTCACCGCCAGCACCACGCCGTCCGCGGGCGCCCGGAGAGTGTACTTGGCGAGCAGGGCGGCGGCCGCCTGCGAGGATTTCTGCAGCGCCGTGTAGTTCTTTTCGGCGTTCTGGATATCGTAGCTCCAGGCTCCCGCGCGGGTGAGCTGGTACTGCCGCTCGCTGACTTTCAGATTGGTGGCGGCTATGTGCTCGGCGTTCGTGGCGTTGTCGACGGCGTCCGCGCTGACGGATTTCGGGTCCATCTGGAAAGCGCGCTGCTGCTTGGCGAGCTGATCCTGCGCGCTCTTGAGTGTGGCGCGGGCGTTCTCGACCTGGGCGCTCGAGATCGCCAGGCTCTCGGGGCGCGGCTGCGCCTTGAGCTCCCGCCACACGGCGTAGGCTGCTTCGGCCTGCGCCTGTTGTTGCTCGGTGGTGGCGTGCTGTACCGAATCATCGATCATGAGCAGCGGATCGCCCTGATGGACCTGCTGGCCCTCGGCGACCACGATGCGGGTGATCGGACCGGCGACTTCCGGGTAGATGTTGATGTTCTGCCCCTGCGCCTGCTCGCTCTCGATGATGCCGTTCGAGTAGATGCCCCGCGGATAGGGGTTGGCGGCGGGCGTAAACAGCGGCGCTTGCGGCTTGGGCGTGCGACTGAAGATCAGGGCGCTGATCACGGCCAGCAGGAAGCCGAGCGCCGCGGCGCCGAAGAGCACCTGGTTGCGCATCGGGCGCTTGAGCGAGTTGCGCAGCCGCGCCAGGGGCGCATTACTCATCGAGGTGGCTCCGGTCCACGTCCATGATGCGCCCGTCCTCCATGCGCATGATGCGGTCGGCAAACTCGTATATCCGGCTGTCGTGCGTGACGATGACGATGCAGCGCTTGTCCGTGAGTATCTGCTCGCGCACGAATCTCACGATGTTGCGTCCCGTGTCGCCATCCAGAGAAGCGGTTGGCTCATCGAGGATCAGGATGTCGGGCCGGCTGACGATGGCGCGGGCGATCGCTACGCGCTGCTGCTCCCCACCGCTCAGCTTCACCGGCGCCAGCTGTGCGCGCCCTTCGAGTCCCACGATCTTGAGATTGCGCTCGGCCTCGGTGAGCGCCGCGTCCCACTCGCGATGCTGCAGGATGAGTGGGATGGCCACATTCTCGGCCGTGGTGAGGCGTGGAAACAGGTGGTAATCCTGGAAGACGAAGCCGATCTTGTGCAAGCGGAACTCCGCCAGCACGTCGCTCGGCAGGCTCCAGATGTCGGCGTCCTCGATGCGTACCGAGCCGGAGTTGGGGCGCAGGATTCCCGAGATCATGCTGAGCATGGTGGTCTTGCCGCTCCCGGACGGGCCCACCACGTAAAGCATCTCGCCGAAGTTGGCTTCGAAAGTCACATCCTTGACGGCATGGGTGCGTGCGGCCCCTTCGCCGAACCACTTGTTGATCCCCAGCGCCTGCACTGCCGCCGGCGCCATGCCTAGCCCCGGAAGATGTCGAAAGGCTCGATGCGCAGCACCTTGCGCACCCCCACGTAGCTCGAGATACCGGCAATCACGACCACCATGACGAACGCCGTGCCGAGGTTCGTGAACGTGATCATCGCGGCGTAGTCGGGCAGGTGCGTGCGGGCCAGCCAGATGAGGAATGCGCACAGGCCCACGCCGAGGCCGTAGCCGGTGAGGGCCACGAAGGTCGCCTGGAAGAGGATCATGGCGACCAGCTCGCGCCCCTTCGCCCCGATCGCCTTGATGGCGCCGAACTTGTCGATGTTCTCGAGAACGAAGGTATAGAAGGTCTGACCGGAGATCGACAACCCGACGATGAAGCTGATGATGGTCATCAGCATCATGTTGGTGCCGATGCCGGTCTGATACATGTAGAAGTCGGAGATCTTCTGCACGAACTCATCGCGCGTCAGCGCCAGGTAGCCCGCCGCCGCCACGTGCGCCTGGATGGGCTTGACGTCCGCGGGCGTCTTGGGCTCAACCAGCAGGTAGGAAATCGTGAAGCGTGGGCTGGGGATGTACTGCAGCGCGCGGTTGTACGTCGTATACAGCGTCGGCACACCGAACAGCGCGCTCGAGGCTACGCGTGCGATACCGATGATCACGCCGCGATGATCGTTGAGCTCGAACTCGGTGCCGATGCGCGGATTCCCGAGTTTGTAGAACTCCGCGTCGCGGATGGCGATGAAGGCGTTCTCGGCGAAGATGTCCTGAATATTGCCGCTGACCATCTCAGGGCGCCCGAAGAGACTGGTATCGTCGAGGCCGATGACATTGGCCGCCTGGTAAGTGCCGTTGCGGAGCTTCAGCAGAGCCCCCCCCGCATAGAGCGGCACCGCGTACTTGACACCCGGGATGCTGCGCACTTCATCGAGCACGTAGTCAGGCAGCGGTATCGTGTTGGCGACGGTCTGTATGGCCGGATCCATGACCCAGATCGAGGCGCCGATGTTTATGACAGTCGAGGAGGAGCGGCTGAGTATGCCGGCGAACAGCGAGGTCATCTCGATCATGAGGAAGACCGCGAAGGTGATGCCGACCAGAAGCGCGGCGAACTTGGCGCGGTCGTTGATCAGGAGCCTGTAGGCAATTCTGAGAATTCCGCGCATGAACCACCCTGTGGCGCTTGGGGACCACGCAGGAATGATCGAGGGAGCTGCCGAGGGCGTTAATCCGTGAAATGTGCAGTGAGCTGTGGAAAGTACCTACAGCACGCGCAGAACACGCTGACCGCTGCTCCGCCCCGGCGGTCGTTACTCCAAGGACCCGGCTCTTTCAGGGCTGTTTGAACTTCTGAAGGTGCTGCACGGGGTTCACTTTCCCGCATGCGCAGCGCACAGCCAGAGCACCGGGTGCCTGATAGAGATCGTCGACGCCCCTGCCCAGGAAGAGGTCCTCGCACAGAGTGAGAAATCGGCTGCAGGCGCAGCGCACACCGTAGTACCAGGTATTGCGCCTTGGATGGCCAAGCGGAGCAATCATCAGCGGACTGCGCGCTGCTTGCTGGTACATGGCGGCCATCGTGCCATCGCCGGACGGGACGCCGTAGTCGTAGAAACCCCCCGGGCGTAGGGGTTTTCCATTATTTGAAGCCTTTTGCGAGGTTCTGCGAGATCATAGCAAGTGTCTATGCATTCCCTCCCGTCCGGCTTGATCGACAAGGCACTGGATGATGCCCCCGACGCCATGCTGATCGTTGACGGCAGGGGCTCAATCCGTTATGCAAACCAGAGCGTTACCGATCTCTTCGGACATCCCCACACCGCGCTGATCGGTCGCGGTCTCGAGGCTCTGATACCCGAGCGGTTTCGCGCCGCACATGTCGGGTATCGGAGCGAATTCATCCGGGACCGAAGGACCCGGCCCATGGGAGGCCACCGGCTCGATCTGCTCGGGCTGCGTGCGGATGGCTCCGAGATTCCGGTCGCCATCAGCCTGAAGACCATTTACTGCGAGCCCGAATGGTTCACCGTGGCCGCAATCCGCGACATGACGCATCACGTCGTCGCGCAGCGAGAGCTCAGGGAAGCGCGCGAGGAGGCAGAGCGCGCCAACCTCTCCAAGAGCCGCTTTCTCGCCACCGCGAGCCACGATCTGCGTCAGCCGCTTCAGACTCTCTCACTCCTCAATGGTGCCCTGCGTCGCCTGGATGCCGACCGATCTGCGTCGACGGATGCGCTCGTGCAGCAGGAGAAGGCGATCGGATCCATGTCGCGGCTGCTGAATGCGCTGCTCGATATCAGCAAGCTCGAGTCGGGCGCGGTGCGGCCCGATCCAAGCGATTTTCTCGTCAGCACGCTCTTTCACGAGCTGCGCGAGGAGTTCTCGGGTTTCGCCGCGGGCAAGGGGTTGAGCCTGAAGGTGACGCCCTGCGAAGAATCCGTCCACAGCGACCCCGCGCTCGTCGGGCAGATTCTCCGCAATCTTGTCACGAATGCCATCAAGTACACGCGCGAGGGCTGGGTCGCATTGCGCTGCCTGCACGACGATCCCGCCTTTGTCCGCGTCGAGGTGCTCGACACCGGCGTCGGGATTCCGGCCGGTCAATTGGCCCACATCTACGAGGAGTTCTTCCAGGTCGGGGGTCCACATAATCCCGGGCGCGATGGGTACGGGTTGGGCCTGAGCATCGTGCAGCGTCTGGTGGCGCTCCTCAATCTCAAGCTGGACGTGCAATCGGAGGTTGGGCGGGGGACAGTGTTCACGCTGAGCCTGCCCGTGGGCCGTAGTACGCCGTTGCCGAAGCGACCGAGCCAGGCTCCGGCCGTCGAGCAGAATGGCGCATCGGGACAGGCTCGCATACTGCTGGTCGAGGATGATGCAGGGGTACGCACCGCGACCGGCTTCCTGCTGAAGAGCGAGGGCTACGACGTCGCGGCGGTGGCTTCCCTGGCCGAGGCGGTCGAACAGGTTCGTCGCGATCCGCGCGTTGATCTCCTGATCTGTGATTACCACCTCGGAGAGGATGCGAACGGCACCCAGGTCATCGCCTCGCTACGCAAGGAGCTCGCCCGGGAGCTCAAGGCGGTCTTGATGACCGGCGATACGTCGTCGGCCATGCAAGCGCTCCCGCCCGATCCGCTCATGCGCATGGCGAGTAAGCCGATGAATGCAGAAGAACTGCTGGGCCTGCTGCGTGCGATGCTGGCCCCGTAGAAACCTGACAATGCCGCAACCCGTCTGTCGACCGGGCTGGGCAGTCACAGCCGTATACATCGCGTTCAGTCGCCAGAGGCTTTGGTCTGCTCAATCCGGGCCCGCACAAGGGATATGTGAGTGCGCAAGTGATATACCAAAGGCGCATACACAGACGGGACTCGAACGTGGTCGGCGCGTTCTTCCAGGCCTCGTAGCCGCGCCAGCAGCTCGCCGGTCACAGCGCCACCGTGCGCCTCGAGCTCGACCTCGATGAATTTGAGTTGCCGATAGAGGCGAAAGATCCGCCGCTGCATGCTCCAGCCGTAGAGTGCAGGGGCAGCGCGCAGCAGCGGATAGGCGATGCCGAAGACGGGAATCAGGAACACCAGGAGCTCGCTGGCCAGAACCGCCAGCCCGAACGGCAGGTAACGCTGCAGGAACGGGGGACCAGACTTGTAGAACTGCCGTGCAGCCTTGGAGATGGGCAGGTCGACGGGCTCGGGCGCCGGGAACTCGCCAGGCTTGCGAAAGAGACCGCCTCCCGAGTGAGTCTCCGTGGCGGCCTCCAGCAGCAGATACTGTATGGCCGGATGCAGGTCATTGCGCACGATCAGGCTGGCTTCAGGCGCGACGAGATTCACGTCCGTAGGCGGCAGGTTCGCGGCGAGGTCGCCGACGCCCATCGGGAGTACCAGCTTGGTCAGGTAGGAATGCAGCGCAACGTAGGCATCGGCGCGGGGAAGACCGACCAGGGTGACATCGGACGAGCCGAGCAGACGACGCACCACGGACGTATCCCAGGCAGCCACTACGGCTGCCGCATCGATCTCGCCATGCAGCAGCGCTTCGGCCGCCTGCGCATCAGTCAGGGCCAGCGCCCGTAGCTGGCTTTCATCAAGACCGTTCAATGCGAGAAACTGCCTTACCAGCACCCGCGTTCCGCTGCCCTCCGGGCCGATAGCCACCTTCTTGCCGCGTAAGTCATCGAGTCGATTCGCCTGGATATCCCGGCGGACGAAAAACCAGAGTGGTTCGAAGAACACTGTTCCGAGCGACTCGAGACCAGGCGAGTGCACGGCACTCGTAAGGCCGCCCTGGGCGAACGCGACCATCACGCCTGAACGGGGATCGTTGAGCCGGGCGAGGTTGTCCGCGGAACCCGACGAGGGGAGCAGCCGCAACTCGACGCCGGAGCGCTTCAGGATGGCGCGGTACTGCTGTGCGTACTGATCAAAATCGCTCCCGGGTGTCCCGGTGCTCATGAGAACGACCTTGGGCGGAAGCGGACCAACCCAGGCAATGGTTGCCACGAGAGCAGCGAGGATCAGCGTGCCGGCGACGCCATAGAGCCACAAGGCCGGATGGCCGGAGAGCGCCTTGTTACTCGATGCGGCCGGCTTCATGTGCGAACGCGCGTTGGAGTCCCGCAAGGCTACATGCCGGTGGTGATGCCGCTATCAGAGGTAATGCGTATTGGCCTGCTGCGCCATTTCACGGCTTGCGCTGTTCGGGCATGTTCTGAAAGTTGCGCACTGCGATCTCGAGATCGAACAGCAAGCGCTCCCGACCGAGCGTGGCGCCGAGGGAGGAGCGCTGGACGACCGAGAGCACGCCGGGCGTCAGCCGAACGAGCCACAGCTCTATGCCCGAGTCCCGTAGCCGCCGCTCCGCCTCGATGAGCATCTTGAGTGCGGAGAACTCGAGGTCGGTCACGCCACCGAGATCGAGTGCAACGACTTTGGGTTGCGCCGCGTTGATGAGAGGCATGAGCTTCGCCCCGATCCGCTGCGCGTTCAGGAAAAATACCACCCCCTCGATTCGCAGCAGCAGCAGCCCCGGAAGAGTCTCATCTTCCGGATGCTCGGGCGAGCGCGGCCGGAACACATTGGTGCCCGGCTTGCGACCGAGCACGAACACGGGAGGGTTAGCCGTCTGCTCGGCGAGCGCGACCAGTGAGAAGATGATCGCGATCAGAATGCCCTTCAGCGTGCCGAGCAGGGCGACACCGAGCAGCGCAACCACCGCCCAGCGGAACTCCCGGTGGCGAATCTGCCGTATGGCACGGAAGTCGCCCGGCTTGATCAGCTTCGCAGAATAGAAGATCACGATGGCGGCCAGCGCCGCCTGCGGCATGAGGGCCACCAGCGGTGAGAGCAACAGCATCGTCAGCAGTGCCATCGCTGCAGTCGTCAGCCCCGCCACCTGAGTGCGCGCCCCCGCCATGCGGTTGACTGCTGTCTGGGACGTTCCGCCACCGGCCGGCATAGCGCCGAACAGCGAGCCGAGGGCGTTGGCCACGCCGATTGCAAGAAGCTCCCGGTTCTCGCGCGGCCGCGGTTCGTCAGCGCGAGCGAAGGCACGCCCGGCCGCCGCCGTCTCGGTGAAGCTCATGAAGGCAAGGGCAAGTGCCGCAGGCCACAGCTGATCTGCCAGCGCCAGTTTCGGCACCGACATCGCGGGAAGTCCGCTGGGCATGGCGCCCACGACCTCGATTCCGTGCTCGCCCCAGCCGAGCCAGGCCACGCCGGCCACCTCTGCCGCAATGAGAATCAGCGGCGCGGGCCACTCTGGTCGCAGCCTCCTGAAAACGCCAAGCACGGCAAGCGTCACTGCGCCCAGGAGCAGCGTCGGAATGGAGGCATGCGGCAGGCCGAGTGCGATCGCCTGCAGGTTGTGCAGCAATGAGCCCTTGGATATGTGAATGCCCAGGATCTTCGGCAGCTGATCCACGACAATCACAATTCCAATACCGGCCTGGAAGCCGACGAGCACGGGCTCAGAAATGAAGTTGGCAACGAATCCGAGGCGCAGCACTGCTGCGAGGATCAGTGTCCCGCCTGCCATCAGGGTCAGCAGGGCCGCAGCCTGCAGCAGCCCGGCCTCGTCCGCGTTGGGCAGCACGTTGTGCAGAGCGGTGACCGTCACGATGGCCAGGGTCGATGTGGTGCTGACGCTGAGAACACGCGAGGTACCGAGCAGCGCATACACGAGCATCGGCACGAAAGCCGTGTAGAGTCCGCCTTGTACCGGCAGGCCTGCCAGAGTGGCGTATCCCATTGCCTTCGGCAGGACCACTGCGGCCGAAGTCAGTCCCGCGACCAGGTCCGACCGCAGCCACCCGCGGTGCAGGCCCGGCTCGAGACGCGACGACGGCGAGGTCACGTACGAGCCTGATACCTAGCTCGGGACGCGCTCAGGCCGCCGCTGCTTCTGGCCTTCGCCAGGCAATCTCAGGGCGCAACATCCTTGCCGCGGACGAGGTCGAGGCGGCTGCGCAGCTCGTCGGCCCAACTTACCATCATGCGCTCGGCCGCGGCCCGATTGGTGACGCTGCTCGCCATCTGCCCGTACAGATCCGGGTCCACCTTTCCGTCGACGACGCGCGCCAGAATCGTATTCGACGCGGAGTCCCACAGCTCCAGATAGATGGTCATCGTACCGGCGGACTGGATGAACGTGGTGCCGCGGCCGGCCGACATGAGATCCGGCGCGCTGACCCGGATGTTGATCAGCGCCGGCCGCAGAACCAGCACGTCCGGGCCGCCAGAATCCGTGATCTGGTATCGCCCGCCCTCCTGAAGCTCCCTGGTGAAGATCCTCCTGAAGTCGGCCTGCAGGTCTTTCTTGGCGCGGTCGAGGTCGCTGTCCCTGATCTTGCGGGACAGGTCGCGCTGCTCACTGTTGTACTCCTTGACCCACTCCTGGGAGAACTCGACATAGCAGTCGAGGATGTTCAGCCGCTTGTACTGCGTGAAGGTCGCGCCCGGTCTTACGTAGGCGAGCCGTTGCTTTGTCTGCTTGAAGAGGTGCAGGCCATCCTTGGTTACTTCAGGCGGCGCCTCCTCGGCGGCAAGTCGTCCCGCGCCAACGAGTACCAGACCCGCACAGAGCGCGGTGATCAGCAAAGACTGGGCCGACTTGTGATAGTTCATAGCGTGTTCCATGGGGATCAGCTGAGCGGGCATTCAGGCCGCCAGATTCTACAGGATCGTCACCGCCTGCGGATCGACCAGTTCCGCCGGCGGGTCGGTAAACAGCGCACGCAGCCGCAGCGCGAATCGTTCGCTGGCCGGGAGTGAGCCGTACTGGCGCAGAACGCGCACGGCAAGCTCCGGAACGTTGGTGATCAGGTTGTCGGCGCCCCGTTCGATCATGCGCAGCATCACTTCGGCCCGGTCCACTGTCCAGACGTGCACTTCCTTCCCGGCGGCGTGCGCACGGCGAATGACTTCGGCTGTTGCGCGGGCCGAGTTCAGGCTCAGGAAGTCGGTCTCCCCCCGTGCAACGTCACCTATCGCGACGGTGACGATCTGCCCGATCCGCACGTGTGGCTCGATAGCGTGCACCTGCCGGAGGGCTGCAGCGTCGAGGGACGTGATGACCACCTGATCGAGAAAGTGCTCTTGCCGCAGCACGTCCAAAGCCGCTGCTGCCAATTGTGGATCCGGCGCGTTGTACTTGAGCTCCACGTTGAGCTTCATGCGGCCGCGCACCGTAGCGATCACGGCCGCAAGCGTCGGCACGTGCTCACCGACGAAGGCCGGGCCAGACTTGCGTCCGATGTCGATGGTCGCCAGATCCTGCAGCGTCAAGGTGCCGATCTTGCGCGGATCGCCGGCCATGCGCATGAGATCTCCGTCGTGCAGCACGACGACCGCGCCGTCGAGTGTGCGCTGCACGTCGAGTTCGCTGAAGTCCGCCTGGGCAGCAATCGCGGCGCGAAACGCCGCCAGCGAGTTCTCGGGCGCGCGACTCGAGTTGCCGCGATGCGCGGTAATTGCGACCGCTGCCGGCGTGGTGCCGCGGGCCGCGGTCCACCACATGAAGGCGAGCGCGCCCGCGAGCAGCAGGCAGATCGCCAGCAGCGTCTGCCAGGTGATGCGGCGTGCGCTCGCGGTCGAGTCGCTGCCGGGCGCCGCCGCCCGGCCATGAGGCACGAGCTGCTCCGCGTAAATGCGGGTAACGAGAAACTGATGTCCGGCAATGAGCACCGCGTGCAGCACAAACGTGCCGACGAGTGCGCTGACGACGAACAGCGTGACCAGCGGGAGCACGCGCGCGAAGTCGAGGCCAGCCCAGTTGAGAGCCGCGTTCGCCAGGGGGCGCAGGAGCCCGCTCGCGATGTAACCGCACGCACCGATCAGCAGCCACCACGCCAACAGCGGACCGAGGATGGCTGGCAATCGACCGCGAGAGCGGCGTGCGCTCTCCTGCAACGCGCGTCGCGGCGACAGGCGTTCGAACAACAGGATGGGAATCGCCAGGATCCAGCGACCCAGCTGCCACAGGGCGAGGAGGAGGTAGGCCGCGCCGAGGGCACCCGCAATGAGCAGAGCGTGGCGCCACTCGGGGGGCCGCCCGGCGAGGTAGTAATTGATGTCATGGCTGCGCAGGAGGGCGTTCCATACGAGCAGCGCGCCGGACAGGAAGGGTAGCGCGAGCAGCAGGAGGCGCAGGCAGATACGGGCGCTGAGCGGTACGAGTGCCAGCGAGCGGTGGACGACCGCGTCCACAGCGGCCGTCAGCGGTGCCGGATGACGCGCGATCGCCTGGCCGGCGATCCAGGTTTGCCCTGCGAACTCAGCGAACAGCGTGGCGCTTACGAGGAGCAGCAGCAGCGCCGCAAAGCCAATGCCCTCCGGTGTCGGCAGGAAGCGGGCGATTGCATAGTTGCTGATCGTGGGCTCACCGGAGAGGAGCACCAGACGCCGCGCAAGCCAGGTGAGCAGTGGGCCGATCAGCGCAAACGAGGCCAGTTGCACCAGCAGCTGAAACATGAGCGCCGCACGTGCCTGGAAGCGCAAGTCGGCCCAGGCCCGTCGCACGATTCCCCGGTTCATGGCATCTCCGGTGGCGAGTGAGATCTACAGCCTGACGTAAATGCGCTTGCGGGACTTCCCGCGTGCGTCCGAGAGCTGAGGATCAGTCACCGTCTTGATGGCTCCCGCGTTGCAGCGCCGAAGCTACCACGCACGGCGCTTCCGGGCAGCCGTCGCGCCGCAGCATCGGCCGTGCGAGTTCCTGCGTACCTGCAGTTGTTGTGCACGGCGTGTGATTGGCACGGGTTCATGGGCTGACAGATGAGAGTAAACTGGCACCGTAGCGAAAAGGGAGGCGTTCTATGAGGGCTTTGCGCGACAAGCACGCGAGCGTCATCTTCGTGGCGCTCATTGCAGTCTCTTTGCTGACCGCCGCCTGCACAAAGTACCAGGCTGGGAACCAGACTGCGATTGCCAGGTACGTAAACGAGTATTGCATGAATCATCCCGAGAACTGCAAGGACGGCAGCATCATGATCGTCAATCAGCGCGCAGGGATCCTCACCGTTCACGGCCCCGAGTTGTATGTACGGGAGATCAAGTGCTCCCCGGGGTACAATGATTCCCTCGACGTTACGGCCCACATAACCAACGTGGGCGACGTGGACGCTGTCTTGAAAGCAGGCGTCCCGGTGACTGCGACTGCCTACACGATAGCGGGGGGAACCCTTCAGCCGCTTGGCACGGGCCAGGACGCGCTTCCCGCGACCACCACCATCCCGGTTTATGTGGCGGGAGGAACTGATTCCACGGTCGACATGTATATCCCCACGTCGGCGCTCGGCCGCGGAGTGAATCAGATCATGGTGCAAATCGACCCGCGCTATCCTCAGTTCATCGGCGGCTCGTACGAGTACATCTACTGGCCCGGCGGGAAATTTCCTGAAGAGGCCAGTTCCGCGGGGCTCGATCTTACGAACCCGAACTGTACGGTTTCTGTCACGCCCGGCACTTGAGGATCCTCTGAGCCACTCAGGCGGGGACGATGCAGGGGGCGGCCTCGCGAACGCCCACCGCGTGGACGAGCCCTGCTGCGCGTCATATCCGGCACAGTCGCGCGCGCACGCCGCGCGTACCCACGCGCAGCGCGCCGAGGCGGCGGACGCCGCCCCGCTCGCCGGCGTGACGTACACGTGTCCGATGCATCCGCAGATCCGCCGCAGCGCACCCGGCGATTGTCCGATCTGCGGCATGGCACTCGAGCCACTGAACCCGCCGGCCGGCGCGGCGGCGCCGAGTGCCGAGCTGCGCGACATGAGGCGGCGGCTCTGGGTCGCGGCTGTGCTGAGCGCTCCACTGTTCCTGTGGGAGATGGCCGCGCACGTGCCGCGCCTCGATCTTCATCAGCTGGCACCACGGCTGATCGTGTGGCTCGAGCTCGCACTCGCGACGCCGGTGATTCTGTGGGCCGGGTGGCCGTTCTTCGTGCGCGCCCGGGCTTCGATCCTCAACCGCTCCCTCAACATGTTCAGCCTCATCGCGCTGGGTACAGGCTCTGCCTACCTTTACAGCCTGGTGGCGACCGCAGCTCCGGGCCTCTTTCCGCCGTCGCTGCGCAATGCGGAGGGAGTCGTTCCCGTCTATTACGAAGCGGCTGCCGTCATCACCGTGCTCGTGCTCCTGGGTCAGGTCCTCGAGCTGCGCGCTCGCGAGCAGACGAGCGGCGCGATCCGCGCGCTGCTCAATCTCGCTCCCAGGAGCGCTCATCGAATCCTGGACCATGATCGGGACGAGGAGGTCCCGCTCGCTCAGGTGCGGCCCGGCGATCGGCTGCGGATTCGCCCGGGCGACAGCGTTCCGGTCGACGGCGAAGTGATCGAGGGCAGGGGCGCCGTCGACGAATCGATGGTGACGGGCGAGTCCCTGCCCGTCGAAAAAACTGCCGGCAGCAAGGTGATCGGCGGCACGCTGAACGGCACCGGGGCACTCGTGATGCGCGCGGAACGCGTTGGAGCCGAGACCGTGCTCGCGCGCATCGTCAATATGGTGGCGGATGCGCAGCGCAGCCGCGCACCCATTCAGCGCCTCGCCGACGTGGTTTCGGCGTGGTTCGTGCCCGCCGTGATTGCAGTTGCGGTGGCTGCCTTCGTTGCCTGGATGATCTGGGGGCCCGCACCGGCATTCTCCTACGCGCTCGTCGCCGCGGTTTCCGTACTGATCATCGCCTGTCCCTGCGCGCTCGGGCTCGCAACGCCGATGTCGATCATGGTGGGGATCGGCAAGGGCGCCACCGCGGGCGTCCTCATCAGGAACGCCGAGGCGCTCGAGCGCTTCGAGAAGATCGATACGTTGGTCGTCGACAAGACCGGAACCCTGACCGAAGGCAAACCGCGCGTTGTCGCGACAGTACCAGTGCCACCGCTCGGTGAGGCAGAGCTCCTTGCCGTGGCGTCGAGCGTCGAGCGCTCGAGCGAGCATCCCCTGGCGGCGGCCATCGTTGCGGCCGCGCGTGAGCACGGGCTCGCGATTGCGGAGGCCAGCAACTTCGCTTCGATCACCGGAAAGGGTGTGAGCGGTCGCGTCGCCGGGCGCGAGGTCGCAGTCGGAAGCGCGCAGCTGGCTGCGGCCAGCTCAGCAGCCCGGGAGGAGCTCGAGCGGCGCGCGGCGGACTACCGCCGCGCCGGCGCGACCGTCATGTATGTGACACTGGATGGCCAGCCGGCCGGCATCATCGCCGTTGCCGATCCCATCAAGCAGTCCACCCCGGCGGCGTTGGAGATACTGCGCGCCGACGGTGTCCGCATCGTGATGCTCACCGGGGACAATCGTCGGACCGCAGAGGCGGTCGCCAAACGACTCGGCATCGCCGACATCGAGGCCGAGGTCCTCCCTGAGCAGAAGCACGCCGTCATCAAGCGCCTGCGCAGCGCAGGGCACGTCGTGGCTATGGCGGGCGATGGAGTGAATGATGCGCCCGCGCTCGCTGAAGCGGACGTCGGAGTGGCCATGGGAACCGGAACAGACGTCGCGATGGAGAGCGCCGGAGTGACGCTCGTGAAAGGAGATCTCGCCGGCATCGCGCGGGCGCGCGTGCTCAGCCGGGCGACCATGCGCAACATCCGCGAGAATCTCGTTCTTGCCTTCGTCTACAACGCGCTCGGCATCCCGATCGCAGCCGGCGTTCTCTACCCCGCCACCGGTCTGCTCCTCAGTCCAGTCATCGCCGCCGCAGCGATGAGCCTGAGCTCCGTTTCGGTGATCGGTAACGCGCTGCGGCTGCGGTCTGTGCGGCTATGAGCCGCGCCTCAGGCAGCGAGATGGGCCTGGCTCGGTTCGAGCCTGCAGAAAGGTACGTTCGCTCCTTGGCAAACTCCGCGATTGGAGCGACTTCGTCCACGCTGATCCACGCGTTAGCGGGGTGAACGGGAACTACCATGAGAGCGCTGATAGTCGGAGCGGGGAGCGTCGGAGGCTACTTCGGAGGGCGTCTGGCAGCTGCCGGACGAGACGTGACCTTCCTCGTCCGCCCGCATCGCGCCGCCCAGCTGGCCGATGGGCTCACGATCGTCAGTAAAGGTCAGGAGACGAGGGTACCTGCCAGGGTTATCGGGGTGGGCGAGACGGCGGGTGAGTTCGATGTGATCCTCCTTGCCGTCAAAGCCTATCAGCTGGCGGCCGCGCTCGAGGACTCAGGCGCCTACGTCAGCCAGAGAAGCATGATTCTTCCGGTACTCAACGGGATGAAGCACATGGACATCCTGCGCTCCCGTTTTGGAGCGGCCCACGTGATTGGTGGCGTCGCAAAGATTGCCAGCACGCTCGATGAGCAGGGTCGAATAGTGGATCAAGGAAATTTCCATGACCTGGCTTACGGCGAGTGGAGTCGCGAAAGGACCGCCCGCATCCTCGCTCTCGATGAGTTCATGACCGGAGCCGGCTTCGACGCCCGCTTGTCCGCCGACATCGAGCGCGACATGTGGGAAAAGTGGGCCATGCTGGCCAGTCTTGCCGCGATCACGTGTCTGCTGGATGGCGACATCGGCCAGGTGGCGAGGGCGCCGGGCGGCGTCGACTTCGTCAGGAACCTGTTCGGAGAGGTCGCCGCAGCCATTGGTGCTGCGTGGCGATCCCTCGGCGACCCGTTCAAGGCTCAAGTCCTCGCCCTGTTGACCGATCGAGGTTCCAGCCTGACTTCCTCCATGTATCGGGACATGAAGGGTGGCTACCGCGTCGAGGCGGATCAGATCATCGGCGATCTGGTAAGGAGGGCCGCCGAGCGGGGGATCACGACGCCTCTGCTGTCCGCCACCCTGGCTCGACTGAAAGTTTACGAGGAGAGACAGGCAGGGCAGGGTGGCCGTCAATAAGATCTCTCGTCTCGCCTAGGGGGCGCGTCTCTTTACAACTTCGGTCAGATACGCGATGTGCAACGCTGCTACGTCGATGCACTTCTTCGCGGTGGTGGCATTAGCCGTTAACACGCCCCGATGGGCGATGTCATGGCGCTGTCGGCGGCTCCACAACCAATCTTCCCACCATGTTTGGCGATCGGGGTTTTCGCCCGCCAGATCATGGAAGGCCTTTCGCACGCGGTCTCCTTCAAAGGACCAGGTCACCAGTAATCTCTCCGACATTTCCACAACGTCGCGCACACTCTTACTGTGGTCTTTGGCTGCGTCCATCAGTCTCTCGAGCACAAATTCGGTGGCCCATTCCCCGGCGGCGGCCGCGATGATGATGGCAATAGCGTGCTGGCCAGCAGATGAGAGTGAGCGGGCCTCTGCCAGTAGTTGGTCCCACTTCGGCGCCAACAGGGCGAGGGGTGTTGCGGTCGTGTCATGCATGTTGCTGCGGCATACCGCCTGTTACAAGGGTGCCGAGAGGCGACGCCAGCGGTAGCGGGTTCACCTCCGTTGGCTCCTTCCTACGCCTTCCCGCCATGGGTGTTTGAGTCTACTAGGGGACGGTCCGACCCGCAGCAACATGCAACGACCGGTCGTCGCGGACTTGGCGATTGACGGCTTCCGGGGCTGAAATCAAACTCAATCCGCGGGCTGCAAAAGAGATAGTGAGAACAAACGATGAGTGAGGATGAGGATTTCATCGCATACCTGGTACTGGTCTGCTTCGACAGGGGGACCGACCTGCGCGATCGCATCGAGGAGTCGCTGCCGCTGCTGCAGGAGGCGCTGAAGGAGATTGGAGACGTGCGGCCCGCGATGTCCTCTTACGATGGGTCAGCGGTCAGTTACCTGGTAGCCACTTCAGCCGCCGTTCAACCAGGGCAGGTTCTTGAGCAGCTTAAGTCTCCGAAGTCACGCCGTGGTTCGCCGCTCAAGACTCATGACATGGTGTTGGTGATCTCCGTGGGACCCGGGCTCGCTCAGCGCATGGAGCGTGTCACCGATTGGCTCAGCGAATACGGCTTGCTCGCCTGATAGCTGTCGGTCGACAGGGGCCTGGGAACGGATCCTGATCGAGTCATGCAATCGCCGCAGCATTACGTTAGCGGGAAGCGGGCTCTTTCCCAAGGCCGAACTGCGCTTTAATCCATTCGACGAAATGACGCTCACGCGACTCGTCGGTCCAAAGCAACCAATAGGAGTTCCGCCCTGCGAGCGTCAACGAGAACGGCGCAATCAGAGTTCCTTGAGCGATCAGGTCTGCAAACAGCACGGGCGAGAGTAGAGCTGCGCCGACCCCCTGTGCGGCCGCTTGCGCCTCGAGTTCGTAGTTCGAATAGCGGGTTGGAAGGAATAAAGGTCTTGCGTTCCTGATGCCAGCAAGCTTGAACCACTCGAACCACCCCGGATCGGGGATCAAGGGTAGCTCCAGAAGTTTCCGAGTCGTCAGACGTTTAGGTGCCCATTTGGTACTAAACATCGGCGTACGCTGCTCGACCATGAGCATCGCGCAGCTGCAGTTCGGCCAAACGCCAACCCCGCTGCGGATGGCGACATCGAAACTGCCGGCTGGCAACACAGTTTGAGTGTTATCCAGCACGATCGCATCCGCTCCGGGAATTGAGTGATACGTCGCCAATCGAGGTACCAGCCAACGCGAGGCGAATGTTGGCGCACAGGTCACGCGAAGCGGTTGTTTGACGCGGCGGCAATCGTCCAGCGCCGTGCGCATGAGAGATAAAGCCTGCTCGACCCTTTGCCCCAGAGCTTTGGCGCGGTCAGTGGTCGCCAATGTCGGGCCGTATCGACTGAAGAGCTTCACCCCGATTTGCGCCTCGAGCGCCCGAATCCGCTGGCTTACTGCCGTGGGCGTAACCCCAAGTTCGATGGCGGCGCGCGAAAAATTTCCATGCCGGGCGCAGGCGGCCAGAAAGCGCAGAGATTCAAGCGAAGGCAGTCTCCTGGCCACGCTTCATTTGAAGCTGAGCTTGAAATGATTGTCAAGAATCGCAGGCATGACTCACAGCCTGACTCGGTACACTGTCGCTGGCCCTTCAGGAAGATGGTGAAGCGGGATCATCAATGAGGACGCAGCTCAGTGACAGGTTGGTAGGGTGGGGACCCCTCGCTAACGCGGTCACCCGCGTTTTCCTCGCCTGCGTATGGCCGGCTGTCTGTGCTGGCGATCCTGACACAATGAGCGGAACGGCACCTCCGGGATACTCGCTTTCGCGTACCGGAGACGTTCACGACTTTGACTATTTCGTTGGCGGGTGGACGACCCGGCAGCATCGATTAAAAGTTCGCGGCGTTGGCAGCACTGAGTGGGAGGACTTCCCCGCTACCCTGTGTATGACACCGTATCTTGGCGGTACAGTCACAGTCGACGAGATGTACATGCCCACCAAGCACTTGGCGGGCCTAACCCTTCGCACGTTTGACCTGAAGAACCGACGCTGGTCGATCTATTGGGTTAGCAGCGCCACGGGGCAACTGGACCCAGTGCCGGTGGTTGGAGGCTTCGACGGAAACCGAGGTGAGTTTTACGCTGCCGACCAAGAAAATGGGCGCCCGATCAAGGTACGTTACCTGTGGACCAAGCTCGATCATGACCACGCTCGGTGGGAACAGGCATTCTCCTTCGACAACCAAACGTGGGAGACCAACTGGGCTGCGGATTTCACTCGCGCGGACTCCTCGAAAATCTGCGAGAACGGTCAACCGAAGCGTTAGCAGTCTCGACCCTTGCGGTGCGTCGCGCTACGCCTCATGCCGATATCACCGCCCCGCTCGACATGACGCTCGAGCTCGGCGATCCAGCGGTTACGCTTCAGCCGCTGGCACCAGACCGGCCGCTCGGCGCGATCGACGCCGTGTACCTGAAAAGACCTGCTTGGCCAAATCCACGCTCACACGAGTAAGCTGCATGATGGTTCCTCCTCATTCCGTGGCTGGTGGCACACACCTCCAGTCTGGCACTCGATGCCGTTAGGTCTGAGGAGGGTCCATCCCATTGCTTCCGGGCAGCCCTGGATGGAGCTCGCGACGTGAGCTATAAGGAACGCGATCGCAGAAAATCCTCATGAAACCTAAGCTCCGGCTCCTTGGGCTGTGCGCGGCTGCGCTGATCGTCGCCGCGGTTGGAGTTTTTTATCGGACCGCGACGCGACGCACCGGTTCTTCCGCGCAGCACATCTCTCAGGGGAGCCAGGCGACTTACGTCGGTGTCGCGGCCTGCAGAGCCTGCCACGCCCGCCAGTATCAGGACTGGCTGGGCTCACATCACCAGCTGGCAATGCAAGAGGCCACCGAAGCGACGGTGCTGGGTGATTTCCACGATGCGCGCGTCCGTTACTTCGACGTGACCTCACGCTTTTATCGCCGGGACGGGAAGTTCTGGGTGAATACCGATGGTGCGGACGGAAGGATGCAGGATTTCGAGATCAGGTACACGTTTGGGGTGCATCCGCTGCAGCAATACCTGGTCGCCTTCCCCGATGGCCGGCTGCAGGCGCTCTCCCTTGCCTGGGATTCACGTTCCAGGGATCAAGGTGGACAACGCTGGTTCCATCTCTACCCGAAGGAGCACATCCGCGCGGGCGATGAGTTGCACTGGACGGGCCTGCAGCAGAACTGGAATTTCATGTGTGCCGACTGCCATTCGACGGACCTGCGAAAGAACTACGATGAGACCAGCAACACTTACGCGACAACCTGGCAAGACATCAATGTTACCTGCGAAGCCTGCCATGGTGCAGGTTCCGAGCACGTGAAGTGGGCGGCCCGGCAGGCGCCCAACGTCGGGGCTGCGCACACCAGGGACGACGGCCTATTGGCGCACTTTGACGATCGAGGCGATGTGTTCTGGATTCTCGATCCCGTCAGCGGCAATTCGCGCCGCTCGCGTCCCCGCGCTAACACGGACGAGCTGGAAATGTGCGGACGGTGCCATGCGCGCGCCGCCAGACTTTCCGAGGACTGGGTTCCGGGGAAGCCGCTGCTGGACACCCATCGCGTGACGCTGCTCGAGCAAGGGATGTACAGCGCCGACGGTCAGATGCAGGACGAGGTGTACAACTACGGCTCGTTCTTGCAGAGCAAGATGTTCGCCGCCGGCGTGACCTGCAGCGACTGCCATGAGCCGCACAGCCAGAAGTTGCGGACGACGGACACGGAGGTCTGCGGCCTGTGCCACTCGCCCGGCAAGTACGCTACGGAGGTGCATCACCATCACCCACAGCACTCGGCCGCAAGCCGCTGCGTCGCCTGCCACATGCCGATGCGCACCTACATGGTTGTTGATCAGCGACATGATCACAGCTTCCGCATTCCCCGACCTGATGAGTCAGTCAAGTACGGCACCCCCAACGCATGCAACGATTGTCACAAGGACAAGCCCGCGACCTGGGCAGCAAAAGCGACGCACGCCTGGTATGGGGACATGCAAGAGGGCTTTCAGCACTTCACTGCGGCACTGACGGACGCGCGCCGACAGTCGGCGGCGGCAGGAAGCGAACTGGTCGGCCTCGCCCGGGACGCCACGAGCCCCGCAATCGCAAGAGCGACGGCGCTGAGCCAGCTTGGAAGTTACCTGGATTCGGACGCCTTCGAAGTTGCGCGGGAGGGATTGCGCTCGCCGGACGCCATGGTGCGCCTGGCAGCCGTCGAACTGCTTGCGGGAACTGACGCCGCCACGCGCTGGGCGGTGCTCGCTCCGCATCTCGCCGATCCCGTCCGGGAAGTACGCATCACAGCGGCAGAGGAGGTCGCGGACGCGTTGCCGCCGGATATCGCGCCGGAGGCAAGCGCTTCCTTCCGGCGGGCCCTGTCAGATTACCTCGCGTCGCAGGAACTGAACGCGGATCGTCCGGAAGCGCATCTGAGCCTCGGCAACCTCTATGTCAGGCAGGGCAGGGTGCAGGACGCGAGCGCGCAATACCAGCACGCCATCAGACTCTGGCCGGGTTTCGTTCCCGGATATGTCAATCTTGCGGACCTGAGCCGCGCCCTGCAGCGGGATGACGAAGCGGAGCGTTGGTTGACGCAAGCCGCGAAGGTCGCGCCCGACAGCGCCGACGTACTCTTAGCCCTCGGACTGCTGCGCGTACGACAGCATCGTACCGAGGAAGCACTGCAATTTTTGGCACGAGCGACACAGCTCGCTCCGGATAACGCGCACTACGCATACGTATATGGTGTCGGTCTGTGCTCGAGCGGCCAGGCCGCGCAGGGACTCGAGCTGCTGCGCCGGCTGCATGAGAAATTTCCGGGGAACCGGCAGGTGCTTCTCGGGCTGGCGAGTCTCACCGCCGAGTCCGGCGACAGGCAGGCCGCCCGACGTTACGCACAAAGCTTCGTCGCCATGGCGCCTGCCGACCCGCGTGGCGCGGAGTTGCTTCAGCAATTGGAGCGTGCCCAACCTTGAGAGTCGGTTTTGCGCGTCCAGCGGCTCACAATTTGCGCCGTCGCGTGCCGAATCGATCACCGCCGCGATCTTGCGGTCGCTCAGGCCTGCGGCTTCAAGCCGCAATAGGTCCCGTATCTTGCGCACGGGCAACCTCTGCTGCGCCACCGTCAGCCTCGTTCCCTTCAGGCAAGAGGCCATGGTGGCGGGGTCAGCCCGCGTCACACTTCCTGCCTACGGTCGCGCTCGTGGATCTCGAACTGCTCGATATGAGCGATTACGAGGTCGCCCGGCACCTGTCTCAACATCCGCAACTACAGACCCTGAGACTGATTGCCATGACAGCTGACAGTGAGCATCCCGGCCGCGAACTCGCGCGCGAGGCCGGGGTCGAGCGGTACTTGCTCAAGCCCGTCGGCTCCGCGGAGTTGGCCGAGTTGTTCGCCTGATCCAGCTGGGATGCTTTGCGTGGAGCCGCAGCGTGCATGCTCGGCGATCGCATCGAGAGCTCGACGAGCGAATCGCTCAGCGCCAAGAGCCATCGCGTGCTTCGGACGTATTGCAAGTCGAAAGCAGCAGCCTCGCGAGAAGATGTTTATTTTCTGCGACCGCCGCACACGCTCGATATAAGGCGCATACTCCGCGCCCTCAGCCGCATGCGAGCTGAGTTGGTCGGCGAATTCTCGCTGGCTACACGTCGAGGTTAAATGTATGGATCAATCAAAGAGCGTTCCTACTGGCGAGGCCGCCAGGAACACTAATACGGCACCCACGAAGAACATCGTCGACACGGTGATCGACGCAGGTCAGTTCACGACCTTCGCTGCCGCAATCAACGCAGCGGGTCTGACTGCTGAGCTGGCCGCCAAGGGTCCGTTCACGGTTTTCGCGCCGACCGATGAGGCCTTCAAGAAGCTTCCGGCGGGCGCGTACGACAGCCTGGTCAAGGACGCGGGCAGGCTCAAGGCGGTTCTGAAATATCACGTCGTCTCGGGCTATTTCATGGCCAGAGAGCTGAAGTCAGGAGAAGTGGCCACGCTGCAGGGCACTCCGCTGAGCGCAGCAGTGTCCGCATCGGACATGCGAGTCAATGGAGCGCGCATCATCAAGGGGGATATCGCTGCGACGAACGGCATCGTGCACGCCATCGACGCGGTCATTCTGCCCAAGAACTGGCAATTGCTGGCGGTCGCAGCCTGACAATCGCGTTTTGCAGAGCACTTGTGTGCACTTGGAAGGCCCCGTTCGCGGGGCCTTCTCTTGTCTGCGACCCAGGGCGCAGGTTTCTGAGTAGTTGTTCTCACGAAGCAGAGTATCGGCAGGCCGTTCACGTCGTTCGTCAGCACGGTGGTCGAGCGCCCGATGCATCGTCCGTTTGAGGGTATCGAGCTGTTTGAACGGTAAGCACTCGCTCGTGCACCCGCACCGGGTGCTAGCGCTGATTGTCCGGCGCCGGCCGTCTGGCCTCTCAGGGCGCCGACCGACTGGACGTTGCCAGCGCTGCCGCCTCTGCGGCGCAGTTACCTGAAGGGGTTGCACCCTGGCTGTGTGCCTGCGCAACTTCAGCACGCGCTGATTCCATTTGCGCGCGGAACACGGGGTTCGCATGCAAGCGTGCGACTGTCGCTGCCGCCACGATCCGACCCGATTCAACGTCGCTCTGCCAATGTACGCCGCAGATCGCACGGCTTTGGCCGAAGGCGCGTCCGCGTTGCAGCACGGCATCGGTGCGCTCCGGTGCGATCTCGGTCAGTAGCATTGCCCAGGCCCATCCGACCGAGGTGTGGCCAGAAGGATATGAGCCATCCTTGGCGAGCGCGGCATCTTCGCTGGGCGTGCAGCTTGGAACCTTGAATGCCACGAACGGCCGCGTGCGCTGATACTTCTCCTTGGCCTTGTAGGTGGCGAGACCGGCGTCGGTCAGCGTCCTTCGCAGGAGCATGCTCAGGTTCGGGGTTTCCTTCTCGGAGATCGGAACGCCGAGCGCACACGAGAAAGCTTCAGCAGCATGGGGCCAGCTGAGATCGGCGTCTCGAACTGCGAGCGCGCCGCGCGCTGTTCCCTGAAGCTTCGTCAGTTCGCTGAACGAAGCGTCGTCAGCGGCCTGCGCCTTTGAGCCTGCTGCCGGCGGAGCCGGCAGCAGGGCCAGGCTGTCCGGAAGCTCTGCAGGCGCGAGGTAGCCGTTGAGGATTCCATGGCGGAGCTCACCGACCGCCGATGCCGAAGTGGGCGCGACGATGCGCGCTGAAGAGGCGCAGCCGGTCGCGATCAGCAGTGCCGACAGTACGCTTGCCCAGGAAGAGAACCCGTTCATTGTTTCAATCCTCCTGCCCGCTTCGCCCTATACTAAGGCTTCAAGCCACATAGCACACGGATGGGTGTGCGTGCGTCGTCCCCCCCGCGATGCCTCAGGGAGGTCGGGTCAACTGATCGCGCGGCTCTTGCCGATTCAGAGAGCGAACAGGCGAATCATCCTGATGAGGAGGAACAAGACGTGAGCGGAATCAAAGGCATGTTCCCCGTTGTGGCCTTACTGGCGCTTGCAGGCGTCGTGACGATGGCCGCGCCGTCGGTCTCGGCACAACAAAAGAAACCCAACATCATCATGATCATGAGCGACGATGTTGGGATGTGGAATCTGAGCGCCTACCATCGCGGCATGATGGGGGGGAGTACACCCAACATCGATCGCATCGCCAGGGAGGGTGCGCTGTTTACCGATTACTATGCGCAGCAGTCGTGCACGGCGGGCCGCGCCGCGTTCATCCTCGGGCAGACTCCGTTCCGCACCGGCCTGCTGAAAGTCGGGATGCCGGCCGCCAAACAGGGACTGCAGGATAAGGACCCGACGATCGCCGAGCTTCTCAAACCTCTCGGCTATGCCACGGCGCAGATCGGCAAGAACCATCTGGGCGACCGCAATGAATACCTGCCCACGGTCCACGGCTTCGACGAGTTCTACGGCATCCTCTATCACCTCAACGCCATGGAGGAACCGTACCTGGAGACCTACCCGAAGGACCCCAAATTCCATGCGTTGTTCGGCCCGCGCAACATAGTGGATACGAAAGCGACCACTACGGACGACCCCACCACGGATCCGCGCTGGGGCAGGGTCGGCAAGCAGACCATCGCCGACGGTGGCCCGCTGCCGCCGCACCCGAACATGGATCCGAAAGCCAAATTCAACATGGAGAATGTAGACGAGGAGTTGGTGCGTCGCTCACTCGATTTCATCGACCGCTCCGTGAAGGCGGGTAAGCCGTTTTTTCTCTGGCACAACCCCACGCGCATGCACGTATGGACCCACCTCTCGCCCAGATGGCAGGGCAAGAGCGGATACGGTCTCTACGCCGACGGCATGATGGAACTCGACTGGGAGGTTGGCGAGATCCTCAAGAAGCTTGATGACCTCGGCATCGCCGACAACACAATCGTGCTTTTCACCAGCGACAATGGCGCCGAGGTCTTCTCCTGGCCGGATGGCGGCAATCACCCGTTCCGCGGCGAGAAGGGCACGACCTACGAGGGTGGTTTCCGCGTACCCATGGTGGCGAAATGGCCCGGCGTCATCAAGCCCGGCACCATAGTCAATCAGATCTTCGCCAGCGAGGACTGGCTGCCGACACTACTGGCTGCCGCCGGCGAACCGGACGTGAAAGAGAAGCTCTTGAAGGGCTACAAGGTGGGCAACAAGACCTTCAGGAATCACCTCGATGGTTACAACTTCCTGCCGTTCTTCAAGGGCGAAGTCACCGCCGGGCCGCGGCACGAGTTTTTCTACTTCAGCGACAATGCCGACCTCATGGCCTTGCGTTACAACGACTGGAAAATTGCCTTCAAGACCATCCAGGGCAATCTCTTCACCGGCAAGGAGGATTCGACCAACGTTCCCTGGGTGACCAACCTGCGAATGGATCCGTGGGAACGCTACCAATCTGAGTCGGATATGTATACGCGGTGGTGGGGCGACCAGCTATGGACCCTGGTGCCCTCCGTGGCCATCGTGGGGCAGTTCCTCGAATCGTTCAAGGAATATCCGCCCAGCCAGGCATCCGGATCTAACAGCGTGACCCGCTTCCTCGAAGCGATCCAGTCTGGAGCCGCAGGATCCGGCAAGTAGAGGAATCCTCAAACCATTCCTGCGCCAACCGCGAGGCCGCATCCCGGGACGTTGAGAGCACGTGAATTATTGATCAATTGAGTTTTAGTCCCGTGAGACGAGCTAGATGGGACGAGCTGAGACCCCCTGGTTAGGGGTGATTGGCTCCCCGGGTTGCAGCGTGGCCATTTGCGCAAGTACTTGAGCGGTCAGGAGTGACACGCCAATCCGCGGTGCCGGTTACCCTCGCGGCGGCCCCGCGAAACATGGGCTGCGACGATCTCGCGCGAGATTCGTTGTGACAGCGTGCTCCAGCCACACGGCGGCGCCCCGGAGCCCCATCCTCAGCGCGGTGGTAGCTTCCCCAGGTGCAGCCGCACCCGGTTGCATCAACCAACGATTGACTGGGAACACCCGACCGCGACCGACGGGTCTGTCGGTCTGCTCGCAGATCCTTATACCGCCACATCAGGACCTCCCGAATTGCCTCCGGCGGTAGCGTGACGAAGCAAATATCTTGCGCGACAATGAATACCCTGTCGCCGGGGAGGTGAATCGGATGAGACGCCGCGAATTTCTAATGCTCTCGGCTGCAGTCCCGGTCGCCGCTGCAGGATTCCCGAACAGCGATGCACCACTGCCGCCAGACTGGCGCACATTCGAACTCGTCGCATCGGTTGAGGTTGCCTCGCCCTTGGGACGTACGCAGCTATGGTTGCCAGTGCCGATGAGAGCCTCGAGCAGCTATCAGCGTCTCATCAGTACGGATTACGACGCCCCGGGCGCGGCGCGCGCGCAACTCGTCATGGTTCCCGGCTACGACGTCCAACTGCTCAACGTCGAGTGGGAGGATCCCGCTGCGGTCGGCCGCGTCACGCTCACCCATCGTGTGGCCACCTGTAATCGTCGCGTGGATCTCGCGGCGGGGCGCGCGTCATCTGTCGTTGCAGCCAGCGAGTCCGAGAGCGCCCTGCAGAAGTACCTGCGCGCCACCGCGCTTCTGCCCACTGACGGTATCGTGCTTGAGACCGCTGAGCGCATTTGCGCGGGTAAGCATGGCGAGATCGACAAGGCACATGCGATTTACGAATGGGTGGTCGAGAACACTGCCCGCGACCCGAAGACCCCCGGCTGTGGAATGGGTGACGTCGCGTCGATGCTTAAGTCGGGATATCTGGGGGGCAAGTGCGCCGACATCAACGCACTTTTCGTGGCCCTCGCGCGCTCGGTAGAGATCCCCGCGCGCGATGCCTACGGCATACGGGTGGCCGACTCGCGGCTAGGCTATAAGTGCCTCGGCCGCAGCGGCGATGTCAGTAAGGCACAGCATTGCCGCGCCGAATTCCATGCGCAGGAGTTGGGATGGATTCCGGTGGATCCGGCGGATGTGCGCAAGATCATGTTAGAAGAGGTGCCGGGAGGCCTTTCGCTAGCGGATCCTAGAGTGCAGGCGGCGCGCAGGGCGCTCTTTGGCTCGTGGGAAATGAACTGGATAGTTTACAACCACGGACACGACGTGGCGCTACCCGGGTCCTCCAGGCCGCCGGTCCCATTCCTCATGTACCCCAATGCGGAGACCGGCGGCGAGCTTGTCGACAGTCTTGATCCGTCGACTTTTCGTTACCAGATCCACGCGCGAGAACTGGGTGCGTAGAGCTTAAGGACTCGACAGCTGTGACGACCAAAGCGCGAGAGGCGGTTAGACTGGCGGCGCCGCTACTCAACTAACATCTCGCGCCGAGCCTGAGACCGGCGCCCGGCGCTTGGCGGGCGGCACCTATTCAGGGAAGGCTTTCACGCTGTCCGCGACCGAGTCAGCGACGTGCTCTTTGGTGATGACGCCGGCAACGTCGCTTCCACGTGGGATCCCGCGTCCGCGGACGACTACCGCCATGATGGCACCCCGGCGCCACATGCGGCGGATAACGTCGAAAGCAGCATCGTTCTCGCCCACCACGGTGAAATTACGGCTGGAGACGTCGCGCAGGCTCACGCCGGTATGGGCGCCTTCCAATCCTCGACGGAGGCCTGTATTGACGCGGATCACCCCGTAAATGTGACCCTTGTCCGTGACCACGACGTGGCGCAGGCGCCCGGCATGTTCGGGCTGCCGCAGATAGTCATCGAAACTCGCGTCCGCCGGCAGCACCTGGATGTCGGTATCCATCACCTCGCGCGCGGAGCGGACGAGGAACATGTTTGCGTGACGCGCCTTTGGGATGGCTCGGCCGCGGCGGACAAGCTTCAAGCTGTAGATGGTCTCGCGAGAGAGCACGCGGCGCGCGCCGATGCTCAAGGCTACCGCCACGATCAGCGGCATCACGATGCTGTAGTCGAGGGTCATCTCAAAGATCATGGTGACAGCGGTCATGACTGCGCCGGTCCCGCCGCCAACCATCGCCCCCATGCCGACCATGGCAAAGGCGGGAACGCTGAGATGAAGCGGCAGACCGGCGGTGTTCAGCAGCGCCGCGAAGCCGCCGCCCAGTGTGGCACCCATGAACAATGAGGGTGAAAAGATGCCGCCGGACGAGCCCGATCCCAGACTGAGTGAGGTCGCCAACAGCTTACAGGCGCTCAGCAACCCCAGAAGCCAGAATGTCGAGATCTGCCCCGCCAGCACTGCCTGAACGGTCGCATAGCCGACGCCATCGACGTAATACTGACCGAAAGTGCGCAGCAGGAAATACATGAGCACACCGACAATCAGCATGCCGAGCATGTGCCGCAGATAACGCAACTTGATCCGATCGAAGAGGTCTTCGGCCAGATGTAGCCCCCGGATGAAACCTGCCGCCCCGAGGCCGCAGAGAGCGCCCAGCGCCGCGAACAGCACGAGCACGAGCAAGGCGCTCGAATCGACCGCCATGGCTTGAAGCGCAGGCACGTGGAATGCGGGCGCATCACCGAGGAACCAGCGCCCCACGAACGTCGCCGTGCCCGTCGCGATCGCGACCGGAAGGAAGGTCTCGCCGCTCACCTCGGGCATCATCAGCTCGATGGCGAACATCACCCCGCCGATTGGAGTATTGAAGGTGGCTGCGATGCCGGCGCCTGCGCCCGCGGCGACCAGCGAGATCCGCTGACCCGCCGGCATGCGGATGATCTGCCCCAGCGTGGAGCCGAGCGCCGAGCCGATCTGGATGATCGGCCCTTCTCGTCCGACCGACGAACCGCTGCCGATCGCGATGGCCGAAGCCAGGGATTTCACCAGCGCCACTACCGGTCGGATCACTCCGCCCTTGTAGTAGATCGCGTCCATTACCTCCGGGACTCCGTGGCCCTTGGCCTCGGGAGCGAAATTGGTCACCAGGAAGGTCACGAGGACCGCGCCCAGCACTGGAACCAGGATCACCAGCGGACCCCATGGCGCGGGTGCGGTGAAGATGTTGGCGTTGTAGTGGACGGCCGCCTGACCAGCGAACAGCAGATTGTGAACAAGGCCGATCAGACCTCGAAACAGCACGGCGCCAAGGCCAGTAATGACTCCGAGGCTAAGTGCCAGCAGGGAGAGCTGCGTCAGCGGCAGTCGGGGGGTCTCCTCGCCCTCCATCACGTTTGCTCTGAAATGAGAAGAAGTAGCACGCCCTTGGCCAGTTCAATTTTTCTAAGCGGGCTCCCAACCACCGATGGCACCTTAACGACGCGCTGCTCTTCCCGCTCGCCTATGCGTTCTTTCTCGGGGAGAACCACGAGCGACTCACGGGCAAGCTGAATTTCCAGGACAATCTGCTGAACGTGCTACTCGCCCGCGAGCGCCCATGCGAAGCAGCTCGCAAAATGAAACATCGAACCGATGGCGCGAACATGCGCGCCCCGTGGTCACCTGGTACCTAAGGATAAATTACATGAGGTAAGCGCGATAAATATGATAAATCGCATAATTGGTTCCCCGGCTTGCAGCGCGGACAGTAGCGCAAGTACCTGACCAGCGAGGAATTCTAACCAAGCTATCAGGGTGGCTACCCCTGCAGCAGTCCCGCGAAACGTGGGCTGTGACGATCTCGCGTGAGATGCGTTGAGACTCGCGGCGCCACTACTCAACCAATACCTCGTGCTGAACCTGGGACAGGCGCGGCGCTCGTCAGCCGGCACTGGCGCACATACGCAATCTGCGTATAATAAGTGGATAAAAGCGGTCTTCATCGAGCTGCCGGCCTTTGAGCGGCATCGCAGGGACTACCTCGATGACGACGCGTTCAGCCGCTTGCAGGACGCCCTAATGGACAATCCTGAAGCTGGCGAAGTCATTGAGGGAACTGGCGGACTGCGTAAGGTGCGCTTTGCCGATTCCCGTCGCGCCAAAGGCAAGCGCGGGGGTCTGCGAGTCATCTACTACTACTGGACCGGCGGACCTGAGTTCTGGCTGTTCACGCTGTATGACAAGGACGAGATGGCTGATTTGTCACCCAAGCAACGAGCGGAACTGAAGGAGCGTGTGAAGGGCGAACTCAAAGCGAGGAGAAAGAGATGAGCAAAAAGCGGGACCTATATGATGAATTGCTGGAAGGGTTTGACGCTTTGGCTGAGCAGCGCGCTGGTAAGCGAACACTACGTACGCACGCACTGAAGGTAAAACCGGCGCCGAAGATCACCGCACGCGAACTGGCAAAGGTCCGACAGGACATGAATCTCTCACGGGGACTGTTCGCGAGGTATTTGCGTACGAATGTGCGGACGCTTGAGAACTGGGAGCAGGGGCGTGCCAAGCCAAATGCGCAAGCTGCGTTGCTGATTCGCATGGTGCAGCGCTTCCCGGACACTGTGCGCAGACTTGCAGAGATCTAGGCGCGGACTGAAACGCTCGTGGACCCCGAAGCACTAACGGGATTGGAGTGAGGCCAGTTCAATTCCGGGGTGCAGGAATCGAATAGCGAAGCGCGTGCCCTGTTTAGCCTACAGGAGGACTAGCACGTAAGTGATTGAATTGGCTCCCCGGGTTGGGGCCACGGGTCCCCGTAAGTATCTAAGCGCAAAAGAAATTCGCCAAGCGAGTGGGAAGGCCTACCCCCACGAGCACCCTCCGAAATGCGGGCTGTGCTGGTCTCGCGTGCGACTTGCCGTGAGCGGGCGAGCTCCGAAATCCCTGTGCAACTGCTGGTGACAGCGAAAGAGCGTCGGTCCAGCACGGACTCACGCTTGTCCTTGTTCATCAAGCTGGCGCTCCAGCAGTGTCTCCGTGAGCTGCGCGCGACAAGCATGGCCCAGCACCCTGCGTGCTGTCTCAGCGCTCGGGCTATGGTACAAGCGATAGTTCCGATACCCCCTAACGCACCTCACGTGGAGCGTAAAGCGCGGGGTTCCCTGCCGCCCGGTTCAGGAGCTGGAAGCTACAGAGTGACTTTCGCAGGCAATCATGGCGCCCAATCTTCGCGATCGACGTCTTGCCTGGCGGACATGCCAAGCGACACAACCGATCGCCCATGCTGTTGACGACATGCGGGCGGCTACGCTGCGGTGCGCCCACGCACTTCGATGAGCGGGACAGTCTTACTCATTGAACTTGCAGGTCATGTGGGCCTCCTTCTCTGGGGCACGCACATGGTCGGCACCGGCGTGCAGCGTGGGTTTGGCAACGTCCTCAGGCGTTGGCTCGGCCGGAACCTCGGTGGTCGCTTCCGGGCGTTTTTCACCGGCCTTGGAGTCACGGCG
>DATKLG010000027.1:0-45295 GCA_035542535.1 Steroidobacteraceae bacterium
AATAGGGCACTGCCCTTAAAGCTTTGGGCGCGCTCATATGGCACTGACTCCCTACGAACAGCTGGAACAAGAATTTCGCCGCCTGCTTGCGTTTCGCGGCGCTTTGTCATTGCTGCGCTGGGACGCGGCGGTGATGATGCCGCGCGGCAGCGCGGACGTGCGCGGCGAGCAGCTCGCCGCGCTCGAGACCGAGCACCACGCGCTGCTCACGGCGCCGCGCATCACGCGCCTGCTCGACCGGGCGCAGGCCAATACCCAGGGGCTGGAGGACTGGCAGATCGCCAACCTGCGGGAGATGCGCCGCCAGCGCGACCACGCCATCGCCACGCCGGTGACCCTGGTCTCGCGGCTCACCAAGGCGGCCTCGCGCGCCGAGTCGCGCTGGCTCGAGGCCCGCTCGGAGGGCAAGTTCGAGTCCTTCGCCCCCTATCTCGAGGAGGTCGTGCACCTGGTGCGCGACAAGGCGGCGCTGCTCGGGCAGGCGCTGAACCTCGCCCCGTACGATGCGCTGGTGGACGAGTTTTCCCCCGGGCTCACGACGGTCGACATCGACGCCATGTTCAAGGCGCTCTCGCGCCGCCTGCCGGGCCTGATCCGCGAGGCGATCGTCGCGCAGGAGGGCCGGCCGCCGCTGCCGCTCACGGGCAAGTTCACGGCCGCCAAGCAGCGCGCGCTGGTGGTCGAGGTCATGAAGGCGGTCGGCTTCCCCTTCGACCGCGGCCGGCTCGATGAGAGCGAGCACCCCTTCACCGAGGGCAGCCCCGGCGACATCCGCATCACGACGCGCTTCGACCCCGAGGACGTGTTCACCGGGCTCCTCGGGGCGCTGCACGAGACCGGGCACGCCCTCTACGACCTCGGGCTGCCGCAGGACTGGCGCGACCAGCCCGTCGGGCGCGACCGCGGCATGGCACTCGAGGAGAGCCAGTCGCTGCTCATCGAGATGATGGTCTGCCGCAGCCGCCCCTTCATGCGCTACGTGCAGCCGCTGCTCGCCAAGCACTTTGGCGTCAGCGGGCCGGAGTGGGACCCGGAGAACCTGTACCGCTTCCTGACGCGCGTGCAGCGCGGCCTCATCCGCGTGGATGCCGACGAGCTCACGTACCCGCTGCACATCATGCTGCGCTACGAGCTCGAGAAGCAGCTGCTCTCGGGCGAGCTGGCGGTGCGCGACCTGCCGGAGGCCTGGAATGCCGGCATGGAGGCGCGGCTCGGCATCCGCCCCGGCAACGACCTCGAGGGGTGCCTGCAGGACATCCACTGGGCGGTCGGCTCCTTCGGCTACTTCCCCTCCTACGCGCTCGGGGCGGTCATCGCCGCGCAGCTCTACGAGAGCATGCGCGCCGAGCTCCCCGCCCTCGATGAGCAGCTCGCGCGCGGGGAGTTCGCCGGGCTCTCGGGGTGGCTGCGCACCCAGGTGCACAGCCTCGGCGCCAAGGTGCCGGTGCAGGAGCTGCTGAAGGGAGCCACCGGCAAGCCCCTCGGCGCCACCTCCTTCATCCGTTACGTCGAGGCGAAGTACCTCGAGTCGAGCGCCAGCAGCGCCGCGGCCTGAACGCCTTTAAACTCGCGCACCGGCCGGCGCGTAAGCCGGCGCCGCGCGTGAGTTGCGCCCGTGCCATGAGTGCCGCCAGACCCTCCCGTACGCTCCTGCGCCTCGCGGCCCAGCTGCGCGGCGCCGTCGGCAAGTGCATCGCCGACTTCCGCATGATCAGCGCCGGCGACAAGGTGATGGTGTGCCTCTCGGGCGGCAAGGACTCCTACACGCTGCTCGACCTGCTGCTGTCGCTGCAGCGCAGCGCGCCGGTCGAGTTCGAGATCCTCGCGGTCAACCTCGACCAGAAGCAGCCCGGTTTCCCGCGCGAGGTCCTGCCGGCCTACCTGCGCGAGCTCGGGGTGCCGTTCCACGTGATCGAGCAGGACACCTACAGCGTGGTGCGGCGGGTGATCCCGCAGGGCGGCACGCTCTGCGGGCTGTGCTCGCGGCTGCGCCGCGGGGCGCTGTACCGCTTCGCCGCCGCGCACGGCGTCACCAAGATCGCCCTCGGCCACCACCGCGACGACATCGTCGAGACGCTGTTCCTCAACCTTTTCTTCGGCGGGCGGCTGAAGGCCATGGCGCCGAAGCTGCTCTCCGATGACGGCCGCCACGTGGTCATCCGCCCGCTCGCCTACGTCGCCGAGCGCGACATCGCCCGCTACGCGCGCGGGCGCGCCTTCCCGCTCATCCCCTGCAACCTGTGCGGCTCGCAGCCGAACCTGCAGCGGCGCGCGGTGAAGGAGATGCTCGCGGCCTGGGAGCGGCAGTACCCGGGGCGCACCGAGACCATCTTCGCGGCGCTGCGGCACCTCGAGCCCGCGCACCTCGCCGACCCGCGCCACTTCGACTTCCAGAACCTCGCGGCGCGCGTCGCACCGCTCAGCGAGGCCGAGGAGGAGGCGCTCGCGGACGCCCGCGCGGCGCGCGCCTCCTAGGTGAGCAGCGTGACCTCCCCGGCGCCCGCGGCGCTGCCGCTCGGCAACAGCTACTGGGTACTGCCGGGGCGGCTGCTCGCCGGCGAGCACCCGGCGAGCACGAGCGCCGAGGCGACCCGCGCGCGGCTCGAGGGGCTCATCGGCCAGGGGGTGCGCTGCTTCATCGACCTGACCGAGCCCGCCGAGCACCCCGGCTACGCGCCGCTGCTGCCGCCGGCGGTCACCTACCTGCGCAAGCCCCTGCCGGACCACGGGCTGCCGCCCACCCCCGGGCACATGGTCGAGATCCTCGAGAGCCTGCGCAGTGCGCTCGAGGCGGGGCAGGTGGTGTACCTGCACTGCCGCGCCGGCATCGGGCGCACCGGCATGACGGTCGGCTGCCTGCTGGCCGAGGGCGCGGGCGGCGGGGAGGCGGCGCTCGAGGAGCTCAACCGCCTCTGGCAGCAGAGCCCGCGCGCGCGCGCGTGGCCCTCGATCCCCGAGACCGACGCGCAGTGCGCGTACGTGCGCAGCTGGAGCCCGGGGGCGCCGGCCGCCGACCCGCTGCTCGCGCCGGCGACGCTCGCCGCCGCGCGCGGCCTGCGTGAGCGCTATCTCGGCACGGTGCTCGGGCTCGCCGTGGGCGATGCGCTCGGGGTGACCAACCAGTTCCGCCGCCCGGGGCGCTTCACGCCCCTCGGCGACCTCCTCGGCGGCGGCCCCTTCGACCTGCCGCGCGGGGCGTGGAGCGACGACACCGCGATGGCGCTGTGCCTGGCGGAGAGCCTGCTCGAGAAGGGCGGCGCAGATGCGCGCGACCAGGTGGCGCGCTACCGGCGCTGGCAGCAGGACGGTTACCTCTCGGCCACCGAGCAGTGCGTCGGCATCACCGCCGGCACGGCGCGGGCACTGGCGCGGTCGCAGTGGCGCCGCCAGGCCTACTCCGGCAGCCATGATCCCGAGGTGCTCGACCCGGAGCCCCTGTCGCGCGTGCCGGCCGTGGTGCTGTACTTCCTCGCCGCGCGCGACACGGCGCTCGAGCAGGCGGCGCAGGCCGCGCGCACCACCTGCCAGGCGCCGCTCGTGCTCGCGGCGTGCCGCGCGTTCGCCGCGGCGCTCCATGCCGCGCTCTCCGGCGCCGGCAAGGGCGAGATCGTGGCCGCCGCCGAGGCGCTCATCGGTGACACCGCGCGCCCCGCGGCGCTCGGCCAGGAGGGCACCGCCCCCGCGGCCCTCGCCCAGGCGCTCGCGGCATTCCAGCGCTGCGACAACTTCCGCGACACCGTGCTCGCGGCCGCCAACCTCGGCGGCGCCGCGGACGTGGTGGCCGCGGTGGCCGGCGCGCTCGCCGGGGCGCACTACACGCAAGGCGCGATCCCCACAATGTGGCGCAACAGCCTGATGAAGCTCGAGTTACTGGAGAGCTTCGCCGACCGGCTGCTGGCCCATGCGCTGCTCGAGTTCGGCGCCTGAGCGCACGGCGCACCGCAGCGTGGCCGCGGGCCCGCGACAGCACGCGTGCCGTGTCGTAAGCTCGCGCGAGTCCCCGCCAGAGATTTTCCGACGCCCGCGAATGTCCGCCACTCGCGTCAACGGCCGCACTGCATCCGGCGCCCGCCGCCGGCGGCGCGTGCGCGCGTGGGCGCGCCTCTCGGATGAGCAGCTGCTGCAGCTGCGCTTCTGCGACCTGAAGCTCTCGATCGAGCGCTCCCCGCTCCGGCGCCACGTGCGCCGGCTGTACGCCGACCTCGAGCGGCGCGGCATCGCGCTGCGGCCGCACGTGTGGCTGTCGCAGGAGTGGTTCTCGCCCGACGGCGTCCCGGGGATCGCGGTGCCCTTCTATCTCGCGCACCCGCGCCTCGAGCGCCTCGAGCGGCGCATCATGCGCGAGGCCGAGGGCGGCAACTCGCGCCTGCTCATGCGCATCCTGCGCCACGAGGCCGGGCACGCGCTCGACAATGCCTACCGGCTGCGCCGCCGGCGGCGCTGGCGCGAGGTGTTCGGCCCGGCGAGCCGCCCGTACCCGGCGCGCTACCGCGCGCGCGTCGGCAGCCGCCGCTACGTGCACCATCTCGGGGAGTGGTACGCGCAAGCCCACCCCACCGAGGACTTCGCCGAGACCTTCGCCGTGTGGCTGACGCCGCGCTCGGCGTGGCGGCGCGACTATGCCGGCTGGCCGGCGCTGCACAAGCTTAAGGCGGTGGATGCGCTGGTGGAGAGCGTGCGCGGCGTGCGCCCCCCGGTGCGCAACCGCATCCGCATCGAGCCGCTCGATCACGACCGCGCGACGCTCGCCGAGCACTACACCCGGCGCCTCGCGCACAACCGCGAGATCCGCCGCGGGCTCGCGGATGAGCTGCTCGGGCGCGCCTTCGCACCCGCTCCGGGTCCGCGCCAGCAGCTGAAGGCGGCGACCTTCCTGCGCGGCGCGGCGCGCCCGCTCACCAACGCGGTGGCGCGCGCGCTCGCCATCGAGAGCTACAGCGTCGAGCAGGTGCTGCGGCTCCTGATCGAGCGCTGCGAGCGGCGCGGCCTGTACGTGCGCGGCAACCAGCGCGACGCGCGCCGCTATGCGCGCTGGATGCTCGAGCGGCTCACCGGGCTTTACTCCCAGGGCGAGACTCCGCACCTGCGCTTATGAAGCGCCTGCGCACGCTCGTCGTCGTGCACGCAAGCCTGGTGCCGCCGGCGAGCCTGGAAGGCCACAGCGATAAGGAGATCGAGGAATGGCGTACCGAGTACGACGTCATCAGCACGCTGCGCCAGCGCGGCCATGAGGTGCGCTGCCTCGGCGTGCTCGACAGCCTGACGGAGCTGCGCAGCGCGATCGCCGACTGGCAGCCGGACGTCGTCTTCAACCTGCTGGAGGAATTCGACGGCATCGTCACCTACGACCAGCACGTCGTGGCGTTCCTCGAGCTGATGCGCCAGCCCTATACCGGCTGCAACCCGCGGGGGCTGCTGCTGTCGCGCGATAAGACGCTCGCCAAGCAGCTGCTCGCCTTCCACCGCATCGCCACGCCGCAGTTCGCGGTGTTTCGCCGTGGCGCGCGCTTCCACGTGCCGCGCAAGCTGCGCTTTCCGCTGTTCGTGAAGTCCACGGTCGAGGACGCCTCGCTCGGCATCGCCCAGGCCTCGGTGGTGGAGGATGCGGCGCGGCTCGAGGAGCGCATCGGCTTCGTGCACGAGCAGATCAAGTCCGACGCCCTGGTGGAGGAATACATCGAGGGCCGCGAGCTGTACGTCGGCGTGATGGGCAACGAGCGACTGACGCGGCTGCCGGTATGGGAGATGGTATTCGGCTCGATGCCCGACTCGCTCGCCTCGATCGCCACCCGCAAGGTGAAGTGGGACAAGCGCTACCAGGCGAAATACGGCATCACGACGCACGCCGCTGCGGATCTGCCGCCCGCGGTGCTGGCGACGCTCGACCGGCTGTCGCGGCGCATCTATCGGGCACTGGGCCTGTCCGGCTATGCTCGCATGGACTTCCGCGTGAACCCCCAAGGGCAGGTGTACGTGCTCGAAGCCAACGCCAACCCCAACCTAGAGGCCGGGGAGGACTTCGCCGAGTCGGCGCGCGCCGCCGGCACCCCCTACGGTGAGCTGCTCGAGCGCCTCATGGACCTCGGGCTCAAGTACCGCGCGCAGTGGCGGGCGACCTATGGCTGAGGCCGTGGGCTGGCGGTCCGCGGCGCTTGCCGCACTCGCCTGCGCGGCTGCACTGGCGCTGGCCGGCTGCGCGGGCGAGAAGACCAAGCTGACCGAGGGCGACCTGAACCGGATGCTCACCATGCTGCCCGGGAGCTACGACAACACCGCCCAGGCTGAGGCAGATGTGCGCAGCGGCATCCACCCGGCACACGAGGCGGTGGCGCTGGTCATCATGCACGTCTATACCCCGCGGCTCGGACACTACGTGTACTACGCTCAGGAGTCCGCCGCCGACGACGCGCGGCGCGTCCTCAGCGAAAAAATGTACAGCTTCAAGCTCGACGAGAAGCGCGGCATCGTGCAGACGCTGTATGAGTTCAACGAGCCGGGGCGCTGGCGCGACGGTTACCTCAACAAGGACCTGTTCACCAGCGTGCAGATGGAGGACGTGCAGCTCGAGGGCTGCGAGCTGCTCTGGAACAAGAAAGATCCGGGGTTCGTCGCCGCACACGACCCGAAGGCCTGTCCGGACACTGGCGGGCTTGCCGCGCCGCAGATGGAGCTCACCCCGGGCGCGCTCACGGTGGGGGACTACAAGTTCCGCAAGGGACACTAGCGCGAGTGCCCGGCTGGTGAGGTTAGTTCTTCAGGTGCGTATCGAGCCCGAGCGCTTTCATTTCGATGGAGTGCCCGGCTGTTGAGCCTGGTCCTTCAGGTGAGCGTCGAGCCACTCCAATACCGCGTGGTGCCACTGCAGACTGTCGGCGGGGTTCAGCACCCAGTGGTTCTCATTCGGGAACTCCAGCAGCCGGCTCTCGATGCCGCGCCGCTGTAGCGCCGTGAAGACGGCGAGGCCCTGCGAGTAGGGGATGCGGAAGTCGAGCTCGCCGTGGATGACGAGCATCGGCGTGCGCCACTGCTTGACGAAGCTCGCCGGGTTGAACTTCTCGTAGAGCGCCGGCGCGTCGTAGTAGGTGCCGCCCATCTCCCACTCGGGGAACCACAGCTCCTCGGTCGAGTAGTACATCATGCGCTGATCGAACACGCCGTCGTGACTCACGATGCAGCGGAAGCGGTCGGGCCAGTTGCCCTCGATCCAGTTCATCATGAAGCCGCCGTAGGAGGCGCCGAGCGCGCAGACGCGCCCGCCATCGAGCCACGGGTAGCGCTCGAGCGCCGCCGCGAGCCCCTTCTGCAGGTCGATGAGGGGCTTGCCGCCCCAGTCGCGGCTGATCGAGTCGGTGAACGCCTGGCCGTAGCCGGTGGAGCCGTGAAAGTCGATGCCCACCACGCCAAAGCCGTGGCCGGCAAAGACCTGCATGTTCCAGCGATAGTGCCACTCGTTGCCCATGCTTCCCTGCGGACCGCCGTGCACGATGAAGGCCACCGGGAAGCGCTTGCCGGGCTCGAAGCCGGAGGGCTTCACCGCGTAGCCGTAGACCGTCTCGTCGTTCCAGCCTCTGAAGTTGAACTGCTCGAAATCGCCCAGCTGTCGCGCGGCCATCAGCTCACGATTTACGTCCGTGAGGCGTGTCGGCGGGCCGCCGCGGACCGGGACCGAGTAGAGGTCGGCGGGACCGCCGAGGCTGCCCAGGCTGAAGACGATTGTCGCGCGGCCCGCGGAGTAATCGCCCACCTCGCCGCTGCCGACCAGCTTCACCGGCTTGCCGCTCTTTACGTCGATCGAGTAGAGCGCGTGCTGACCGAGGTCGTCCACCGCGGCGAGCAGATGCTGTCCGTCCGGCAGCGCGCCGAGGCGGCCGACCGAGCGATCCCAGTGCGCCGTCAGCGCCCGCAGCGCTCCGGTGCGCGCGTCGCGCACCATCACGTGAAAGCGGTCCGACTCGAACCCGGGACGGTCCTGCGCCAGCCAGGCGAGGTCGCCGTTCGGCAGAAACACCGGCTGCGCATCCCAGGCGGGATTGGCCGCGGTGAGATTCACCGGGGGCGAGGACCCATCGACCGGCACCTGGAAGAGATCGAAGTTGGTCGACCAGGGCTCGCTGCGTCCTGCGATGCGAGCCGAGAACACCAGCGTGGCGCCGTCGGGGCTGAAGGCGTAGTCCTCGTCGCCGCCGAAGGGCTTGCCGGGAATGTCCGCATCGAGCCCCCTGGACACATCGACCGGGACTCCCGCGCTGCCGTCGGCGGCGAGCCGTGCGGTGAACAGGTGCGAGCGCGTGCCGTCGCTCCAGGTGTCCCAGTGGCGGACGAACACCCGCTCGTAGCTGCGCCCCGTTGCCTTGCTCTTCTCATGTGCGTCCAGGCGGGCGCGGGTGCAGGCCAGGTCGGTGCAGTCCGGGAACACGGCCATGGAGATCGCCAGCAGATCGCCGCGCGGCCCGACCTTGAGCGAGCCGACCCCGAGCGGGTAGTCGCTGACGCGGCGCGCCTCTCCGGTGACGAGCGACAAGCGCCATACCTGCGTACTGCCGCTGCGCTCGGAGAGGAAATAAAGCAGGCGCGAGTCGCTCGCCCAGCGCGGGCTCGAAGCGTTGGCCTTGCCATCCGTGAGCCGCAGCGGCGCGCCGCGGTGCTCGAGATCGAGCAGCCAGAGGCTGGTGCGGCCCTTGTTGGCTTCCAGATCCGTCTCGCGCTGCACGTAGACGACGCGGCGCCCGTCGGGGGCGAGCTGCGGGTCGCTCACCCGCTTGAGACTCACCAGGTCCTCGGGAGTGAACGGCGCGGCCGGTGCGCTGCGCGCCGGCGGCAGGCAGCTCAACGCCAGGGTACAGCCGAGCAGCCGGGCGAGGAGCGGGCGGGCGTGCATGCGGAGCGCTCTCAGCCGACTTCGTCGGCGGCGATGGTCCAGGGCTCGGCGCGGGCCGCGCGCAGCCATTCGTGCAGGGCGCCGTCCTCGAGTACGGCTGCCATGTACCAGCGCGCGGTGTCGGAGACGCGCGCACCGTAGGTGTTGAAGCGCAGCACCACCGGCGCGTACATGGCGTCGGCGATGGTGTACTCGGCGCCGAACAGCCACGCGCCGCCCGCGCCGAAGCGGTGCCGGCAGTCGTTCCAGATCTCGTCGATCCGCTCGACGTCGGCCGCGAGCGCCGCGGTCATCACCGTGCGCCGGTTGCGCGCCCGTGCATTCATGGGCCAGAGCGCGCGCAGGCTGGGGAAGCCCGCATGCATCTCGGCCGAGACCGAGCGCGCCACGGCGCGCGCCTCGGGTGCCAGCGGCCAGCCGCGGCCGGTGAGCTCGGCCGCGTACTCGCAGATCGCGAGCGAGTCCCACACGGCGAGCGCGCCGGCCCGCAGGACCGGTACGCGGCCGCTCGGGCTGTAGCGCTCGAGCTCCTCGTGCGTACCCGGAAGGTCGAGCGGAACGACGATCTCGGCGAACTCCACTCCGAGGTGCCTGAGCGCCAGCCACGCGCGCAGCGACCACGAGGAATAGTTCTTGTTGCCGACGACCAGGGTGAGCTGCGCCATTTCGGGTGGTAACCTTAAGGCCTGTGCTGAACGACGTGCGCGCCGTCGCTTTCGATCTCGATAATACACTCTGGGATGTGGGGCCGGTGCTGGCGCGCGCCGAGGCGCGCCTGCTCGAGTGGCTGCACGAGCACTGCCCGCGCATCCCCGAGCAGGTGTCGATCGCCGACATGCGCGCCGCGCGCGAGGAGCTGGCACGCGCCGAGCCGCACAACGCCCACGACGTCACCTACCTGCGTCTCACCGCCCTCGCGCGCCACGCGCGCGAATGCGGCTACGCCGAGGAGATCGCCGAGCGCGCCTTCGAGGTGTTCCTGGCGGCGCGCTGCGAGGTGGACATTCTTCCCGACGTGCGGCCGGGGCTCGCGCGCCTCAAACGCGCTTTCACCCTTGCCTCGCTCAGTAACGGCAATGCCGACCTCGGGCGCATCGGCCTCGGGGAGGCATTCCGGGTGTCGCTCAATGCGCGCCAGATCGGCACCGGCAAGCCCGATGCCCGCTGCTTCGAGCGGCTGGCGCGCGAGCTCGAGGTGGCGCCAGGCGACATTCTTTATGTCGGCGACGACCCCTGGCTCGACGTCGCGGCGGCGCGCGCTGCCGGCTGCCGCAGCGCCTGGATGAACCGCTGGGCTTCGCCCTGGCCGCAGGACCTCGCGCCGGCGGACCTCGCCGTCGTGGATTGCAATGAGCTCGCCGCGCGCCTCGGCGCCTGAGGCGGTGCGCTCAGGCTCAGGCCGGCAGCTCCCGGCCGCGTGTCTCCACCAGCACGAACCGCGAGATGAGCCCGGCGGCGAGCGGCACCAGGGCGAGCCAGAACAGCACCTGCATGAGCGCGGCGCTCGAGCCGCCGGCTGCGGCGGACACGATTCCGACCACCAGCGGCCCGCAGGAGGCGAGCACCCGGCCGGTGTTGTAGCAGAAGCCGGCGCCGGTGGCGCGCAGCCGCGCGGGGAACAGCTCCGGAAGATAAAAGGTGAAGCCGGCGAAGACTCCGTAGACCCCCGCGCCGACCAGGAACAGAAGGCTGAGGCGTGCGTGCGGCGCGAGCGCGAGCCCGAAGGTCGCGAACAGCGCGAGCGCCGAGAACAGGAAGTAGCTCATGAACATCGGCCGCCGGCCGAGCAGCCGCGCGAGCGGCACGGCGGCGAAGGCGCCGGCGAGGCCGCCGAGATTGAAGGCATTGGAGGCCTGGGTCTGCCAGGCCGCGGCCAGCGCCTGCGCGGCGGGCCCGCTCAGGCCGAGGCGCTGTGCCTCGCTCGCCGCGAGGCTGCTGCCGAGCAGCGGCACGAACGCGTTGCAGCCCCACCAGGTGAGAATCGCTACGGTCGCGACGAACAGCCCCCCGAGCGTTGCCGCGCGCAGCGGCGGCGCGAACAGCTCGCGCGGGGAGGAGGGTGGGGAGCTCGCGCGGCTCGCCTCCCAGCGCGCGCTCTCCCGCAGGAACACCCGCACGCCGATCGCGAGCAGCACGGGCAGGAGGCCGGCGAGAAACACGTAGCGCCACGCGCTCTGCGGCGAGTGCGCGAGCCACACGCCGGCAATCTGGTAGCTGACGGCACCGGCCAGTACCACCCCGAGCGGCGAGCCGGTCTGCATGATGACCCCAGCCTCGACCCGGCGCTGCTCGGGCACCGCCTCCGCGACCAGCGCAGCCCCGATGCCCCACTCGCCGCCGATGCCGAGACCGGCGAGGGCGCGGAACAGAATCAGCTGCCAGAGGCTCCCCGAGAGCGCGCACAGGCCGGTACCGAGCGCGTAGATCGTGATCGTGGCGAACAGGGCGCGCTTGCGTCCAATGCGGTCGGCCACCCAGCCGAACAGCAGGCCACCGAGCGCCCAGCTGACGAGCAGCGTGGAGGTGATCGCACCGTTCCAGAAAGCGACCGCCGAGCTGGCCGCGGCCGAGCCCGGCGCGAGGTGCAGCAGTGTTGGTATGCAGTTGCGCGCGACGAAGTTGAAGAGCACCGCGTCGTAGACGTCGAAGCCCCAGCCGGCCCAGCCGGCTGCGATCACCAGCCAGTGATAGCCCGACAGGCCGAGAAATGCTGCCCGTGAACCAGTTAACGGACTCGTCTGCACGGCGGCCCCCGCGGCGGCAGTTAGCACTCCCGCGGGTGCGCTGCCAGTTCTCGTTGAACAGTTTGCGCCCGTTCAGCGCAACACGTCACGGTATCGCATGCGGCCTTGGAGCGAACCTGTCGCCGGGCCGTTACACAGGGGCAGGAGGTGGCGGACCATGAGTGCCGATGTCGAGCGAGTCGTGCCGGTGGCGAACCTGCAGGAGTTCTTCCGCGACAGCCTGCATGGGGCGCTCGCGCGCCAGCATGTCGCGGTCGAGGATCAGACCGAGCATTACGTCGTCAACCTGCTCACCCTGTTCGCGCGCTCCGAGGCGCTCTACGAAGGTCAGCCCGGATGCGCGCGCCTCAAGCCCCTCGTGGTCATGTTGTGCGAGGCACTCGAGGCGCCCACCGCGGCGGAACGCCACCGCGCCCTGCAGCGCCTCGGGGACGTGTCGTTGTTCGTGGCCGGGTTCTTCGCACGCAGCTTCGCCGCACGCCTCATCGACGTCGATTACCACATCGCCATGGGCGGACGCGCCTATGGCGAGCTGGCGCAGTCGATCGCGCACGGCCGCGGCCGCGTCCTGGGAGCGGTGTTCGCCGAGCTGTCGGTGAAGTTTCAGCCGCTGGTGGATGCCCTCAACGACATCAGCGAGACCTCCTACCGCCATACCGACCGGGACGTGCTCAGGCTGTACGAGCTGTGGCTCAAGACCGGCAGCGCGCGCTGCTACGCGATCCTCGAGCGGCTCGGGGTGCGGCCCACGCGCGGCGGTGGCGCGAGTTTGCGCGCGCACTGAAGAGCCATGCTGCTGTCGCGTCTGCAGGAGCTCATCGGCGGCATCTACGATGTGCGCGTGGCGTACGACGTCTATGACTTCCTGGTGACCGATCGCGGGCGGCTGCCGCACACACCCCACGCGGGTCGCGCCGACGAGGAGCTGATCGTGGCGCAGAGCGACGATGGCTCCGAGGTGGCGCTGTCGCTCTATCTCGATCCGGCGCTGCTCGCGCGGCTGGCGTGCTCCGATCCCCTCATCGAGCTCAACGGCGGCAACCTCGCCGACTGGTGGACCGCGCTCGAGGGAGTGAGTCACTTCCTGTATCTCGCCTGGAATGCCGGGCACGACAAGCCGGTGTCGCTGCTCGAGCTGGAGATGCAGGCGGAGGTCGACAAGTACGTCGCGAGCTACTGGCTGCTGCGGCGGCAGTATCCGCGGCATTTCCCGGCGGAGCTGCACCCTGTGCTGTTCGAGCGTACCCGCATCGATCCGCGGCTGGACGGCGAGCGGCGGCGGCTGTACGGCGAGGCGAATCGCTACGCGGCGCGCTTCTGCCGCCGGCTCGAGCGGCGGCTCACGGATGCAGTGCACGGCGAGCGCGCGGTTCTGGCGGAGCTGCGCCGCTTCTATCGGCTGGGCAATGCGCGCAAGCGCGCGCATATCGAGCGAACTGCGTGAGCTGAGAGGTGTGGCGCGGCGTGCGGCGCGCGGCCGCTCAAGTCTCGTCGTCGTCGGCGCGGAGCTTGCGCTCCTCGAGCGCGCGTTTCATCTTGATCCACTCGGAGAGCTTGCGCAGATCGGTACGCGTGGTGTTGCCGGGATTGAGCTTGGGGAGCGAGGCCGTATGGCGCGCGTAAGGGTCGTAGCTCTCCTCGCTCGCGAGCGTGAGCTGCGGGTTGCCGAGGATCTCCAGCACCGGACGTCGCTCGGCGGCGGGCGCGTCGTGCCACTCGACCGAGGCCATGCCGCGCTCATCGTGTACGATCGTGCCGATCCGCCGGCGCTCGCCTGGGCTTGCGTCTGAGTGCGTCTCGACCGCCCGCTTTTTTCCAGGGTTTTCCACAGATTATGTCGACAGCCGCGCGATGTGCTTCACGCTTCGTGAGCCTAACTGCCAGCGCGGATCGCGTACCGTGACACGCGTCACGGATCAATCGGCGACAGCTGTGTTGCTTATGGCCGTGGTGGTTATGGCAAAGCGCGCGCGCAGCAGTCCGACCACCGTCTTGGCGTCGGTGATGGTGCCGACGAGCGCCCACTTACAGGCGGTCTCGAAGGGCAGCCAGTGAATTTCGATCACCTCCGCGCGCTCGTGCGCGGTGGCGGCAGGCGCGATTGCGGTGGCGAGGTAGAGATGCAGGACTTCGGTGAACACTCCCGGCGAGGACAGGCAGGTGCCGAGGCTCGTCCAGTGACGGGCGCCCACGCCGGCTTCCTCGGCGAGCTCGCGCTGCGCGGTGTCGAGCGGCGGCTCGTGCGGCTCGAGCTTGCCCGCGGGCAGCTCCCACAGCCAGCCCCCGGCTGCGTAGCGGTACTGCCGCAGCAGGCACACGCGCTGCTCGGCATCCACCGCCACGGTGGCCGCGCCTCCCGGATGGTGCACGACCTCGAGCTCGGCCCGATGCCCGTTGGGAAGCACCACCTCGTCGGTGGTCACGCGGATTACGCGGCCGGTGAAATGCAGGCGCTGGCTGACGGGTTTCATGGCGCCCATCCTAACTCGGTCGCCAGCCCCGGTTGGCCGCGGGTATAGTCGGCGCGCCCATGCCCACCACCGCGCATCTCGACAAGCTCAATGCCGCGCAGCGCAAGGCCGTGGCGCACGGCGAGCCGCTGGCGGAGAAGGGTTTCGCCTCCGGGCCGCTGCTGATCATGGCCGGCGCCGGCACCGGCAAGACCGACACGCTCGCGCATCGCGTAGCGCACCTGGTGATCCACGGCGTCGACCCGGCGCGCATCCTCATGCTCACGTTCACGCGCCGGGCCGCCCAGGAAATGCGCCGCCGCGCGCATGAGATCACCAAGAAGGCGCTGAACGAGTCGCTGGGCGGCGTGAGCGGCAGCATCTCGCAGCGCCTCGGCTGGGCGGGCACCTTCCACTCGATCGGCAACCGCCTGCTGCGCCACTACGCCGGTCACCTGCAGCTCGACCCGCACTTCAGCGTGATCGATCGCGGCGATGCGGCGGATCTGATGGACAGCCTGCGCGCCGAGCTCGGTCTCGCGTCCCGCGACCAGCGCTTCCCGAAGAAGGACACCTGCCTGCAGATCTACTCGAACCGGGTCAACACGCGCACCGCGCTCACGGACACCCTCGAGCAGCATTACCCATGGTGCGCCCAGTGGGAGGCGGAGCTCACCGCGCTGTTCCGCGCCTACGTCGAGCAGAAGCAGCACGCGCATCTTCTCGACTACGACGACCTGCTGCTCTACTGGCACGGCGCGATGGCCGAGCCGCGTCTGGCGCAGCACATCGCCGCGCACTTCGACCATGTGCTGGTCGACGAGTACCAGGACACCAATCGGCTGCAGGCCGAGATCCTGCACGCCCTCAAGCCCGATGGCGCCGGACTCACGGTGGTGGGCGACGACGCACAGGCGATCTACTCGTTCCGTGCCGCCGCCGTCGACAACATTCTCGGGTTCGCCGAGCGCTTCGAGCCGCGCGCCGAGGTGGTCACGCTGGCGCAGAACTACCGCTCGACCCAGCAGGTACTCGACGTAGCCAACGCGGTGATGGCCGAGGCGCCGCGCGCGCAGCGCAAGTACCTGCTGTCGATCCGCGGCCAGGGTACGCGGCCGCGCGCCGTCACGGTCGATGAGCTGCAGACGCAGGCCGAGTACGTCTGCAGCGAGGTGTTGCGGCGGCGCGAGGCGAACGTGCCGCTGAAGCGCCAGGCGGTGCTGTTTCGCAGCGCCAGCCACAGCGACGTGCTCGAGGTCGAGCTCGCCAGGCGCAAGATCCCGTTCGTCAAGTACGGCGGGCTCAGATTCCTCGAGGCGGCGCACGTCAAGGATCTGCTGTCGGTGCTGCGCTGGGCCGACAACCCGCGCAACAGCCTGGCCGCGTTCCGGGTGCTGCAGCTGCTGCCGGGGATGGGTCCGGTCAACGCCGCCGCCGCGATCGAGCACCTCGAGGCGGGCGGACATTCCTTCGAGTCGCTCAAGGGCTTCAAGCCGCCGCAGACGCACGAGATGGACTGGCGGCGGCTCATCGAGCTGATGCTGGCGCTCTCGGATCCCGAGCTGCAGTGGGCCGGACAGGTGCATCAGGCACGCGAGTGGTACCAGCGGCACTTCGAGCGCATCTACGAGCACTTCCACACGCGGCTCGGCGATCTCGATCAGCTCGAGCATCTCTCGACGCAGTACCCGTCCCGCGAGCGCTTCATCACCGAGCTCACCCTCGACCCGCCGCATGCCACCAGCGACCTCGCCGGCCAGCCGACGCTCGAGGAGGACTATCTGGTGCTGTCCACCATCCACTCGGCCAAGGGCATGGAGTGGGACACGGTCTACCTGCTGAACGTGGTGGACGGCAGCTTCCCTTCCGAGTTCGCCACCGGCAGACCTGAGCTCGTCGAGGAGGAGCGGCGACTGCTGTACGTCGCCATGACGCGTGCGCAGAACGACCTCGCGCTCATCATGCCGCTCAAGTTCCATCTCACCCAGCAATCGCGCCAGGGCGATGCGCATGTGTACGGCGGCCGCAGTCGCTTCATGACTGAGAAGGTGCTGAAGACCCTCGACGCCACGACCTTCCGGGGCTCGCTCGGCGCCGGCGGCGACGCCCTGCAGCGCACCGGGAGCGACCAGGTCACGGTCGACGTGGGCGCGCGCCTGCGCGACATGTGGTAGGTGCGCGCGGGGCCGCGGCGCGCTACTTCGCCGGCTTGACGAACTTCAGCGTGAAGCGGTCGCTCTCGCCGATGGCCGCGTACTTGTCGCGGTCCTTGTCGCCCAGGCGATAGCTGGGCGGCAGCGTCCAGACACCCTGCTCGTAGTCCTTGGTGTCCTTCGGGTTGGAGTTCACCTGCGAGCTCGCCTCGAGCCTGAAACCCTGCGACTCGATCAGCTTGATGGCGTAGTCCTCGTTCACGTAGCCGCTCTTGCCCTTCGGATCCTGGGGTACGGCCGGATTGCCGCGATGCTCGACCACGCCGAGCACTCCGCCGGGCTTCAGGGCGCGGTACATGGTGGCGAAGGCTGCGGCGGCCTGATCGCGCGCCATCCAGTTGTGGATGTTGCGGAAGGTCAGGACCATGTCGAGGGTCCCGGGCGGAACCACATCGGCGCCGTCGGGCGCAAAGGTCGCGACCGTCACCCGTCCGTAGAGATCCGGGCGCGCGGCGAGCTTCTGCTGGAACTCCTCGAGGCGCCGCGTGACGTACTGGCTGTTGGGATCCGCCGCGATCACGCCCGCATAGTAGTGACCCTTTTCCTGGAGCAACGGCGCCAGCACCTCGGTGTACCAGCCCGGCTCCGGCCACACCTCGAGCACGCTCATCTCGGGCCGGATGCCGAAGAAGAGGAGTGTCGCCTTGGGATGCCGGTAACGATCGCGCGCCCGGTTCTCCTGCGAGCGCTGATCTCCCGCGAGGATGCGGTCGAGCGCAGCGGCGGTCGTCTGGGTCGTGCTGTGAGTCGCGCAGGCCGCGATGAGCAGCGCGCCGGTGAGGACAGCCAAGCGCCTGTAGTGGGTGCGAATCATGGGAGTCAGTTGAGGCTGGCGGCGCAGCGGCGGCGACTTGGGCCAAATGAGAAAACCCCGCGGGGTGCGGGGTTTCTTGGCAGCTCGATCGGCCAGAGGCGGCTCGTCAGCGCCGGAATGGGCCACCGCCCTGACGCGGGCGCTGCGGGCGCTCCTGCGCCTCGTTGACGCGCAGCGGGCGGCCCGCCATCTGGAAGCCATTCAGGGCCTGAATGGCGGCCTGCGCTTCGCTCTGACCCATGTCGACGAAGCCAAAGCCGCGCGGCTTGCCGGTCTCTCTGTCGTTTATGAGCTTGACGGACTCCACCTTGCCATGGCGCTCGAACAAGGCCTTCACGTCCTGCTCGGTGGCAGTGAAGGGCAGATTGCCTACGTAAATCGTCGTCACTGGGAAGTCTCTCTCAAAAAGCGGACAGCGGCGAGCCGCACGCGTCGGTCGCATGTACCGCGTGAACAGTCAAACAGGTCAAGGCTTCAAGGCACACGATCGGCAGTGTTTCAGTCAATGCGCAGCGCTTGGGCCGGCGGCCTGCACCTGCGTTCGCGCACGGATGAGAGGCGCGGGGCGGGAGATGAAGTCAACACAATCGTACAAAGCGCACTCATCCACGACGGATACGAACGCCGGTGCCATGCTACTCCCGGCTTCCACGGGACGCAAACCCAGAGGACTTCGATGGAGGCATTTCTCGTATCCACCGGCGTGGTCGCGCTGGCCGAGCTCGGCGACAAGACGCAGCTGCTGGCGCTGGTGCTGGCGGCGCGGTTCCGCGCGCCCGTCCCGGTGCTCGCCGGGATCGTGACCGCAGTGCTGGTCAATCAGACGCTCGCGGGCGTCGCCGGTACGCTGCTCGCAGCGGTGCTCGCGCCCGACGTGCTGCGCTGGCTGCTGGTGGCCTCGTTCATCGTCACCGCGGTGTGGATGTTGGTTCCCGACAAGGAGCCGGCGGCCGGCACGCGCCCCGCGCGCTTCGGGGCCTACGGCACGACCGTCGTGACGTTCTTTCTGGTCGAGATCGGCGACAAGACGCAGATCGCCACGCTGGCACTCGCCGCCAGGTATCAGGCCCTCGTGCCGGTGGTCGCAGGCACGACGCTCGGGATGCTGATCGCGGACGTGCCGGCGGTGCTGCTCGGGCGGGTGGCGGCCGAGAGGCTTCCGGTCCGGCTGATGCACCGCATCGGCGCGGTGGCATTCCTGGCGCTCGCAGTGCTCGCGGCGCTCGGGGTGGGTAGTTAGGCCGCGGACTCAGGCCCCGGCGGGCTCGAGATAGGCATAGCCGTCGAGCTCGCTCTCGTAGAAGCGCTTGAGCGCCTGACTCTCGGCGAGCGTCATGCGGCCGTCGCGGATGGCGCGCTCGCAGTCGCGGGCGAGCGCCGGGTAGAGCTCGGCGACGTCGTACTCCATGTACTCGAGCACCTTGTTGGCGGTATCGCCCTTGACGATCTCCTCGATCCACCAGCCGCCCTCGTCGTGCAGCCGCACGTGCACCACGTGGGTGTCGCCGAAGAGATTGTGCAGGTCGCCGAGCGTCTCCTGATAGGCGCCGACGAGGAACGCCGCCAGGTAGTACTTCTCGCCGCTCTTCAGCTCGTGCAGCTCGAGCGTGCGCTTCACGTCGCGCAGCGACACGAAGTGGTCGATCTTGCCGTCGGAGTCGCAGGTGATGTCGGCCAGCACCGCGGTGCGCGTCGGCCGCTCGTCGAGGCGGTGGATCGGCAGAATCGGAAACAGCTGATCGATCGCCCAGCTGTCGGGCAGCGACTGGAACACCGAGAAGTTGCAGAAATAGGTGTCCGACAGAATCGCCTCGAGGTCGTCGAGCTCCTCGGGCAATCGCTCGAGCTTGCGGCAGGAGTCGCGGATCTTGGCGCAGGTGGCCCAGTAGAGCCGTTCGGCGAGCCCGCGGAACTCGAGCGACAGCAGGCCCAGATTGAACATCTGCAGCACCTGCTCGCGGGCCGTGAGGGCGTCGTGGTAGCACTCGACCAGGCGCCGCTCGCTCACCGCGCGGTAGGCCTCGAACAGGTCCTGCACCGGCTGCGGCAGCTCCTCGTCGCCCGAGTAGTCCTCGGCCTCGTAGCCGGTGACGCGGAACTTGTCGAGCGCGGAGGAGCCGAGGGCATCGAAGATCAGCACGCTGTGGTAGGCGGCGATGGCGCGTCCCGATTCGCTCACGATCATGGGATGCGGGATGTCGCGCGCGTTGCACACGCTCGCGACCCGGTACACGACGTCGCTCGCATACTCGTTGAGCGTGTAGTTCATGGAGGAGGCGAAGTTGGTGCCGCTGCCGTCGTAGTCGACGCCGAGCCCGCCGCCGACGTCGATGTACTGCAGCCCCGCGCCCATGAGCTTGAGCTCCGCATAGACGTGCGCGAGCTCGTTGATTGCATCCTTGACGCGGCGGATGTCCTGCAGCTGGCTGCCGGGGTGGCAGTGCACCAGCTGCAGGCAGTCGAGCATGTCGTGCGACTTCAGCACGTTGAAGAGCTCGAGGATCTCGGTGATGAACAGCCCGAACTTCGACTTCTCTCCGGCGGAGGCACTCCAGCGTCCCGAGCCCTCGCTGAAGAGCTTGACGCGCACCCCGATGCGCGGCCGTACCCGGTAGGCGGCGGCGTGCTTGAGGATCAGCCCGAGCTCGTCGAAGTTCTCGACCACCGGAATGATCGTGCGGCCGAGCTTGGTCGCGAGCGTAACGGCCTCGATGTAGCTGTCGTCCTTGAAGCCGTTGCAGACGATCAGACGCTCGGGGGCATTCTCGGTCATGGCCATCACGGCCAGCAGCTCGGGCTTCGAGCCCACCTCGAGCCCGAAGCCATATTCGCGCCCGTAGCGGTACACCTCCTCGACGACCAGGCGCTGCTGGTTCACCTTGATGGGGAACACGGCGGCGTAGCGGTTCTTGTAGTCGTTCTCGGCGATCGCCGAAGCGAAGGCGTCGTGCATGCGCTTCAGGCGGTGGGCCAGGATGTCCGAGAAGCGCACCACCACCGGCGTGGTGAGGTCGCGCGCCTGCAGCCCCTCGACCACCTCGTAGAGGTCGATCTCGCGCTCGACGGTCGTGTCCGGCCGGACCACGACGTGGCCGGCGTCGTTCACCGAGAAGTAGCCCTTGCCCCAGGCGGCGACGTTGTAGAGGTCGAGGGAGTCCGCGATCCGCCAGGGCTGTGCGGGGTTGAACTTGCGGTTGCCGTTGAGGGCGATCTTGGGATCCGCGGCCACGGGGCGCGTTATATCAAAATTGTGTGTCCAGTGAGAGTGCTGCGTCACACAGTGTCGGCTCCGCGCGCCACCGCACGCGACGGGTCGCGGATCCATTCGCTCCACGATCCCGCGTAGAGCTGCGCGCCAGAGAGGCCCGCGATCTCGAGCGCCACCAGGTTGTGGCAGGCGGTGACCCCCGAGCCGCACATCGCGATCACGGCAGCGGGCGGCTGTCCGCGCAGGCTCGCGCTCCACGCCCGGCGCAGCTCCTCCGGTGGGAGGAAACGCCCGCTCGCGTCCAGGTTGCGGGCGAAAGGATGACTGTGGGCTCCGGGAACGTGGCCCGCTACCGGGTCGATCGTCTCATGCTCGCCGGCGAAGCGACCGGCGTCGCGGGCGTCGATCAGCAGCCGCTCCCCGCGCGCCAGCGCACCGGAGGCGAGCGCCGCGGCGACGCACGCGGTCGTTGCCACGGCGTCGGGAACCGCGCGTGCCTCGAAGCGGCGCGGCGCGCGCATGGTGGGCGCGCTGTCGAGCGGGAGCGCGGCGCGCTGCCATGCGGCCAGGCCACCGTCGAGCAGCGCCACGCGGCTGTGTCCGAGCCAGCGCAGCAGCCACCACAGACGCGCCGCGAAGGCGCCCGGCCCCTGGTCGTAGGCGACCACCTGCACCCCGGCATCGATCCCGAAGCGACTGAAAGTCGCGGCGAGAACGCCGGGCTCGGGCAGCGGGTGGCGGCCGTTCGCGCTGGTCCGCGGGCCCGACAGGTCGCGATCGAGATGGGCGTAGAGCGCGCCGGGAATGTGCCCGGCGGCCCACGCCTGCGCGCCCCAATCGGGGCGAGCGAGGTCGAAGCGGCAGTCGATGCTCACCCAGTCGTCGTCGTGGAGATGCCGGGCGAGCTCGTCGGTCCCGATCAGCGTGGTGTACATGAGATTCCTCCGGCGCAGCCGTTGCCGCGCATTTTCGGCCTTGCGCAGTTCTCGTTACAATCGGCCGAGCACCTCGCGGGAGCACCGATGGCAATCGACGTCTATTGGGGCAGCGGTAGTCCCTACTCGTGGCGGGTGTTGCTGGCGCTCGAGTACAAGCGCCTCGCCTACACGAGTCATCTGCTGCAGTTCTCCAAGCAGGAGCACAAGTCGCCGCAGATGCTCACCCTGAACCCGCGCGGCCGGCTCCCGGTGCTCAAGGACGGCGACTACGTGTGCTTCGAGTCCCTGGCCATTCTCTATTACCTCGACCTGAAGTATCCGCAGCCGCCGATCTTCGGCCGCACGCCCGAGGAGGCCGGCGTCATCATGCGCGTCAGCTGCGAGTACCAGGCCTACATCGAGCCGCACCTCAACACGATCTGCCGGGGTATATTCTCCGGCGAGGCGGATCTCGCCGGCGATGAGATCACCCGCGCCATGCACGCGGCCGCGAGCGAGGCGCGCACCATCGAGGGCCGCCTTTCCAAGGGCGACTGGATCGTGGGCGACAGCTGCTCGGCGGTCGACATGGTGATCTTCCCCGGCATTCAGCTGCTGAAGCGCGCGCTCGAGCGGCCCGAAGCGCGCGAGCTGTCCTCGCGCTTCATGCCGGTGGAGGTGAACTATCCGGCGCTCGGTCGCTGGATGACGCGCATGGCGGCCTTGCCCGGCTACGAACGCACCTATCCGCCTCACTGGAAGTGAGCGCGCCGCGCGCGCGTTGAGCCGCGTACCCGCGATTGATACGCTCAGCACCCGCGGCGCGCGCGTGGCCGCCACTTATCTCGAGTAAGCACCAGGCATCATGAGCAACGAGCAGAAAGTTCACGTCGAGTTCCCCGGACGAATCCTCTTTATCGGCTTCGGCAGCATCGGCCAGGGCGTGCTGCCGCTGGTGCTGCGGCACATCGGCATTGCGCCCGAGCGCATCACCATCGTCACGGCCGAGGACAAGGGGAACGACGAAGCCGCCAGCTTCGGCGTCAAGTTCATCAAGGAGCGCCTGACGCGCGAGAACTTCCGCCGCGTGCTCAATCCGCTGCTCGGGCGCGGCGATTTCCTCATCAACGTTTCGGTGGAGGTCTCGAGCTTAGCGCTCATCAAGCTGTGCTGGGAAAAGGGCGCGATGTACCTCGATACCTGCATCGAGCCCTGGCCCGGCGGCTACACCGATCCGACGGTGCCGGTAGCGCGCCGTACCAACTATGCGCTGCGCGAGGAGGCACTGGCGCTGCGCCAGGGCAATGAGCGCGCGCCCACTGCGGTGCTCACCCACGGGGCCAATCCCGGGCTGGTGTCGCATTTCGTGAAGCAGGCGCTGCTCAACATCGCCCAGGACACGCAGCTCGATGCCGGCAGGCCCGCGACGCGTGCCGAGTGGGGCGAGCTCGCGCGCCGCCTCGGCGTCAAGGTGATCCACATCGCCGAGCGCGATACCCAGGTCTCGAGCAAACCCAAGATGCCGGGCGAATTCGTCAACACCTGGTCGATCGACGGCTTCGTGAGCGAGGGCTCGCAGCCGGCCGAGATGGGCTGGGGAACCCACGAGCGCAACTTCCCGCGCGACGGCAAGCGCCATGACTTCGGCTGCCTGGCGGCGATCTACCTCATGCAGCCGGGCGCTGGCACGCGGGTGCGCACCTGGACGCCGCGCGCCGGCCACTTCCACGGCTTCTGCATCACGCACGGCGAGTCCATCTCGATCGCCGACTACTACACGGTGCGCGACGGCGCCCAGGTCGTGTACCGCCCCACGGTGCACTACGCCTACCATCCCTGTGACGCAGCCGTCATGTCGGTGCACGAGCTTGCGGGGCGCAACTACCTGCAGCAGGAGCGCCAGCGCATCCTCATGGACGACATCGCGACGGGGATCGACGAGCTTGGCGTGCTGCTCGCCGGCCACCGCCGCAACGCCTACTGGTACGGCTCGCAGCTGTCGATCGCCGAGGCGCGCAAGCTCGCCCCCTACAACAACGCGACGAGCCTCCAGGTGACGGTGGCGGTGCTCGCGGGGGTCATCTGGGCAATGGAGAATCCGAACCAGGGACTGATCGAGCCCGATGAGATGGATTTCCGCCGCAACCTCGAGATCTGCATGCCGTACCTCGGGCCCGTGTCCGGGGAATACACCGACTGGACCCCGCTGCACGAGCGCGAGCGGATCTTTCCCGAGGACCTCGACAAGAGCGACCCGTGGCAGTTCAAGAACGTGCGGGTGTTGTGGTAATCGGCGGGCAGCAGGGCTTCTTACTCGTACTCTATCGACACGATCACGTAGCTGCGCGCGCCGCCCGGAGTCTCCACCTCGACCTCCTCGTCGAGGCGCTTGCGCAGCAGCGCCCGACCTAAGGGCGAGTCCATGCTGATGTAGCCGGCGAACATGTCGAACTCGTCGGGTCCCACGATGCGATAGCGCGCGCGCGCGCCGTCCTCGGCCTCGAGCAGCACCCAGGCGCCGAAGAACACCCGCGTGGGATCCGCGGGGGGCTGGTCGACCACCACCATCCCGTCGAGCCGCCGGCGCAGGAAGCGCACGCGGCGGTCGATCTCGCGCAGGCGGCGTTTGCCATACGTGTATTCGGCATTCTCTGAGCGGTCGCCCTGGGCCGCGGCGGCGGCAACCGCCTGGGTGACCCGGGGCCGTTCGCCGCGCCACAGCTCCTCGAGCTCTGCCCGCAGCCGCTGCGCGCCCTGCGGGGTGATGTACTTCGAGCCCGCCGCCTGCGGCGGGGATATGCGTCCCATTGCGGGAGAATCCTGTGAATTATGTCGCAACCCCTTTTACAGAAACCGGGGGTTCTGTGGAACATCTCACGGACGGGAGCGGCGCGACGCCACTAACCTTTCAGCCGTGGCTACTAAGTACTACACGCACTTCGTAACCGGCACCGGCAAGGCGCGCAGCGCCACCGGCAACGAGTGGAGCGGCGTGGTGGAGCTTCGGGAGCCGCTCACACAGGGGCGTGCCAATCGCGAGCTGCGCTCGCTCCTGGCACAGAGTTTTGACCTGGACACGGACGAGATCCGTATCCTGCATTGGGCTCGATTGCACTGAATCCCCTGGCGGACTTCCTTCCCTTCATCGAAGGTCCGCCCTTCCAGACCCCAGGCCTCAAAACCTGGGGTTTTTTTTGCCCTTGATCGACGTTCTGCCGCCCCCATGTGACAATCCGCACCCCCCCGGATGGCCCCGGGGCGTCCTCGAGGAGATTTCAATGCGTGCGTGGATGATCGCGGTATTGGGCGTTGCGGTGCTGTCGTTGTCGGGCTGCGGGTACAACAAGCTGCAGCAGCAGGATGAGAACGTGAAGGCCGCCTGGTCCGAGGTGGTCAACCAGTATCAGCGCCGTGCCGATCTCATTCCGAACCTGGTCAACACCGTAAAGGGCTACGCTGCGCAGGAGCAGAAGGTCCTGATCGGGGTGACCGAGGCGCGCGCGCGCGCCACCTCGATCCAGGTGACGCCCGAGGTGCTCAACAACCCCGAGCAGTTCCAGAAATACCAGGCGGCGCAGGGCGAGCTCACCCAGGCACTCAGCCGGCTGTTGGCCGTCACGGAGAACTATCCGCAGCTGAAGTCCGACCAGAACTTCCGCGACCTGCAGGCGCAGCTCGAGGGCACCGAGAACCGCATCACGGTGGCGCGCAACCGCTACATCCAGGCGGTGCAGGAATACAACGTCACCGTGCGCTCTTTCCCGGTCAATCTCACCGCCAAGATCTTCGGCTTCCAGGTGAAGCCGAACTTCACGGTCGCCAACGAGCAGCAGATCTCCACGGCGCCGACGGTCAGCTTCGATACGTCGACCCCGGCGAGCCCCGCGCCGAGCGCACCGGCCCCGGCGGAGCAAGCGGCGAAGCCCTGACACGATGGCCCGCGCCGCGCCCCGGGCCCGCCGCTGGGCGGGACTCGCGCTGCCGCTGCTCCTGGGCCTGGCGCTCGCCGCCGCTGCACAGGACCTGCAGCCGGTCCCGAAGCTCGCCGCACACGTCACGGATCTCACCGGCACGCTCACCGCCGGCCAGCAGACCGCGCTCGAACAGAAGCTGTCCGCCTTCGAGGCCGCCAAGGGCACGCAGCTCGCGGTGCTCGTCGTTCCCACCACGCAACCGGAGGAGATCGAGCAGTACTCGATCCGCGTGGTCGATGAGTGGAAGCTCGGCCGCAAGGGCGTCGACGACGGGGCGCTGCTGCTCGTCGCCAAGGACGACCACAAAGTGCGTATCGAAGTCGGCCGGGGACTCGAGGGCGTCCTCACCGACGCGCTCTCCAACCGCATCATCGATGAGACCATCAAGCCCGAGTTCCGCCAGGGGAATTTCTACGGCGGGATCGATGCCGGCCTCGACCGGATGATGAAGGTGATTCAGGGCGAGCCGTTGCCGCCTCCCGAGCAGCGCTGGCAGCCGGGCCGGCGGGGCCGCGGCGGCGGGCTCCTGCTGCCGCTCGTGTTCGCGGTGTTCGCCGGCTCGATCGTGCTGCGAGGAATCTTCGGGCGCACCGTGGGCTCGGTGCTGACGGGAGTGGGAGCGGGGCTTCTGGTATGGCTGGCCGGCTACGCGCTGGCGCTCGCCGGGCTGGCCGCGATCGGGGCATTCCTGTTCACTCTCCTCGGCGGCCTCGGGCGCGGCAGCGGCTGGTCGAGCGGCGGAGGCTGGGGCGGATTCGGTGGCGGCCTCGGAGGCGGCAGTGGCGGTTTTGGCGGGGGCGGATTCAGCGGCGGGGGCGGATTCAGCGGCGGGGGCGGCGGCTTCTCGGGCGGCGGCGCATCCGGGAGCTGGTAGATCGTGAAGCTCGCGCGCCTCATCCGCCACCTCGCTACCACGCGCTTCAGCACGCGGCGGCGCTTTCCGCCGCCGGTGCGCGCGGCGATCGAGCGGGCCATCAAGGAATGCGAGGCGCGCCACGCCGGCGAGATCCGTTTCGTGATCGAGACCGCCTTCGACCTGCCGGAGCTCTGGCAGGATCTCGCGCCGCGTCAGCGCGCGCTGCAGCTCTTCGGACAGCTGGGCGTGTGGGACACTGCCCACAACAACGGCGTGCTGGTCTACGTGGGCCTGGCCGATCGCGTGGTCGAGATCATCGCCGACCGCGGCATCGCCGCGCGCGTGCCCCAGGCCGAATGGGCGGCGGTGTGCCGCCAGATGGAGCGCCACTACCGCGAAGGGCGCTTCGATGAGGGCTCGATCGTGGGAATCCTGGGAGTGGGTGCGCTCCTCGGGCGGCATTTCCCGGGTAAGGCGGTCGGCGGTCAGGAGCTGCCCGACCGGCCGGTACTGCTGTAGTGAATCGGCGACGACCGGACCATACTTCGGCTCTTATGAATGTGCCTCGGGTACGCGCGGCCCTGACGCCGCTGGCGTGCTGCTCCCTGCTTGCCGCCTGCTCACTGTTCGCTCCGATGCTGCACCACGAGGCGGCGCCGCCCGCGCCGCCGCCGGCCGCGCCAGCGCTGCCGCTGCCCGTGGCGACCGAGCGTTTCGAGCTCGAGCCCGGCCAGAGCGTCGTGGGCGAGGTGCAGGTGGTCGCCGCCGGCAAGGAGGACACGCTCACCGACATCGCGCGCCGCTTCAACGTCGGCTATGAGGAGATCCTGCGCGCCAATCCCAAGGTGGATCCGTGGCTCCCCGGCGAGGGACGCGAGATCGTGCTGCCGACTCAGCTCGTGCTGCCGAACGCCCCGTACAGCGGCGTCGTCATCAACATCGCCGCGATGCGCATCTATTATTTTCCGCCGGTGAAGGCCGGCGAGCGCGTGGTGGTGCTGACCCATCCGATCGGCATCGGCAAGGTCGGCTGGCGCACGCCCGAGGGCGTCACCAAGATCGTGCGTCGCCAGAAGGATCCCACCTGGCGCGTTCCGGTGTCGGTGCGCAAGGAGCATCACGACAACGGCGACGATCTCGAGCCGGTGATCGGACCAGGGCCCGACAACCCGCTCGGCAAGTACGCGTTCTACCTGCAGTGGCCGAGCTACCTGATCCACGGCACCAACAAGCCGGCCGGCGTCGGCCTGCGCTCGAGTCACGGCTGCATCCGCCTGTATCCCGAGGACATCGAGCAGTTCTACAACACGATCCCGATCGGAACGCAGGTGCGCGTGGTGAATCAGCCGTTCCTGTTCGGCTGGGGTGACGGGCGGCTCTACCTGCAGCCGCTCGACGTGCTCGAGGACGATGAACGCGACTGGAGCAAGGCGCAGCGACAGCTGCTCAACAAGTCCCTGTCGGCGGCGCTGCAGCAGCAGCTCAAGTCCCACCATCAGCAGATCGACTGGAATCTGGTCGCCTCGCTGGCGCACGATCCGCGCGGGATTGCGGTGCCCGTCTCGACGCCGGACGCGAGCCTCGAGCGGGTGCTCGCCTCTGCAACGCGGGTGCAGAACGTCCTTCCCGCCGGCTCGACCTGGGACGGCAAGTCCGATCTGCCGATGGACGAGGCATCCTTCAAGCAGATGTTCACCGAGACCGAGCCCGCCGCTGCTGCTCCAGACCACGCGGCTGCCGGCGGCAAGAGGCCGCCGCCCGCTTCCAAGGACGGCGGCGGCTGATGGCAACCGAGTCGCCTGCGCCGGCGCTCTCGGAGTCGGAGTCGCAAGCCCTGCCGCTCTCGCAGTGGCTCGAGCTCATGCTGGCGGAGATCGCCGCCAAGAGCGCAGCGCTCGAGCATGCTCGTGCCGAGGACGCGCGCCGCCGCAGCGAGCGCGCCACTGCAGCGCCGCCAGATTCGCCCGGCGGCACGCCGCCGGCTTAAGTCGCACAGCGCCCGAATCTGCCGGCGGCTCCGCACATGCTGTGCTAGAGTCCCCGGGGCACAATACCAAGAGGCGTTGAGTGGCTAACAGCCTTAGCGGCAGCGCGCAACTCGCCCAGAAAAGCCGCGACTTCCACGCCATCGAAGGGGTCGCCACCGGCATCGCCGCTTTCATCGGCCGCACACTCAAAGGCCCGGTCTCGCGTCCGCTCACGGTGCGGAGCTTCTCCGAGTTCCAACAGCACTTCGGCGGACTGTGGCAGCTGTCTACGCTGTCGTATGCCGTGGAGCAGTTCTTCGAGAACGGCGGCCGCGAGGCGCGCATCGTGCGCGTCGTCAACGGCGCGCGCCCGCCGACGCTCACGCTGCCGGCGGCGGGCGGCGCTCTGCTGCTCGCGGCAGTCAATCCCGGCTCGCGCGAGTATCTGCGCGCTTCGGTCGACTACGATGGCCTCTCCGCGGTCGAGGCGGACCGTTTCAACCTCGTGGTGCAGCGCGTGCGCACCGCCGGCTCGGAGCTGGTGGAGGATCAGGAGATCTACCGGCGCGTATCGGTCGCACCGGGCTCGCCCCGCTTCGTCGGCGACGTGCTGCTCGAGTCATCGCTGGTGCGGGTGCAGGGCGCAGTTCCCGCGCAGCGCCCCGACCGCTCGGCCGGCGGACCCGGCGGGGTGGCGGTCGGCTACACGCTCTCCAATCCCGACGGCGATGACGGCGCCCCGCTCACCGACTACGACGTGATCGGCGCGCACGCCCGCCGCACGGGGCTGTTCGCCCTCGAAGGCGCCGAGCGCTTCGATCTGCTCTGCATTCCATCCCTCGGCCGCGAGCAGGACGTGGGTCTGTCGACGCTGCTGGTCGCCGCGCGCATCTGCCGCGAGCGCTGCGCGCTGCTGATCCTCGATCCGCCATCCTCGTGGACCAGCGCCCCGGCTGCTCTGGAGGCGCTGCGCACCTGGCCGTTTCGCAGTGACTGCGCGGTGATGTACTACCCGCGCATCCAGGCGTTCGACCGGCTGCGGGGACGGGTGGAGGTATTCGGCTCGAATGCGGCGGCGGCCGGAATGATCGCGCGCCTCGACGAGAGCCGGCCGGTGTGGAATGCGACCGAGCCCGAGGAAGCGGCGCTGCGCCCGGGACTGCGTCCGGCCGTGGCGGTCTCGGACGCGGACCGCGTGCGGCTCTCTCAGGCCGGCGTCAACACGCTGCTGGCGGTGCGCGGCGGTGCGCGCGCCGGCCTCGGTGCGCGCACGCTCGCCGCCGGCGGCAGCGGGGCGTCCGATTGGCGCTACCTGCCGGCGCGGCGCCTGGCGCTGTACGTCGCCGCGAGCATCGAGCAGGGTACGCGCTGGGTATTGCTCGAGCACAACGTGCCTGCGACCTGGGCACGTGCCCGGGCCCGTGCGCTCGAGTTTCTCGACGCGCTCGCCGCGCAGGGCGCCTTCGCCGGCGCCACCACGCGCGACAGCCATTTCGTCATCTGCGACGAGCGGGTCAACGGCGCGCAGAGCCTCGCCGAGGGCAAGTTCAACCTGCTGTTCGGCTTCGCCACCACCCGCCCGGGCGAATTCGACACCTGGCTGGTCACTCACCGCGCGGGCGCGAGCCGGGTGCGGCCGGTATCGGTGAACCGTTCGGCCACCGCTCGGCAACGCGTCGAGTGGGAGATCCAGACGTCGATATTGCGCGGCGGCCTGCAGAGCTGATCCCGCGGCGCTTCAGGGCGCCTTGCCGAAGCCGCCGCCTCCCGGTGTGAGAATGGTGAGCTCGTCTCCCGCAGCGACCTCGAAGCGCGCCGTGGCGCCGAGCGTCTCGACCGCGCCCCCGGCCCGGCGGATGTGCGCCGCGCCGCAGGCCCCCGGCTGCGCGCCCGCGACGCCGAAGGGTGCGATGCGGCGGTGATTGGCGAGCAGCGCAGCGGCAAAAGGCGCGCGGAACTCGAGCCGCCGCACGACTCCGTCGCCGCCGCGATGCCGGCCCCGGCCGCCTGAGCCGCGGCGGATGGCGAACTCGCGCACCAGCACCGGGAACTTTCCCTCGAGGATCTCCGGATCGGTGAGCCTCGAGTTCGTCATGTGCGTGTGGACCGCATCGCAGCCGTCGAAGTCCGGGCCCGCGCCCGCGCCCCCGGCGATGGTCTCGTAGTACTGCAGCCGCTCGTCGCCGAAGGTCAGATTGTTCATCGTGCCCTGGGAGGCCGCCAGAATGCCGAGCGCGCCGTAGAGCGCATCCACGATGCATTGCGAGGTCTCGACGTTGCCTGCGGCCACCGCCGCCGGCGGCCGCGGATCGAGCATCGAGCCCGGCGGGATGACGATCTCGAGCGGCTCGAGGCAGCCCTCATTCAGGGGGATCGGCCGCCCGACGAGCGTGCGGAACACGTACAGCACCGCCGCCAGGCACACCGCACGAGGCGCGTTGAAGTTGTGCGGACCCTGCGCCGAGGTGCCGGTGAAGTCGACGCGCGCGCAGCGCGCGCCACGGTCGATCTCGATGCGCACCGCGACACAAAAGCCGCCGTCCATCTCGTAACGGAACTCGCCGCTCAGCTGCTCGCCGATGGCGTTGCGCACCGAGAGCGCGGCGTTGTCCTGAACCTCGCGCATGCGTCGCTCGAGGCCCGCGAGTCCGTAGCGCTCCACGGCACGGGCGATCTCGGCGATCCCGCGTGCGTTGGCGGCGAGCTGCGCGCGCAGATCGGCCAGGTTCTGCTCGGGCGAGCGCGCCGGCCAGGGGCCGGCGGCGAGCGCGGCGCGCAGCTCGCGCTCCCTCAGGGTCGAGCCGCTCACGAGGTGAAAGCACTCGAACAGCGCGCCTTCCTCCTCTATGGAGCGGCTGAAGGGTGGCATGGAGCCGGGTGTCATGCCGCCGATGTCGGCGTGATGGGCCCGCGAGGCGACGAAGAAGTCGGGGCGCGCGCCGTCGCCGAAGAACACCGGCGTGACGACCGTCATGTCGGGAAGATGCGTCCCGCCGTGGTACGGGCTGTTGAGCAGCCACGCATCGCCGCGGCGGAGCCGGGCGCCCTGCGCATCGATGACCGCCCGTACGCTCGCTCCCATGGAGCCGAGATGCACCGGCATGTGCGGAGCGTTGGCGACCAGGCCGCCATGAGCGTCGAAGAGTGCGCACGAGTAGTCGAGGCGCTCGCGGATGTTGACCGACTGGGCGGTCGCCTTGAGCACCTCGCCCATCTGCTCGGCGATGTGCATGAACAGGTTGTTGGAGATCTCGATGCGTGCGGGGTCAGCGGGCGCGCTGGCGAGTGCGGGAGCCCGCTCGGCCGCGGCCGCGTCGGCCTCGAGGAGCAGCTCGCCGTCGGCCAGGCGCCGTGCGCGCCAGCCGGACTCCAGCACCACGGTGCTGTGCGGCTCGACGATGAGCGCGGGACCGGCGAGCTCACCCGCGAGCTCGCTCATCGACACGAGCGGCACTTCGCACCAGCCGCCGAACCAGGCGCGCGCCGTGCGCGGCAGCGCGCTGCGCGGACGCGCGGCCGGTATGGCGAGCTGCGCGTCATCGAGCGAGGACAGGCGCGCCTCGGCGCGCAGCGCCTCGATCACGATGTCGAGGTCGCGGGCGGCGAAGCCGAAGCGCCTCAGGTGCTCGTCGTGAAAGCGCTGGCGCACCTCGGCGAGCGCGGCCAGCGGCACCGACAGCGTCACGTCGCTGTCGCCCGCGCGCACTTCGAGCAGCAGCGCCGTGCGCATCCGTCCCGGGTCGGAGCCGAACGCGCTGAGCTCCTCGCGCGCCTGCGCCTCGAGCTGCGCGAGCGCCGCCCGCGCCTCCCCGAGGCCGGACGCATCGAGCGGCCGGCGCAGGCTGGCGCGCCGCACCGCCAGGCGGTCGGCCACGCCGATGCCGAAGGCCGAGAGCACGCTGGCCAGGGGGTGCACCAGCACGCGGCGCATGCCCGCGGCGCGCGCTACGCGACAGGCGTGCTGCCCGGCCGCGCCGCCGAAGCAGAACAGCGTGAAATCTCCTGCATCCAGCCCCTGCCGCGCGGACACCTGCCGGATCGCATTCGCCATCGACTCGACGCCGACCTCGAGGAACGACTCCGCGACGAGCTGCGCGGAGCAGCTGCGCGCGAGCTCCCGGCTCGCCTCGGCCGCGAGCGCGGCGAAGCGCGCCGCTACCACCTCGGCGTCGATCTGCGCGGTGCCGTCCGGCCCGAAGAGCGCCGGCAGCGTGTCGGGGCGCAGGTGCCCGAGCAGCACCTGCACGTCGGTGAGCGTGAGTGGCCCGCCGCGCTGGTAGCACGCCGGCCCCGGATCGGCGCCTGCCGAGGCGGGTCCGACGGCGAAGCGACCGTCCCTGAAGGCGAGGATCGAGCCGCCGCCCGCGGCGATGGTGTGCACGTCGAGCATCGGCTGCGTGAGCCGCACCCCGGCGATCGCGTGCTCGAAGCGCTGCGGCAACTCGCCGTCGATCAGCGAGACGTCGGTGGACGTTCCGCCCATGTCGAAACCGATGAGCTTGCCCATGCCGCGCCGCTCGCCCACCCAGCGCATGCCGATCAGCCCACCGGCGGGTCCCGACAGCACGCTCGACACGGCGTGGAAGGCCGCCGCGTCGGCGAGTCCCCCGTTGCTCTGCATGAGCGTGAGCCGGGCGCCCGGATCGAGCGCGTGCAGCTGACGCCGCAGTCCCTCGAGGTAGGCACGCAGCGGCAGCGCCAGGTAGGCGTTCAGCACCGTCGTGTCGCCGCGCGTCACGTAGCGCACCATTGGCGAGAGCTCGTGGGATACCGAGACCTCCTCGAAGCCGAGCTCGCGGGCTGCGGCCGCCGCGGCGCGCTCGTGCCGTGCGTGGCGCCAGCCATGCAGAAATACGATGGCGAGCGCGCGGCGCCCTGCACGGCGCGCGCGCCCAAGATCGGCGCGCAGCCTCTCCTCGTCGAGGGGGATGAGCACACGGCCGTCGGCGTCGATGCGCTCCTGCGCCTCGATGACGCTCGCGTACAGGCGCTGCGGCAGCATGATGTTGCGCGCAAAGATGTCAGGCCGGTTCTGATAGCCGATGCGCAGCGCGTCGGCGAATCCGGCGGTCGTCACCAGCACGACCGGCTCGCCGCTGCGCGTGAGGAGCGCGTTGGTGGCCACCGTCGTGCCGACCTTCACCTCGCTCACGCGCGCTGCCGGGGCCGCCGCGGCCTGAATCTCGCGCGCCGCAGCCAGACCCGGATCGGCGTCCGTGGCGCGGCCGGCCGGCACAGACAGCACCTTGCGGATGTGCAGTGCGCCGTCGGGAGCGAGCCCTACTACGTCGGTGAAGGTGCCGCCGCGATCGATCCAGAACTGCCAGTGCGCCCCGGGGCGGCGTGCCTGGCCCGATTGGCTTAACGTTTCCATTGCCTGCATTATTCGCCCATGCTGAGCCGGCACCCAATCCCCGCCGCGGCTCCGTGGAGGCGTCTGTGACCCGTCACGTCGTGTTCTCCCACGGGCAGGAGAGCGGCCCCTGGGGCCGCAAGATAACGGCGCTCGCCGAGGTGGCCCGCAGCGAGGGCTATGAAGCCCACTCGGTCGATTACCGCGGGATCGAGGTGCCGCGCGCCCGCGTGGCGAAGCTGGTCGACTTCTGCAAGGAGCTGGCGGGGGACCTGGTGCTGGTCGGTTCGAGCATGGGCGGCTACGTCGCGGCCGCCTCGGCCTCGCTGCTGCACGCGCGCGGGGTATTTCTGCTGGCTCCGGCTCTCTATCTCGAGGGGCTGCCGGAGCTGCGGGCCGGCTCGCTCGACTGCCCGGCCGCCGTGGTGCACGGCTGGCGTGACGAGGTCGTTCCCTTCGAGCACAGCGTGCGTTTCGCGCAAGGTTACCGCGCGGCGCTGCACCTGCTCGACGGCGATCATCGGCTGTACAACCAGATCCGCGTGATCCAGCACCTGTTCGAATACTTTCTCATCGCGCTCGATCTGCCCGCCATCGCCTTCGAGTGACTCGAGTCCTCGCCCGCCGTCAGCGCCGCCGCCGAATGGCGCGCGCGGCGATGCGGTCGACCAGCGCGGGTGCCAGGAGGCGCGCCCAGCGACCGAAGCGGCCGCGCCGTGAGGTAATGAGGAGTCTGGTCCGCCGCCGCATGGCGCGCGCGATCAGGCGGGCGCACTGCTCGCTGGTCATGATATGCGGCTCGTTCATCGGGCTCCTGCCGAGCGGACGCCCGTCGGCGCCGAGGGCGCCCTTGTGCAGCTCGCTCACTACGAAGTCCGGCGCGACGATCGTCACATCGACGCCGCTGCCGCGCAGCTCGATGCGCAGCGACTCGAAGAAGCCGACCATCGCATGCTTGCTCGCCGCATAGCCGGTGCGCTCGGGAACGCCAGTGAGTCCGGCGATGCTCGCGACCGCCACGATCAGGCCGCGCGAGTTCCTCAGGTACGGCAGCGCCGCTGCGGTCACGCGCGCGGCGCCGAGGTAATTGACCGCGAGCAGCCGCTCGAGCGGCTCGAGGTCGGCGAGCGCATCGAAGCGCGCCCACATCGTCATGCCGGCGTTGTTCACCAGCACGTCGAGTTTCTGGAAGCGTTCCAGAGTGCGCGCCACCATCTGGCGGCAGTCCTCGGGACGGCTGACGTCGCCGGGAACCGCGAGCACCGCGGCGCCGAGCGCCGCGCACTCGCGCGCGGCCTGCTCGAGACGCTCCGGGTCGCGCGCGTTGAGCGAGAGCTGCGCCCCCGCCCGGGCGAGCTCGAGTGCGAGGGCCCGCCCGATGCCGGTGGAAGCCCCGGTAATCAATACCGTCTTGCGGCTCAGAGTGTCCATTTGCGCTACGGCCGAGTGCGGCCGCTGGTGCGGCCAGGGGCACATCATAGGGCGCTGATTTGGCTGCTGCTTGCCGCCCCGCGTGGCCGAGTCGTAGACTCCAGCGCGCAGGCTTTGTGTTGCGGAACAAACAAGAACCCGGCGTGCATGCGCGAGCAGCGGGTGCCGATCAACGCAATCACGTTACTTCCGGCGCAGGCGCGGGCGGCGGGTCGAGGACCCGAGCGCTGAGGGCCTCAGGGGAGCAGGGGGAGACATGAGGAAATTGCACATGGGGCGTCGTGGGCTGCTGATGGCCCCGGCGGCGGCTCTTCTGGCGCTGGGCTTCGGCCCCGACGCGCGCGCCTTCAATTTCCAGTCCGGCGACTGGAACGGCGCGCTGGATTTCACCGTGGGATACGGCCAGGCCTGGCGCACCGAAGGACGCAATTGCGCGCTGATCGCGATCGCGAACGGCGGCTGCGGCTACGGCCCCAACATCGACGACGGCGATCTCAACTACGGCAAGGGGACTTACAGCGAGGCGCTGACCGGCGTCGTGGAGTTCGCGCTCAACTACAAGGACAGGGCCGGCATTTTCGTCCGGGGCTCGGCTCTCTATGACAACTACGTGATGGGCGACAACACCGAGCGCACGGTGCTCACGCAAGGCGCCAAGGATGTGGTCGGTGACTATAAGCGCCTCCTGGACGCCTTCGGCTACCTGCGCTTCAACCTCGGCTCGATGCCCTCCGAGCTGCGGTTCGGACGGCAGGTGGTGGATTGGGGCGAGAGCCTCTACATTCCGGGAGGCCTGAATCAGGTCAACTATTTCGACGTGACGGCGCTGCAGGTGCCGGGTGCTGAGCTCAAGCAGGCGCTGCTGCCCGACACCTCGGCCATCCTCAACCTGCAGCTCACCAAGAACCTGAGTACCCAGCTCATCTACCTGTTCGACTGGCACCCGGACATCATCGAGCCCACCGGCGCCTACTTCAGCACCAACGACATCGCCGGCGCCGGCGGCCAGAAGATCGTGCTCGGTTTCGGCGCGATCTCGGACCAGGGAGTCAACTTCACGCCGCTCGGCGGCTCTCTGATCGGCGATTTCCAGAGCATTCCCCGGCTGCCCGACGAGAAACCCCCCGAGTCGGGCCAGTTCGGCATCAACTTCAAGCTGTTCCTGCCGAACTTCGGCCAAGGTACCCAGCTCGGCTTGTATTTCCTCAACTACACCAGCCGCCTGCCATTGCTGTCGGTAAATGCCGGTACACAGGCGGGCTTCGGCAACGCCTTTGGCGCCGTCAACGCCGTCGGCGCCGCCGCGCAGGCGGTCGCCGCAGGAGTGCCGCTGCCGGCGGCGATCGCCACCGGCGCAGCGGTCGGCCAGCAGGCCGCCGCTGCGCAGGGCGGAAACCTGAGCGCCACGACCGCCACCGAGTACGCCACCATCGGCGCCAATACGCTGCTCGCGGGCGGCAACGTCAACAACCAGGCGAGCGCGCTCGCAGCCAACGAATACGCGCGCACCCAGGGCTACTTCGAGTCCTTCCCGCAGGACATCAAGATGCTCGGACTCTCCTTCAACACGGAGGTCCAGGCAACCGGCACTTCGCTGCAGGGGGAAGTCGCCTACCGCCACGACGTGCCGCTGCAGCTCGACCTCCCCGAGATGATCTACGCCTCGCTCAGTCCCTTCGAGACGGGGATCGCCAGGCTTCTCGGCGAGCCGACGACCGGGGCCGGGAAATGCGTGCCGGCCTCTGCCACTCCCATCACGGGTTGCAACCAGTTCGGCCTCTACAGCCTCGGGCAGACCGTGCAGGGCTATGTACTCAAGGATACCTGGCACTTCGACGTCAGCGGCACGCAGATCTGGGCCAACGTGATGAAGGCCTCCCAGGCGGTACTGACGGTGGAGGTGGGGGCCGACTACGTGTCGCTCCCGGACAAGTACACCGGCGGCCCGCAGGGCTTCGGACTGCGCTTCGGCGGCCCAGGCACCTTGAGCGGCAACCCGAACCTCGGCGGTTACCCGGAGTTCCCGGCCGTGAACGGCCAGTGCGTGAATCCCGCCTTCCAGTGTGTGATTCCGGGCTCCGCGTTCGCCAGCGACTTCGCCTGGGGCTACGTCCTCGCCGGCCACCTCGAGTACGACAACGCCTTCGGCAGCAGCTGGAGTCTGACGCCACACCTCACCTGGAGCCAGGACGTGAGCGGCAACTCGCCGGGGCCCGGCGGCGCCTTCCTCGCCGGCCGCTATGCGAGCGCCATCGGCATCACGGCGAGCATCCGTCACATGTGGGAGTTCGACGTCTCGTACACCCACTACGGCGGCGCCGGTCAATACAACCTGCTGGGCGATCGCGACTTCATGGCCGCGAGTGTCAAACTTTCATTCTGATAGCCGCGCAGTCCTGACGGGCATGTGTGAGCAATGGAGGGGGCTGCAATGAATACGATAGTGCGTTTGGCGGCGGCGATGCTGTTTGCACAGGCCGCCTGGGGTGCGGTGAGCCCGCAGGAAGCCGCCCGCCTCGGCGCGGACTTGACGCCGCTCGGCGGCGAGAAGGCCGGCAATGCCGACGGCTCGATTCCCGCGTGGACCGGCGGGCTCAAGTCGCCGGCCGACGCCGGCTTTCCGGGCTATCACTCCCCGGATCACTACCCCGACCCCTACGCGAGCGACAAGCCGCTGTTCACGATCACGAGCGCGAACCTGAGCCAGTACGCCGCGAAGCTCACCGAGGGGCAGAAGGCGCTGTTCAAGACCTACAGCGACTACAAGATGATCGTCTACCCGACGCATCGCAGCGGCGCAGCGCCCGAGAGCGTGTACGAGGCCACCAAGCGCAATGCCACCACGGCGAAGCTCGTGCCCGATGGCAACGGCTTCACCGGCGCGATCGGCGGCACGCCGTTCCCGATCCCGCAGTCGGGACTCGAGGTGTACTGGAATCATCTGACACGCTACCGCGGCGTGGCCGCGGCGCTGACGGTCGGACAGGCGCCGATGACCGCCAGCGGCGGCTACACGATGGTCAAGTTCAAGGAGGAGTTCTACTTCCCGTACTACGAGCCGGGCATGACCGAAGCGGCCATGAATAACATCCTGGTGTACTTCACCCAGGAAACCACGGCCCCCGCGCGGCTCGCGGGCGACGTGCTGCTGGTGCAGGAGCCGCTCGATCAGGCCAAGGAGGCCCGCCGCGCCTGGATCTACAATGCCGGCATGCGACGCGTGCTGCGCGCGCCGCAGGTGGCCTTCGACAACCCGGGCACCAGCGCCGACAATCTGCGCACCGACGACCAGTTCGACATGTACAACGGCAGCCCGCAACGCTACAACTGGAAACTGGTCGGCAAGAAGGAGATGTACGTCCCCTACAACGCCTACCGGCTGCAGGATCCGAAGGTCAAGTACAGCGAGATCCTGCACAAGAATCACATCAACCAGGATCTGGCGCGCTACGAGCTGCACCGGGTGTGGGTCGTGGATGCCACGCTCAAGCCCGGACAGAGCCATATCTACAGCCGGCGGACGCTGTACGTCGATGAGGATTCCTGGCAGATCCTCGGGGTCGACTGCTACGACGTGCGCGGGCAGCTCTACCGCGTGCAGGAAGGGCACGCGATGAATTACTACAACCTGCCCTCGCTCTGGACGTCCCTGGAGCTGACCATGGACCTCTCGAACGGGCGTTATCTCGCGCTCAACCTGCAGAGCGAGGAGCCGCATACCTACGACTTCAGCGTCAAGCGTACGCCCGCCGAATATCAGCCGAGCCTGCTGGAGCGCCGCGGCATCCGGTAGACGTACGTGAATTCGGGCACGCCCCGAGGGTCTTATCTTGCGCTCGCGGCCGCGCTCGCCGGGGTTGCGTGGGCCGCGGGCGCGCAGCCACCCGCGCCGCAGTCGCTGCCGCGGAGCGCCGAGCACGCGCGGCTCGCCGCCCATGCACTCCTCATCGCCCTCGCCCGCGCCGGCGAGCGGCTGGTTGCGGTCGGCGACCGCGGGGTCATCGTGCTCTCCGACGATCGCGGCGCGAACTGGACGCAGGCGGCGGGCGTTCCCGTGCAGGCGCTGCTCACCGGCGTGTGTTTCTTCGATTCCCGGCACGGTCTGGCCGTCGGCCACGATGAGGTCATCCTCGTGAGCGGCGACGGCGGAGTGAACTGGAGACTGGCCCACTACGCGCCCGAGGCGCAGCGGCCGCTGCTCGATGTGTGGTGCGGCCCGGGCGGCAAGGCGATCGCGGTCGGCGCTTACAGCACCTATCTCGTCAGCGCCGACGGCGGTACGGGCTGGAGCGAGCAGCATTTCGCGCCGCACCCGGCGCCGCAGCAGGCCGGTGCGTTGCCCGGCGGGCGTGAGTCCAGCACCATCGGGGAGGCGGGTGGCGGCTACCATCTGAATCGCATCGTGAGTGGCTCCGCGGCCCGGCTCTACATCGCCGGCGAGGCCGGACACCTGTACCGCAGCGACGACGGCGGCGATCACTGGCAGGAGCTCGCCTCGCCCTACGCCGGCTCGTTCTTCGACGTGCTGCCGCTCGCGGGCGATGCGCTGCTGGTGAGCGGCCTGCGCGGCAACCTCTACCGCTCCGAGGACGCCGGCGCGAGCTGGCGGCGGCTCGAGACCGGCACCGTGGCGCTCCTCGATGGCGCCGCGGCGCTCCCCGGCGGAACACTCGCAGTCGTCGGACTCTCGGGGGTCGTGCTGGTGAGCCGCGACGGCGGCCGCTCCTTCAGTCTCGAGCAGCAGAGCGACCGCAGCGGACTCGCGGCCGCGCTCGCCGTCGGCAAGGACGAGCTCGCCGTCGCGGGCGAGGGCGGCGTGCGGCGGATCACGCTCGGCGCGGCGCGGGCGGCGGACACCGGGGAGGCGCACTGATGCCTGCGGGCGCGAGCGGGGAAGCGCCGCTGCCGGGCCTGGGCGGCGTTCTCGAGCGGCTGATCTTCGGGCATCGCGCCCTGATCCTCGCGCTGTTTGCGCTGGTCACGGTCGTCCTGGGCACGACGGCGGTGCGTGGCCTGCGCATCGACACCTCGTTCCTCAAGACGCTCCCCGTGCACCACGAGTACATGCGGACCTATCTCGATCCGAAGGTGGCCGAGTTCCAGGGCGCCAACCGGGTGCTGGTGGCGCTCATCGCGCGCGACGGCAACATGTTCACGCCCGAGTTCTTCGCGGCGCTGCGCAAGGCCACCGACGAGGTGATCGTCATGGACGGGATCGACCGCACGCGGGTGCAGTCGATCTTCACGCCCAACGTGCGCTACATCGAGGTGGTCGAGGACGGCATCGAGGCGGGGGACGTGATGCCGCAGGGTTTCACGCCCACGCCCGAGAACTTTGCGCGCGTGCGCGACAACATCAGAAAGGCCGGCATCATCGGGCGACTGGTCGCCAACGATTTCTCCGGAGCGCTGGTGAGCGCGATCGTGCTCGATCAGGACGCGCAGGGCCGTCCCGTGGATCCGATCGCCGTGGCGAACGCGCTCGAGCACAACGTGCGCGAGCAGATCGAGCATCCCGGGGCGGCCGCGCCCCCCCGGGTGGAGACGCGCGCGAGCGGCGGGATCGAGACCGCGGCGTTTCCCGGCCGCGGGATCGACGTGCGCATGATCGGCTTCGCCAAGGTGATGGGCGACATCGCCGCCGGGGCGACCTCGGTCGTCTTGTTCGCCGGCATCACGATCGTGCTGACGCTGCTCGCGGTGCGGGTCTATTGCCAGTCCTGGCGCATCGCGTTCGTGCCGGTGTTGTGCTCATGTATAGCCGTCGTCTGGCAGCTCGGCGCGCTGGTGCTGCTGCGCTACGGGATCGATCCGATCGGCCTGCTGGTGCCTTTCCTCATCTTCGCGATCGGCGTGAGCCACGGCGTGCAGAAGATCAGCGCGGTCGCGGACGCCGCGCTCGCCGGACTCGAGAGCATCGAGGCCGCCCGCCGGGTTTTCCGGCAGCTGCTGATGCCGGCGGTCATCGCGCTGCTCGCGGATCTGGTCGGCTTCGTGACCATTCTCCTGATCCCCGTTCAGGTGATCCGGGAGATGGCGATCACCGCCAGCATCGGGGTCGCGATCGTCATTCTCACCGACCTGGTACTCCTGCCGGTGGTGGTGTCGTACGTGCACTTCGAGCCCGGCTTTCGGGCCCGCGTCGAGCGGCGCCAGCACCAGCTCGCCGTGGTCTGGCGCCACATGGCGGTGGTCACCGAACGCGGTCCTGCACTCGCCATCATCGCGATCGCGGCGCTGCTCGCCGTGGCAGGCTGGTGGAAGGGGCGTGAGACCCCGATCGGCGACACCCAGGCGGGGGTGCCGGAGCTGCGCCCGGATTCGCGCTACAACCGCGACAACGACGTCATCACCAGCAAGTTCTCCATCGGCGTCGATGTGCTCACCGCCATCGTGGAGTCGCAGGAGCCAGTGTGCGTCCGGCACGACCTCATGACGGCGGTCGACCGTCTCGGCTGGCACATGCGCAACGTGCCGGGCGTGCAGGAGGTCATCACGCTGCCCTTCATCGCCAAGGTAGCGATCGCCGGCTGGAACCAGGGGAGCCTCAAGTGGCGCAGCATCCCCCGCGAGCAGACCCAGCTCACCCAGTCGACGCGCTACATCGAAACCAGTACGGGGCTCCTCAACGAGAACTGCGACGTCCTGCCGGTGATGATGTTCCTCACCGATCACCGCGCCGAGACCATCGAGCGGGCGATCGCGGCGGTCAAGGAGTGGCGCCGCGCCAACCCGCTGGATGGCGCCGTGGTGCGCCTGGCCGCGGGCAACGTCGGAGTCATGGCGGCGATCAACGAGACGGTCGAGTCCCGGCAGCTGCTCATCCTGGCGGGCGTCTTCAACGCGGTCATCGTGATGTGCCTGCTGACCTTCCGCTCGCTCGTGGGCACGGTGCTGGTGGTCGTGCCGCTGGCACTGGTCTCGGTGCTGGTGTACGCGGTGATGGCGCTGGTCGGGATCGGGTTGAAGGTCTCGACGCTTCCCATGGTGGCGCTCGGCGCCGGCATCGGCGTCGACTACGGCATCTATTTCTTCAGCCGCATGCAGGAGTTCCTGCACCAGGGGCTCACGGTGAGTGAATCCTATGTGCGCACGCTGCGGGTCACCGGCGCCAGCATCATCTTTACCGGCATCACGCTCGCCATCGGAGTCGCTACCTGGGTGTTCTCGCCGCTCAAGTTCCAGGCGGACATCGGCATCATGCTGACCTTCATGTTCCTGGTGAACATGCTGGCGGCGATCATCCTGCTGCCGGCGCTCGCGACGTGGCTGATCCGTCCGGAGCCGCGGGCAGGCGCGACGCGCTAGGAGCGCGCGGCTGAGGCGCTAAGGCTGCAGGTAGCCGAAGCCGCGCGCCATCAGCGCCGCGCACGCCAGGATCACCACGATCGCGGTGAGCTCGAGCATGAGGCACAGCCGCACCCGGCGGGTGCGCTCGGCGCTCACCTCGGGCGCCCCACCGGCCCTGAGCGCGGCGCTCCACGAGAGGAAGGTGATGGTCGGATAGATCGAGATCAGGGCCGCGATGAGGAAAGCGGCGAGCTTGGCGAGGAAGAAGACGTCGTGCAGATAGTAGGCGGTCGTCTTCTCGAAATAGACGACCCGCAGAGCGCCGATGACGAGCACCGCGGCGGCCGCCAGCCCGAACACGAGGTCGGTGCGTTGCAGGCGCCGCGCCTGCGGCGCACTGAGCGGCGGCTTGAATACCGCGACCTCCACCGCGAGCGCCGCCACCAGGGTGAAAGCGGCCACATGGTGCAGAAAGGCCATCACTGCCGACGAATACATGAGTATCTCCTCAGCGTTGTCCATATCACTCGTCCCAGCGCGGCCGGGCCCGCAGCCGCTTGGCGCGTTGCACGCGCGACTTGCCCTCGAGGCGTCGCTCGCGCGCGGCGCGGGTCGGCGCGGTGGGCCGGCGCGGCTTAGGGGGGCTGAGCGAGCGGCGGATGAGATCGGCGAGCCGGACGCCCGCCTCGCGGCGGTTCTGTTCCTGGGTGCGGTGATTGCGGGCCACGATGAGCAGCGCGCCGTCGGCGGTGACGCGGCGGCCGGCGAGGGCTGTGAGGCGCGCCTTGACCTCGGGGCTGAGCGAGCTGCTGCCGGCGAGGTCGAAGCGCAGCTGCACGGCGGTCGCCACCTTGTTGACGTTCTGCCCCCCGGGACCCGAGGCGCGCACGAACGACAGTGACAGCTCAGAGTCCGGAATCGCGAGCCACGCGTTGATCGCCAGCGGCACCTCGGCGCACCCGCAGCGGCGCGCCGTCAGTCCGCCGCCCGGTCCACGCCGGGCGCGGCCGGCCCCGGTCGTCCCGCCGACGCGTGCCGCGAGCGCGCGTCGAGAATGCGCATGTCCTGCTGCAGCACGGGGATGTGCACGCCGTGCGTACGGAAGATCCGCCAGATCGCGCGGTTGACGTCGGAGCGCACGTTGTTGACCCCGTTCACCGGGTCGGCGATCCAGAAGCGGATCTCGAGGCGCATGCCGTTGTTCTCGAAGCTGATGAGGCGCGACACCGGCGGCGGGTCGCGCAGGATGCGCGGGTGGCCCTCGGTCGCCTCGAGGAGCAGTCCCAGCGCGACCTCGGGATCGTCGTCGTAGCTCACCGTGACCGGGAGCCTGATGCGCACGCGCTGGTCCGAATAGCTCCAGTTGATGAACGGGCTGGTGATGAGGTTCTGGTTGGGTACCAGTGTGTCCACGCCGTCGCGGTCGCGCACTACCACGTAGCGGCCGCGCAGCTCCTGCACCCAGCCGAAGTTGCTGCTGCCGGTGTTGTCGCCGGTGTTGGCGGAAGTGAAGCTGATGACGTCGCCGGGCTTGATGGACTTGTCCATCAGCAGCACGAAACCGCTGACGAAGTTGCTCGCGACCGACTGCAGGCCGAAGCCCAGCCCGAGACCGATGGCGCCGGTGAGCACGTTGAGCGTCGTGACATCGACGCCGGCGGCGTTGATGCCGAGCAGCAGTCCGAGCCCGATCAGCAGGAAGGTCGTGAATTTCGAGACGCCGACCCGGGTGGAGACCGCGAGCTGCTCGAGCCGCATGAGGTGGCGCTCGAGCGCGCGGGCGATGAGGCTCGCGACGACCACGAAGGCAGTCACCACCACCAGTCCCTTGAGGAGCGCCCAGAGGCTCAGCTGGCTGCGGCCCGGCAACAGGCTGACGCGGTTGAGGGCACCCTCGATGGTATCGAGCCAGCCGAACAGCATCGCGGCCGCGACGATCGACAGGATGACGGTGATCGTGAGCTGGCGGCTGCGCACCCAGGAGTCGGGCCCGAGCAGCCGGCCGAGCACGTACACGGCGAGGCGCACCACGATGACGACGGCCGTGAGCCGGGCGGCGCCGTCGATGAGCGCGCTGGAAAGACTCAGGGCGGCGAACGCCGCGTGCCCGGCAGCCAGTGCTGCAAAGGCCGCCAGCAGCGGTGCCAGCACTGCCAGGGCGGCACGCGCCCGCGCTCGCCAGCCGGCCCGCAACGGCGCCGCGAGCGCCGCCAGCGCCCGCCAGGAGCGCGACGCCCGCTCGACCCCCGCGGCGATCGCGATCGCGACCAGCACCACGAGTATCTCGGCCAGGAACTGGGGGGAGGCGAGCCGCAGGAGTACTTCCTGGACCGCGCTTTCGACATTACTCATCAGGCATTCAGGTCCGGGATCAGCTGGCTCTCCAGGCGCGTGATCTGGTCCTTGAGCATCAGCTTGCGCTTCTTCAGGCGCTTCAGCTGCAGCTCGTTCACGTGCAGGTCGAGCGACAGCCGGGAGATGACCTCATCGAGGTCGCGATGCTCGATGCGCAACTGACGCAGCTTCTCGACATTGCGAAACAGCTCGCGATCGACGTTGTCTTCGATTTCCGCCATGCGATGGCCCGATCTCAGGAAGGTGAGCTGGATGGCCTGGAGCTGCTGGCGGCGGCCCCCATACGGGCGAGCTTAGCCGAGCGGCGCCCCGAGTGCCACGACGGGCAGGACGGCCGGTGCACGCGTCCGTGAGGCCACGGGTTTTCAAGCCCTTAGCGGGCCCGAGCATGGCGTCCGGGGCGCTGTCCCCGCGCGCCCCGGGGGCCGCCCCCGGAGCGGCCGCCCCCGGGGCGGCCACGCGGCCCGTGGTGCGGCCGGTGGGTACGGGCGGGTGGCGCACCCGGCAGGACCTCTTTCGCGAGCAGCTCGGGCGCGACCCTGCCGGCGGGGATCTTGTGGCCGAGGTAGTCCTCGATCTCCGGCAGCGCGACCGCGTACTCCTCGCAGGCGAAGCTGATGGCGTCTCCCTCGGCGCCCGCGCGCGCGGTGCGTCCGATGCGATGGACGTAGTCGGCAGGATCCTGCGGCAGGTCGAAATTGAACACGTGGCTGACGTCCGGAATGTGCAGCCCGCGCGAGGCGACATCCGTCGCGATCAGCACGGCGAGCTTGCCGTCGTGGAAGTCGCGCAGGAAACGCAGGCGCTTGTTCTGCGGCACGTCCCCGGACAGCGCCTGGGCGCTG
>DATKLG010000028.1:0-11759 GCA_035542535.1 Steroidobacteraceae bacterium
CTTCACGTCCGACTCGGACACCGAGGTCATCGCCCACCTCCTGGTCAATGAGCTGATGCGCAACGACCTCGAGCAGGCCATCCGCGAGACGATGCGCAAGCTGGTCGGCTCCTACTCGCTGGTCATCCTGATCGAGGACAAGGTCATCGGCGTCCGGGACCCGCTGGGCTTCAAGCCGCTGTGCATCGGCCGGCTCGAGAACGGCTACGTCCTGGCGTCCGAGAGCTGCGCTATCGACACGCTGAACGGCGAGCTGGTGCGCGACGTGGCGCCCGGCGAGATGGTCGTGCTCGGCGACCGCATCGAGAGCTACAAGCTGTTCCACAGCCGCAGCCGTGCCCATTGCATGTTCGAGTTCGTCTACGTCGCCCGCCCCGACTCCATCATGGACGGCCGCCTGATCTACAAAGTCCGGCACCGCATCGGCGAAGAGCTCGCCCGGGAATGTCCCACGGCGGCGGACATCGTCTCGCCGGTGCCCGACTCGGGCATCACCTCGGCCATCGGCTACGCCGGCGCGTCCGGGGTCCGCTACGCCGAGGGCATGATCAAGAACCGCTACATCGGCCGCACCTTCATCATGCCGGGGCAGGAAGAGCGCGAAAAATCGGTGCGCCGCAAGCTGAATGCCATCGATCTGGAGTTCCGCGGCAAGACGGTGCTGCTGGTCGATGACTCGATCGTGCGCGGCACCACTTCGGCGCAGATCATCGAGCTCGCGCGCGAGGCGGGCGCGGCCAAGGTGTACTTCGCCTCCGCCGCCCCGCCGGTACGCTTTCCGAACGTCTACGGCATCGACATGCCGGCGGCGAGCGAGCTGGTGGCGAGCGGGCGCAGCGTCGAGGAGATCTCGCGCCTGATCGGCGCCGACTGGCTGGTGTACCAGGACCTGGAGGACTTGATCGTCGCCTGCAAGCACGAGGACGCACGCATCGAGGAGTTCGACACCTCGTGCTTCTCCGGCGTCTACGTCACCGGAGACGTGACCCCCGAGTACCTCGAGCGGCTGCAGGACGAGCGCTCGGATGCCGCCAAGCTCGAGCGCCGCGCGCGGCGCAAGCTCAAAGTGGTGCGCGGGAGCTGAGCTGGGACCGTCGGGCGATCCGCGGCGCGAGCTGCTGCTCGGGCTGCTGCAGACGGCGCTCGCAGCCGTCGACGGCCGGCGCTGCGTGCACGCCGCGCTCGGGGGCTCCGGGGCTCTCGCGGCGCAAGGCCCGGTGTGGCTCGCCGCGGTCGGCAAGGCCGCTCCCGCCATGGCACTCGGCGCCCACGATGCGCTCGGCGCGCGGATCGCGCACAGCCTCATCATCACCCGCGACGGCCACACGCCGCCTGAGCTCGAGCGCGCGCGCGGTGTCGAAGTCATCGCGGGCTCTCATCCGGTGCCCGATCAGCGCTCGCTCGCCGCCGGGGCGCGCCTCCTCAAGTGGGTCGAGGCGCTGCCGCAGGACGCCGCGCCGCTGTTCCTCATCTCCGGCGGCGCCTCGAGCCTCGTCGAGGTACTCAAGCCAGGTGTCACGCTCGGCGAGCTCGAGCGCTTCACGGCCCGGGAGCTCGCCGCCGGCACCGCGATCGGCGCGCTCAACGCCAAGCGCATCGCGCTCTCGTGCATCAAGGGCGGAGGGCTCACCGCGCGGCTCGGCGGGCGGCGTGCGCGGGCACTGTTCGTCTCGGACGTTCCGGGAGATGATCCTGGTGTGATCGGCTCGGGGCTCTTGGGTCGCGCGAGCGAGGGCGCGGATCGCGTCGAGCGCTCGGTCGTCGCCGCCGTCTCCCAGGCGGTGGCGGCAGCGGCCGCCGCGGCGCGCGCCCTCGGGTTGGCGGTGCATGCGCCCGAGCGGCGCTTCGACGATGATGCGCTGCGCCTGGCGGCGCGCTTTGCGCACGAGCTGCGGCTCACCGAGAGCGCGCTGTGCGTCTGGGGCGGGGAGTCGACCGTGCAGCTGCCCGCGAATCCCGGCAGGGGCGGGCGCAACCAGCACCTGGCGCTCGCCGCCGCGAAGCTGATCGCCGGCCAGGCGGACCTGATGCTGCTCGCGGCCGGCACCGACGGCACCGATGGCGTGACCGAGGACGCCGGCGCACTCATCGACGCGGAGAGCTGCGCACGCGTGGCGCTCGGCGGCCTCGACGTCGATGCGTGCCTCGCGGGGGCGGACTCGGGCACGGCGCTCGCGGCGAGCGGAGACCTGCTGCATACCGGTCCCACCGGCACCAACGTCGGCGACCTCGTGATAGGACTCAAGCTGAGCGCGCAAGCGGCCGCGGCGCTCCCCGGTGCGCGTGGTGGGCCGCGGGCCGCCGTGCTCTAATCCCGCTCCCATGCGGGTGCTGCTGATCGACGAAGACGCCGGTCGCTGTGCGCAGATGCGCGCGCGGCTTCAGTCGTGGCGGCCGCACGCGCGCCTGACGGTGCACGACCCCGTGGCCCAGGGCGCGCTCGCACCCGAGTTTCTCGCCCAGGGGTTCGACGCCGTGCTGCTCGCCGAGCAATGGTCGGGCGGGCGCGGCCTCGTCTGGGCGCGCGAGCTCGCCGGGCGCGCGGGCTTCGCCCCGATCGTGCTGCTGCGCGAAAGCGCCGACCGCGCAGCGGCGAGCGAGACGGCGGCGCTCGGGGCGTGGTCGGTGAGCGGCGAGGAACTCGATGGGGAAGAGTTCCGCCGCGTGCTCGCCGCCGCCGAGCAGCGCCAGACGCACGCGCGGGCGCTGTGGCGTGCGAGCAGCGCCGGACGGGCGGCGCAGCGCTTTGGCGATGCCTTCATCCGCGACTATCGCTGCATCCGGCGGCTGCACGCCGGCACGCTCACCGACCTCTACGTCGGCGAGAGCGAGCGCGAGGGCACCCTGGTCGCTCTCAAGGTGGCGCGCGACCGGCAGGAGGAGCGGGGCCCGGTGGATGTGTTCGCACGCTTCCTGCAGGAGTACCAGCTGGTGCAGCGCATCGAGGGTGCGGGCGTTGCGCATCTCTACGACCTCGGCATCAGCGACGAGCACGCCTGGCTCGTCATGGAGTACTTCCCGCGCGGCGACCTGCGCCGGCGCATGCGTGCCCAGGCGCTGACGCCCCGCGAGGCGCTGCTCTATGCCATCGAGGTGGCGCGGGCGCTCGCGCGCGTGCATCAGGCGGGTGTGCTGCACCGGGACCTGAAGCCCGGCAACGTCATGCTGCGCAGCGACGGCAGCATTGCGCTCGTCGACTTCGGGCTCTCCAAGGACCTCATTCTCACGAGCGAGGTCACCGGCGGCGGCACCATCTTCGGCACGCCTCACTACATGAGCCCGGAGCAGGGTCATGCCGAGCCGATCGATGCGCGCAGCGACCTCTACAGCCTCGGCGTGATGCTCTTCGAGATGCTCGCCGGCGAGAAGCCCTACCGCGCCGAGAACCCCATGGCGATCGTCTACAAGCATCGCAAGGAGCCGATCCCGGCATTGCCGGAGCGCTGCGCCACGCTCCAGCCGCTCATCGAGCGGCTGCTCGCCAAGGCGCCGGCGGACCGCTTCGCGAGCGCCGCGGAAGCCGCGCAGGCACTGACGCGCGCGTTGAGCGAATGGCTGGCACGCGAGGTGCGTGCGTGAAGGGGCCGGCGGGGATCCTCGGCGCGCCGACACCGCGCGCGTGGGTGACGGCGGCAGCGGCGCGCCTGCCGGAGCTGCTGGTCGATCACGCCAACTGCGAAAAGAAGGCGGCCTCGAGCGCCATGGCGCTGATCTTCGCGTATCCGGAGGACACGGAACTCGCGCTCGCGCTCGCGCGTCTCGCGCGCGAGGAGCTCAAGCACTTCGAGCAGGTGCAGCGAGCGATGCGCGAGCTCGCGGTACCCCTGGTGCGGCAGCGCCCCGGCCGCTATGCGCAGGAACTGCGGCGCTCGCTGCGGACCACTCACCCGCAGAGGAAGCTCGACCTGCTGCTCTCGGCCGCGCTCATCGAGGCGCGCTCGGCCGAGCGGTTCACACTGCTCGCCGCCGAGCCCCTGCCGGCACCGCTCTCCGTGCTCTATCCGCAGCTCGCCCACTGCGAAGCGCGCCACTTCGAGCTCTATCTCGCCTTCGCACACGAGCGCGCGCCGGATGAGTGGCAGCCGCGCCTCGCCGAGCTCGCCGCCCGCGAGGCCGAGCTCGCGACCGCGCCCGACCCCGAGCTGCGCTTCCACTCGGGACCGCCGTTCGCACCCTGACAATCCGTTACAAGCCTGACGGCACGAAATTCCCGCACCGCTGTCTGTTGGCCGGTATCCTCGCTGGCCACGGGGGCCCTGAGCGCCATGAACGAACGCCCGCACCTTCTGATCGTCGACGACGACCGCGAGATCCGCGGCCTCCTCGCCCAGTACCTCGAGAAGCACGAGTTCCGCACCACCGCGGTCCCGGACGGCAGGGAGATGCGCCGGGTGCTCGAGCGCTCGCACGTCGACCTGCTGGTGCTCGACCTCATGCTGCCGGGCGAGGACGGACTGTCGCTGTGCCGCGAGCTGCGCGGCCGCTCGCAGCTGCCGATCATCATGCTCACCGCGCGCGGCGAGGACGTGGACCGGATCGTCGGGCTCGAGCTCGGCGCGGATGACTACGTCGCCAAGCCCTTCAACCCGCGCGAGCTCCTCGGGCGCATCAAGGCGGTGCTGCGCCGCTCGGCGCACGCCCCGCGCGATCCCTCGCCTGAGACGGTGCGCTCCTTCACCTTCGGCGGCTGGCGGCTCGACACCATCACCCGCACCCTGACCGATGCCGAGGGGAAGGACGTGGCGCTGAGCGGCGCCGAGTACCGGCTGCTCGCGGTGCTGCTCGCCGCCGGCAACCGCGTGCTGACACGCGCGCAGCTGACGGAGCTCCTGCGCGGGCGCGATGCCGATCCCTTCGACCGCAGCATCGACGTGCGCATCAGCCGGCTGCGGCAGATCCTCGGCGACGATGCGCGAGCGCCGCAGATCATCAAGACCGTCTATGGCGAGGGTTATGTCATCGGCGTCAGCGTCGAGAGCCACTGAGCCCGTAAGACACCTGCGCCTGAGAATCTGGCCCCAGTCGCTCTTCGGCCGGCTGCTCGCTGCCTCGGTGATCGCGGTGCTGATCGCCCAGGCCGCGGGTCTGGTGCTGATCGCCGAAGAGCGCGAGACCTTCGTCCTGCAGAGCAGCGTGCGCGAATGGACGCGGCGGATCAGCGAGACCGTGCAGATGCTCGCGCCGCTGAGCGCCGCCGAGCGCGCCACGGCGCTCGCGCAGCTCGCGGCGCCGCGCGGCCTGCCCCCTGGCATGCCTGGCATGCCGTCCGGAGCCCCGCCCGGGTTGTCGCCCGGTATGCCGCCGACGCTTCCGCCTCCGCCTCCCGACGATCCGCCGCGGCCGTCGCACAACCTGCTCGATCGGGGGCACAGCTTCGTGCGCGTGCCGCTGCTCACCGATTTCGAGCGTACCTTGAGAGAGCAGGTGCAGGCCGCGCTCGGCGCGGGCTACGAGGTCACCGTCGGCCGCACCCTCGATGCGAGCCGTCCGGCGATCGCGCTGCCCGTGCCCTTCTACGAGGCGCGCGAGCTCGCTGCGCGCGGCGATAGCGCGCTGCGCTATGACGTGGCGGTGCGCTTCCCCGACGGCGCAAGCCAGGTCTTTCGGGTCACGCGCATGCCGGGCGGGGCGCCTCTGCCGCGCAACCTGCGCGTCAACCTGACGTTGCTCGTGCTGCTGCTCGTGATCGCACTCTACGTGACCGCACGCAGCATCACCCGGCCGCTCTCGGCGCTGGCGCGGGCCGCCGACAGTGTCGGGCGCGATACGCGCCCGGAGAAGCTCCCCGAGGCCGGCGCGCGCGAGCTGCGCGACGCCGCACGCGCCTTCAACACCATGCAGGACCGGCTGCGCCGCTATCTCGACAGCCGCAGCCGGGTGCTGGCGGCGATGTCGCACGACTTGAAGACGCCGCTCACGCGGCTGCGTCTGCAGGTGGAGACGCTCGACGACCCGGCGCTGCAGGCGCGCATCGGCAAGGAGCTCACGGAGATGGAGCTCATGGTGCGCGAGGCGTTGGCGCTGTTCCGCGGGCTCGACGACGGCGAGCCCGCCGTACCGCTCGACATGAACGAGCTGCTCGAGGGCATCCGCCAGCAGTTCGCCGAGATGGGCGCCGCGGTGACTGTGAGCGGGCGGGCGCTCGCGCCCGTGACCGGCAAGGCACAGGCGCTCAAGCGCTGCCTCACCAACCTGATCGCGAACGCCGTCAAGTTCGGCACCCGCGCCACCGTGCTGATCGAGGACGACGGCGAGCTCATCGTGCGCGTGCGCGATGAGGGGCCGGGCATCCCGGCGGAGGACCTCGAGCGGGTCTTCGAGCCCTTCTACCGCCTCGAGCAATCGCGCAACCGCGACAGCGGCGGCACGGGCTTGGGGCTGACGATCGCCCGCGACATCGCCCAGGCGCACGGGGGCACGCTCACGCTCGCGAACCTTGCGCAGGGCGGGCTCGAGGCGACCCTCAGGCTCCCGCGGCGGCGCTGACGACCCCGCGGAGGGCTCAAAAACCGATGCGGGCCGGGCACCTGCCTCGATGACACTCGCTCACGATTGCTCACGGCGCGAGCGCCGGCACGCCCGTTAGCTTAGATCGTGCGGGGCAAAGAGATCTCATGCCACCGCCACGAGGAGATCACCGATGAAAGCGTCGATGAAAGCTTCCGTTCTGGCACTGGCGGCGCTGTGGGCAGGTGGCGCGCTGGCCCAGGGCCCGGGCGGCACCGGGAACCCTGCGCGTCACATGGAGAACCTCGCCCTCCTGCTCGATCTGACGGAGGCGCAGAAGCCGCAGGTCGAGAGCATCCTGCAGGCCGAGCACGCACAGATGAAGGCGTTGTTCGATCAGGCCAGGGCCGCCGGCGGCAAGCCCGACTTCCAGGCGATGCATGCGGCACGCACCCAGATCAGCGAGGACACCGTCACGAAGCTCTCGGGCGTACTCTCGACGGTGCAGCTGCAGAAGTTCCAGGCGCTGCAGCAGATGCACCACGGCTACGGACACCGTGGCCCGCCGCCGGCCGGCGCGCCTCCGGCACCGACCAGCAACTGAATACCACCCCACGGTTGGTTGTGCAGAGCGCGGGCGAAGGACTCGCCCGCGCTCGGGCTAGCGCGCGAGCTCGCGCAGCTCGTAGCGTCCGCGCTCGTAGCTCAAACAGCTTCCCTGCTCGTACCACGCGCCCAGCACGATGCGCTGGGCCGGCTCGCCGTCGACCGTCAGCGCGTGGATGCCCGGGCGATGGGTATGGCCATGGATCATGCGGCGCACGCCGGCGACGCGGAACGCGGTCGCGACCGCCTCGCCGTTGACGTCCATGATGGTCGGCACGGTGCGTGCCGTGTGCCGGCGGCTGCCGGCGCGCACCTCATCCACCAGCACCTCGCGGTGCTCGAGCGGCAGGGCGAGGAAGCATCGCTGCAAGCGCTCATCGCGCACCATGGTGCGCAGCTCCTGGTAGGAATGGTCGTCGGTGCAGAGGGCATCGCCGTGGGTGATGAGCACCCGTTCGCCGTCGAGCTCGACGACGACCGGATCGCTCATGAGCCGGCAGCCGCTCCTCTTGCAGAAGCCGGGACCCAAGAGAAAATCCCGGTTGCCGTGCAGCACGAAGCAGGGCACGCCGCCGGCGGTGAGGCCCTGCAACGCCGTGCACACGGTCTGCGCAGCCTCGCTCCGGTCGTCATCGCCCACCCAGCTCTCGAAAAGGTCGCCGAGGATGTAGAGCGCCTCGGCGTGCGCGGCCTGCGTGCGCAGAAAGCCGAGGAATTGCTCGATCGCGCCCTGCGAGTCGGCGCCGAGGTGCACGTCCGAGACGAAGAGGCGCGTCATCGCCGGGAGCGAGGCAGCGGGGACTATTTCGGCGACAGGATCTTCTGCGGCTCGGCCGGATTCACCGGCGCAGCCGGTGGCGCCGCCGCGCTGGGCGCCACGATGGTCATGCTCTGGATGATGATGGGCTTCAAGGGCGCGTCCTGCTTGAAGGGCCCGCTGGATCCGGTCGGCGTCTCGCCGATCTTGTCGATGACGTCCATCCCCTGCACCACGCGGCCGAAAACCGCATAGCCCCAGCGGGTCGGGACCGGGTCGAGATCCGGGTTGTCGACCAGGTCGATGTAGAACTCGGCATTGCCCGAGTGCGGCGCCGAGCTGCGCGCCAGGCCGACGGCGCCGCGCTTGTTCTGCAGGCCGTTGCCCGACTCGTTGACGATGTTCTCGTGGGCGGGCTTGAGATTCATGGTGGCGGCGTCGTGGCCACCACCCTGGATGACGAAGTTCGGCACCACGCGGTGGATCAGCGTGTTGGTGTAGAAGCCCTCCTTCACGTAGCGCAGGAAGTTCGCGGCGCTGAGCGGCGCGCGATCGGGTCGCACCTCGATGACGAAATCGCCCAGGTTGGTGACCACCCGCACCTGGGTGGTCTGTTCTTCGGCGCGCGCCGTGCCGAGCGTGAGCGCGGATATCAGGAGCAACGCGGCGGCGGCTGCGCGGGGCTTCAGGGGCATCGATCCTCCAGCGGTTGAGGCGCGGTAAACGCGAGGTGCGGCGGCGGATTCTAAGCCGTCGCGCGAGTCAGCGACAGCGCGGCGGTGCTGCGCGCCTGTGCCTTTTGTGGCGCTTCGCTCCTTTCCCGTAACATGCGCTCGATGAGCCCCCCGCCGGTCACCCGTTTTGCGCCGAGCCCCACGGGCGAGCTGCACCTGGGGAATGCGCGCACCGCGCTCTTCAACCTGCTGCTCGCGCGCCATGCGGGCGGCCGGTTCGTACTGCGCATCGAGGACACCGACATGGAAAGGAGCCTCGAGGAGCACACGCGCGGGCTGCTCGAGGACCTCGCCTGGCTCGGCATCGAATGGGACGCGGGTCCCGACCGCGAGGACGCGCTCGGCCCCTACCGCCAGTCGCAGCGGGGCGCGCTCTATGCCGGGTATTTCGCGCAGCTCACGGCGCGCGGCGCCGTCTATCCGTGTTTCTGCACGCCGCTCGAGCTCGACCTCGCACGCCGGGCGCAGCTCGCCGCGGGGCAGCCGCCGCGCTACGGCGGTACCTGCCGGGACCTCGATGCCGCCGGGCGTGCGCAGCGCGCGGCGCAGGGGCTCGCCGCAACGCTGCGCTTTCGGGTGCCGGCCGGGGTGCGGGTCGAGTTCCAGGACCTGGTGCACGGCCCGCAGAGCTTCGCCACGGATGACATCGGCGACTTCGTGGTGCGCCGCGCGGACGGGACGGCCGCGTTCTTCTTCTCGAACGCCGTGGACGATGCCGCGATGGGAGTGACGCTCGCACTGCGGGGCGAAGACCACCTCGCGAACACTCCGCGACAGCTCCTCATCCTCGAGGCGCTCGGTCTCACCGCTCCCGCCTACGGGCACATGGCGCTGCTCGTCGGCGCCGACGGTGCACCGCTCTCCAAGCGCCATGGCGCGACCAGCGTGCGCGAGTACCGCGAGCGCGGCTACCAGCCGCTCGCGCTTCTCAACCAGCTCTTTCGCCTCGGCCACTCGAGCGCGCTGCATGGATTCCTGTCACTCGCGGAGATGGCCCGGGGCTTCGAGCCGCAGCACCTCGGGCGCGCGCCGGCGCGTTTCGACGAGCAGCAGCTCATCGTGTGGCAGAAGGACGCCGTCCATCGCCTGAGTCCCGAGGCCGCACGGCGCTGGCTCGGCGGGGTGTTGCCTTCCGGGCTCGATGAGAAGACGGCGACCGCCTTCGTGAGCGCGATTCTTCCCAACCTGGTGCTGCCCGCCGATGCGCTGCCGTGGGTCGAGATCGTCTTCGGCGGGCCGCCCAAGCTGGAAGAGGGCGGTGAGGCCGTGGTGCGCGCCGCCGGCGCCGGCTACTTCGCCGCGGCGGCCGCCGCCGCCACCGACACGGGCGATGACCTCGCGGCGATTGCGGGAGCTGCGCGCGCGGCCAGCGGGCGTAAGGGCCGAGACCTCTACATGCCGCTGCGCCTGGCTCTCACCGGGCGGACCCACGGGCCCGAGCTCGCGCCGCTCCTGAAAGCCATGCCGCCCGGGCAGGCGCGCGCGCGGCTGGCGCGCTTCGCATGATCCGCATCCACGACTCCCTCACGGGCGAGAAGCAGCAGCTCGAGCCCATCACGCCCGGGCAGCTGCGCATGTACGTGTGCGGGCTCACCGTCTACGACTACGTGCACATCGGGCACGCCCGCATGCTCACGGTCTTTGACATCGTGAGCCGATATCTGCGGCACCGCGGCTACCGGCTGACCTACGTGCGCAACATCACCGACATCGACGACAAGATCATCCGGCGCGCCGCCGAGAACGGCGAGCCGCCCGAGGCGCTCACCGCGCGCTTCATCGCCGCCATGCACGAGGACTGCGCGCAGCTCGGAATCCTGCCACCGGACTTTGAGCCGCGCGCCACCGAGTACCTGCCGCAGATCATCGCCATGGTGGCGCAGCTCATCGAGCGGGGCTACGCGTATGTCGCCGCCGACGGCGACGTACTCTATTCGGTCGCCCGCTTCGCGCCCTACGGGCGGCTGTCCGGCAAGCGCCTGGAGGACCTGCATGCCGGGGCGCGCGTCGAGGTCGACGAGGCCAAGCGCGATCCGCTCGACTTCGTGCTGTGGAAGCACGCCAAGCCCGGCGAGCCGCAGTGGGACTCCCCCTGGGGGCGCGGACGTCCGGGCTGGCACATCGAGTGCTCGGCGATGTCGACGGCGCTCCTCGGGACGCATTTCGACATCCACGGCGGGGGTATGGACCTGAAGTTCCCGCACCACGAGAACGAGATCGCGCAGTCGTGCGCCGCCACGGGCGATGCGTTCGCGAATCTCTGGATCCACAACGGCTTCGTCAACGTCGACGACGAGAAGATGTCGAAGTCGCTCGGGAATTTCTTCACGCTGCGCGAGGTGCTGCCGAGGCTCCGCCACCCGGAGGTGCTGCGCTACTTCTTTCTCTCGAGCCACTACCGCGGGCCGATCAACTATTCCCCCGAGCAGCTCGAGCAGGCCGATGCCGCGCTGTCGCGCATCTACACGGCGCTCCGGGGGCTTGCGGGCGGGGGCGCGGCCGTCCCGGGCGAGGCGACGGCGCGTTTCGGGGAGCGCATGGACGATGACTTCAATACCCCCGAGGCGCTCGCCGTGCTCCAGGGCCTGACGCGCGAGATCAACACCGCCCGGGATGCCGGCGCTCTCGAGCGCGCCCAGGCACTCGCAGCGGAGCTCGTCTCGCTCGGCAGGGTGCTGGGGCTGCTCGGCGTGCCGGCGGAGGAGTGGTTCCGCCTCACACGGGCCGCGGGCGCCACAGCGGGCGGCGCGGGCTTGAGCGACGCGCAGGTCGAAGCGCGCATCGAAGCACGCGCCGCGGCACGCGCCCGGCGCGACTTCAAGGAGTCCGACCGGATCCGGGACGAGCTGGCCGCGGGCGGCGTGCTGCTCGAGGACAAGCCGGGCGGCAAGACGAGCTGGCGGCGGGCTTGAGGGCGAGGCTCAGCCGCGAGCACGCCAGAGTGTTACCCCTGTGTCCGGTATCAACGTTACCCGTGTAACCGGAATAGACCATCGTGCCCTTCCTGATTGAGGGGTGACTGTGAAGTCCCAAGACTAAGGTGACATTCTGGCTCCCTTTCTCGACCCAGGGGTAGAGAGCCTATGACCAAGACCGAACAGAACCGTGTTCTCGCTTGGCGCCTGAAGCTGCTGAGAGAAGCCAGCATGGCGCCCCGCAGCGTGGCACAGACCTGCCGCCGCTTCGGCCTCTCTCGACAAGCCTTTTACAAATGG
>DATKLG010000029.1:0-3879 GCA_035542535.1 Steroidobacteraceae bacterium
GAGGGCGGCGTCCTCGAGGCTGCGATCGAAGCGCTTCAGGCGCGCGCTGATCGTCAGGGTGGCGATCGCGGCGATGTAGGAGAACTGGCCGAGCACCACCAGCGGCAGCCCGGGGCGCAGGAAGTCCGCCTCGATCCCGAGAAGGTCGCTGCACAGATCCGCGAGGCGGCTGGCAAAGGCCAGGATCGAGATGCCGAGGATGACGCCCGGGATCACCAGCGGCGTCAGCATCAGCATGGACAGCAGGCCCTTGCCGGGGAACTGCTCGCGCTCCATGAGGAAGGCATTCGCAGTCCCGACCGCCACCGAGAGTGCCGTCACCCAGAGCGCAACCAGGCAGCTGGTCCAGATGCTGCCGAGGAGCTCGGAGTCGTGGAACAGCCCGACGCGCCCGCTCGCCTCGTTGCCGAAGAACCAGTCGAGTGTGAATCCATGCCACGGAGGCGCAGGGTAGGGCGCGTCGTTGAAAGCGAATACCGCCACCACGGCGAGCGGCAGAAACAGGAACACGAGGAACGCACCCACATAGAGCACGGTCGCGGCCCGCAGCCAGGCAGGTCGGGGCAGGCTCGGGATCATACGCGCCTCATGACGTCGCTGAAGCGCTGACCGGAGAGCGCGAGTCCCAGCCAAACACACGCGGTCGAGAGCGCGAGCAGCAGGAAGCCTAAGGCTGCGCCCTGCTCCCAGTTGAAGCGAGTGATGAACTGCGTGTAGATCTGCTCGGTGAACCACAGCGAGTTCTTGCCGCCGAGCAGGGTCGGCGTCAGATAGTTGCCGAGCGTCAGCATGAACACCACGATGCACCCGGCGGTGATGCCGGGCGCGGCGTGCGGGATGACGATGGTGCGCAGGATCGCGCCGCCTCGGGCCCCGAGGTCGTAGGCGGCCTCGATGAGGGAGTTGTCGAGGCTCTCGAGGCTGCCGACCAGCGGCACCACCATGAAAAGGAGCGAGGTATAGACCAGACCCACCAGAATCGTGGCGTCGTGGTACAGCAGCTCGACCGGCTGTGCGGTGATGCCGAGGTGCACCAGCAGCGCCGGCAGCACCCCGGACTCGCGCAGCAGGATCATCCAGCCGAGAGTGCGCACCGTCTCGCTCACCCAGAACGGAATGAGGCACACCACGAACAGCAGTGCGCTCACGCGTCCGCGGGCGAGCTTGGCGATGACCCAGGCGATCGGGAAAGCGACCAGCAGGGTGATCAGCGTGGCGAACGCCGACAGCAGCGCCGTACGCACGAACACGTGCCAGTAGAGCGGCTCGCTGAAGAAGCTGCGGTACTGAGCCAGGCTCGCCACGTACTCGCGCGGCGCCACGCGCTCGCGGAACGACAGCAGCGCGAGATCGGCGTGCGGCAGGATGATGAGCGCCGCGAGCCACAGCAGCGCCGGCGCCAGCAGCAGCGCGAGCACCAGTCGACGCATCCAACGCGCTCCCGCCGCGGTTTCGGTCATCGGGGCTCTCTCAGCGCTGGGCGGGCGCGGCGGGGAAGCAGATCGCCCGTTCGGGATCGAAGCCGAAGCAGATGCGCGTGCCGGGCTTCAGGTCCGCGAACACGCCGGTCTGCGGCAGCGCGATGCGCAGCTCCCGGCGGCTGTGCGCCTCCCGCAGCAGCACCGCCGAGCTCGCGCCGTCGAACAGCATTTCGGTGACCTCGCCGGCGAGCGCGCTCTGGCCCGGCGGCAGCTCGCCCGGCGTGCGCGCGAGCGTCATGGCCTCGGGGCGGATGAAGGCGTCGGCGGCCGCGCCGCGCGTCAGCGTCGCATGTCCGCGGGCGCGGAGCCTGAGGCCGCCGCCGGCATCGAGCTCGACCAGGCTGCCATCCTGCCCGAGCACGGTGCCGGCCAGGCGGTTGTTGGCGCCGACGAAGCCGGCGACGAAGGAGGTTGCGGGCGAGTAGTACAGCTCCTGCGGGCTGCCGAGCTGCTCGAAGCGGCCGTGATTCATGACGCCCACCCGATCCGAGAGCACCAGGGCCTCGGATTGGTCGTGGGTGATGTACACGAAGGTGGTACCGAAGGCGCTCTGCAGCTGCTTGAGCTCGACCTTCATGTGCTCGCGGAGCTTGAGGTCGAGCGCCCCGAGCGGCTCATCGAGCAGCAGCAGCGTCGGCTCGAGAACCAGGCTGCGGGCGATCGCGACGCGCTGGCGCTGGCCGCCGGAGAGCTCGTCGGTGCGCTTGGGCGCAGCGCCCGCGAGTCCCACCCGCTCGAGCATCGCCTCGGCGCGCCGCATGCGTTCCGCGCGTCCGACGCCGCGCCGCGCGAGCCCAAAGGCCACGTTCTCGCCCACCGACATCATGGGGAAGAGCGCCAGGTGCTGGAAAACCATGTTGACCGGACGCCTGTTGGGCGGGACGTGCGCCATGTCGCGTCCGCCGATGGCGATGCTGCCGGCGTCGGGCTGGATGAAGCCCGCGATCATCCGCAGGAGCGTCGTCTTGCCGCAGCCCGAGGGGCCGAGGATCGAGAAGAAGCTGCCGCGGGCGACTGCGAACGACACCTCGTTGACGGCGGCGTGCGCGGCAAAGCGCTTGGCTAACGCACGCACCTCGAGATCCGGCGCGGCGGCCGGGGCAGCCGCGCCACTCAATCGGCCGCCTTCACTTTGTCGAGGATTCCGCCCTCGATCTCCTCGAGTCCCGGCGGAATCGCCGGATACCACTTGATGTTCTTCAGGCCATCCGGGAAGGTCGCGGCGAACTGGGCGCGGACCCGCGGATCCATCAGCTGGTCGGCTCCCTTGGAGGCGGTGAAATTGCCGATCGACTTCGCTACCAGCGCGGCGATCTGCGGTCGCATCACGAAGTTGATCCAGGCGTAGGCACCGGCGTCGTTGCGCCCGCGCGCCGGCAGCGCAAAGGTGTCCATCCAGGCGATCGCACCCGAGCGGGGGTTGATGAAATTGATGGTGGGATTCTCGCGGTTGAGGAGCCAGCCGCCCGAGTCCCACATCATCGCCGCCCAGATCTCTCCCGAGCGCACCCCGTTCAGCAGCTGGTCCTTGTTGTCGTAGAAGAAACGGAAGTTCCCTTTGCACGCGGCGAGCGTCTTGCCCACCTGCTGCATGAGCGCCGTGTACGCCTTGGTGTCGTGGTAGAGCGCGAAGGGGTCGTGACCGGAAGCCAGCGCGAAGGCCATCAGGGTTGGACGCTTGAGGCGTACCGCGGTGCGCCCCTTGAGTTCCGGCTTGCACAGATCCGTATAGTCGGCGATCCGGGTGTGTGCGGAGTTGTAGATGAGCCCCTCCGTGCCCCACACGTAGGGCAGGGCGTAGAGCTTGCCATCGACGGTGGCGTTCTTCTTCACCGCCTCGACCAGCTCGGGCACGAACTCGTCCAGCTTCACCTTGCCGGGGTCGAGGGGCTTGTAGATGCGGAACTCCTGCTGCGCGCCGAAGATCCGGTCCTGCGAGGGCTGTGCCAGATCGAAGCCCGCGCCGCCCGTGGCGCGCAGCTTGGAGATCATTTCCTCGTTGTTCGAGAGCGTTACCTGAGCCTCGATGCCGGTCTCTTTCCTGAACTGGGCGATCACCTCCGCGGGCACATAGCTCGCCCAGGTGATGATGCGCAGCACCTTGGAATCGTCGGCGTGCACCGGCACGGTGGCGAGCGCCAGAACGAGGAACGCGGCGAGCGCGCGCCGCGCATGCCTCGCGTGTGTGCAGCTTCGCGCGCAGATCATCGGGTCTACCGTCGCGTTGACAGGCAAGTTTTTGGCGAGCTAGTCTGATCGGGCTCGGACACCTGGAAATATAACATCGCCCCCACCGCTTGTCGTGCCGCCGCCGCTCCCGGGAGCTGCCGTCGTGGCTGATGTGCAGGGCCACCGCGGCGCGCGGGGTCTGTGGCCGGAGAACACGCTCGCGGGATTT
>DATKLG010000030.1:0-102126 GCA_035542535.1 Steroidobacteraceae bacterium
GACGGCTCTCTGCCGATCGTGGGCATCAACACCTTCCTCTCGGGCGCCGATGCCGCCGCCGAGCACCAGGGCACCGCGCTCATCCGCTCGACCGAGGAGGAGAAGCAGGATCAGGTGGCGGCGGTACGCGCCTTCCAGGCGCGCAACGCCGAGCGCTCACCGGCGGCGCTCAGCGCGCTGCAGCGTGCCGCCGCCGCCGGCGACAACGTGTTCGCCGAGCTCATGCAGTGCGTCAAGAGCTGCTCGCTCGGGCAGATCTCGCGGGCGCTGTATCAGGTGGGCGGACAGTATCGCCGCAACATGTGAGATCGGGCTCGCCGAGGGCGGCGAGGATGGCCGCGCGCGCCGCATCGCGCAGCGCCGGCACCGCCTCGCTCGCCGCGCCTGCCGGCGGCATGATCGGCTCGAGGATCTCCAGCTCGATGGGGCCCGGGAGCGGCAGCGCGCCGCCGGGCGTGAGCGCCCGCCGCGTGCCACGCAGCGCCGCCGGCACGAGCGGACAGCCGGCGCGCACCGCGCTGGCGAATGCCCCGGTGTGGAACTTGTGCACCCCGGGAGCCGGCACGAAGGTCCCCTCGGGGAAGAACACCAGCGAGTGGCCCTGGGAGGCGTTGCGCAGCAGCCGCCGGGCATCCCCCGAGGCTTCCACGCGGTTGCGGTGCACGAACTGCGAGCCGAGGCGCCGCAGCACGGTGGCCGCGAGCGGCACGACGGACATCTCGCGCTTGATCACGAAGCCGAAGCGCGGCGGCAGCGCCGCCGTCAGCACCGGACCGTCGAGGTAGCTCGCGTGGTTGCACACCACGACGCATTGGCCTGCCGGGAGCCGCTCCGCATGCTTCACCGTGAGCGGCATGGCGGCGAGCCACAGGAAGGCGCGCGCGGCACGGCGCGCCGCCGCGCGCCGCCGCGCGAGACCCGGGATGAGCGCGAGCAGCACGAGCGCGCCGCATCCGACCGCCAGGAACACCGCCGCGGCCCACAGTGCGTACGCGAGCCTGAGCGGGGCCAGGAGCAGTGCGCGTAGCGGGAACGCCCGCCGCGGGGACCGTGCGCTCATGGGAGTGGGATGCTGCGCCAATTTTCGATGTGAACTGGTTCTCTTTATGTTAATGCCGGGACCCAGATGTGAAGATCATCACGTCGGTTCATCCGTCGCGCTCACCATACTGCGGTCACCACATTACCCGGAAGTCGGGGCTGTTACACGGCGCGCCGCGCCGCGAGCGCCCTGACGACCAGCGAGACAGTTCTTGTCCAATCAGGCTGCGGCTTTCGCTATGACCTCCAACGCCGATTCCGCGGATCCTGCGGTCTCCCGCTTCCTGGATGCGGTCTGGATGGAGCGCGGCCTGTCGCCGAACACGCTCGCCGCCTACCGTGCCGATCTTACCGCGCTGGCGCGCTGGCTCGCCGAGCGCAACGTATCGATCATGCGCACCTCGCGCCTCGACCTGCAGGAGTTCATTGCCTCGCGGGTGCGCGGCGGGTCGCGGCCGCGCTCGACCGCGCGGCAGCTGTCGAGCTTCCGGCGCTTTTTCCGCTACTACATGCGCGAGGGCGTGATCCGCGAGGATCCCACCGCACAGATCGCCATGCCCAAGATCGGGCGCTCGCTGCCGCGCTCGCTCACCGAGGAGGAGGTCGAGTCGCTGCTCGCCGCCCCGCTGGTGAGCGATCCGCTCGGGAACCGCGACCGCACCATGCTCGAGGTGCTGTACGCCACCGGCCTGCGGGTGTCGGAGCTCGTGAACCTGCGCCAGGGACAGATCAACCTCAATCAGGGCGTGATCCGCATCCTCGGCAAGGGCGACCGCGAGCGGCTGATACCGCTCGGCGAGGAGGCGATGCGCGCGCTGAAGGAATTCGCACGCGGGCCGCGCGGCGAGATCCTGCTCGAGCGCCAGACCGACTACCTGTTCCCGACGCGGCGCGGCGATCGCATGACGCGCCAGGCTTTCTGGCACATCATCAAGCGCTACGCGCGCAAGGCCAGCATCAGCAAGGAGCTCTCGCCGCACACGCTGCGCCACGCGTTCGCGACCCACCTGCTGAATCACGGCGCGGATCTGCGCGTCGTGCAGCTGCTGCTCGGCCACAGCGACCTCTCGACGACGCAGATCTATACGCACGTCGCGCGCGAGCGCATGAAAGAGCTGCACCAGCAGCACCACCCGCGCGGCTGAGCCCGCGCGGTGTCACACCCGAGGGCGTCTGCTAGACTGCCGCGGACGCTCCCTCAGGGGGCGCGCGCGGGGCGAACCAAGGCCGGCCACGCGGGTCCAAAGCCCACTCTGAATCTGCTCACGGAAGCCCCCATGCCCTCGAAGAAGCTGCTGTTGCTGCTCGTCCTGCTGGGCGCAGCGCCCTGGAATCTGCTGCCGGCGCAGCAGCCCGCGAAGCCCGTCGATCCGCGCGAGGAGCTCGCCAGGAAGATCCCGGGAGGAGCCCGCGTCGATGAGCTGCGCGCTACGCCGGTGCCCGGGATATGGGAGTTCACCCGCGACGGCGACATCGCCTACGTGAGCGGCGACGGCCGCTACGCGATCAGCGGCGACCTGGTCGAGCTCGGCTCGAACAACAATCTCACCGAGATGCACCGGCGCGAGCTGCGCGCACGCGAGCTGGCGGCGGTCCCCGAGAGCGAGATGCTGATCTTCGCGCCCAAGGATCCGAAGTACACGGTCAGCGTCTTCACCGACGTCGACTGCCCGTATTGCCGCAAGCTCCATGCACAGATCGGCGAGTACAACCGCTTAGGGATCCGCGTGCGCTATCTGCTCTACCCGCGCAACGGACCGAACACGCCGTCCTGGACCAAGGCCGAGCAGGTGTGGTGCTCCTCGAACCGCAACGAGTCGCTCACCAAGGCGAAGCAGGGCCAGGATCTCAAGAGCAAGGCCTGCACCGACACGCCGCTGGCGCGCTTCTGGGCGCTCGGCTCGAAATTCAACATTACCGGGACGCCGGCCATCGTGATGTCCGATGGCGAGATGGTGCCGGGCTACATGCCGCCCGACGTGCTGCTCAAGCACCTGCAGGAAGAGCAGCACCGCTGAGTCCAGGCCCAAACCGGCACGTTGGTGAGCGGGCAAAGGCGGCGCGCGGCCCGCCGATCGATCAGCGCTCCAGCAGCTTCAGCTTGTCGGGCTTGCCTTCCCACTCCTTGGCGTCGGCGGGCGCGGCCTTCTTCTCGGTGATCACCGGCCACTGTTTGGCGAGCTCGGCGTTCAGCTGCTTGAACTGCTCCTGACCCTTCGGCAGCTCCTCCTCCGAGAAGATCGCTTCCACCGGGCACTCCGGCTCGCACAGCGTGCAGTCGATGCACTCGTCCGGATCGATGGCGAGAAAGTTCGGCCCCTCGTGGAAGCAGTCGACGGGACAGACCTCGACACAGTCCATGTACTTGCACTTGATGCAGTTCTCGGTGACGACGAAAGTCATGCAGATTCCTCGAAGCCGGGGACGCCGCGCGGCCGGATATTGTGCCACGCCGCCGAGCGGCCCATGGGGTCAGCCGACGGTCCGAGGTGGCGTCGGCCGCCGGTCGAAGGTGGTGAAGTGGTGCGGCTCGCGCCCGAGGGCGCGGTCCTCGAGGTAGTGCCGCAGGGCAAAGTCGGTGCTGGGAAAGGCCAGCTCGCCCCAGGGGATTTCGGCGGGCGCTACCAGCTTGACCTCGAGGCTCTCGGCCCCTGCGCCATATTCGGCCGTGCGCAGCGCGGCACGAAAGAACACGTGCACCTGCCGGGCGTGCAGCACGTGCACCACCGCCAGCAGCGAGCCGACGTCGACGTGCGCCAGTGCTTCCTCGTGCGACTCGCGCGCCGCCGCCTGCTGCAGCGTCTCGCCGTTCTCCATGAAGCCGGCCGGGACCGTCCAGTAGCCGAGCCGCGGGTGGATGGCGCGCCGACAGAGGAGGATGCGGCCCTCGTGCTCGGGCACGCAGCCGACCACCAGGCGCGGGTTCTGATAGTGGATCGCGCCGCAGGCGTCGCACACGTAACGCGGCAGATGATCGCCCGGCGGAATGCGCTGCGCGACCGGCGCGCCGCACTGGCTGCAGTAGTTCATGGCGTGCCGCGAGGATACGGGCGCGATCCCCGGGTTGTCGACCGCCCTAGAGCAATCCGAACACCGCCACGCCGTTGGTGGTGGCGACGAATACCTTGCCGTCGGCGATCGTCGGCGTGATGAACTTGTTGCCGGCGCCGATCGAGTCCCGGGAATTGGCGGCCTGGGTGCTGTTGTAGAGCTCGGTCGCGAGATTGCCCGCGTTGTAGGCGTGCAGCACGGCACCGGATCCGGCGTTCTCGTACGCCCAGACGATGCCGTTGGCGCTGCCGTTGGCGGAGACCGCCGGTGCCGTGCCCGGGTAGCCGAAGGTCGCCGCCGAGCGCGATGCGGGCGTGCCGGCGAGCATGGCGGCGGCGAGCGGGAAGGCGAGCAGGTGTCCGCCCTGCGGCCCGTAGTACACGCTGCCGTTGAAGTAGGCGGGCGTCGACCAGATGCCGCCACCGAGTACCTGCGGCAGCTCCTGCCAGATCTGATTGCTCGTCTTGTTGAACTTGCCCATCGAGTCGCGATTGACCACGTAGAGGTTGCCATCCTTGCCCGCGCCCACCACGAGGTGGCGGGTGGTTCCGCCGGAGTCCATCACATCCGGCAGCAGCATGGCGCCGCCCGACCCGAGGTCGGTGTCGCTCGCCGACTCGCTGACCTCGTTGTACATCGCGAAATAGTCGCTCACCTTGAGCGTACCCCCGGCGGTCGAGATCTTCAGGAACGAGTTGCCGTAGTCGCCCTTGTTGGGGAAGCCGTTGGCATCGAGCGTCGTGTCGAAGGCGCCATTGGCGGTGAGCAGGTAGATGTTGCCGGACGAGTCCGCGGCCGGGCCGCCGCCGGCCATCCAGATCGCCGGACCGCCGCCGGCGTTGCTCGCAGCGACGTTGAGAACGGCGGTCTGGCCGAGGGTGCTCGAGTTGTAGGCGATCACCCAGCCGGTGTAGGGCGAATTGTCGCAGTGCGAGGTCCAGGCGGTGTAGATGACCCCGTTCAGCAGCAGCAATCCCGCGCGCTCCTCGTAGTCGCCCGGAGCGAAGGTGTTGGAGCCGCCGCCCGCGGCCGGGTAGATCGCGGCGATCTCCATGGGCCCGCTGAATTGCTCGCCGCCGGTGGTGACGTCGAGCGCGTGCAGGCGCTGGTGGTAGTTCTGCGAGGCATCGATCGACATGGCGACCAGATAGATGACGCCGTGAGCGCCTGCGCTGCGGTCGATCACCGGAGTGGAAGTGATGCCGATGGTCGGCGTCACCTGACCGCAGCTGCGGTCGTCGCTCGGCATCTCGCCCGTGCCGAGGAGCGACTTCTGCCACAGCAGCGTGCCGCTGTCGCTGTCGTAGGCGTACACGGTATCGTTCTCGGTGGCGATGAACACTACATTGTGAGCACTGCCTCCGACCGACAGCCCCGAGAGGTAGAGCGGCTGGGCATCGACCAGGCCGTCGGCGCCGAGGAAGCGCAGCTTGCCGAAGCCTGAGCTGTTGACATTGGCGAGCGTCAGGACCGACTCGGTGAGGTTCTGACCGGTGCGCGCCAGGTCGTTCTTGTAGGTCACGACATCGGTGCCCGAGCCGACCGGCGGCGGGGGCGGAGGCGGGCCGGGTGGCGGCGGGCCGGGTGAAGGCGAGGAGCTGTACGAGCCGCCGCCGCCACCGCAGGCAGCGACCGTCAGGAAGGCGAGCAACACCAGCGCGCGCGAGGCGCGGGCGCCTCGCGGCACGCTACGCAGGAACTCCGTCATGGGTCGCGACTCGCTCACAAGGCCTCGAGCGACGATGACAGTGCCCCGCAGGCGAAGCAAGCCGTCGGCGGGAGGCGACGGGCGGGCGATTATGGTGTCCGCGGCGGCACGTGCTAGCGTGGGTGGCATGCGCGCGGCCGATCCGCTCTATCCTCCCATCAGACCCTACCGCACCGGCTATCTGCGAGTCGGCGGGCTTCACCGCATCTACTTCGAAGAGAGCGGCAATCCCCGGGGAAAGCCCGCGGTGTTCCTGCACGGCGGCCCGGGCGGCGGCACGGAGCCGAAGATGCGGCGGTTCTTCAACCCGCGCAGATACCGCATCGTGCTCTTCGACCAGCGCGGCTGCGGGCGCAGCCGCCCTCATGCGAGCCTGACGGACAACACGACCTGGGACCTGGTCGCGGACATCGAGGCGCTGCGGAGGCTCCTCGGGATAGAGCGCTGGCTGGTATTCGGGGGATCATGGGGATCGACCCTGGCGCTGGCGTACGCGCAGAAACACCCGCGTCGCGTGACGGAGCTGGTTCTCCGCGGCATCTTCCTTGCACGCCGCTCCGAGCTCAGCTGGTTCTACCAGAACCCGCAGGGTGCGGGGGCGCTGTTTCCTGCGGAATGGGACCGATACGTCGCCCTCATCCCGAAGGCCGAGCGGCGCAACATGATGCAGGCGTACTACCGGCGACTCACGGGCCGCAACCGCAGGAGCGCCGTGCGCGCGGCGCGCGCCTGGTCGATCTGGGAGGGTGCGACGAGCCATCTGCGCACCGATCCCGTCGAGCTCGCGCAGGCGGGGCGCGCCCGCTCGGCACTCGCACTGGCGCGCATCGAGTGCCACTACTTCGTCCATCGCGCCTTCCTGCGCCGCGACGATCAGCTGCTCGCCGACGTGCGCCGCATCCGGCGGATTCCCGCGGTCATCGTTCAGGGACGTTACGACGTCATCTGCCCGATGCGCAGCGCCTGGGATCTGCATCGCGCCTGGCCCGAGGCGCAGCTGTGCATCGTGGACGACGCCGGACATTCGGCCTTCGAGCGCGGTAACTCCCGCGAGCTCGTGCGCGCGACCGACAGATTCAGCCGTGTGGTGCGCAGTGGCCCGCGAAAACGTGCGGCTGAGGGCCGGGGGCGTCGCGTGAGGGGAGGTCGGAAATGAACAACGCGCGCAAGCAGGGCATCAGCCTCCTGCAGGCCGTCCCATGGCTGCTGACGGCTTTGTTCGGAACCGGCTGGTATTGGCAATACAAAGCCGATCAGCGCGCCGGACTCACTCAACAGCTTGCCATTCGCGATGAGACCACCCAGAAGCTCGTGGCTCTGCTGCCGCTGCTGCAGAGCGGTACCGCGTGCTCATCGACCGAGGGCCGGGCACAGGTCGCTGCGTACATAAGCGACTTGAACGAGTTCGAAAAGCAGCTCGCAGTCTTGGAAAAGCGCGCACCGCGTACCAACCTCTACGGGGCGGTGCGCCCCTGTCCCCCCACAGGGTTGACGGTGAACTAGACTCGCGGAGCGAGGGCTGAAGTTGAATGCCCGAGGTCGGAGTCGAACCGACACGCTTTTAAGGGCGGCGGATTTTCCTGCCACTTCGGCTTTCGCCGCCCCGGCACGCGGTCGGGTTCGTGGTCTGGAGCACGCCATCACCATGGCCCTTGCGGGCTGTAGGTGCCCGCCGTCTGCTCTCTACACCTTCCCCGCGGTCGCGGGGCTTGGCTCGGCGTCAGCTCGAGCACGCGCAGCGCCTCAGGGCCTCCACCGAGTTTGACGGGCTTCACCCCGGGGATTTCTCCCAGGGGGCTCAAGTTGTTACGTCTGAGTCCGCTGCGTCTACCAATTCCGCCACTCGGGCATCGGCTTTCAGTATAAGGCGTCCCGCGCCGCTGCCTGCGACCTTTTGCCCCGCCCGCGCATCTAAGCTTCCGTGACCAGGCTGGTGGAAATCGCCGTCCCGGATGAGGTCCGGGTACGGGCGTGCGCGGGGGAGGAGCGCGCGCGGCAGCTGATCTATGCCGCGGTCGCCGCTCCGACCTTCACGCTCATCCGCCGGGTCATCGGCAGCCGCAGCGCCGCCGAGGACGTTTTCCAGGACACCATGATGATTCTGTTCGAGCGTCTCGCGGACTTCCGCCAGGAAGCCCCTCTCGGGGCCTGGCTGCGGCAGATCGCGATCTCGCGCTGCCTGATGCACCTGCGCTCGCCGTGGCGGCGGGCCCGCATGTGCCTCGAGAGTGCCCTCGAGGGCGAGCTGCCCGCGCTCGCGCGGGCCGCAAGTCACGCGCCGCCGCCCGAGGCCATCGACATCGAGCGTGCGCTGGCGACACTCGCGCCCACGGCGCGCGCGGTCATCTGGATGTACGAGGTCGAGGGCTATTCGCATGCGGAGATTGCCCGCGCCTTCGGCCGCTCCGTCAGCTTTTCCAAATCCCAGGTTGCCCGCGCCCATCTCAAGCTGCGCGCCTGGTTCGAGCCGCAAGGGAGCCGACCGACATGCACACTGAGCTAGAGCAGCAGCAGGCCGTCGCGCGAGCGCTGCGGGAGCTGCCCGACGACGGCGCGCGGCCCTACGACTGGCGCGAGTTCCAGCGTCGCGCCCATGCAGCACCCGCCGCGGGCGCGCGCGTCGCGCGCATGCGCGCGCTGGCCGCCGTCGTCGTGGTCGGCCTGGCGGTGATGGCGACGGCCATCCGCCTGGGCGCAGGCCCGAGGCCGCAGCGCCCGCCCGCCACCGTCGCGGCGCAGGCCACGCCGGCGGAGGACGACTCTGCCGCCGAGCAGTGGCTCGAGACGCTGCCGCGGGAGCCGGCGCTGGTGCGGGTCGGCACCCGGGCGGCGATCGCGACGCTCGAGGACCACATCGCACAGGTCGATGACCTGCTGAGCAGCGAGAGCGCCTCGCGCGCCCCCGCGGCGCGCGTCAACGCTCTGCAGCAGGAGCGCGCCCAGCTCGTCAACTCGCTCGTGCAGGTTCGCTATGCAGAGACGCTCGCGAATGCCACGCGCTGAATACCCATCAAGGAGCTGCCTCATGAGCCGATATCCCGTGATTCTCACCGGCAGCGTGCTGCTCATGGCCGGTGCCGCAGCGGTGAGCTGCCGGCCGAGCATCGCGCTCGCCGAGCCGCCGGACGTCGCCAAGGCCCATGCCGACGGCTCGAAGGCCGAGAGCGACGCCGAACAGGCGAAGCTCGAGGAGCAGCTCGAGGCGGCGCGCAGGCAGCTCGAGGACGCGGCGCACCAGGTGGCCGAGCTCAGCGCGCAGTTGAGCCGGCCCGTGATCGAGAGCTTCGTGGACATGGAGGGCGAGCACGGCCGCGCGATCATCGGAGTACAGCTCGAGCCGGCTCCCGGCGGAGCGGGCGCGCGGGTGCGCGCGGTGAGTCCGGGCGGACCCGCGGCGGAGGCCGGCATGCGCGCCGGCGACGTGGTCGTCGCGGTGAACGGCACCGAAGTGAAGGGCGAGAACCCGGCGCGCCAGGTGATGAGGCTGATGCGCGCCGTCAAGCCCGACAGCAAGGTGAGCGTGCGGGTGCTGCGTGAGGGCTCGCCGCGCGACTTTACGGTCGTGACGCGCCGGAGTCCCGAATACTTCTACGCCAACTTTCCGCCCTTCACCGCGCCGCCGATCATCGGATCGGGACCGCTCCTGGTGCAGGGGCCGATGATGGATATGGAGCTCGCGACCCTGACGCCGCAGCTCGGGCGCTACTTCGGGAGCGAGGCGGGCGTGCTGGTGGTGCGCGCGCCGGCCGACGGCGCACTCAAGCTCGAGGACGGCGACGTCATTCTCGCCATCGACGGCCGTCAGCCGATGAGCGGCTCGCATGCGACGCGCATCCTCGCTTCCTACCAGCCCGGTGAGAAAGTGACGCTGCGCATCGTGCGCCAGCGCAAGACGCTCGACCTCGAGGCGACCGTCCCGGCGCGAGCGGGACATCGGCACGTCGCCACGGGTGAGAGCCGTCGGCCGCGGGTGCCGCCGCCGCCGACGCCGCAGGCCGCGCCGCTGCCTCAGGCGGCGCCGCTCCCGCCCCTGGCGCCGCTGCCGCCGCCGCCCGACAAGGTCGCGGTGCTGCGCGATGAGGCGTGAGGATCGCTGCGCGAAGCGTGTGTAACATGCGCGCGTGCGCCGCCAGGACTTCTCCTATCAACTGCCCCGGGAGCTGATCGCCCAGACACCGCTCGATGAGCGCTCGGCGAGCCGCATGCTGGTGCTCGATCCGGTTCGCGGCGCTCTCGAGGACGCCGCCGTGTCCGAGCTGCCAGCGCACCTGGCGCCGGGCGATCTGCTGGTCTTCAACGACACGCGCGTCGTGGCCGCGCGCCTCAAGGGCGTCAAGCCCACCGGGGGCCAGGTCGAGATATTTCTCGAGCGCGCGCTCGAGGGCAACGAGGCCCTCGCACAGATCTCCGCCAGCAAGCCGGTGCGCGCCGGGCTCGCGATCGCCACCGACGGCGGCGAGGTGCGTGTGCTCGCGCGGCAGGGGGACCTGTGGCGCATCGCGCTGCCCGGGAAGGCGCTCGATTTCTTCGAGCGCTGGGGCCAGGTGCCGCTGCCGCCCTATATCGAGCGCGCGCCGCGCGCGAGCGATCACGAGCGCTACCAGAGCCTGTTCGCGCGCGAGCGCGGCGCGGTGGCGGCGCCCACCGCGAGTCTGCATTTCGACGCCGCGCTCCTGGCGGCGCTCGAGGCACGCGGCGTCGAGCGCGCCTTCATCACGCTGCACGTCGGTGCCGGAACGTTTCAGCCCGTGCGGGTCGAGGATCTCGCCGCGCACGAGATGCACGCCGAGAGGGTAGTGGTGAGCCGCGCGACCTGCGAGGCCGTGGCGCGCACCCGCGCGCGCGGCGGCCGGGTGGTGCCGGTCGGCACGACGGCGCTGCGCGCGCTGGAGTCGAGCGCGCTCGCGGCCGGGAACGGCGCGCTCGCGGGGGAAGAGCCGCGCACGGCGCCGGCGCTGGTGCCCTGGAGCGGGGAGACGCGCCTGTTCATCACGCCGGGCTTCCGGTTCCGGGTGAGCGATGCGCTCCTCACGAACTTCCATCTGCCGGAGTCGACGCTGCTGATGCTGGTGTGCGCCTTTGCCGGGCGCGCGGCGGTGCTCGAGGCCTACCGGCATGCCATCGCCGCGCGCTACCGCTTCTTCAGCTACGGCGATGCCATGCTCATCACCGCGAGGGGCGCATGAGACCGGAATTCGCCGTCACGGCGCGCGCCGGCGCGGCCCGGCTCGGACGGCTCACCGCCGCCCACGGCGTGATCGAGACGCCGGCCTTCATGCCGGTCGGTACCTACGGCACGGTCAAGGCGATGACCCCCGAGGAGCTCGTCGGGCTCGGCGCCGAGATCGTGCTCGGCAACACCTTTCACCTGATGCTGCGGCCCGGGGCCGCGGTGATCGCCGCGCACGGCGGCCTGCACCGCTTCATGCACTGGGAGCGCCCGATACTCACCGACTCCGGCGGCTTCCAGGTGTTCAGTCTCGAGAGCCTGCGGCGCATCAGCGAGGAGGGGGTGCGCTTCCGCTCGCCGATCGACGGGCGCGAGGTGCGGCTCACCCCCGAGGACTCGATGGACGTGCAGCGCGCGCTGCGCTCCGACATCGCGATGGCGCTCGATGACTGCACGGCGCATCCGGCCACCGAGGCCGAGGCGCGCGCCTCCATGGAGCGCTCGATGCGCTGGGCGGCGCGCAGCCACGCGCACTACCACCGTGCCGAGGCGGGCGCCCCGCCCGGAGGGCTGTTCGGCATCGTCCAGGGCGGCATGCATGTGCCGCTGCGGCTCGCCTCGCTCGAGACGCTGCTGCGGCTCGACTGGCCCGGGCTCGCGGTCGGCGGACTCGCGGTCGGGGAGCCGGAGGAGGAGCGGCTGCGGATCCTCGAAGGCCTCGTGCCGCACATGCCGGCCGACCGGCCCCGCTACCTGATGGGCGTCGGCCGGCCGGAGGACATCGTCGCGGCGGTGCTGCGCGGCATCGACCTGTTCGACTGCGTCATCCCGACACGCCACGCGCGCAACGGCCACCTGTTCACCTCGGCCGGGGTCATCAACATCCGCAATGCCATTCATCAGGACGACTTGGGTCCGGTCGATGCGGCCTGCGCCTGCTACACCTGCCGCAACTACACGCGCTCGTACCTGCGCCACCTCGATCGCTGCAACGAGATCCTGGGAGCACGACTTAACACCATCCACAACCTGCACTTCTATCTCACCCTGATGCGCTCCCTGCGCTCCGCCCTGGCGGCAGGGACTCTCGAGCACTGGGCGCGGGGGTTCCTGACGGCGCGCCAGACTGACGCCGACGCTATGGCATAATGCCGCCCTTTTCGCTTCCGGGATCCAAGCCATGAACCTGATTTCCGACGCCTGGGCGCAGGCCGCGCCGGGCCCGACCAGCCAGTTCGCGCCGCTCCTGATGATGGTGCTGTTCGTCGGCGTGTTCTATTTCCTGCTCATCCGGCCCCAGCAGAAGAAGGCGCGCGAGCACCAGGCACTGGTCTCCAAGCTCGCCGCGGGCGATGAGGTGGTCACCACCGGCGGCATGCTGGGCAAGGTCACCGACGTCGGCGATACCTTCGTCACGCTCGAGGTCGCCGAGGGGGTGCGCATCAAGGTGCAGCGCCACCAGATCGCGCAACTGATGCCCAAGGGCACGCTGAAAAGCGCCTGAGCCATGCTGGAATACGCCCGCTGGAAGTACATCCTGGTCGCAGCGGTGCTGCTGCTCGGGCTGCTGTTCGCGCTGCCCAATGTCTTCGGCGAGGACCCGGCCCTGCAGGTGGCGCGCAAGGATCACGCCGCGGTCGCCCCCGATGCGGCGCAGGCGGTCGAGACGTTCCTCAAGACCCACGGCGTGCGCTTCGGGAAGAGCTATCTCGATGCCGGCAGGCTGATGGTGCGCTTCGCCAGCGTGCCCGATCAGCTGGCGGCACGCGATGCAGTGAACGGCAACGAGGACTTCAAGAACACCTACATCACTGCACTGTCGTTCGCGCCACGCACCCCCGAGCTGCTGCGCCAGCTGGGACTCAAGCCCATGCCGCTCGGTCTCGACCTGCGCGGCGGGCTGTACCTCCTCTACCAGGTCGACGTGAGCTCCGCGGTCGCCCAGGCGCTCGACGGCTACGCGCAGGATGCGCGGCGGGCGCTCACCAGTGCCAACATCCCCTTCAAGGACGTCACGGTCGGGGCGGGCGGGGAGGCCAGCGTCATCCGCATCCAGCTCGCCCCCGGCGCGGACCTCGGCGCCGCGCGCAGCGCGCTCAACCAGCCGCTGCAGGGCTTGGGGCTGACTGCCTCGAGCAGCGCCGCGGGACCGCTGCTCGAGGCCGCGATGACCAGCGCGCAGATCCGCGAGCGCCAGGACTACGCGATCCAGCAGAACATCACCACCCTGCGCAATCGCGTGAACGAGCTCGGAGTCTCCGAGCCGATCGTGCAGCGCCAGGGAGTCGACCGCATCAACGTGCAGCTCCCCGGCGTGCAGAACTCCGCCGAGGTCAAGGACATCCTCGGCCGGGTGGCGACGCTCGAGTTCCGCCTCGAGGACATGCAGAACAGCGCGGTCGAGGCGGCGCAGCTCGGCCGCGCGCCGCTCGGCTCGAAGCTCTATACCCATACGCGCATCGGCCGGCCGATCCTGCTCAAGCGCGAGATCATCGCCACGGGCGATCAGCTCACCAACGCGACCACCGGCATGTCCCAGGAAGGCCCGGCGGTCAACGTGCGTCTCGATGCGCGCGCCGGCGAGAACATGCTGCGCACCACGCGCGCCAACCTCAACCGGCGCATGGCGGTAGTGCTGATCGAGAAGCGCCCCGAGACCGTCGAGATCGACGGCCAGAAGGTCACGCGCGAGGTGACCGACGAGGAGGTCATCAACGACGCCACCATTCGCGGCGTCTTCAGCAACAACTTCCAGATCACGGGGCTGCAGTCCGGAGAGGCGCGCGAGCTGGCGCTGCTGCTGCGCTCGGGGTCGCTCGCGACCGCCATCTACGTGGTGGAGGAGCGCGCCGTGGGTCCGAGCCTCGGGCGCGACAACATCGACAAGGGCGTGACCGCCCTCATCGTCGGCATGGCCGGCGTGTTCCTCTTCATGGCGCTCTACTACCAGACGTTCGGCGTGGTCGCCGATCTCGTGCTGCTCGCCAACGTGGTGCTGCTCACGGCGCTGCTCTCGATGATGCATCAGGTGCTGTCGCTGCCCGGCATTGCCGGCATCCTGCTCACGGTCGGCATGGCGGTGGATGCCAACGTGCTGATCTACGAGCGCATCCGCGAGGAGATCCGCAAGGGTGTGTCGCCGCAGGCGGCGATCCGCGCCGGTTTCGAGAAGGCCTTCTCGGCCATCGCCGACTCCAATATCACCACCCTGATCGCGGGCGTGGTGCTGTGGGTGCTCGGCACCGGTGCGATCCGCGGCTTCGCCGTGGTGCTCACCCTCGGCATCGCAACCTCCATGTTCACCTCCCTGATGGGGAGCCGGGCGCTGCTCACCCTCATGTACGGCGGCCGGCGCAGGCTCACGCACCTGGCGATCGGCTGAAGCCGCCGCGCCCGACCGCAAAGACCCGAGGATCAAACGTGGAATTCTTCAGCCATCAGACCAGCTACCCGTTCATGGCCACCCGCAAGGTGTGGTACACGCTGTCGGCGCTGCTCATGATCGTGTCGCTCGGCTCCTTCTTCCTGCGCGGCGTGAATCTCGCCATCGACTTCACCGGCGGAGTGAGCGCCGAAGCGAGCTTCCCCAAGGCCGCCGACGTCGACCTGGTGCGCGCGCGGCTCGCGGCCGCGGGCTTTCGCGAGCCGTCAGTGCAGAACTTCGGCTCCTCGCGCGACATCGCCATCCGCCTGCCGCCCGATCCCAGGCAGACGGCGGCCGGCATCCGCACCCAGCTCGAGACCACGCTGCGCGGCATCGACCCCGGCGCGCAGGTGATGCAGCTCGAGGTGGTGGGGCCGCAGGTGGGGGCGGAGCTGAAGAGGAGCGCGGCCTGGGCCCTGTTCTTCACGCTGCTGTTCATCTTCGGCTATCTCGCGGTGCGCTTCCACACCTGGAAGCTCTCGGCGGGCGCGATCCTTGCGGTGCTGCACGACCCGATCCTGGTGCTGGGATTCTTCTCCCTCACCCAGATGTCGTTCGATCTGGCGGTGGTGGCGGCCATCCTGGCCGTCATCGGCTACTCGCTCAATGACACCGTGGTGGTGTTCGATCGCATCCGCGAGCGCTTCGAGGGCAACCGCCGCTCGGCGCCGGACGTGGTGCTCGACCAGTCGATCAACCAGACGCTGTCACGCACCATCATGACCAAGGTGGTCACCTCCATCGTCGTGGTGGCGCTGCTGTTCCTCGGCGGCCCGGTGCTCAAGGGCTTCTCGGCGGCGCTCCTCATCGGCATCATCGCCGGCACCTATTCCTCGATCTACATCTCGAGCGCCATCGCCCTCGACCTCGGCCTCACCGCCGAGGACTTGTTCCCGACCGTCAAGAAGGCGGCCCTCGATCACCTGCCGTAGGGGAGCGCGGCCACGCTGATCGCCGACCCCAACGCCTGGCTGGCCTTCGTCGCGCTGGCGGCGCTCGAGATCGTGCTCGGCGTCGACAACCTGATCTTCCTCGCGATCCTGGTCGGCAGGCTGCCGCCGCAGCAGCAGCGCGGCGCGCGGCTCGGCGGGCTGGTACTGGCGATGGCGACCCGCATCGCGCTCCTGTTCTCGATCGTGTGGCTGACCCACCTCACGCAGCCGTGGCTCACGCTCGGCGGCCGCACGTTCTCGGCACGCGATGCGGTGCTGCTCGGCGGCGGGCTGTTCCTGCTCGGCAAGAGCGTGCTGGAGATTCACCACTCGCTCGAAGGTGCGGCGACGCTGCCGGCGGCTGCGCGGCCGCAGGCCTCGGTTGCGCTCACGATCGTGCAGATCGGTCTCATCGACATCGTATTCTCGCTCGACTCGGTGTTCACCGCCGTGGGGCTCGCGCGCGATTTCACCATCATGGTGGCGGCCATCGTGGCGGCCATCCTGGTGATGATGTGGGTGTCGCGGCCGGTCGGCGCCTTCATCGAGCGCCATCCGACCATCAAGATGCTGGCGCTCTCGTTCCTCATCCTGATCGGCGTGGCGCTCACCGCCGAGGCGCTGCACTTCGAGATCCCGAAGGGCTACCTGTACTTCGCCATGGCGTTCGCGGTGGCCGTCGAGCTCATCAACCTGCGGCTGCGGCGCAGGACGGAGCGGCGCTGAGCGCGGCGGCGGCACCGCCGCCCGCACTGCGGGCGGACTTCAGCGGCTGGACGCGGCGGAGGCAGCCGGGCTGCCGTTGCCTTCCGCGAGCACCTTGCTGTGGCTGTAGCCGTAGAACACGTAGATCAGCGCCCCGATGATGGTCCATACGATGAGCCGCATCCAGGTGGCGGTCCCGAGGCCCAGCATCATCGCGAAGCACACCACGGCGCCCGCGATGCAGGTGAACCACGGCCACGGTGCCTTGAACGGCCGCGGCAGGTCGGGCCGGGTACGGCGCAGCACCAGCACGCCGATGCATACCGTGACGAAGGCCGAGAGGGTGCCGATCGAGACCATCTCGCCGAGCAGCTTCACCGGGAACAGGCCGCCGATGGTCGCCGCCGCGATTGCCGTCACGGCCGTGCCCACCGACGGAGTCTTATAGCGCGGATGCACGCGGCCGAAAAAAGGCGGCAGCAGCCCGTCGCGCGCCATGGCGAAGAAGATGCGGGCCTGGGCGATGGTCATGACCAGCATGACCGAGGTAATGCCGCAGACCGCACCCAGCTTCACCGGATAGCCGAGCCAGTGCAGCGCCGGGTGCTTGTCGATCGCGAGCGCCACGGGCGCGGCGACGTCGAGCTCCTTGTAGCTCACCATGCCCGTCAGCACCGCCGAGGTGATCACGTAGAGGATGGTGCAGATGACGAGGCTCGCCAGCATGCCGATCGGCATGTCGCGCTGCGGGTTCACGGTCTCCTGCGCCGCCGTCGAGACCGCATCGAAGCCGATGTAGGCGAAGAAGATCACACCGGCGGCGCCGAGGATGCCGCTCAGGCCGAATACGCCGAATTCGCCGGTGTTCGGCGGGATGAACGGATGCCAGTTCGCCGTGTCGATGTAGAAGATGCCGAACAGGATGAACAGCAGCACCACCGTGACCTTGATGGCCACGATCACCGCGTTGAAGAACGCCGATTGCTTGATACCGACGTAGCAGATGATGCCGATCGCCGCGACGATGAGTACCGCCGGCAGATTGACGATCGCCCCGGTACGGACGATCTGCAGGGACTCCTGACCCATCGGCGTGCTGAAGGGCGCGCTCGAAAGCTGCGCCGGGATGTGTACGCCGAGCTGGCTGAGCAGGCTCACCGCATAGCCCGACCAGCCGACGGAGACGGTCGCGACCGCCAGCAGGTATTCGAGCACCAGGTTCCAGCCGATGAACCAGGCGACGCCCTCGCCGAGGGTCGCGTAGGAATAGGAGTAGGCGCTGCCCGATACCGGGATCATGGCGGAGAACTCGGCGTAGCAGAGCCCGGCGAAGGTGCAGCCGAGGCCGGCGAATATGAAGGCGAGCGGCAGAGCGGGACCGGCGTGGTTGGCGGCGGCGGTCCCGGTGAGCACGAAGATCCCGGTGCCGATGATGCCGCCGATGCCGAGCAGCGTCAGCTGTACGGGGCCCAGGCAGCGCCGCAGTTGGTTCGCGGAGGATTCCTGCTCGTGCAGCGCCTGGATCGACTTGGTGGCAAAGAGCTGTCGCATCGCGGGACCCCCGATTTTTCGCTGGACTCTACACAAGCGATCTGCCGAAAGCGAGGCTGCTGCCGCGCGCGCACGCCGCGCGTATCACGCGCCGCGCAGGTCCTCGGGCACGTGCGGGGCGAGCGTCTCGATGAGCGCGGCGTACACCTTGGGGTTGCCGCCGACGATGTGCCCTTGCTGGCGGTATTCGCCGCCGGTCAGGGTGCCGATGCGCCCGCCCGCCTCCTGGATGAGGAGCGTCCCGGCGGCCGTGTCCCACGCACTCAGGCCGAGCTCCCAGAACGCATCCACGCGTCCCGCCGCGACATAAGCCAGGTCGAGGGCCGCGGCGCCGGGGCGGCGCACGCCCGCCGCGTGCTCGCTGACCGCCCGCAGCATCGCGAGATAGGAGTCGAGATAGCGCAGATTGGCCCGGTAGGGGAAGCCGGTCGCGATGAGCGCCCCATCGAGCGAGCGCGTCTTGCTGACGCGCATGCGGTGATTGTCGAGATGCGCGCCGGCGCCGCGGCTCGCGGTGAAGAGCTCCTGGCGCATCGGGTCGTAGACCACCGCATGCTCGAGCCGGCCCCTGATCTGGCAGGCGATCGACACCGCGAACACCGGGAAGCCGTGCAGGAAGTTGGTGGTGCCATCGAGCGGGTCGACGATCCACAGCGTGTCGTGCTCGCCCGAGCGGCCGCTCTCCTCGGCGAGGAACGCATGCTGCGGGTAGTGGCGGCGGATGACGGCGATGATCTCGCGCTCGGCGGCGTGGTCGACCTCGCTCACGAAGTCATTGCGTCCCTTGGAGGAGATGGTGAGCGACTCGAGGCGGTTCAGGCTCCGGACGATCACCTCGCCGGCGCGGCGCGCGGCGCGCACGGCGATGTTGAGAAGCGGCTGCACGGTCTTTAAGCTCGTTCAGTAATGTCCGCCAAAATCCCTTGCTGCGATCCTGGCGAGGAGAACTAGGTTAGCAGATGGACTCCCCCGACATTCGCATCGTGCTGGTCGCGGCCTCGCACCCGGGCAACATCGGCGCCGCGGCCCGCGCCATGAAGAACATGGCGCTCGAGTCGCTGGTGCTGGTGCGGCCGAAGCAGTTCCCGCACCCCGAGGCGACCGCGCGCGCCGCCGGTGCCGACGACGTGCTCGCCGCGGCGCGCGTGGTCGATTCGCTCGCTGCGGCGCTCGAGGGCTGCGGATTCATCGCCGCGACGACCGCGCGCGAGCGCGATCAGTATTTCCGCGTGGCCGGGCTGCGGGAGGCCGCACCGCGCATCGTTGCCGAGGCCCGCCGCTCGCCGGCCGCGGTGGTATTCGGGGCGGAGCGCACCGGGCTCACCAACGAGGAGCTCGAGGCGGCGCACCTGCTGCTGCGCATCCCCGCGAGCGTCGCCTACCCCTCGCTCAATCTCGCGATGGCGGTGCAGATCGTGGCCTACGAGCTCTTCAGCGCACGCGCGCCGCAGGCAGCGGCCGTCGACCGGGCGGGCGTGCCGCTCGCCGGCGCCGGCGAGCTCGAGCAGCTGTACGCACACTTCGCGCAGGTGCTGGAGGAGATCGATTTCCGCGACCGCACCGAGAGCGGCACGCATCTCATGAGCCGCATCCGCCGCCTGCTGCAGCGCGCCGAGCTCGATCACAACGAGGCCAACATCCTGCGCGGCATTCTCACTGCCGTGCAGAACCGCCGCCGCCACGCCGGCGCGCCGCACCGATGAGCGGCGCGCGGCCCGTGTATCTCGATTACGCGGCGACCACGCCGGTCGACCCGCGGGTCGCTGCGGCCATGAGCGCCTGCCTCACTCTGGACGGCGACTTTGGCAACGCCTCCTCGCTTCACGAGTTCGGCCGTGCGGCGGCGGCGCGCATCGCGCGGGCCCGCTCGCAGGTCGCAGGCCTGATCGGTGCCGATGCCGCCGAGATCGTCTTTACCTCCGGGGCCACGGAGTCGAACAACCTGGCGATCCTCGGCGTGGCGCGCGCCAACGCCGACCGCGGGCGGCACCTGGTGACCGCCCGCACCGAGCACAAGGCGGTGCTCGACCCCTGCAAGCGTCTCGAGAAGGAGGGCTTCCAGGTCACTTATCTGACGCCGCAGAGGAGCGGGCTGGTCACGCCGGCCGCCGTCGCCGCAGCGCTGCGCCCCGAGACGCGGCTCGTGTCGCTCATGTGCGTGAACAACGAGATCGGCGTGGTGCAGGACATCGCTGCGATCGGCGCCCTGTGCCGCGAGCGGGGTGTCGCCTTCCACAGCGACTGCGCCCAGGCAGCCGGCAAGCTGCCGCTCGAGGTCGCCGCGCTGCCGGTCGACTTCCTCTCCTTCACCGCCCACAAGCTCTACGGCCCGAAGGGAGTCGGCGCCCTGTACGTTCGTGCGGGCGCGCGCGCCCTGCTGCAGCCGGTGACTTTCGGGGGCGGCCAGGAGCTTGGGCTGCGCCCGGGGACGCTCGCGACCCACCAGATCGTCGGCTTCGGCGCCGCCTGCGAGATCGCCGGCGCCGAGCTTCCCGCCGAGAGCGCGCGGCTCCTCGCGCTGCGCGAGCGGCTGTGGAAGGCGCTCGGCTCCCTCGGCGGCGTCCACCTGAACGGCGCGGAGGCTGCGCGCGTGCCGGGGATCCTCAACGTGTCCTTCGAGGGCGTCGAGGGCGAGAGCCTGGTGAGCGCTCTCGGGGAGCTCGCGGTCTCGACCGGGGCGGCCTGCAACTCCGCGTCCGCCGAAGCGTCCTATGTATTGCGGGCACTGGGGCGCAGCTCGCTCCTGGCGGGCGCCTCGCTGCGCTTCAGCCTGGGGCGCTTCACCGAGGCTGCGGAGGTCGAGCGGGCGGCAGCGGACGTCCGCGGCGCGGTGGCGCGGCTGCGTGCACAATCGCCGGCGGCCCCGGGATCGCAGCTATTCCCCTCCGGCGCCTCGGGCGGCGCCGTAGTGAGCGGTGAGGCCGGCGGGCCGGCGCAGGAGACCTGGGTGCGCATTCACCTGCTGCTCGAGGGCGACATTGTGAAGGACGCACGTGTCCAGGCCGTCGGTTGCCCCCATACTTTGGATGTGGCGGCCTGGCTGTCTGGGGAGCTCAAGGGTCGCAGGCGCGGGACGCTGCTTCCCGGGACTCCCGCGGAATGGGCCGCGAGCCGCTCGGTTCCGGTCGAGAAGCTCGGGCGGCTGCTGGTGATCGAGGACGCGCTGCGCGCCTGCCTGTTGCAATGGCGATAAGCGCTAGAATATTGAGGATCGATGGCAATCTCTCTCACTGAATCCGCCGCCAACCGCGTCAAGAGCTTCCTCGCCGCCCGGGGTAGCGGCATCGGGCTGCGGCTCGGCATACGCAAGACCGGTTGCTCGGGCTTCGCCTATGTAGTGAATTACGCCGAGTCGCAGCAGCCCGGCGACACGGTGTTCGAGGATCAGGGCGTGCGGGTGTTCGTCGATTCGGCGAGCTTGACGCTCCTCGACGGTACGATCGTCGATTTCGTGAAGCAGGGCCTCAACGAGGCCTTCCGCTTCCGCAACCCCAACGTGAAGGGCGAGTGCGGCTGCGGCGAGAGCTTCTCGGTCTGAGCTCCGAAGCACCCGCCTCCTGAAGGAGGCGGTCGTCCGTCCAAAATCCCTTACCAAACCGGCACTTCCGCTGCACGGCAAATTGCCGCGCACGCCCTTCCTGAGTAAACTTGCGCGCTTGCCTGCGGGCCGCCCGCATCCTTCGCTTCAAACCTGAGAGGAACCCTCGAAATGGCGCTCGAGCGCACCCTGTCCATCGTCAAGCCCGACGGCGTCCGCGGAAATCTCATCGGCGAGGTGTACCGCCGTTTCGAGAAGGCGGGACTCTCGATCGTCGGCGCGCGCATGCTGCACCTGTCGCAGCGCGAGGCCGAGGGCTTCTACGCCGTGCACCGTGAGCGTCCGTTCTTCAAGGACCTGGTGCGCTACATGAGCTCCGGTCCCGTGGTCGTACAGGTGCTCGAGGGCGAGAACGCGATCGCGCGCAACCGCGACCTGATGGGCGCGACCGACCCGAAGAAGGCCGCCCCTGGCACTATCCGCGCGGATCTTGCCGCCAGCATCGAGCAGAACGTCGTGCACGGCTCGGACGCCCCGGAGACGGCGGCGCGCGAGATCGCCTACTTCTTCAGCACCACGGAGCTGCACTCGCGCGCTTGAGCGCGCCGCACCCATGAGCCCGCCCGCCACCGAGCGTACCAACCTGCTGGGGCTGCCACGCCCGGCGCTCGAGACCTTCGTGGAGCAGCTCGGCAGCCGGCCGTTCCGCGCCCGCCAGCTGATGAGCTGGATCTACAAGCGCGGCGCGCGCGAATTCGCCGCGATGACCGACCTCGCGAAGGACTTCCGCACGCGCCTCGCGGCCTGCGCCGAGGTGCGCCCGCCGGAGATCGTGCGCACGCAGCGCTCCTCCGACGGCACCGTCAAGTGGCTGCTCAGGGCGGACGCCGCTCAGGCCTTCGAGATGGTGTTCATCCCTGAGCCTGATCGGGGCACCCTCTGTATCTCCTCCCAGGTCGGCTGCGCGCTCGACTGCTCGTTCTGCGCGACCGCCCAGCAGGGCTTCAACCGCAACCTGAGCACCGCCGAGATCGTCGGCCAGGTGTGGCTCGCGAGCGCCGAGCTCGCACGGGCGGACGCCGCCGAGCAGGCAGCGGCGCCCGAGCGCCGCGTGACCAACGTCGTTCTCATGGGCATGGGGGAGCCGCTCGCGAACTTTCGCAACGTCGTGCCCGCGCTCGACATCCTGCTCGATGACTTCGGCTGCGATCTGTCACGCCGCCGCGTGACGCTCTCGACCTCGGGGCTCGTGCCGCAGATCTACAAGCTCGCCGAGGTGAGCAACGTGGCGCTCGCCGTGTCGCTGCACGCTCCCGACGATGCGCTGCGCAACGAGCTGGTGCCGATCAACCGCAAGCACCCGATCGCGGAGCTGCTCGCGGCCTGCTGGCACTATCTCGACGAGCAGAACGGCCGCAGTGTCACCTTCGAGTACGTGATGCTCGACTCGGTGAACGACTCCCCGGCCCAGGCGCGCGCTCTGGCGCGGCTCCTCAAGGGCCATCCCGCCAAGGTCAATCTCATCCCCTTCAATCCGTTCCCCGGCACCCGCTACACTCGCTCGCCGGCGCCCGTCATCCAGCGCTTCCGCGACGAGCTGCTGCAGCGCGGGGTGCTCGCCACGGTGCGGCGCACGCGCGGCGAGGACATCGATGCCGCCTGCGGCCAGCTCGCCGGCAGGGTGATCGATCGCACTACGGTGCGGCTCGGGAGCAAGGTCATAGGCGTCGCGGTTCAACCATGAGCGAACAAATGAACCACATCCCGCACCCCCGGGGCGTCCTGGTGGCTCTGGCCGCACTCGCGGCGGTGCTGCTCGGGGGCTGCGTGAGCAAGAGCACCCAGCCGCTGCACATGGCCAACCAGCAGGATGCGGCCGCCGCCAATACCCAGCTCGGCATCCAGTACATGAATCAGGGCGACCTCAACCTCGCCAAGATGAAGCTCGACAGGGCGCTCGATCAGGACCCCAACAACCCGGCCGTGCACAGCGCGCGCGCCATGCTGTTCACGCGCATGAACCAGCCCGACAAGGCCGACGAGGAGTTCCGCACCGCGCTCAAGCTCGCGCCGCACGACCCGGAGGTCATCAACAACTACGCGGTCTATCTGTGTCAGAACGGCCGTACCGACGAGGGCGTCAAGCGCTTCCTCGAGGCGGCGCACAACGCGCTGTATCGCACGCCGCAGGCGGCGTACACCAACGCCGGGGTATGCCTGCGCGCCGCCAAGCGCGACGACGAGGCGCGCGTCAACTTCAACGCGGCGCTCCAGTTGCGCCCCAACTTCGCCGAAGCCGCCTACCAGCTCGCCCACCTCGATTTCGACCACGGGCAGCTGGTCGCGGCGCGCACACGCATCGACGGCTACATCAGCACCTACGACGCCACCCCGGATCTGCTGCTGCTCGGTGTACAGGTGGCGCGCGCGCAGGGTGATACGGTGGCCGCGCAGCGCTTCGCGCGGCGGCTGCAGCTCGACTACCCGGGCTCCGACCAGGTGCGCGCCCTGGCCGAGCTCGACAAGCACCGCGGCTGAAGACGATGGGCACGAGCGAGGCCGGCGGCGAGGCGCGCAGCGGTATCGGCGCACGGCTGCGCAGCGCACGCGAGTCGCGCGGCCTCACGACACTGCAGGCGGCGGAGAAGCTGCACGTCGACCCGCGCATCCTCGAGGCGCTCGAGGCGGAGAATTTTGCCGCGCTCGGCGCTGCCGTGTACGTGCGCGGCCATCTGCGGCGCTACGCCGACCTGGTCGGCGAGCAGCCCGGGGAGCTGCAGGGACTGTACTCGGCCGCCGCGCCCGCCCCGGACCTGCGGCGCATCCCGCATCAGCTGCCGCCGCCGCGTTCCTCGCGGCTGCTGGCGCTGGCGCTGCTCGTGCTGGTCGGGGTGGCGATCGCGGGCGTCGTGTGGTGGCTGCTGACCTTGCCCGCGGCCAAGCCGCATGCGGTCTCGGCGGAGCTGCCGGCTCCGGCCGCATCCCCTGGCAGCGACTCGGCGGCACGGCTGATGGGAGCGGTGGCGGATGCGCACGCGCGCGGCGGCGACGCCGCGGGCGGCACGGCGCAGCTCGCGCTGCGGTTCTCCGCGGTCAGCTGGGTCGCGGTGTACGACGCCGACGGCCGGCGTCTGACCGAGGGGTTCAACGCGCCCGACAGCGCACGCACCGTCGCGGGCGCGCCGCCGCTCAAGGTGGTGCTCGGCAACGCGCCCGGCGTGGCGGTGCAACTCAACGGGCAGAAAGTGCAGCTCGACGGCCTCGTGCATCGCGACGGCAGCGCGCGCTTCCTCGTCGACAGGAGCGGGCACGCCGCGCCCGTGCCGCCGCCAGCCGTCCCCGGGGGCTGAGTGACCCAGGAGATTCAGCCCGTCCGCGGCATGAACGACGTGCTGCCCGCCGAGATCGGCGCCTGGCAGCGCTTCGAGGCGCTGACCCGCGAGCTGCTCGGCTGCTACGGCTACGAGGAGATCCGCGTACCGCTGCTCGAGCGCACCGAGCTCTTCAAGCGTGCGATCGGCGAGCACACGGACGTCGTCGGCAAGGAGATGTACACCTTCACCGACCGCGGCGGCGACAGTCTCACGCTGCGCCCCGAAGCCACCGCCGGCATCGTGCGCGCGCTCATCTCCAACCGCATGCTGCGCGGCCAGCGCCACAAGCTCTGGTGCCTCGGCCCCATGTTCCGGCACGAGGCGCCGCAGGCCGGGCGCTACCGGCAATTCTGGCAGGTGGACGTCGAGGCGGTGGGCTGCCCGGGTCCCGACGTCGACGCCGAGCTGATCGCGCTCGGCGCGCGGCTGTGGCGGCGGCTCGGCATCGCGGGCTTGAAGCTCGAGATCAATTCCCTCGGTACGCCCGAGAGCCGCCGCAGCTATCGGGCGCGCCTGGTCGATTACCTGCGCGCTCACGAGGGTGAGCTCGATGCCGACAGCCGGCGGCGCCTCGAAGGAAATCCGCTGCGCATCCTCGACAGCAAGAACCCCGAGCTGCAGGCGCTGATCGCCGGCGCGCCGCTCCTCACGGAATACCTCGATGCCGAGTCGCGCGAACACTTCGAGGCGCTCGGACGCATGCTCGATGGGGCAGGGGTGACTTATTCCATCAACCCGCGCCTGGTCAGAGGGCTCGACTATTACAACCGCACGGTGTTCGAGTGGATCACGGCCGCCAGCGGCGCCCAGAATGCCGTATGCTCCGGCGGCCGCTACGACGGGCTGATCGCGCAGCTCGGCGGCGAGCCGACTCCGGCGGTCGGATTCGCCATGGGCGTCGAGCGGCTGGTGGCGCTGCAGGTGGCCGCCGGCGGCAAGCCCGCCGCGGTGCCCGCCGACGTGTACGTCGTCGTGAGCGGGACGCGCGCGACCGCGGAGGCCCTGAGGATCGTCGAGCGGCTGCGCAGCGAGCGCCCGCGGCTGCGTTTCGAGATGAACCTGGGCGGCGGCAACTTCAAGGCACAGTTCCGGCGCGCCGACAAGAGCGGCGCGGCGCTCGCGCTGATCATCGGCGACGACGAGCTCGCGCGCGGGGTGCTCGGCATGAAACCTTTACGTGTGGAGTCGGGTCAGAGCGAGTGCCCGATCGAGGCGCTGGCGGCCGGCCTGGATGAGGCCCTCGGGGATCGTGGGAGTGCGTGAGTGAGCGAGTACCTGTCCGACAAAGAGCAATGGGAGCAGATCCGGACCTGGGTGCGCGACAACGGCCTGTGGGTGGTTGCCGGCGTGGCGCTCGCCGCGGCGGGACTCCAGGGCTGGCGCTGGTGGCAGGCGCACCTCGACGCCCGTGGCGTCGAGGCGAGCGCGGCCTATACGCGCATGATCGAGGCCCTCGAGAAGGGCGACCGCACCCAGGCTTTCGTCATCCTCGGCGGCCTCGAGCGCGACAACCCCTCCTCGCCGTACACCGACCAGGCAAAGCTCGTCGCCGCGCGCATCTACGTCGAGGGTAACGAGCTCGACAAGGCGGCACACGAGCTCGAGACCGTCATGCAGAATTCGAAGGACCGCGAGCTCGCGCTGCTCGCGCGCATGCGCCTCGCGCGCGTCGAGATCGCCCAGGGGAAGCCCGATCAGGCCATCGCCACGCTCGGAGCCGCCGACCCGGGCGCCTTCGCGGCCCGCTATCACGAGGTGCGCGGCGATGCCTATTACGCCAAGGGCGACCGCACCCAAGCGCTCAAGGAGTACCGCGCCGCGGCCGGCGCGCCTGAGCTCGGCGACGCAGCGCTCCTCGATCTGAAGATCGCCGATCTGGCGGCGGACTCACCGCCCGCGGCCGCCGTCCCGGCGACACCCGCTGCCACTGCTGCGGCGAAGTAGTCCATGCGACACCCGACGCGCGCGATCTGGATGGCGGTGCTGCTCGCGACGATCGCCGCCTGCTCCAAGGACAAGGCGATCGACCAGCCGGCCAAGCTGACGCCGTTTGCCGCGACGCTGCACGTCAAGCAGGTCTGGTCGGCCAGGGTCGACGAAAAGCGCGCCGCGCCGCTGCGGCTCGCCCTCGGCCTCGCGGTCGCCGACGATCACGTGTACGCGGCCGGCCACAAGGGCAACGTGACCGCCTTCGACGTCGCCACGGGGCACGTGCTGTGGCGCGCGCACCTCAAGGCGCCGCTCTCGGGCGGCACCGCCGTCGGCTTGGGGCTGGTTCTCATCGGCTCGAGCGACGGGCGGTTGTTCGCCCTCGATGCGGCTACGGGTAAGAGCCGCTGGTCGGTGCGAGTCAACGGGGAGGTCCTGGCGCCGGCCGCCATCTCCGAGAAGCTGATCGCGCTGCGCACCGTCGACGGCAAGCTCCATGGCCTGAGCCCCGCGGACGGCCACGAGCTGTGGGTGCAGCAGCAGCCGGTCCCGCGCCTGTCGCTGCGCGGCACGGCGCGCCCGGTGATCGCCGGGGAGCTGGTGCTGTGCGGCTTCGACAACGGCCGGGTGATGGCCGTCAACGGTGGCGACGGCGCGGTGCAGTGGGAGGCCACGATCACCCCGCCGCACGGCCGTACCGAGCTCGAGCGGCTCGACGACGTCGATACCGCGGTGCGGGTCTCCGGACAGGACGTCTACACCGTCGGTTTCCAGGGCAAGGTCGCCATGCTGGGGCTCGATACCGGGCAGGTGTGGTGGTCGCACGAAGCCTCGAGCTACCGCAGCCTCGCGCTCGACGACGACACCCTGTACATGGCGACCGCCGACGGCGAGATCGCCGCTCTCAAGCCGCGCACCGGGGCGGAGCTGTGGCGGCAGAAGACGCTGCTGCATCGCGGCCTCTCCGGGATCGCCACCCTGGACGAGGTCAATGCCATCGTGGTCGCCGATTTCCAGGGCTATCTCCACTTCCTCGACAAGGCGACCGGAGCGCTCGCTGCGCGTGTGTCCACCCATAAGGTGCGTGTCAGCAATACGCCGCAGGTGGTCGGCAACCTGGTGCTGGTGGTGAACGACCGCGGGGAGATCAGCGCCTTTCGTGTCACGCCGCTCGCCGCGGCTCACAAGTAGCCGCGTGCAGCGGCCGCCGCGCACGCGCCGCCCAGCGCACCCATGCTGCCAGTCATCGCGCTCGTCGGCCGCCCCAACGTCGGCAAGTCGACGCTCTTCAACGTCCTGACCGCGACCCGCGACGCCATCGTCGCGGACGTGCCCGGCTTGACGCGCGACCGCCAGTACGGCTTCGGGCGCGTGGGACCGGTTCCTTACGTCGTGATCGATACCGGCGGCCTCATCGAGAACCCGACCGGGCTCGAGGCACAGATGCGCGCGCAGACCGAGCGCGCGGTGGCCGAGGCCGACCGGCTGGTGTTCGTCATCGATGCGCGCGCCGGGCTGTCCGCCGAGGATCAGTTCGTGGCGCGTGAGTTGCGCCGTTCCGGCAAGCCCGTGACGCTCGCCCTCAACAAGGCCGAGGGACTCGACGCCGATGTCGCCGGCGCGGATTTCCACGCGCTCGGCCTGGGGGAGCCGCTGGCGATCTCGGCCGCGCACGGCCAGGGGTGCGAGACGCTGATGGAGCAGGTGCTCGCGGGCCTCGAGCCGCAGCCGGCCGCCGCTGCGGACGACGGCGCAATCCGCATCGCCATCATCGGGCGTCCCAACGTCGGCAAGTCGACGCTGGTCAATCGGCTGCTCGGCGAGGAGCGGGTGATCGCCAGCGAGCAGCCCGGCACGACGCGCGACAGCATCCTCGTACCCTTCGAGCGCGATGGCCGCCGCTTCGTGCTCATCGACACCGCCGGCGTGCGCCGCCGCGCGCGGGTCGAGGACGTGGTGGAGCGGGCGAGCGTCGCCAAGACGCTGCAGGCGATCGACGAGGCGCACGTCGTGATCCTGGTGCTCGACGCCCACGATACCGTCGCCGAGCAGGACGCGAGCGTGCTCGGACTCGCGCTCGAGCGCGGCCGCGCGCTCCTCATCGCCGTCAACAAGTGGGACGGGATTCCCGCGGAGCAGCGCGCGACGATCCAGCGCCAGCTCGCGCTCAAGCTCGACTTCGTGCCATTCGCGCCGCTGCACTACATCTCGGCACGCCACGGCACCGGCGTCGGTGAGCTGATCAAGGCGACCGTGCGCGCCTACGAGGGCGCGATGCGCACGCTTCCGACCCGGGAGCTGACGCGCACGCTCGAGCACGCCCTCAGCATGCATCAGCCGCCGCTGGTGCGCGGCCGGCGCATCAAGCTGCGCTACGCGCACCAGGGAGGCCGCAATCCACCGCGCATCGTGATCCACGGCAACCAGACCGCGGCCGTCCCCGAGGCGTACACGCGCTATCTCGCCAACCTCTTCCGCAAGACCTACGACCTGTTTGCGACTCCGGTCGTCATCGAGTACCGCACCGACGCCAATCCCTACGACCAGGAGCGGGGCGGCAAGCGCCCCAAGCGGACCGTGCGGCCGTCGCGGGGCCGCCGGCGGCGTTAGGCTCTGCGGCGCGGCGTTTGCACGCGCGCGTCGGGAACGCGTAGATTCGCCCGAACAACGGTCAGGGGGGGTCGTCGTGCAGAGCTCGTTGCGCTTCGGGTTGTGGGCCGTACTCGCGGCGTGGGCGGTGCCGAGTCTCGCCGCCGAGGGAAGCGGCGCAGCCTCGTACCTCGCGACTCGCGCCACTCGTCTCGCCTTGCGGCACGTCGAAGTCATCGACGGCACGGGGGCGGCGCCCCGTGCCGACCAGACCCTGGTGATCGTCGACGGCAAGATCGCCGCAGTCGGGCCCGACGGCGTCACTGCAATTCCAGCGGACGCCGAGGTGCGCGACTACGCCGGCTACGCGGTCCTGCCGGGCCTCGTCGGCATGCACGACCACCTGTTCTACACGGCCTCGCGCGATACGCAGCGCAATTCTCCGGCGGGCATCGAGCCCGGTTTCATCGTCAACGAGATTGCCTTTACGGCGCCGCGGCTCTATCTGGCGGGCGGCGTGACGACGCTGCGCACCACGGGCAGCATCGAGCCCTACGCCGACTTGAAGGTGCGCGCGCGCATCGACGCCGGGGCGCTGCCCGGCCCGCACCTCGACCTCACCGCACCTTATCTCGAGGGCGCCGGCACCTACTTTGCGCAGATGCACGAGCTTTCAGGTCCGCAGGAGGCGGGCCGCTTCGTCGATTACTGGGCCGCGACCGGCATGACCTCCTTCAAGGCCTACATGAACATCACGCGCGCCGAGCTGGCCGCCGCGGCCGCGGCGGCCCATCGGCACGGACTGAAGATCACCGCCCACCTCTGCTCGGTCAGCTGGCCGGAGGCGATCGCCGCCGGCATCGATGACCTCGAGCACGGACCGGTGTACACCGACAGCGAGTTCGTCGCGACCCGCCAGAGCGATCGCTGTCCGGAGTCGGCGGCCATGCTCGCGTCCTGGTCGGCACGCAAGGTGGGCGATGAGGATGTCGCGGGGCTCATCCGCACGCTCGTCGCGCACCACGTGGCGGTGACCTCCACACTGCCGGTGTTCGAGCTCGGCGTACCGGGCCGCCCGCCCGCGCAGCGCCGCACGCTGGATGCCATGTCAGGCGCAGCCCGAGACAGCTACCTCACGTTCCGCGCGGGTCTCGATCCGGCAAACCCGCTGCCGGCGAAGCTGTTTCGCGTGGAGATGGACTTCGAGCACGCGTTTGCGGCCGCGGGGGGACTGCTGCTCGCCGGGCCCGATCCGACGGGCGCCGGCGGGGTGCTGCCGGGGTTCGGCGATCAGCGGGAGATAGAGCTGTTGGTCGAGGCCGGCTTCACGCCGGTCGAGGCGATCGCGATCGGGACTCGCAACGGCGCCCGCTTCCTCGGGCGCGAGCGCGACATCGGCACCATCGCCCCGGGCAAGCACGCGGATCTCGTCCTGGTGCACGGGGACCCCGCGGCCCACATCGAGGAGCTCGAGAACGTGGCACTGGTGTTCAAGGACGGGCAGGGCTACGACCCTGCCCGTCTCATCGAGGCGGTGCGCGGCCAGGTCGGCATTCGCTGACCTGGCGCGCCTGGGGCCGAACCCTTATCTCGACGCGGTCTCCGGCTCACGCCGGCCGTTCTCGGGCGGCGCCTTGTGCGGCTTCTCGGCGGTTGGCTTCTGCGGCGGTGCCTTGCCATACCCGCCCTGCGGATGAGCGTTGGCGGCGTTGCCACCGCTCATCTGGCCCGGGGGCGGCCCGCCGTAGGGCTTGTTGCCATTCCCATTGCCGTTGCCGTAACCATGGTTCGGGTCGTTGCCATGGGCAATCGCGGGGCCCTGCGGCGGCTGCGGAGCAGGCGCTCCGTGGGCGCGGACGACGCCCGGCGCGTTGAACGCCCCGGGATGCGGGGTCGCCGCGATTACGGGGCGGCCGCCGTTGTTGCGCGCGAACAGGTCCGGATTGTTGGCGGCCTGCTGCACATGCTGGCGCTGCATCGGGGTCGCCCTGAAGTGCTGCTCCTCCTGAATGTAGCGGCGTTCCTCAGGCGAGGGCCTCGCAGCGATACCGCCGGCGCCGCCGTTGTAGCTCACGCGATTGATGGTGGTGTTGTTGACCGTGACGTTGTTGACCACGGTCTCCTTGTAGACGTTGTGCACGACCGTAACGTTGACGTTGGTGACGGCCTGGTTGTAGTGGAAGGAATTGCCCACCCAGCGCCCGCCAACGAAGCCGGTACCGCCGTAGCCGAAGCCGTAGTTCACCCCGCCGTAGAAGCCGACGTGCGGGCCCCAGTAGCCGGCGTGGAACGTGTACACACCGCCGACGAAGCCCCAGTAGCCGGGGGTCCACAGCAAGCCGACCTGCGGCGGCATCACCCAGGTGCCGGGCACCCAGTAGTAGCCGGCGGGCCCGAAGGCCCAGTAACCCGGAGTCCAGACGTAGCCGGGGCCCGGCACCGGCGGCTGCTCGTAGGTCGGCAGCGGCGGCGGCGGCTCGTAGGCCTGCATGTCGCCGTCGGTATCGCCAGCCGGCGCTTCCGCTGCCGCAGGTTCCGCGGGCGCTGGGGCCTCGTAGGCCGCAGGGGGCGGCGGAGCCGGAGCAGGCCCGACGTACCGCACGACGCAACCCGTCAGCTGGGTGGCGCCGGCCCACAAGAGCGCGAGGCCGGCGAGGGGAAGAAGCTTGACCTCAAGACGCTGCGAGGGTTTCGACATAACACAGCCCTGATGGTGGTGGTGAGGCAGCCTACGCACTCGCGCAGACCGGTTGGTACCCACAACGTCACAGTTTGAGAGCGGGTGACCCGCGTGAACGGAACGTAATGCGCGCGGTGAGCGGAGAGTCGTCGCGCGGCTGCTGCCTGCGGACGCCGGCGCTCGGAGCACGGCTTCAGGCTGGGTTCAGGCGAGGCGGAACCTGAGTGTCCCGAGCTTCTCGATGGTGCTCACGATCTCATCGCCCGCCTTGAGCCATACCTGCTTTTCCTTCGGGTAGCCGAGAATGACGCCCTCGGGCGTGCCCGACCAGATGATGTCGCCGGGCTCGAGCGTCCACATGCGGCTGATATAGGCGATGAGCTTCTGCGGGTTGAAGATCATGTTGCTGGTGTTCGAGGACTGACGCCGCTCGCCGTTCACGTGGGTCTCGATCGTGAGATTGTTGGGATCGCCTACCCGGTCCGCCGACACGAAGTACGGCCCGATGGGCCCGAAGTTGTCGAGCGTCTTGCCGATCATCCACTGCACGCTCGGCGTCTCGAGCTGCAGATCGCGCGCGGAAAAATCATGCGCGGTGCAATAGCCCGCCACGTACTCGAGCGCCTGCGCCTCGGCGACGTTGCGGGCGCTCCTGCCCATGACGATGAGCAGCTCCGTCTCGTAGTCGAACTTGTAGGAGATCTCGGGCGGCGGCAGCTTGATGGTGCAGTTGTGGGCGGCGAGTGCGTTGTTGTACTTGTTGAAGAGGATCGGAACGCTCGGCAGCTTCAGGTTGGTCTCCGCGGCGTGCGCGCGGTAGTTGAGCCCGATGCAGACGATCTTGCCGGGATGGGTGAAGAGCCTGCCGAAGGTGATGGCAGACTCCCTGACCCGCGCGGCATCGGCCCGGCGCGAGGTCTGCGCCGCGGCGATGAGCTCGCTCAGGCCGTGCGCGTCGCCTTCCATCAGCAGCTCCTCGAGCGTCAACGGCGCGGCCATGCCGAGCAGCTGCGAGGCCTTGCGCACGTCGAGCACCGCATCGTCGTCGAGCTTGGCGCCGAGCTTGGCGCCGAGGGTCTCCGAGCCGTCGGCATTGCGCATCGCGAGCAGCGTCACGCCGCGCGGCATCCGGTGCGGGCCCTGGTACTTGTTCGTCATAGCGCTCTTTCCCGGCGCGGCGGAGGCCGTGGCGGCGCCCGCGGCCGCCGCGCCGCTCTTGAGAAAGTCCCTTCTGGAGCTCATGTACACCTCAGCTGAGCGCCGCAGTCGTGCACCGCGCGCGCAGATTCCCGCCGCATAGCGCCGCTCAACTACCGGGCGTTGACGAGAAGAACCCGGAAATGCTCGCGCTCGCGAGCACGTGTCCCTTCAGGCCCGCCTTGAGCAGCTCCTGGTAGAAGCCCTCAGGTCCCGCCGGCACGAACTCGCCGAAGGCCGGCACGACCGGCAGCATCCGGTCGAGCGCGTACACGGTGAACTGATACTGATGAGCGAAAGGCGTCACGTTCGGGGGCGGACACGGGCCGTTATAACCGGGAACGCCATTGAAGAAGTCGTTCTCGTTCTGCACCCCGAAGCTGCTGCCCGGGACTCCGGCGTTGTCGGGGAGGCCGATCGTGCCGGCGGGGATGTTGTAGATGATCCAATGAGTGAACTGCGCCGTGATGTCGTAGGCGACGACCGCGAAGCTGCGGGTGCCCTCGGGGGCATGGCGCCAGGAGAGCTGCGGCGACTGGTTGCCGCCAGTAGAGCCGTCCGCGGTGCAGGCGTTCTGCCCGTTCGGGAGCTGAATTTCGCTGATCATCGACAGCGGCAACGTGCCGCCGTCCGTGAAGGTCGCGCTGTGCAATGTCATACGATGATCGTCGTCCCATGCCGCAGAGGTGCCTGCCGCGAGCCCCAGAACGATCGCCGGGATCGTCAGCAGCCAATTACGCGGATGTCCTGAGCTGAGTCGAGCGTTCATGATCCGTACCCCTTATGGTTGGTTTTCTCCCCGGGGATTCCCTCGGTAAAAATACTGTGGTCCTGCGCGCGGGTGGTGTCAACGAGACGCGCTCAACGAACACCGCCGTCGCCGCGGCCGCGCCTGCGGTGGCGCTCCCGGTGTGCCGTGTGGTCGCCAGATGACACTGATGTGACCGGGCCATTTCACGATTGGGGAAGCGGCGGCGCCAGTGCCATGATGAGCCCCAGCGCGGCCAGCACCGACAGGTAATAGACCAACACCGCGCGATTCGGCGCCGCCGGCACATCCCGGATGAACGCCTGGTAGGCTGCGCCGGCCGCGACCAGCAGGAGCACCGGCTGCGCAGAGGCCGCGGCGCACGCGACCGCGGCGCACGCCAGCACGATCCGTTCGGCCTTGTTGAGCGCCTTGATCGCCTGTCCCCCGTCCAGCACCCAGACGGGAATCAGGTTCAGCACATTGAGCAGCGCGGACAGACTCGCCAACCCGATCCACAGCCTGTTGCCGGTCTGCACCCACAGGAGGGCACACACCGCGGCGCCGATGCAGCCTGCCAGCGGGCCCGCAAGGCTGATGCAGGCGCGCGTGCGTGTGGTAACGCCCAGAGCGTTCCAGCGTACGTAGGCTCCCAGTCCCGGCAGAAACACCGGCATCTCCGCCGGCAGGCCGCGGCGCTTGATGTCGACGAAGTGCCCCATTTCGTGCACCAGAATCAGAATCGCGAAGCCGACGCCGAATGCGGCGCCGAACGTCGCCCAGTAGAAGGCGGCGAACGCCCCCAGGCTGAGGAGGAACTTGAGGTTGAAAAGTGCCAGCAGCCACTTGCCGCTGAGCAGCACGATCGCGAGCGGTGCGAGCGGGCCGAGCTTGCCGGCCCAGGCCGGAGGCGCCGCGCTCTGCGCGCCGGCGGCGGCCGTCGCGTGGAGGCGCCTGACGGAGTCACGGACCCAGGCTGCCTGCGTCGAGTCTTCGGGCAATAGCGGCAGCGCGCTGATCCAGGCGTCGCGCGCTGCGATGGTTTCGCCGCGCTCCTCGTGCTGCCGCGCACGCGCGGCCAGCCGCTCGAGCTGCGCCGCGTGCACGAGCGCGTGGCACTTGTCGCAGGCCAGGGCTCCGGGCGCCAGGGCGGCCTTACAGCCGGGACACTCCTGGATCGGATCAGGAGCTGCAGATGACATGCGATGGGAGACTGGCGGCTCGCTAGCGAGACTCTGCGGGCGCGGCTCTGAGGGCCAACGGCCCCGATATCTCCAGTGTCTTCGCCGCCGTGAGCTGCCAGGCGATGCGCATTCCGACCAGCAGAATGATGAGACCGATGACCCCGTGCATCGGATCGTTGGCCAAGTCGAGGAACGGCGACGCCAGGCCGAGCAGAGTCAACATGCCGAGCGCTTTGCCGAGGCTCATCTTCGCTGCGGGTGCCGGTGCCTGCGTCGGTGCTACGGGCGATGCGCCCGCCGCGCCCGATTCCGCGGCCGACGGAGGCGCTGCCGACGGCTGAGCGGTGGGCTTGCCCGCCTGGGCGTGCTGTTGAGCGTTCTTTTGCTTCATATGCACGGAGATCGCGATCGGCACCGCCGCCAGGGAAACGGCCATATAAGTGAGGAGGACCGCGGCGATCTGGTAGCGGCGGCCGCCGACGCCGCGTGAGCCGAGCGAGATCGCCTTGCCGACCAGATACCCCACCGCGAGAGAGACGTAGCCGATCACGAGCCCGGTGCTGAGGGCAAAGACGACGTACAGGCCAAAGCCGACCAGCGCAGCGCCGACACCGAACAGCAATCCACGCACGAACGCCTGGTGCGAATCCTGTGGCATCTGCTCCTGCAGGCGCCGCGTGCACTCGCCGCAGACCGGCGCGCCGTTTACCCGGTAGAAGGAGCCGCTGATCCTCTGCCCGCAGGACTTGCACGCGACCTCGGAGGACTTGTCGGAATACTCCGCTGTCGCGAACTGCGGCGCGCCGCTGCTGTCGTTATTCGTCACCCGTTACTCCCACTCGATGGTCGCGGGCGGCTTGCCCGAGATGTCGTACACGACGCGCGAGACGCCGGGCACCTCGTTGACGATGCGCCGCGACACGTGGTCGAGGAACTCGTACGGCAGCCGTGCCCAGTGGGCCGTCATGAAGTCCACGGTCTCGACCGCGCGCAGCGCGATGACGTAGTCGTAACGGCGTCCGTCGCCCATCACGCCGACCGAGCGCACCGGCAGGAACACGGCGAAGGCCTGCGCGACGCGGTCGTAGAGTCCGTGCCGGCGCAGCTCCTCGATGTAGATGGCGTCCGCACGCCGCAGGAGATCGGCGTATTCCTGGCGCACTTCGCCGAGGATGCGTACCCCGAGGCCGGGTCCCGGGAAGGGATGGCGGTACACCATCTCGCGCGGCAGTCCGAGCTCGAGCCCGATGCCGCGCACCTCGTCCTTGAAGAGCTCGCGCAGCGGCTCGAGGAGCTTCAGCTTCATGCGCTCCGGCAGTCCCCCGACGTTGTGGTGCGACTTGATGACGTGCGCCTTGCCGGTGCGCGCGCCGGCCGACTCGATCACGTCGGGGTAGATGGTCCCCTGTGCCAGGAATTCGACGCCGGAGAGCCGGTGGGCTTCCTCGTCGAACACCTCGATGAAGGTGCGGCCGATGATCTTGCGCTTCTGCTCGGGGTCGGTGACGCCGGCGAGCGCCGCCAGGAAGCGCTGCGCGGCGTCGACGCGGATCACGCGCACGCCGAGGTGCTCGGCGAAGGTGTGCATCACCTGCTCGCTCTCGCCGAGGCGCAGCAGCCCGTGGTCGACGAACACGCACACCAGCTGAGCGCCGATGGCGCGATGCAGCAGCGCCGCGACCACCGACGAATCGACTCCGCCCGAGAGGCCGAGCAGCACCCTGCCGGCGCCGCCGACCGTGGCGCGCACGTGCGCGACCGCATCCTCGATGATGTTGCCGACGCTCCAGAGCGCGTCGCAGCCGGCGATCTCGCGCACGAAGCGCTCGAGCAGGCGTGCGCCCTGCCGGGTATGCGTGACCTCGGGATGAAACTGCACGCCATAGAAGCGCCGCCGCTCATCGGCCATGGCGGCGTAGGGGATGGTGCCGGTCGCTGCGGTGGCCACGAAGCCCGCGGGCAGGGCATCGACGCGATCGCCGTGGCTCATCCACACATCGAGCTGCGCACGGCCGGCCGAGTCGCGGCGGTCCTCGAGCTGATCGGTGAGGCGCGATGGCCCGGTGACGGTCACCTCGGCATAGCCGAACTCGCGCTCGCTCGAGGGCGCGACCCGGCCGCCGAGCTGCTGCGCCATGGTCTGCATGCCGTAGCAGATGCCGAGTACCGGGACGCCGAGCTCGAACACTGCAGCGGCGGCGCGCGGCGGATCGCGGTCGGTAACCGACTCCGGTCCCCCGGAGAGGATCACGCCGCGCGGCGCGAAGGCGCGCACCTCGGCGTCGCTCATGTCCCAGGGATGGATCTCGCAGTAGACGCCGAGCTCACGCACGCGGCGCGCGATCAACTGGGTGTATTGCGCGCCGAAGTCGAGGATCAGGATCCGGTGCGCGTGAATGTCCGGATGCGGCGCGCCCGCGGCCCCTGCGGTGTGAGCGGGATGGGTGCCTTTGGGAACGCTCGCCATGGCGCTCGCCGTCACGAGGCCCGGTAGTTGGGCGATTCCTTGGTGATGCTGACGTCGTGCACGTGGCTCTCGCGGATGCCGGCGTTGGTGATGCGTACGAACACCGGGCGCGTGCGCATCTCGGCGACGCTGCGGCTGCCGGTGTAGCCCATCGCCGCGCGCAATCCGCCGGCGAGCTGCTGCAGGATGGTGACGATGCTGCCCTTGTAGGGCACGCGGCCCTCCACGCCCTCCGGCACCAGCTTCTCGAGCTCGGTGGCAGCGTCCTGGAAGTAGCGGTCGGCTGAGCCGTGACGCTCGGCCATCGCACCGAGCGACCCCATGCCGCGGTAGGACTTGTAGGAGGCGCCCTGGTAGAGCTCGACCTCGCCCGGCGACTCCTCGGTGCCGGCGAACAGGCCGCCGATCATGACCGCATCCGCCCCCGCGGCGATGGCCTTGGCGATGTCGCCGGAGAAGCGGATGCCGCCGTCGGAGATCACCGGCACGTCGGCCGCGTGCAGCGCCTCGGCGACGTTCGCCACCGCGGAGATCTGCGGCACGCCGACGCCGGCGACGATGCGGGTGGTGCAGATGGAGCCGGGACCGATGCCGACCTTGACCGCATCGGCGCCGGCCTCGACCAGAGCGCGGGCCCCTTCGGCGGTGGCGATGTTGCCGGCGATCACCTGGGCGTCGGCCCATCTGGCCTTGATGCGCCCGACCGTCTCGATGACGCCGCGCGAGTGGCCGTGCGCGGTGTCGACCACCACCAGGTCGACGCCGGCCTCGCGCAGCGCCGCGACCCGCTCGAGCGTGTCGGGCGTGGTGCCGACTGCCGCCCCGACCCGCAGCCGTCCGCGCTCGTCCTTGGCCGCGCGCGGGAATTCGGTGGCCTTCTGAAAATCCTTCACCGTGATCATGCCGACGAGATCGTGCTCGCCGTTCACTACCAGCAGCTTCTCGATGCGGTGCTTGTGCAGCAGCCCGAGCACCTGTTCCTTGGAGGCGTCCTCGCGCACCGTGACGAGGCGCTCCTTGGGAGTCATCACCGAGGACACGGGCGCCTCGAGCTTGTCCTCGAAGCGCAGGTCGCGGTGCGTCACGATGCCGACCGCCTTGCGCCCGACGACGACCGGTACGCCGGAGATGCCGCGCGAGCGCGTCAGGTCGAGCACCTCGCGGATGGTCATGCTGGGGGACACGGTGATCGGGTCCTTGATCACGCCGCTCTCGAATTTCTTCACCCGCGCGACTTCACGCGCCTGAGCCTCGATCGTCATGCTCTTGTGGATGACGCCGATGCCGCCTTCCTGGGCGATGGTGATGGCGAGGCGCGCCTCGGTGACGGTGTCCATGGCTGCGGACATCACCGGCAGATTCAGGCGGATGCGGCGCGTAACGCGCGTGGACAGGTCGGCCTCGCGTGGCAGAATTTCCGAGTAGGCCGGAACCAGGAGGACGTCGTCGAAGGTGAGAGCTTCTTCGAGGATGCGCATGCGTAATTATAGGCGGCGGAGCCGCCCCGGTAAACCTCATGCTAAGGTGCCGCATGGCCCTGAGAACCGAGACTGAGCCCGCCGGCGCGCGGCGGGATGTCTACAGCGTCTCGCGCCTCAACCGCGAGGTTCGCTCGGTGCTCGAGCGGGCCTTGAGCGTGATCTGGGTGGAGGGGGAGCTGTCGAATTTCTCCCAGCCGGCCTCGGGCCACTGGTACTTCTCGCTCAAGGACCGCGACGCGCAGCTGCGCTGCGCGATGTTCCGCCTGAAGAACTCGCTCGTCGGGTTCACGCCCCGCGACGGTGCGCACCTGCTGCTGCGCGGGCGTATCAGCGTCTATGAGGCGCGCGGCGAGTACCAGCTGATCGTCGAGCACCTCGAGGAGGCCGGCGTCGGCGCGCTCAGGCGCGAGTTCGAGCGCGTGAAGACCCGGCTCGCCGCCGAGGGACTGTTTGCGCTCGAGCGCAAGCGCGCGCTGCCGCGCTTTCCGCGGCGCATCGGCGTCGTCACCTCGCCCTCGGGTGCGGCGCTGCACGACATCCTCAAGGTCCTCGCGCGGCGTTTTCCGCCGGCGGCGGTGCTGGTCTACCCGACCCCGGTGCAGGGCGCGGCGGCGGTGCCGGCGCTGATCGCGGCGCTCGCGACCGCCAGCGCGCGCGCCGAGTGCGACCTGCTGATCCTGGCGCGCGGCGGGGGCTCGCTCGAGGATCTTTGGGCCTTCAACGACGAGCGCCTGGCGCGCGCCATCGCGGCCAGTGAGCTGCCGGTGGTCTCGGCGGTGGGGCACGAGATCGACTTCACCATCGCGGACTTTGTCGCCGACGTGCGCGCCCCGACGCCCTCGGCCGCGGCCGAGCTGGTGGTGCCCGACCGCGCCGCCTGTCTCGATACGCTGGCGCGCAGCGCGCAGCGGCTCGCACTGTCGATGCGGCGCGAGCTGCACGCGCTCACCGCGCGTCTCACGGGTGCGCAGCGCCGGCTGGCGCTCGCTCATCCGGGCATACGCCTCGAGCAGCAGGCGCAGCGCCTCGACGACCTGGCGCTGCGTCTTGCCGGTGCGGCGCACCGCAGCCTGCAGCGCGACGGGTTGCGCCTCGCGGAGCTGCGCGGGCGCCTGCTGCGCGGTTCGCCCGCCGTCATCCTCACGCGGCAGCAGGCGCGCCACCGGGATCTGCGGCTGCGGTTGCAGCACGCGGCGAGCGGGCGGCTGGCCGCCGCCGGGCAGCGCCTGGCGCTCGCGCAGCGGGCGCTGAACGCCGTGAGCCCGCTCGCGACCCTCGCGCGCGGCTTCGCCGTCGTCACGCTCGCCGACGGCACGCTGGTGACGGACGCGGCGGCGGTCGCTCCGGGCGCCGAGATCGAAGCGCGCCTGGCGCGCGGCACGCTCACCGCGCGCGTCAGCGGCCGCAGAGAGGAACCGTGAGAGCGGCGCACTGCGTGACACTGCTGCTGGCCGCGTGCGCGCTGATACCAGTCGCGGCTCTCGGCGCGGATGCCGCCGGGGCACAGCGGCCGGCGCCGCAGCTCCCCGAGGAGGAGCGCGTTCCGGGCGGCGTGGCGATCCTCTCCCTCCCGGGAGGCACCGGCCGTGCCCCGGGTGTCAGCTTCGACGGGCGCCGCGTGCTGGTGGTACCGGCGGCGGGTCAGTGGCTGGCGGTGGTCGGCATTCCGCTGTCGCAGCCGCCCGGACCTGCCGCGGTGAGCATTGCCCAGGACGGCGCGGAGGGCTCGACGCTCGGCTTCGAGGTCGCCAGCAAGGAGTACACCGTTCAGCACCTCACCGTCCCGCCGGGCAAGGTGGACCTCTCGCCGCAGGACCTGGCACGCGTCAACCGCGAGCAGCCACGCATCCACGCGGACGTCGCCACCTTCTCCGAGGATCTGCCGGCGACGCTGCGTCTGCTCGTGCCGGTACCGGGCATCCGCTCGAGCTCCTTTGGCTCGCGGCGGGTCTTCAACAACGAGGCGCGCAGCCCGCACAGCGGCATGGACATCGCGGCCGACACCGGCACGCCGGTGCGGGCCGCGGCCGATGGCCGCGTGATCGACACCGGCGACTTCTTCTTCAACGGCAACACGGTGTTCCTCGATCACGGCGGCGGACTGGTAACCATGTACTGCCACCTGAGCGCCATCGGCGTCAGGCGCGGCCAGCGCGTGCGCGCCGGCAAGGTGATCGGCAAGGTGGGCGCGACCGGCCGGGTCACCGGGCCGCACCTGCACTTCGGGGTCGCCCTGAACGCGAGCTTCGTCGACCCGGCGCTCTTTCTGCCGCAGCCGCCGGCAGCGCCGCCCGCCGCCCCGAGCGGCGGCCGCTGAGGCGTGGCCGACTCCACCGGCACCGGGCGCGACGTGGCGCACATGCGCGTCGCGCTCGAGCACGCGGCCGCCGCGGGCGCGCGCGGCGAAGTGCCGGTCGGCGCCGTGCTGGTGCACGACTCGAGGATCGTCGCCGCCGGCGGCAACGCTCCGATCGCGAGCCACGATCCGACCGCACACGCGGAGATCGAAGTGCTGCGCGCCGCGGGCAAGGCGCTCGGCACCTATCGGCTCACCGACGCCATCTTGTACGTGACGCTCGAGCCGTGCGTCATGTGCGCGTCCGCGATCGTGCATGCGCGCGTGCGCCGCCTCGTATTCGGCGCCTGGGATCCGCGCGCTGGAGCTGCCGGCAGCATCACCGACGTGTTCGCTCTGCCGCAGCTCAATCACCGCGTGGAGGTGTTCGGCGGCGTGCTGATGGAGGAGTGCGCGCAGCTGCTGCGGCAGTTCTTCGCCGCGCGGCGTTAGGGAATGAGGCGGCCCGCGGTGCGGGGAGCAGCCGCGGCGGGTGCGGCGGTGGCAGAGACGGCAGTGATGTGCGCGGGCGCGGCCTCGCCCGGCTGCCACTCGAGCAGCGTGAGAAAGCGCTGGATGCGGTCGACGAACTGCACCGGTTCCCAGCCGCGCGCGTAGCCGCGCTTGGCGCGCGAGTACCAGCGGTCCTGGGCGAGCAGCGGCAGCTGCTCGCGCACCTCGGCCCAGGAGTCGGGATCCTTGCCGAGACCCTGGGTGATGACGCGCGCATCCTCGAGATGGCCGAAGCCGACGTTGTAGGCAGCGATCGTGAGCCAGGTGCGGTCGGGCTCGGGAATGCGGTCCGGGATCATCTCGCGCACCTGCGCGAGGTAGCGCGCGCCTGCAAAGATGCTCTGCTGCGGATCGCCGCGGTCCTTGATGCCCATCGCCTGGGCGGTGTCGGCGGTGAGCATCATGAGCCCCTGCGCGCCCTCGCCGGAGGCGGCGTGCGGGTCCCACTTCGACTCCTGGTAGCCGATCGCAGCCAGCAGCCGCCAGTCGATGCCCACCCTGGCGGCGGCCTCCTCGAACCAGCTTCGATAGCGCGGCAGCCGCTCGGCGACGTGCGTCTGGAACTCGCGCGACTCCTCGTACTCGAAGCGGCGTGTGTCGCCGGAGGCCGCCTGGATCAGCTGCGGCAGCGCTCCGGACTCGGCCAGCGCGCCGAAGAACTGATCGACGCCCTCGAGCAGGCCGGGGGCGCCCTTGCGCACGATCCACTGCACCGGGCGCGTCTCGGGCAGCTCGAATCCCACCAGCACGTTCGGATAAAGGTGGCGCGCGAAGGAGAACTCGCGTGAGTCCGAGATTGCGTAGTCGGCATTCCCCGAATCGACGTCCTCGATCGGGTCGGCGGAGCTCGGCGCCGTCTGCACCCACTCGAGCGTCGGCGCCACGGTGCGGCGCAGCTTGTCGAGGATGCGCTCCTGGGGACTGCCGGCGCGCACCGCGAGCCGCGCCCGCTCGAGCTGCAGGGTATCGCGCGGACGCACGCCGCTGCGCCGGTAGAGCACCAGCTGCGGAAGGTTGGCGTAGGGCACGGCGGCATCGCCGACCTTCTGCCACTCGGGCGAGTCGCTGAGCGAGGCGGCGGCGATGTCCGCACGGCCGGCGCTGAGCTCATCCTGCATGGCGCGCTCGCTCGCGACCGGATACATCGTGAGCTTGACGCCGAGCTCGCTCGCGAAGCGCTCCGCCAGCTGGTACTCGAGCCCCTCGGTCCCCTGCGCGCCGAGGTAGTAGCAGGTGGGCAGGTTGAGCGTGACGACGCGCAGCTCGCCGCGTGCACGCAGCTGCTCGAGGGCGGATGGCTCGTGCCGCGCGCAGCCCGCGAGCAGCAGCGCCGCGGCGGTGACGAGAGTCAGTGCCCGCACGAAGGAGGCCCTCCTGGCGTAGCGGCTTTCCGCTAGAATACCAGCCCCGCAGACGGGTCCTGGTCGCGGAGCCGGAGAGGTACCGAAGCGGTCATAACGGCGCCGACTCGAAATCGGATGGTCGGGTAAAACCGGCACGTGGGTTCGAATCCCACCCTCTCCGCCATACGCCCGGGATGATTCAGCCGACTCCTGACCGACAGGCGTAACCGCAACTCAGGGGATAACGCCCGCAGGGCGGCCCCGGAGGGGCGAGGCGCGCAGCGCCGAGTAATCCCACCCTCTCCGCCATGCCCGCGCCGCCGTCAGGATTCCGGTTTCTTCATCGCCTCGCGGTACGCGGCGCTGAATGCCTCGACGAAGGTGTGCGGCAGGTGATCGGCCGGCATCTCGATGAGATTGCGGTAGAAGTTGACGAACAGCTCCCAGTACTGCGCCTTGTCGGCCGAGCGCGCCTTGCCGCGGCGCGCGGCGCGCTCGAAGCGCGCTTCGAGCTCGGCGGGATCGAGGCGGTCGAGGAACTCGACGAAGGCGGCACGCGTGGCGAGCGCGGTGGCGTTCTCGTGCAGCTTGGCCTCGCCCATCACCTCGCGCAGCCACTGCACCGAGTCGAGGCTGCGGCTCTCGTGCTGCACCAGCATGCCGATCAGCAGGTCCTCCACCATCGAGTCGGCGAGCGAGGGACGCGGATCGTCGCTCTCGCGCGCCGGGGTCTCGATGCGGTAGCGGTTGCGGGTGTTGGCGCGGGTTCGCTCGAGATCCTTGAGCCCCACCAGCACCTCGCGGAACAGCCGGCCGGCGAGGTGCAGGAGGCGCGTCTGGGCATCGGCCGGCAGCCGCTCGGTGTCGATGCCGGCGCCGCGGCAGAAGGCGTCGAGCCCCGAGTAGACGTCCGCGAGCGCCATGGCGCCGTTGCCGTTCTTCGGCTCGCGCGCGACGGCCTCGGCGAGCCGTGCCATGCGCTCGCCGTGCGCCTGCGCTTCCGCGTCCGCGGCGGGCGCAGGCGGCGGGGCCGCCGGCTCGTCGATGAGCTCAACGCTGTCGGCCAGCGCGCGCACCGGGGCGGACTCGACCGCCTGCCCGTAGGCGTTGACCGGCAGCACCGGATCGGGGCGCCGCTCGGGGACCAGCAGCTCGTCGAGATTGAGCACCGCGCCGATGTCGCGCTCCGGCGAGCGGTCGAGGGAGCGCAGGGCATGGATACTGGTGGGCACGGCCGCGGCCACCGGATCCTCGGCGTGCACGGCCGCGGCACGCTTCGCTTCCAGCGCCGCGACGATGTGGTACTCGCCGATGCGCAGCACGTCGCCGTTCGCCAGGCGGTAACCGCTCGAGCCTCGCTTGGCGAGCGGCTCCATGTCGTCGTTGACGTAGACGCCGTTGGTGCTGACGTCCTGGAGGTAGAAGTGGCCTTCGCGGAACTGTACGCGGGCGTGGTGCGCCGAGACATAGCGCAGGGGGTCCGGCAGCACCCAGTCGTTGTCCGCCGAGCGGCCGATGGTGCCGCCTTCCACGGAGAAAACTGCGCTGCTGCGGTCGGCAAGCGACCGCCGCTGGTCACTGACGACACGCAGCCGAAGCGTCATGGTTCCCCGAGTCAAGGAAGGCCCGTCCGTTATTAAAGGAAGCCGCCGGGCCGCCCGCGAGGCGCGGCAGCGTCCCCGGCACGCCCGGACATATAATGCCAGCGTCAAAGCTACCCGACGGCACCGTTGCGGCCATGGCAGTCAGTCACATTTTCCGCGTTATGTTCGTGAATCAGGGCAAGGTTTACGAGGTGTACGCCCGCAAGGTGAGCCACGGCGAGCTGTTCGGCTTCATCGAGGTCGAGGAGCTGGTGTTCGGCGAGCGCTCCTCGGTGGTGCTCGATCCGTCGGAGGAGCGCATCAAGGGCGAGTTCACCGGCGTCAAGCGCACCTTCCTGCCGATGCACTCGATCCTGCGCATCGACGAGGTCAAGAAGCAGGGAACGGCCAAGATCACCGTGCTCGAGGCGGGCGCCAACGTGGCGCAGTTTCCCATGCCGATGTACTCCGCTCCGCCCGGCGAGAAGAAATGAGGCGCGGCTAGCGCATGCTCGAGATCCCGGGCGCCCCGGCACTGTCCGCCTTCCGCATCGCCAAGCTCCTCGATCGACTGCGCGCGCTCGAGCCCGCGGTCACGGGGCTGGCGGCGCGCTTCGTGCACTTCGCCGAGCTCGAGCGGCCGCTCGCCAGCGAGGAGCGCGCCGTGCTGGCGCAGCTCCTCACCTATGGCCCGAGCCTCCCGGCCGAGAGCGGCACGGCGCCGGGCGAGCGCCTCCTCATCGTGCCGCGGGCCGGCACGATCTCGCCCTGGTCCAGCAAGGCGACCGACATCGTGCACGTCTGCGGACTCGCAGGCGTGCGGCGTGTGGAGCGCGGCATCGAGTACCGGCTGCGCGCCACGCGTGCGCTCGCGCCTGCCGAGCTCAGACGGCTCTCGCCGGCGCTCTTCGACCGCATGACCGAGATGGCGCTGCTCGATTCCGCGCAGGTCGCACGCCTCTTCGAGCACGCCGCTCCCAAGCCGCTCGGCATCGTGTCGCTCGCCGCGGGCCGCGCGGCGCTCGCGCAGGCGAACGAGCGGCTCGGACTCGCGCTCTCGGACGATGAGGTCGATTATCTGCTCGCGAGCTTCCGGCAGCTCGAGCGCGATCCCACCGACGTCGAGCTGATGATGTTCGCCCAGGCGAACTCCGAGCATTGCCGCCACAAGATATTCAACGCCGCCTGGACGGTCGACGGGAAGCCGCGCGCGGAGTCGCTGTTCGCGATGATCCGGCACACGCATGCCGTGAGTCCTGCCGGGGTGCTCTCCGCCTACCGCGACAACGCCGCGGTGATCGAGGGGAACACCGGCGCGCGCTATTTTCCCGATCCCGACAGCGGCATCTACCGCCGCAGCGTCGAGCCGATCGACATCCTCATCAAGGTCGAGACCCACAATCATCCGACCGCGATCTCGCCGTTTCCCGGAGCCGCGACCGGCTCGGGCGGAGAGATTCGCGACGAAGGCGCGACCGGCCGGGGCGCGAAGCCGAAGGCCGGTCTCAGCGGTTTCTCGGTCTCGAACCTGCGCATCCCCGGGTTCGAGCGGCCCTGGGAGCGCGCCGGCGACGCGCCGGCGCGCATCGCCTCGGCGCTCGAGATCATGACCGAGGGTCCGATCGGGGCTGCGTCCTTCAACAACGAGTTCGGCCGGCCGGCGGTCTGCGGCTACTTCCGCACGCTCGAGCTCGAGGTGCCCGGCGATCGCGCCGGGCGGGCGCGCGGCTATCACAAGCCCATCATGATCGCCGGCGGTCTCGGCAACATCCGCCGCGGGCACGTCGAGAAGGCCGCGGTGCCGGTGGGGGCACGGGTCGTAGTGCTCGGCGGCCCGGCGATGCTCATCGGCTTAGGGGGCGGGGCCGCTTCCTCGGTCGGCAGCGGCAGCTCGAGCGCCGAGCTCGACTTCGCCTCGGTGCAGCGCGGCAACCCCGAGATGCAGCGGCGCGCACAGGAAGTGATCGATCACTGCTGGTCGCTCGGCGAGCGCAATCCGATTCTTCTCATCCACGACGTCGGCGCCGGCGGGCTCTCGAACGCGGTGCCCGAGTCGGTCGCGCATGATGGCCGCGGCGCGCGCCTCGACCTGCGGGCGATTCCGAGCGCGGAGTCCGGGCTGTCGCCGCTCGAGCTGTGGTGCAACGAGGCGCAGGAGCGCTACGTGCTGATCGTCGCGCCCGAGTCGCTCGCGCACCTCGAGCAGGTCGCCGCACGCGAGCGCTGTCCGCTCGCGGTGCTCGGCGAGATCGACGCCAGCGGCCGCCTCGAGGTGTCGGACCCGCTGTTTCACGACCGCCCGGTCGACATGCCGCTCGAGGTGTTGCTCGGCAAGCCGCCGCGCCTCAGGCGCGACGTGGTGAGCGTCGCACCTCTCAGGCAGCGCCTCGAGCTCGGCTCGGTCGAGGTCGCGGAGGCACTCGGGCGCGTGCTGCGGCTGCCGGCGGTCGCCGACAAGACCTTCCTCGTCACCATCGGCGACCGCACCGTCGGCGGCCTCATCAGCCGCGATCAGCTGGTCGGACGCTGGCAGGTGCCGGTGAGCGACGTCGGCGTCACGCTCGCCGACTACGAGGGTGCGGCGGGCGAGGCGCTCGCGCTCGGAGAGCGCACGCCGGTGGCGCTGCTCGATGCCCCCGCCTCGGGGAGGCTGGCGGTCGCCGAGGCGATCACCAACATCCTGGCGGCGGATATCGACTCGCTCTCGAAGGTGCGCCTGTCGGCCAACTGGATGGCCGCGAGCGGCGAGCCCGGCGAAGATGCGGCGCTCTATGCCACCGTCGCGGCCGTGGCGAAAGAGCTCTGCCCCGCGCTCGGCATCGCGATCCCGGTCGGCAAGGACTCGCTCTCGATGGCGACCCGCTGGAGCGAGGGCGGCCTCGAGAAGAGCGTGGTGGCGCCCGTGTCGCTCATCGTCTCGGCATTCGCGCCGGTCGCGGACGTCGCAGGTACGCTCACCCCGGCGCTCGAGCTCGACGCGCACGCGAGCTCGCTGTGGCTGATAGATCTGTCCGCGGGCAGGAACCGACTGGGCGGCTCTGCGCTCGCGCAGGTGTACGGCGAGCTCGGCGAGCAGCCGGCGGACCTCGACGAGCCGGCCCGCCTGCTCGCGCTCGCCGCGGCGCTGAAGGAGCTGCGCCTGGCACGCATCCTGCGCGCCTACCACGACCGCTCCGACGGCGGACTCATCGTCACCCTGCTCGAGATGGCCTTCGCAGGGCACTGCGGGCTCGACATCTCGCTACCCGCCGCGCGCGGCCCGGCCGCGGCACAGCTCTTCAGCGAGGAGCCGGGCGTCGTCGTGCAGGTTCGCGAGGCCGACGAGCCGCGTTTCCGCGAGATCCTGGCGCGTCACCGGCTCACGGACGCGGCGCTCAAAGTCGCAGCTCCCACGCCTGAGCTGCGCGTGCGGGCGCGAGTCGGCGCCGTGACCCTCGATGAGGCGTGGGTGGACCTGCGGCGCGCCTGGTCCGAGACCTCGTGGCGGATGCGCCGCCTGCGCGACGATCCCGAGTGCGCCGACGAGGAGTTCGCCGCGCAGACCGCCGCGGCCGATCCCGGCCTGACCGTGGACCTGAGCTTCGATCCCGGGGAGGACATCAGCGCGCCCTACGTGGCACGCGGCGTGCGCCCGCAGGTCGCGATCCTGCGCGAGCAGGGCGTCAACAGCCAGACCGAGACCGCGGCGGCTTTCGATCAGGCGGGATTCGAGGCCCACGACGTCCACATGACCGACCTCATCTGCGGACGGCGCGCGCTCGGTGAGTTCAAGGGACTCATCGCCTGCGGCGGCTTCAGCTACGGGGACGTGCTCGGGGCCGGCGAGGGCTGGGCCAAGTCGATCCTGTACAGCGAAGCGCTGCGGGCCGAGTTCGAGCGCTTCTTTGCCCGCGGCGACACCTTTGCGCTCGGCATCTGCAACGGCTGCCAGATGTTCGCCGCCCTGAAGCAGCTCATTCCCGGCACGGCGCACTGGCCGCGCTTCGTGCAGAACCGCAGCGAGCAGTACGAGGCGCGCTTTCCGCTGGTCGAGCTCCTGCCATCACCCTCGGTGCTCCTTCAGGGGATGGCCGGCTCGCTGCTGCCGATCGCGGTGTCGCACGGGGAGGGGCGCGCTGAATTTGCCTCGCCCGCGGCGGCGGCGGCTTGTGCCGCGAGCGGACTCGTGGGGTTCCGCTACGTGCGGCACGAGCGCAGCGTCGCCGGCAGCTACCCGGCGAATCCGAGCGGCAGCCCGTTCGGCATCGCGGCGCTCTGCAACACCGACGGCCGGGTGACGATCACCATGCCGCACCCCGAGCGCTCGTTCCGCTATCTGCAGAATTCCTGGCGCCCGCCCGGGGCCGCCGGCTACAGCGGCTGGATGCGCCTGTTCCGCAACGCGCGCCGGTTTGTGGGTTGATCGGGCGAATTCGACTGCGGCGCAGCCGGCAAAAACGACGCTTTTTGCCGGCGGCCCACGGAGTAATATCCGGCGAAATCGCCGTAGGCGATTTCGCCCAATCAACCAACGTCAGCTCGCGGACTGCAGCGGCGTCACCTTGTGGCTGCCGGTCTCGTCGAGAAAGAAGCGCCGTACCATGATCGCCTGCTGCAGGCGCCCCTTGCGCACGTAGGCCTCGTACAGGAGGTCCTTCATCACCTCGAGCATGACGCCCGCCTGGTAGCCATCGAGCAGCGGCAGGCTGGCGCGGGCGTCGAGCTCGGCGCCGAACAGCACGTTGCGCATGCGGGTGAAGAGATCGGGGGCGATGTCGGTGAGATCGCGCAAGCCGTTCAGCTCATCGAACAGACGCAGCTTTCCGGCCTCTCCCAGGTCGGCGAACATCGCCTGCGCCGTGCGCCGGCACATGGAGGCGAAGGCGTTGAAGGCATCGTGCGTGAAGCAGACCAGGGCCTCGCGGAACAGCGCCTCGACCTCCTCGGGAATGTAGGTGAAGCTGAATTTCTCCTTCGCGCGCTCCACCTCGGTGAACTGCGGCGAGAGCTCGATGCGCGCCGCGCCGTACACCCGCACGGTGAAGCGCAGGAAGATCGGCGCATGGCAGGCGTCGCACAGGTAAACGACCCCGACCTGCTTGGGGCGATAGAGCTGCAGGTCCTCGAAGCGCGGCACGGCGCTCGGGGTGATGTGCGCGACGGTCTGGCAATGCGGGCACGTCACCACCAGGTTCTTGTCCTGGTCGTGATGCAGGCGGCTGGCCGAATCGATGTACAGGGACATAAGCCTTCATCGCGCGGTGCGCGGACTGTTGTTTTCACGTCCGTCGCGCTCGCCGCCCCATGTTAACCGATCGCGCCGCGAGCCACCCCACCGCGCGCCCGGTTGCGCCGGCGCCTCGCTGCGCCGGGCCGGGCGAGCCGGGCGGGCGCGTTATGTCACAGGACGTGCGCTGCGCGCGAAGGCGAGGATGCGCTCGGCGAGCGTCGCGTACTCGCCGCTGAAGTGATGGCCCCGACCGACCTGCACGCGCGCGATGCCGGAGACGGCCGGGAGCCCCGGGCAGATCGAGTCCGATTCGCCCTCGCCGTAGATACACAGCACCGGAACGTGGGGGAGCGCCGCGACCTCCGGGCGGGTGGGGGGGCCGCCGTCGCCGCTGCCGACCCAGTCCGAGATGCTCACTTCGAAGGAGGCGTTGGAGTCGATGCCGAGGAGACTCACGCTCGCGATGCGCGCGCGCAGCTCCGGCGGCAGGCGGTTCACCACGAAGGGCAGCACGTCGGCGCCGAAGGAGTAGCCGACCAGCAGCACCCGCTGCTTGCTCCAGGCGGCGAGGTAGTGGCGCATGAGGCGCGCCACGTCCTGCGCGGTCTGCTCGGGCGTGCGCTGCGTCCAGAAGTACTTGAGAGAGTTGAGTCCGACGGTGGGCACGCCGCTCGCGGCGAGGCGCGCGGCGAGCTCCTGGTCGAGGCCGGCCCAGCCGCCGTCGCCGGTGATGAGGAGCGCGAGCTCGTCCGAGCTCCCGGCGGCCGGCACCTCGGTGACCGGCAGATCGGACACCTCGGGCGCCCGTACCGGGGCAGCTTCGACGCGCGCTGCGAGGCGCGCGAAGGCGGCGCGAAACTGCGGCAGCCAGTTGCGCTCGACCGAGAAGCCGTGGCCGACCAGCGGCAGGTGCACGATCTCCCCGCCGGTGACCTGAGCTGCGAACTCGTGCGCCGCCTGCGCGCTGCACACCTCATCCTTGTCCCCCTGGAGCGCGATCCATGGCTCTTTCAGCGTCGCGGCGGGCGAGAGCACCAGCTCATGCTGCTTGTTGGGCGTGTAGCGGAGCCCCGCTCCCGGACAGAGCTCGGCGCCGGAGAAGTCCTGGTCGGCGCAGAAGCCGAGGCTGAGCGCGCCCGCGAAGGTCCCGGGCGGCGACTGCACCAGCGCGGCATAAACGACCGTCGCGCCCGAGGAGTAGCCGACCAGCACCGGCACGTGGTACTCGCGCATGCCGATCTCCTTCTGCACCTGGTGGCTCAGCGCCTCGAGATCCGCCGCGATCATCTGGCAGGGCGCCCCCGGCTTGCCCGCGGCCGACTCGAGGCTCGCGAGGTAGCGGCGGATGTCGGCACCCACCACCACCGCACCCAGGTCGCGCAGGGCGCGCGCCATGCCGATGACACCGAGCTCCCAGCCGCCGTCGCCGGAGAGAAAGATCGCCACGCTGTGCGGCTTCCCCGCGGGGATGTAGACGCTCACCGTGCCGAAGCGCCCGCCGTGCGGGTGTGCGTCCGCTCCGTCGCCGGGAGCGGCACGTGCGGTCGCGCGCGGCGCGGCGGCCGCCGCTGGACCCGCGGCGATGAGCGACAGGAGGATGAGGGCGGGGAGGTGGCGGATCATCGCGCGAACAGCTCCTTCACTCCTCCGGCGATCAGCGTCGAGACATCGATCAGCACGCGCGGCAGCGCGATGCCGCCACGCGCGACCAGGTAGCGCGCCTCCCACACCGGAGCGAACTTGGCCTTGTAGCGGCGCAGCCCTTCGAAGTTATAGAAGTGCTCGCCGTGGCGGAAGATGAAGTTGCCGACGCGGTGCCAGGCGGGCGCGAGCGGGTGCTGCTCGAGTCCCGAGAGCGGCGCCATCCCGAGGTTGAAGTGGCGGAAGCCGGCGCGCTGTCCCCACAGCATCAGCTCGATGAAGAGGTAATCCATCGCGCCACGCGGCGCCTCGGGCGCGAAGCGCATGAGATCGACGGACAGCTCCGCCCGGGTGCCGGTCGTCCACAGATTGGCGAACGCCACCGGCGCGCCTTCGGCGCGCACGATCGCGAGCGGAAACTGCTCGAGGTACGGCGCCGAGAATGCGCCGACCGAGAAGCGCTTCTCGCCGGTCGATTTGCTCGCGAGCCAGGCATCGGAGACGCGCTTGAGCTGCGGCAGCAGCCCCGCCACGCTCTCGGGCGGCACGACCTCGAAGCTGGCGCCGTCGCGTTGCGCGCGCCGCTGCGCCTGGCGCAGATCGGCGCGCGCGCTCCCCTCGAGCGAGAATTCGGCGAGCGGCACGCGTGCCTCCTCGCCGATCTTGAGCGCGGCGAGCCCGAGGTCCACGTAGAGCGCGAGACGCTCGGCGCACACCTGGTAGAAGACCATCTCGCAGCCGTGACGGTCGGACATCTCGCGCAACCGCCACACCAGCTCTTCGGCCCCCTCGGGCGCGCCGACCGGATCGCCGAGCGCGACCCAGCTGCGGCCGGCGATCTGGTACATGACGAAGGCGGTGCCGGCATCGTTGAAGAGCAGCCGCTTGTCTCCGGTGAGCGCGGCGTTCGCCACCGTGCTGTCGCAGCGAGCGATCAGCGCGCGCGCCCGCGCGAGCTCGTCGGCACCCGCGACCGCGGGCTCCGGCCGCGCCGGGCGCAGCATATTGAGCAGTACGTAGGCGGTGCCGAGCACCACGATCGAGAGCGATGCCCGCAGCATGCGCGGCGCATTACCATCGAGCGCGAAGGTCCACCACAGCTCGCGCGAGTAGGCGACGTGCCGGTAGGAGAGCACGCCGAGCCACACCGCGAGCGCCACCACCCCCGCGACGCTCGCCACCCACGCGGGAGTGAAGCGCTCGGCGAGGATCGCGGTCGGGCGGTAGAACGCGCGCCGCCCGAGCATCAGCACGGCGAGCACCAGAGCGAGCAGCGTCGCCTCCTCGAAGTCGAGCCCTTTGAGGAGCGAGGCGAAGATGCCCGCGACCAGCAGCCATACGGTGATGTGGTAGGCGCCCTGCACGCGCCGAAACAGCGCGCGCGACAGCACCAGGAGCCCTACGCCGATCACGCTCCCGGCGAGATGCGACACCTCGAGCACCGCGAGCGGCAGGAAGCGGTCGAGGACAGCGAGGCGCTCCTCGACTGCGGGCGTCGCACCGGAGAACAGCAGCAGCGCCCCGGCGAGGAAGGTGAGGGCGCCGGCCACCTGCGGCACGACCGGCGCGATGTAGACGGACGCGAGCTCCTGCGCGCGCTGCATGCGGCCGCGCTGCGCGGCCAGCTCCTTGGAGCCGAACAGCAGCGTCCCGAACACCAGCGGCACGAGGTAGTACACGCCCCGGTAGGCGAGCATCGAGCCGAGCAGCGCATCCGGCGGCACCCCCGGGAGGGTGAGCAGCATCACCGCCTCGAACACGCCCACGCCGCCGGGCACGTGACTCACGATCCCGGCGATGACCGCGAGCGCGTAGGTACCGAGAAAGGGGATGAAACCGATGTGCGCACTCGCGGGCAGGAGCGACCACAGCACCGCGCAGGCGAGCGACAGGTCGACGACCGAGAGAGCGAGCTGCGCGAGCCCGATCGCAGGCCCCGGAGCGCGCAGCGCCCAGCCGCGCAGCTCGAGCGTGCCGCGCGCCAGCGTGGCCCACAGGGCATAGAGCGCCACGGCGCCGAGCAGCACCGCGCCGGCGAGCAGCGACCAGTTGTGATGCAGGTGCAGGATCTGCGAGGCGTGGCCGGGCGAGAGGAACAGCGACAGCCCCGCGACGGTGGCGAGCCCGATGCCGAGCGACAGGCTGCAGAAGGCGGCGATGGTCGCGACATCCACCGCGCCCACGCCCGCGGTCGCATAGAGGCGAAAGCGGATGGCCGCGCCGGTGAAGGCCGCGAACCCGAGAGTGTGGCCGAAGGAGTAGGCGATGAAGGAGGTGAAGAGGATGCGCGGGTACGGGATGGCGCGCCTCAAGTATGCGAGCGCCAGCACATCGTAGTTGGAGAGCAGCCAGTAGCTCGCCGCGGTGAAGCCGAGCGCGGCCAGCACCTGGCGCTGTGGGATGGCGTGCAGGTGCTCGATGACGCTCTTCACGTGCAGGTGCGCGAGCTGGCGGTGCAGGATCAGCACCACGACGGCGAATACCAGCAGCGCCGCGCTCGGTCCCACCCAGCGCCAGCGGCTGCGGTCTTGCTCGAGCGGCGCGTCGTTGGCGGTCGGCGCAGGCAAGGCTTGGGCTCGCGCTCGGCTCAGCGCGTCAGGGGCTTGTACTTGATGCGGTGGGGCTGCAGCGCGTCGGCACCGCGGCGCCGCTGGAAGTCGGCGACGTATTCCTGGTAGTTCCCCTCGAACCACACGACCTGCGAATCGCCCTCGAAGGCGAGGATGTGCGTCGCGATGCGGTCGAGGAACCAGCGATCGTGGGAGATCACCACGGCGCAGCCCGGAAAGGCGAGCAGCGCCTCCTCGAGCGCGCGCAGCGTCTCGACGTCGAGATCGTTGGTCGGCTCATCGAGCAGCAGCACGTTGCCGCCGGCGCGCAGCACCTTGGCGAGATGCACCCGATTGCGCTCGCCGCCGGAGAGCTCGCCGATCAGCTGCTGCTGCTGCGCGCCCTTGAAGTTGAAGCGGCCGACGTAGCCGCGCGAGGGGGTCTCGTAGGCGCCCACCCTGATCATGTCGAGGCCGCCCGAGATCTCCTGCCACACGGTCTTGCGGTCATCGAGCGTCTGGCGCGACTGGTCGACATAGGCAAGCCGCACGGAGGGACCCAAGCGGATCTCGCCGGCGTCGGGCTTCTCGGCGCCGGTCAGCATGCGAAACAGCGTGGTCTTGCCGGCGCCGTTCGGGCCGATGATGCCGACGATGCCGCCGCGCGGCAGGCTGAAGCTGAGGTTGTCGATGAGGAGGCGCTCGCCGTAGCCCTTGCGCAGGCCTTCGACCGCGATCACGAGATCGCCGAGGCGCTCGCCCGGCGGGATGTAGATCTCATTCGTCTCGTTGCGTTGCTGGAACTCGCGCGCGGCGAGCTCCTCGTAGCGTTGCAGGCGGGCCTTGCTCTTGGCCTGGCGCGCCTTGGGGTTCTGCCGCACCCACTCGAGCTCGTGCGCCAGCGCCTTGCGCAGCGCCTCCTGCTCGCGCTGCTCGAGCGCCAGGCGCGCCTCCTTCTGCTCGAGCCAGGAGGAATAGTTGCCGTGCCAGGGGATGCCATAACCACGGTCGAGCTCGAGGATCCACTCGGCGACGTTGTCGAGGAAGTAGCGGTCGTGGGTCACCGCGATCACCGTGCTCGGATATTCCTCCAGGTAGCGCTCGAGCCAGGCAATCGACTCGGCGTCGAGATGGTTGGTCGGCTCATCGAGCAGCAGCATGTCGGGGGCCGAGAGCAGCAGCCGGCAGAGCGCCACGCGGCGCTTCTCGCCGCCCGAGAGCGTGGCGATGCTCGCCTCCCAGGGCGGCAGACGCAGCGCATCCGCGGCAATCTCGAGCTTGCGCTCGAGCTCCCAGCCGCCGCACGCCTCGATCGCGTCCTGCAGCTGCGCCTGCCTCTCGAGGAGCTTGTTCATCTCCTCCTCGGAGAGCTCCGCGGCGAAACGCTCGCCGAGTGCCATGAACTCCTCGAGCTGGCGGAACGTCTCGCCGAGGCCTTCCATCACGGTGGTGCGCACATCGAGGCTCGGGTCGAGCTGCGGCTCCTGCGGGAGGAAGCCGATGCGGATGCCGCTCTGCGGGCGCGCCTCGCCGTCGAAGCTCTGGTCGATGCCGGCCATGATCCGCAGCAGCGAGGACTTGCCGGCGCCATTCAGGCCCAGCACGCCGATCTTGGCGCCGGGAAAAAACGACAGGCTGATGTCGCGCAGGATCACCCGCTTGGGCGGGACTACCTTCGACACACGATTCATCGTGTAGATGTACTGGGCCATGGAGCGACCGGCGGCAGGGGATGACGAGGATTATACGGGGTCGGCGGCGCGCGGCACGGGAAGTGCCGCATTCCGCTGTGTTAGGCTCCGTCTCAAAGAGATGAGAGGCGCGGGGGCGGCGGGGCGCACATGAGCGATAGCGTTGGGGTCGTGGTGAGCGAGCGGCTGGCCCGCTACTCCTTTGGCGACGGGCATCCCTTCGGGCCCGACCGGCTCGCTGCCTTCATGCGCGAGTACGAGGCCCGCGGTCTCGACCGCCGCGTGCGTGTGCTCGAGCCGCGTACCGCGTCCGCGGATGAGCTGCGCGCGTTTCACACTCCCGCGTATCTCGAGTTCGTGCGCGAGCGCTCCGCGAGCGGCAGCGGACTGCTCGACGCCGGCGATACGCCCGCCTTCCGCGGCGTGTACGAGGCGGCCGCCGGGGTCGTCGGGGCGACGCTCGCCGCGATGGAGGCGATCATGCGCGGGGACTGCCGCCGCGCCTTCGTGCCCATCGCGGGACTGCATCACGCGGCGCGCGAGCGCGCCGCGGGGTTCTGCGTCTTCAACGACTGCGGGGTGGCGATCGAGCTGTTGAAGCGCGCGGGCCTCAAGCGCATCGCTTACGTCGACATCGACGCGCATCACGGCGACGGGGTGTTCTACGCCTTCGAGGACGACGCCGCGGTGGTGTTCGCGGACCTGCACGAGGATGGGCGCTTTCTCTACCCGGGCACCGGCGCGAGCGGCGAGACCGGTCGGGGTGCGGCGCTCGGCATGAAGCTCAACGTGCCGCTGCCGCCCGGGGCGGACGATGCGCTGTTCGAGCAGGTGTGGCCGCGGGTCGTGAAGCACCTCGAGCGCTTCGAGCCGGAATTCATCCTCCTGCAGTGCGGCGCCGACAGTCTCGAGGGCGATCCGATCACGCATCTGCGCCTCTCGGCCCGCTCGCACGGGCTCGCCGCGCGCTCGCTGAAGGAGCTCGCCGAGCGCCTGGGCCACGGCCGCGTGCTCGCCCTCGGAGGCGGTGGCTACAACCGCGGCAACCTCGCCCAGGCCTGGAACGCGGTGCTCGAGAACCTGCTCTAGGGAGCGAGGGGCGCCCGAGGCTGTCGCGAGGCTTCAGCCGGGGCGCGCGCCCCGGACAAGGGCGACTGCCGCAGGCTTCCGGTAGAATTCACGGCTCGCGCTCCGCCCCGCAAGACTCGAGGCTCAGCCCGCATGTTCCGCTCGAACGAGACCATCGCCGACTTCGACCCCGAGCTCGCCCGCGCCCTCGAAGGGGAGCGCCGCCGCCAGGAGGAGCACGTCGAGCTCATCGCTTCCGAGAACTACGCGAGCCCCCGGGTGCTGGCGGCGCAGGGCTCGGTGCTCACCAACAAGTACGCCGAAGGCTATCCCGGCAAGCGCTATTACGGCGGCTGCGAGTTCGTGGACATCGCCGAGCAGCTGGCGATCGACCGGGCGAAGGAGCTGTTCGGCGCGGCTTACGCCAACGTGCAGCCCCACTCGGGCTCGCAGGCGAACGCCGCGGCTTACCTCGCCCTGGTGCAACCCGGCGATCCGATCCTCGGCATGAGTCTCGATCACGGCGGACATCTCACGCACGGCGCCAAGGTCAACTTCTCCGGCAAGTTCTTCCGCGCCGTGCAGTACGGCATTCGCCCCGAGAACGGCGAGATCGACTACGCCCAGGTGCAGCGCCTCGCCGAGGAGCACCGGCCGAAGATGATCGTCGCCGGCTTCTCAGCCTACTCGCGCATCGTCGACTGGGCGCGGTTCGCCGCGATCGCGCGCTCGGTCGGCGCGTACTTCGTGGTGGACATGGCGCACGTCGCGGGGCTGGTGGCGGCCGGCGTCTATCCGAACCCGCTGCCGCATGCCGATGTCGTGACGACGACGACCCACAAGACACTGCGCGGCCCGCGCGGCGGCCTGATCCTCGCGCGCGCCAACGAGGAGATCGCGAAGAAGCTCAACTCGATGGTGTTCCCGGGAACCCAGGGCGGACCGCTCATGCACGTGATCGCCGCCAAGGCGGTGGCGCTCAAGGAGGCGCTGCAGCCCGAGTTCCGCGACTACCAGCGCCAGGTGCTCGCCAACGCGCGCGCGATGGCCGCCCGGCTCGCCAGGAACGGCTACCAGATCGTCTCCGGCGGAACCGACAATCACCTCTTCCTCATGAGCCTCGCCGACCGCAACATCACCGGCAAGGAGGCCGACGCGGCCTTAGGTAGCGCCAACATCACGGTCAACAAGAACGCCGTGCCGAACGACCCGCGGCCACCGATGGTCACGAGCGGGCTGCGCATCGGCACGCCCGCCTCCACCACGCGCGGCTTCAAGGAGCGCGAGGTCGAGCAGGTGGCCGACCTCATCACCCGGGTCCTGGACGCCGAGGGCGAGGCGGGCGTGGTCGAGCGTGCACGCGCGGAGGCGCTCGAGCTGTGCCGGCGCTTCCCGGTGTACGGGTCCTGAGAGCCTGCCTCACGCCGCATGCATTGCCCTTTCTGCGGCCACGTCGAGACCAAGGTGAACGACTCGCGGCTCGCCGGCGAGGGCCGCCAGATCCGCCGCCGGCGCGAGTGCCTGAAGTGCGGCGAGCGCTTCACGACCTTCGAGACCGCCGAGCTCCTCATGCCGGTGGTGGTGAAGGGCGATCGGGCGCGCGAGGCGTTCGATGAGGGGAAGCTGCGTGCCGGCATGGAGAAGGCGCTGGAGAAGCGCCCGGTGCCGCGCGAGCAGCTCGATGAGGCGGTGAGCCGCATCGTCCATCAGGTCCGCAGCCTCGGCGACCGCGAGGTGAGCTCGCGCGCCATCGGCGAGCTCGTGATGGAGGAGCTGCGCCATCTCGATGAGGTCGCGTTCGTGCGCTTTGCCTCGGTCTATCGCCAGTTCGAGGACGTGCAGGCCTTCCACGACGAGATCGAGCGGCTGCGCAGTGCGCGCGCTGCCACCCCGGCGGGGCGGCCGCCAGCGGGCGCTCACCGGCGCCGCGCCGCACGCGCCGCGAGCCGCGACCAGCTGCCGCTCCTGCCGGCGGAGCCGGCCAACGAGGACGGCGAGCCGGGCGCGGGCGGCAAGCGCTGATCGGCGGCGCCGATGTTCTCCGACTTCGACCGCGTGGCGATGCAGCGAGCGCTCGAGCTCGCCGCCCGCGGACTCGACACCACTCACCCCAATCCGCGCGTCGGCTGCGTCATCGCGCGCTCCGGGCGCGTGGTCGGGGAGGGCTGGCACGCCCGCGCCGGCGAGCCGCACGCGGAGGTGCTGGCGCTCGCTGCCTGCGGGACACAGGCGGCGGGCGCTACCGCCTACGTGACGCTCGAGCCCTGCAGCCACCACGGACGCACGCCGCCGTGTGTCGAGGCGCTGATTGCCGCGCGCGTCGCGCGCGTGGTGTACGCGATGGCCGACCCCAACCCGCAGGTCGACGGCCGCGGCGCCGAGCGCCTCGCTGCCGCGGGGCTCACGGTCGAGGGGGGACTGCTCGCGGCGGAGGCCGCCGAGCTCAACCAGGGATTCGTGAAGCGCATGCGCACGGGACGCCCGTGGGTGCGCGTGAAGCTCGCGATGAGTCTCGACGGACGCACGGCGCTCGCCAACGGCGCAAGCCGCTGGATCAGCGGCGCGGCGGCCCGTGAGGACGTGCAGCGCTGGCGTGCGCGCAGCTCCGCGGTGCTGACCGGAGTCGGCACGGTGCTCGCCGACGATCCGCGGCTCGACGTGCGGCTGCCCGCTGAGGCGGGCGGCGAGCGGCGCCAGCCGCTGCGCGTGGTACTCGACGGCGCGCTGCGCACGCCGCCCGCGGCGCGCCTCTTCACCGTACCCGGCGAGGTGTTGATCATCACCGGCCTCGCGGCCAGCGATCCGGACTGGGAGCCGCGCTGTGCCGCGCTCGCCGCGCGTGGCGCGCGCATCGAGACGCTGCCCGAGGCGGCAACGCAGCTGCCGCTGCCCGCGGTGCTCGAGCGGCTCGGCGAGCTCGAGATGAACGAGCTGCAGGTCGAGGCCGGTCCGACGCTCGCGGGCGAGCTCATCCGGCAGGCGCTCGCCGACGAGCTGCTGCTGTACGTGGCGCCGAAGCTCCTCGGGCCGGCGGCCCGGCCGCTGCTCGCGCTTCCGGAGCTCGCCGCGATCGAGGCGGCGCCCGCGTTCCTCATCGCCGAGGTCGCACGGATCGGCGATGATCTGCGGCTGCGACTCACGCCGCGGGCTGCGGCCTGACGGGGGCGGCCTTGTTCACGGGAATCGTTCAGGACCTGGGCACGATCGTCGAGCGGGAGGAGCGCGGCGGGGACCTGCGTCTCGTCATCGCCTTCGAAGAGCTCGATGAGGCGCGCGTGGGTCCCGGCGACAGTATCTGCGTGCAGGGTTGCTGCCTCACCGTGAGCGCCCGCGCGGGCAGTACCTTCGCGGCCGATCTGTCACGCGAGACGCTCGCGCTCACCACGCTCGGGTCGCTCGCGGCCGGGGCGCGGGTGAACCTCGAGCCCGCGCTGCGCGCCGGGGACGCGCTCGGTGGTCACCTGGTGTCGGGACACGTCGACGGGATCGCGCGGGTCACCAGCGTCGAGTCCGACGCGCGCTCGCGGCGGCTCACGATCGCGGTGCCGTCGGAGCTCGCGCGCTACCTGGCGCGCAAGGGCTCGGTAACGGTCGACGGCGTCAGCCTCACGGTGAACGAGGTCGCCGGCGCGAGCTTCGGCGTCAACATCATTCCGCATACGCAGGCCGTCACGACGCTCGGAGCGCTGACCGCCGGGGCTGCGGTCAATCTCGAGGTCGACCAGCTCGCCCGCTACGTCGAGCGGCTGCTGGCGCCGCGGGACTCCTGAGGAGCCCATGCTGCGCCCCGCCGCCGCCCTGGCGCTGCTCGCTCTCGCGTCCTTCGGTCTCGCGAGCGCCGACGCGCCGGAAATCGGCAGAGCTGCGCCGCCGCTCATCGCGCCACAACTCGACGGCCGCATCTTCGACCTCGCCTCCGAGCGCGGCAAGGTCGTGATCGTCAACTTCTGGGCGAGCTGGTGCGGGCCGTGCCGCGCGGAGATGCCGCTGCTCAATCGCTTCTACCTGGCGCATCGGGCGCAGGGTCTCGCGCTCGTCGGTGTCAGCGTCGACCAGCGCGACGACACTCAGGCGGTCGCCGACATCATGAAGAAGTTCGCCTACCCCGCGGTGCTCGCGGCGAGCGCCCGCAGCAATGGTTTCGGTGCGCCGCTGGCGGTGCCGATGACCTGGATCATCGACACCCGCGGCGTGCTGCGGGCACGGCTGGTCGCCGCGAACGCGGTGACCGAGCGCTCGCTCGAGCAGGCGGTGTTGCCGCTCCTGCCGGCGCCGGCTGCCGCGGCATACCAGGGCTTGCGGGTATACTGAGCGGCCATGTCCAAGGTCGTCTCACTGCCCGGAAAGCCGCCCGCTGCGGCGGCCGCGAGCCCGCTCAACGCGATCGAGGAGCTGGTGGCGGAGCTGCGCGCCGGACGCATGGTCGTCGTCATGGACGACGAGGACCGCGAGAACGAGGGCGATCTCATCATGGCGGCCGAGCACGCCACGCCCGAGGCCGTGGCCTTCATGATCCGCCACACGAGCGGCATCATCTGCGTTCCCATGGAGGAGTCGCGCCTGGCGGCGCTCGAGCTGCCGCAGATGGTGCCGGCCAACAGTGAGTCGCAGCGCACCGCGTTCACGGTGTCGGTGGACGTGCGCACCGGCACCACCACCGGAGTGTCCGCGGCGGACCGCGCCGCCACGATACGCGCGCTCGCCGACGGCCGCTCCGCCGCCGCCGACTTCGCCCGCCCGGGCCACATCTTCCCGCTGCGTCCGCGCGCCGGCGGCGTACTGGTGCGCGCCGGGCACACCGAGGCCGCGGTCGACCTGTGCCGGCTCGCGGGCGTGACGCCCGTCGCAGTCCTGTGCGAGGTCATGAACGAGGACGGCAGCATGGCGCGGCGGCCGCAGCTCGAGGAGTTCGCGAGGCACCACGGGCTCAAGGTCGGCACCATCGCGGACCTGATCCGCCATCGGCTGCGCACCGAGCGCTCCGTCGAGCGCATCGGCGAGCAGACGGTGCAGACGGCGCTCGGCGAGTTCCGCCTGTACGCCTACCAGGACCGGGTGAGCCTCGAGGTGCACCTGGCGCTCGCGCGCGGCCGCCTCGACGGCCCGGAGACGCCGCTGGTACGGGTCCATCTGCCGGACACGCTGCGCGACCTGATCGGCGTGCGCAGCGCCGCGCGCGCCTGGACGCTGCATGCCGCGCTGGCGCGCATCGCCGAGGCCGGCAACGGCGTCGTGGTGCTGCTGCGCCAGCCGGAGCCGCCCGCCGAGCTCGCCACGGCGCTGCGCTCGATTGCCGCCACGCCGCCGCAGGCGCCGCCGGCCGACGGCGTCGGCGGCGGCGAAGGCGCGGTGCTGCGCACCTTCGGTGTCGGCGCGCAGATCCTCAAGGACCTCGGCGTCAAGCGCATGCGGGTGCTGTCGGCGCCGAAGCAGATGCACGGCATCTCGGCGTTCGATCTGGAGATCGAGGGCTACGTCGGGGAAGAGGGGTGAGCGGAACGGCGGCCCCCGGCGCCGGGGTCAGCGCGCGCGGCTGCCGCGTGGCGATCGTCGCGTCGCGTTTCAACGATGACATCGTCGCGAGGCTGCTGAAGGGTGCGACCGCAGCGTGGCTGGCGCGCGGCGGGGCTCCCGCCGACCTCGCCACCTTCCGCGTCCCCGGCGCCTTCGAGCTGCCGCTCGCCGCCAAGAAGCTCGGCGCGTCGGGCCGCTACGATGCCGTAGTCGCGCTCGGCTGCGTGATCCGCGGCGATACGCCGCACTTCGACTACGTCGCCGGCGAGGCGGCGCGCGGCATCCAGCAGGCCGGCCTCGACACCGGCGTGCCGGTGGCCTTCGGCGTGCTGACGGTCGAGACCGTCCAGCAGGCGCTCGAGCGGGCCGGCGACCACGCGGGCAACAAGGGAGCCGAGGCGATGGAGAGCGCGCTCGAGATGGCCGCGCTCCTGAAGCGCCTGTGAGCCGCGCCCCGATGAGGAGCGACGCTCCGCAGCAGTTCAGCGGCGCCCGCAGCGTGGCGCGCAAGCTCGCGCTGCAGGCGCTCTATCGCTGGCAGCTCAACGACTGTCCGTGGCAGGACCTGGTGCAGGAGTTCGCCGACGCCGAGGACATGGCGCGCGCCGACCGCGACTACTTCCGCGCCCTCATCGAGGGCGTGGTGCGCGCGCACGCCGAGCTCGAGGCGCGCCTCGCCGCCTGCACCGATCGCGAGCCGCGCCTGCTCGATCCGATCGAGCACGCCGCGCTGCTGATCGGGCTCTACGAGCTCGAGTTCGAGCCCGCAGTGCCGTTTCGCACCGCGATCAACGAGGCGGTGCAGCTCGCCAGGCGCTTCGGCGCCACCGACGGCCACAAGTTCGTCAACGCGGTGCTGGACCGTGCCGCCCGCTCCCTCAGGCCTGCCGAGCATTGATTCATCGGGCGAGAGTCGCCTGCGGCGGTAGGTAGTACATGGCGCTGTCGGAGTCCGAGCTCATCACGCGCTACTTCCGCAGCTGCGGCGCGCAGCGCCGCGACGTTGCGCTCGGCGTCGGGGACGATGCGGCGCTGCTCGAGTGCCCGCCGGGCATGCAGCTGGTGGCAACCACCGATACCCTGGTGGCGGGCGTGCATTTTCCGCCTTCCATACCGGCGGCCGCGATCGGGCACCGCGCGCTGGCGGTGAATCTGAGCGATCTGGCCGCGATGGGCGCGCGCCCGGCGTGGGCGCTGCTCGCGCTGACGCTGCCCGAGGCCGACGAGCACTGGCTCACGGAGTTCGCCGCGGGCTTCGGCGCGCTCGCGCGCGCGCACGAGGTGGCGCTGGTCGGCGGCGACACGACGCGCGGGCCGCTCACCGTGACCGTGCAGCTGCTCGGCCACGTACCGCACGGCCGCGTGCTCACCCGCGCCGGCGGCCGCGCCGGCGACCTGCTGTTCGTGTCGGGCTCGCCCGGGGATGCCGGCGCGGGACTCGCGCTCGAGCAGGGGCGCCTCGAGGCGCCGCCCGGAGCGGCTCCCTACCTGCGCGAGCGCTTTCTCCTGCCGACGCCGCGCGTGGCGCTCGGCGAGCGGCTGGGCGCCTTCGCCAGCGCCTGCATCGACGTCTCCGACGGACTGCTCGGCGATGCGGGCAAGCTCGCCGCCGCAAGCGCAGTAGGGCTCGAGATCTCCTTCGAGGCGCTACCGGTGTCGCCGCAGCTCGCACAGGCGCTCGGGCCCGAGGCGGCGCGCGCGCTGGCGCTCACCGCGGGCGATGACTACGAGCTGCTGTTCGCGGTCGATCCGGCGCGTGCCGCCGAGCTCGAGCGCGAGCTGCCGCGGGCGCAGTGGAATTACCGTCAAATCGGCGTGCTGCGCGCGGGGGCGGGAGCGGCGGTCGTGCGCGACGGTACTGTGATGGACTTCTCGCATTCCGGATACCAGCATTTCGTCTGAGGGCGCCGCTCGCGCCTCCACGGCGGGTGCTGCGGGTGCCGCACGGCGCGCGGGGCGCGTGAGGGGTGCATCACATCGCGCCGCCGGGTGTCGCCGTATCCTGACGCGCGTTTCTGGCGGTCGCCCACAGGCCATGACGGTACCGGCTTCAAAATCAATTCCGCCCGCCAAGCCGGGCGCGCGTATGCCGGACAAGATCGGCAAGTACGCGGTCATCAAGGAAGTCGGACGCGGCAGCACCGGCGTCGTCTATCTGTCGCACGATGCGTATTACGGACGCGACGTCGCCATCAAGGTCTACAACATGGACACCGGGGGCGACGAGGAGCGGGCGCGCATCGCGCGCAAGATGTTCCTGTCGGAAGCGCACCTGGTGGGCATGCTGCAGCACCCGCACATCCTGCCGATCTACGATGCCGGCGAGGAGAATGGCCACTGCTACATCGTCACCGAGCACGTGCACGGCGCGCGCACCCTTGCGGCCTACTGTCGCCCCGACAACCTGCTGCGCATCGACGATACGGTGGAGATCATGTTCAAGTGCGCCAAGGCGCTGCACTACGCGCACTCGCGCGGCGTCATCCACCGCGACATCAAGCCCTCGAACGTGATGCTCACGCAGGACAGCGACGTGCGCATCATCGACTTCGGCATCGCGCTGGTGCAGGACTCCGACATCTCGCGCATCGAGGGCATCGCCGGCAGCCCCTCCTACATGTCGCCCGAGCAGGTGCAGAGCCTCGACCTCACCAACTCCTCGGACCTGTATTCGCTCGGCGCGGTCATGTACGAGCTGCTCACCGGGCAGCGCCCTTTCCGCGCCGGTAACCTGCAGAAGCTCCTCCATCAGATCGTGTATGCCACGCCGCCGCCGATCCATACGCTGCGCAAGGACGTCCCGGAGGAGCTCGAGGCCGTGGTGGCGACCGCGCTGCTCAAGGATCCGACCAAGCGGCACAAGAGCGGACTCGATTTCGCGGCCGAGCTCACCCGCGTGCACCAGCGGCTGCGCGAGGCCAACGCGCGCATCGACCGGCAGGAGCAGTTCGGCGTGCTGCGGCGCCTGAAGTTCTTCCACGAGTTCTCGCACGCCGAGATCTGGGAAGTGCTGCGCGCCAGCAGCTGGCAGGACTACAACGACGGCGAGGAGATCGTCAAGGAAGGGGAGATGGACGATCGCTTCTACATCCTGGTCACGGGCGGCTGTGCGGTCGAGCGCCACGGACAGAAGGTCGGTGGGCTCGACACCGGCGACTGTTTCGGCGAGGCGAGCTACGTCCCGGGCGCCAAGCGTACCGCGACGATCCGCGCCGCCTCGCAGGTGACCGTGCTCAAGGTGAGCTCGACGCTGCTCGAGCAGGTGTCGGCCTCCTGCCAGCTGCGCTTCAACCGCGTGTTCCTGCGCTCGCTCATCGGGCGGCTGCAGAGCGCCGAGCGCGTCCCGAGCACCCCCACCATCACGGCGCCGACCCTCTCGGGCACACGCTGAGATCTGCCGGCGCCGTGGGCGGCGCGGCAACCGAGCCGAGGTCCGAAAAAATCGCCGCCAGGCGATTTTTTCCAATAGATTAAGGCGCCGTGCATGTGCTCCTCATCGAAGACGACACCGAGGCCGCGCGTTTCCTGGTGAAGGGACTGCGCGAGAGCGGTTACACGGTCGATCACGCCGCCGACGGCCGCGAAGGACTGTTCCGCGCCACCGAGGGGCAGTTCGACCTGGTCGTCACCGACCGCATGCTGCCGCACATCGACGGGCTCGCGATCATCGAGCTCATGCGCCGCAAGGGGCTGACGACGCCGGTGCTGGTGCTGTCGGCGCTCGGCAGCGTCGATGACCGCGTCAAGGGACTGAAGGCCGGGGGCGACGACTACCTCACCAAGCCGTTCGCCTTCGCGGAGCTGCTGGCGCGCATCGAGGCGCTGCTGCGCCGGCGCTCGAGCGCGCCGCAGGTCACGCGGCTCAAGGTGGAGGACCTCGAGCTCGATCTGCTGGCGCGCCGCGTGACGCGTGCCGGCCGCGAGATCGAGCTCACCGCGCGGGAGCTGAAACTGCTCGAGTTCCTGATGCGCCGCGCCGGGCAGGTGGTGACGCGCACCATGCTGCTCGAGGGGGTGTGGGACCTGCACTTCGACCCGCAGAGCAACCTGATCGACGTGCACATCAGCCGGCTGCGCCAGGCGATCGACCGCGGCTCGGATCACCCGCTCATCCACACGGTGCGCGGCTCCGGCTACGTGCTGCGCAGCGATCCCTGAAGAGCTGTGAAGCTCGATCTCTTCAACACCACCGCGTTCCGGTTGTCGGCGGGCTACACGCTGCTGATCACGCTCGCGGTCGCCGCTACCCTCGTCAGCGCCTACCTGCTCACAGAGCGCCTGATCGACGACGAGCTCGACCTGATCATCGACACGGAGCTGAAGAGCCTCGAGGAGAAGTACGCGCGCGCCGGGGTTGCCGGGGTCACCGACGAGATCAACCTGCGCATCGAGAGCTGGGGCCGCATCGGCGGCGTGTACATGATCGCGGATGCCAATTTCGAGCGGATCGCGGGCAACCTGACCAGCTGGCCGTTCGACGGGATGCCGGGGGAGCCATGGCCGCAGTTCGACATCACGACCATCGAGCCCGGGCGGCGGGCCGTACACCCGGTGCGGGCCGCGGTGCGCTCGCTCCCCGGCGGCGATCTGCTGCTGGTCGGCACCGACATCTCCCAGGGGCGGCGCTTCGCCGAGAAATTCCGCCTGGCGACGCTCTGGGGCATCGGGCTCTCGGCGCTGGTCGCGGCGCTCGCGGGCTACTGGTTCAGTTACCGCCTGGCGCGCCGCGTCGACGAGGTGACGCGCACCTGTCAGCGCATCATCGCCGGGGACCTCGGCTCGCGGCTGCCGGTGGCCGGCGCCGACGACGAGTTCGACTCGCTCGCCGCGAGCGTCAATCGCGTGCTCGACCGGCTCGAGGATCAGGCGGGGACGCTGCGCGCCACCTTCGACAGCACGGCACACGACCTGCGCGCGCCGCTGCACCGCCTGCGCACCCGCATGGACGCGCTGCTGCTGCGCGCGCCGCCGCTCGAGCCCGCGGTGCACGAGTCGATCGAGTCGGCGCTGCGCGAGGTCGACCAGCTGCAGCGCACGCTGGCGACGCTGCTGCAGATCGCGCTGGCCGAATCCGGCGCGCCGCTGGCGGCACCGGCCGCGGTGGACGTGGGCGAGCTGGCAGCCGAGCTGGTCGAGCTGTACGAGCCGGTGGCCGGCGCACAGGGCGTGCAGCTCGCCTGCGAGAGCGAGGCGCAGGCGCGCGTGCAAGGCAACCGCCAGCTGCTCGCACAGCTGCTCACCAACCTGATCGAGAACGGGCTTAAGTACGTACCTGCCGGCGGCCGCATCGATGTCGCGGTGCGCCGGCGCGCGGGCTCGGTGCAGCTCATCGTGAGCGACGACGGGCCGGGCATCGCGGCCGAGGACCGCGCCCGGGCGACGCAGCCCTTCGCCCGCTTCGGGCCGGGCAAGCAGGGCGGGAGCGGCCTCGGCCTGAGCCTGGTCGCGGCCATCGCGCGGCTGCACCGCGGGCGGCTCGAGCTCGAGAGCAACGAGCCGGGACTCAAGGTAGTCGTCGAACTACCCTGTTAGATGGGCGCGCCGCGCCGGCGGCGCGGCACGGCCGGTCTGGGCTCGCTAGCGCGGGGCGGGCGGCTGCGGCGCGCCCTGGGCCTTTCCGGCCAGACAGTCCTTGACGTACTGCTCGCGCTGCTTCTCCGCGAGCTGCCTGGCACTCGCCTCCCGGTTGCATGACTTGAGCGTCGGGTGCTTCACGGGCGTGGCGGACGGGGCGGCCGGCGGCTCGGCGGCCAACGCCGCAGCGCCGCCGAGGAGCGCCAGGGCGCAAAGGACCACGGGGAAGTTCATGCACGCAGCTCCTCGAGCCGTCGCCGGCCGGTGCGGGGGAAATTAGCTGCGAGGCTCTGTCGCCGCGATGACGGCGGCATTAAGAAATCGTCATGCGGCGCGGCAGACCCGCCGCTCAGGCGTCCTTGTCGTGCTCGATGAGGGCGTAGGCCGAGTGGTTATGGATCGACTCGAAGTTCTCCGCCTCGACCACGTAGGCGGCGACGCGCTCCTCGCGATTCAAGCGGGCCGCGACGTCGCGCACCAGGTCCTCGACGAACTTCGGATTGTCGTAGGCGCGCTCGGTCACGTACTTCTCGTCCGGGCGCTTCAGGATCCCGTACAGCTCGCACGAAGCCTCGCTCTCGGCGATCTCGATGAGCTCCTCGATCCACATGTGGCTGCGCAGCTTCGCGGTGATGGTGACGTGCGAGCGCTGGTTGTGGGCGCCGTAGTCGGCGATGCGCTTCGAGCAGGGGCACAGGCTCGTGACCGGAACCGTCACTTTGAGCCACAGCTCGCTGCGGTCACGGTGCTGCTCGCCGATGAGGCTCGCGCGGTAGTCCATCAGGCTCTCGACTCCGGACACCGGCGCGCGCTTCATCACGAAGAACGGGAAGCTCATCTCGATATGGCCGGTCTCGGCCTCGAGGCGCCCGGTCATGCCGCCGAGCATCGCGCGGAAGGACTCCACCGAGATCTCGCGCTCGGCGTGCAGCGCCTCGACGAAGCGCGACATGTGCGTGCCCTTGAAGTTGTGCGGCAGGTTCACGTACATGTTGAAGGTGGCGATGGTGTGCTGCTCGCCCGTCGAGCGGTCCCGGACCCGCACCGGGTGGCTGATGTCCTTGATGCCGACGCGGTTGATCGGCAGACGGCGCGTATCGGCGCGCCCCTGCACATCCTCGACCCCCTCGAGGGGGGCGCGGGCAATCCTGGCCGTGGCGGGGGATGGTGTCATACGGGAGAGCCTACAGTAATGCCGCAGGGCGCGGCATCCGCCCGGAGGAGGGAGGTCAGGTCCCCCCGGCCGAGCGCAGGCGCTCCTGCCCGTGCAGCGCCCACCAGCGCTCGATGCTGGCGCGCAGTGAGGCAGCGTCGAGGCCGGCGGCGGCGAGGCATCCCTCGCGCGAGCCGTGCTCGATGAAGCGATCGGGGATGCCGAGCTCGAGCAGCGGCACCAGCAGTCCCTCGGAAGCGAGCAGCTCACCGACGGCGGAGCCGGCCCCGCCGTGCGTGACGTTCTCCTCGATGGTGACGAGAGCGCGGTGGCGCCGGGCGAGCGCCACGATCAGGTCCTCATCGAGCGGCTTGACAAAGCGCATGTTGACGCAGGTGGCATCGAGTGCCTCGGCGATCTGCTGCGCCGGCGTCACCAGTGCTCCTACGCCTAAGATCGCCAGCCCGCTCTTGCCCTCGCGGCGCAGCTGCGCCTTGCCGAGCGGCAAGGCGGTCATCTCGGCCGCGACCGGCACACCAGGCCCCGTGCCGCGCGGGTAGCGCACGATCGCGGGGCTCGCGAGCGTGGTCGCCGTGTAGAGCATCTGGCGGCACTCGTTCTCGTCCGCCGGCGCCATCACTACCGTGTTGGGGATGCAGCGCAGGTACGACAGGTCGTAGCTTCCCTGATGCGTCGCGCCGTCGCTGCCTACGAGTCCGGCGCGATCCACCGCAAATACCACCGGCAGATTCTGCAGCGCCACGTCGTGGATCAGCTGATCGTAGGCGCGCTGCAGGAAGGTCGAGTAGATCGCCACCACGGGCTTGAGGCCCTCGGCGGCCAGTCCCGCGGCGAAAGTCACGGCGTGCTGCTCGGCGATCGCCACGTCGAAGTAACGGTCGGGAAAGCGCTTGGAGAACTCGACGAGTCCCGAGCCCTCGCGCATCGCGGGCGTGATGCCGATGATGCGCGGGTCGCGCTCGGCCATGTCGCACAGCCACTGGCCGAACACCTGGCTGTAGCTCGGGCCGAGCGCCTTCTCCTTGAAGATCGTGCCGCTCACCGGATCGAAGGGCCCCGGACCGTGCCACTTGATGGGGTCGGCCTCGGCCGGCGCGTAGCCCTTGCCCTTGCGGGTGACGACGTGCAGGAACTGAGGTCCGCGGAGCTTGCGCACGTTGCGCAGCGTCGAGACCAGGGCCTTGACGTCGTGCCCGTCCATCGGACCGATGTAGTTGAAACCCATCTCCTCGAACAGCGTTCCGGGCAGCACCATGCCCTTGAGGTGCTCCTCCGAGCGGCGCGCCAGCTCCCACACCGTCGGCATCTGCCGCAGCACCTTCTTGCCGCCCTCGCGCAGATGCGCGTACACGCGCCCGGAGAGCGCGCGCGCGAAATGGTTGGAGAGCGCCCCGACGTTCTCCGAGATCGACATGTCGTTGTCGTTGAGGATCACGAGCAGATCCGCCGGGAGCGAGCCGGCGTGATTCAAGGCCTCGAAGGCCATGCCGGCGGTCAGGGCGCCATCGCCGATCACCGCCACCACGCGGCGATCGTCACCGGCGCGCGCCGCGGCCACGGCCATGCCGAGCGCGGCCGAGATCGAGGTGCTCGAGTGCCCAACCCCGAAAGTGTCGTACTCGCTCTCGGCCCGCGAGGGGAACGGCGCGAGCCCGCCGTCCTGCTTGATGGTGTGCAGCCGATCGCGGCGGCCGGTCAGAACCTTGTGCGGGTAGGCCTGATGACCCACGTCCCACACGAGGCGGTCCCTCGGGGTGTCGTAGACGTAGTGCAGCGCAATGGTGAGCTCCACGGTGCCGAGACCCGCGGCAAAGTGCCCGCCGCGCGTGCTGACGCTCTGGATGAGGAAGGCGCGCAGCTCCGCGGCCAGCGCGGGGAGCTTGGCGGTCGGGAGACGGCGCAGGTCGGCCGGGCTCTCGATGGCAGCGAGCAGCGGGTAGTCAGGTGGGGCGCTCATCGTGCCGCAAGTTTACACGGCGGGGCGCGCCGGCCAGAAAGAGGCGCCCGGTGAGGCGGTTGCCGCTCTCAGCTGGCGCGGCTGACGACGAAATGGGCGAGCTCGGCGAGCGCGCCGGCGCGCGCCCCGAAGGGCGCGAGCGCGGCGATCGCCGCATCGCGCAGCTCGCGCGCGCGCGCGCGCGCGGCGGGAAGTCCCGCAGTGCTCGGGTAGGTCGGCTTCGAGAGCGCCGCGTCGGCGCCGGTCGACTTGCCGAGCAGCTTCGGGTCGCCCTCGACGTCGAGGATGTCGTCCTGGATCTGGAAGGCCAGCCCGATCTCCGCGCCGAAACGCCTGAGCGCGCCGAGCTCGCGCTCGTCCTCGACACCGGCAGCGAGCGCTCCGAGCAGCACGCTCGCCTGGATGAGCTCGCCGGTCTTGCGGCGATGCATGTTCTCGATCTCGCCCACCGCGAGGACGCTGCCCACCGCTTCGAGGTCGACCGCCTGACCCCCGGCCATACCGCCGGTGCCGATGGCGCGCGAGAGCACCCGGATCATCTCGAGCCGGGTCTCGGCCGAGGTGCCCGCCATCGGCTCGTGCGCGAGCACCGAGAAGGCGAGCGCCTGCAGCGCATCGCCCACCAGAACCGCGGTGCCTTCGTCGAAGGCGCGATGGCAGGTCGGGCGTCCCCGGCGCAGATCGTCGTCGTCCATGGCGGGCAGGTCATCGTGCACGAGGCTGTAGACGTGAATCAGCTCGACCGCCGCGGCGGGCGCATCGAGCCGCTCGAGTGGGGCCCCGAAGGACTCACCCGTCAGGTACACGAGCGTCGGGCGCAGGCGCTTGCCGGCGCCGAGCGCGCTATAGCGCATCGCATCGCGCAAGCGCTCGGTGCCCGGATCGGGGAGCCTCAGGATCTCATCGAGCACGCGCTCGATGCGCGCCTGGGCGGCGGCGACGCGCGCCGCGAAGCCAGGCACGGCGCCCGGCGCGTCGTTCACGGCTCCGGCCCGCCGCCGTTCTCGTCCTCGGACTCCTCGAACGGCTCGACCTGGGTCTTGCCGCTGCGCTTGAGGAGTATCTCGACTTTCTGCTGGGCCGCCTGGAGCGAAGTCTGGCACTGGCGTGTCAGGGCCACCCCGCGCTCGAAGGCCTTCAGGGCCTCATCGAGCGGCAGGTCGCCGTGCTCGAGGCGCTCGACCAGGCCCTCGAGCTCTGCGAGCGCCTGCTCGAAGTCCGGGGCTTTGTCATCGCGGGCCAAGGCGGCTCCTTTGGGGTCTTCGAGGGCGCGCAACGTTACACAGCGCCGCGCCCGAGGGTCAACGCGCGTTCTTGACGTCTCTCGCCATGCGGCGATAGAGTCGCAGGCCTTCGTTAGACCGAGTCTAAGTGAGGATGGTTATGAATCTCAAAGGCAGCAAGACCGAGAAGAACCTGAAGGACGCCTTCGCGGGCGAGTCGCAGGCCAATCGCCGCTATCTGTACTTCGCCCAGAAGGCGGACGTCGAGGGCTTCAACGACGTCTCCGCCGTGTTCCGCTCGACCGCGGAGGGCGAGACCGGGCATGCGCACGGCCACCTCGAGTACCTCGAGGCGGTGGGCGATCCCGCGACGGGGCTGCCGATCGGCGCCACCAAGCTCAACCTCAAGGCGGCCATCGCCGGCGAGACGCACGAGTACACCGATATGTACCCGGGCATGGCGAAGACCGCGCGCGAGGAGGGCTTCGGGGAGATCGCCGACTGGTTCGAGACGCTCGCCAAGGCCGAGCGCTCCCACGCCAATCGCTTCACCAAGGCGCTCGAGGCCATCTAAGAGCCCGGCATGAGCGGCGCGCCCACCCCGCCGGGCGCCCCGGCGCGTGGGCGCGAAGGGAGCCTCGAGGCCCCGACGCGCCATCCGCTCGCGTGGCGCGATCCGCAGTTCTACGACCGCGCCGAGCTCGAGAAGGAGCTCGAGCGCGTGTTCGACATCTGCCACGGATGCCGGCGCTGCTTCGCCCTGTGCAACGCCTTCCCGACGCTGTTCGATGCGGTGGACGCGACGCCGATGGGCGAGGTCGCGGGCGTCGACCGGCAGGTCTACTGGGAGGTCGTGGACCACTGTTATCTCTGCGACATGTGCTTCATGACCAAGTGCCCGTACGTGCCGCCGCACCCCTGGAACGTGGACTTCCCGCACCTGATGCTCCGGGCCAAGGCGCAGCGCGTCCGGGAGGGTGGCCTCACGGCGGGCGAGCGCGTGCTGGCCGCCACCGACGCCGTCGGAGCGATCGCCGGCATCCCGGTGGTGGCGGAGCTGGTGAACGCCGTCAACGCCTCCGCGGTCGGTCGGGCGCTCCTCGAGAAGACCCTCGGCGTCGACCGCGGCGCGCCGATACCGAAGTATTACGCCCGCGCCGCGCGCACGCGCCTCGCGGCCCTCGGCACGACCGAGGAGCCCGGACCGTCCCGTCCCGAGGCACGGCCCACGGCCGACACCACCGGCCGGGTGGCTCTCTTCACGACCTGCTACGGCAACCGCAACGCGCCTTCGCTCGATGAGGATCTGGTCGCCGTCTTCGCTCACAACGGCATCGAGGTGAAGCTGCTGCCGCGCGAGCGCTGCTGCGGCATGCCGCGCCTCGAGCTCGGGGATCTCGCAGGCGTCGCGCGGCTCAAGGAGCACAACATCCCGGTGCTGGCGCAGGCCGTCGCGGCGGGCTTCGACCTCGTGGCCCCGATCCCCTCCTGCGTCCTCATGTTCAAACAGGAGCTGCCGCTCATGTACCCCGAGGACGCCGACGTGCGCGCCGTCGCCGCGCACATGTTCGATCCGTTCGAGTACCTGATGCTGCGCCACCGGAATGGGCTGCTGCGCACCGACTTCACCCGCGCGCTCGGCAAGGTGAGTTACCACGTGCCCTGTCACCTGCGCGTTCAGAACCTGGGGTTGAAGACCCGGGAGGCGCTCGAGCTCGTTCCCGGCACCACCGTCGAGCCCATCGAGCGCTGCTCCGGGCACGACGGCACCTACGGGGTGAAGCGGCGCTTCCGCGCCGCCTCGATGAGGATCGGGCGGCCGGTGATGGAGCGCGTCGAGCGCGCCGCCGCCGATCACTACTCGAGCGACTGTCCGATGGCCGGACATCAGATCGAGAGCGGGCTCGAGGAGGCGCGCGACCCTGAGCACCCGCTGACCCTTCTCAAGCTGGCGTACGGCCTGTGAAGCTCGCCGCGTCCGATCTTCTGACGCTCGAGAGCTATGCGCGCGAGCGCGCCGCCTTCCGCGAGCGCGTGCGCGCGCACAAGCGCGCGCGGCAGCTTCAGGTCGGACCCCACACCACCTGGTCCTTCGAGGATCGCCTCACGGTGCAGTACCAGATCCAGGAGATGCTGCGTGTCGAGCGGATCTTCGAGCCCGAGGGCATTCAGGCAGAGCTCGACGCCTACAACCCGCTCATTCCCGACGGGCACAATTGGAAGGTGACGCTGCTCATCGAGTTCGCGCAACCCGAGGAAAGACGCCGCCAGCTCGCGCTGCTCAAGGGGATCGAGCGGCGCTCCTGGGTCGAGGTCGCTGCCTGCGCGCGGGTGTTCGCCATCGCGGACGAGGATCTGCCGCGCGAGGACGAGGATAAGACCTCCGCGGTGCATTTCCTGCGCTTCGAGCTCGCGCCGGCCATGACGGCAGCGCTGCGTGCGGGCGCTGCGCTCTCGCTCGGCATCGACCACGAGCATTACCGCTACGCGCTCGAGCCGGTGCCGCCGGAGGTGCGCAGCGCGCTGCTCGCCGATCTCGAGTGACGGCGCGCGGCGACAGGGCCGAACGCACTGCCGGCTTTTGATAAGATGCGCGCCGCGCGAGAGTCTGCCGGGCGCGGCGCCCGTTCGCAGCGCGCCGGGGGCCTGAACGGATGATGCACACCGCCGGATGAGTCAGTCCTACACCGCTTCCGATATCGAGGTCCTCTCCGGCCTCGAGCCTGTCCGGCGCCGGCCGGGCATGTACACCCACACCCAGCGCCCCAACCACCTCGCGCACGAGGTCATCGACAACAGCGTCGATGAGGCGATCGCCGGGTACTGCAAGCAGATCGACGTCGTCCTCCACAAGGACAACTCGCTCGAGGTGGCCGACGACGGGCGCGGCATGCCGGTCGACATCCATCCGAAGGAAAAGGTGTCGGGCGCGGAGCTCATCCTCACGCGCCTGCACGCCGGCGGGAAGTTCTCCGACAAGACCTACAAGTTCTCCGGCGGCCTGCACGGGGTCGGGGTGTCGGTGGTGAACGCGTTGTCGAAGCACCTCGAGTGCTGGATCAAGCGCGGCGGCAAGGAATACAACATCAGCTTCAAGGACGGCAAGATCGCCTCCAGGCTCGAGGAGATCGACACCGTCGGCCAGCGCAATACCGGCACCACCATCCGCTTCTGGCCGGACCCGAAGTTCTTCGACTCCGACAAGTTCTCGGTCCCGCAGCTCAAGCACACCCTGAAGGCGAAGGCAGTGCTGTGTCCGGGCCTCAAGGTCACCTTCAGGAGCGAGGCCTCGGGCGAGAAGGACGAGTGGTTCTACACCGGCGACCTCGGCGCGTACCTGGTCGAGGAGCTCGAGAAGCACGAGCGCATTCCGGCCGAACCCATCACCGGCACGCGTGCCGACGACAACGATGCGGTCGACTATGCGCTGTGCTGGGCGCCGGACGCGGAAGTCTCGATCGGCGAGAGCTACGTCAACCTGATCCCGACTCCCGAAGGCGGCACGCACGTCAACGGCCTGCGCGCCGGGGTCGCCCAGGCGGTGCGCGAGTTCTGCGAATTCAGGAACCTGGTTCCCCGCGGCATCAAGCTCACGCCCGAGGACGTCTGGGACAAGGCGAGCTACGTCCTCTCCATCAAGATCCGCGAGCCGCAGTTCGCAGGCCAGATGAAGGAGCGCCTGGGGAGCCGCGATGCCGCGCCGCTGGTCGAGGCGTTCGCGCGCGACTCACTCGCGCTCTGGCTCAACCGTCACCCGGACGCCGGCGAGCGCATCGCGCAGTTCGCGATCGCCAACGCGCAGGAGCGCGCCCGGGCCGCCCAGAAGGTGGTGCGCAAGCGCATCGCCGGCGGACCCGCGCTGCCGGGCAAGCTCGCCGACTGCGTGAGCCAGGAGCCGAAGCGCTCGGAGCTGTTCCTGGTGGAGGGCGATTCGGCCGGCGGCTCGGCCAAGCAGGCGCGCGATAAGGACTTCCAGGCGATCCTGCCGCTGCGGGGCAAGATCCTCAACACCTGGGAAGTGGACGCCGCGCAGCTCGCCGGGAGCGAGGAGGTACACAACATCTCGGTCGCGCTCGGGGTCGATCCCGGCTCGACCGACCTGACGCAGCTGCGCTACCACAAGGTGTGCATCCTCGCCGACGCCGACTCCGACGGGCAGCACATCGCGACGCTGCTGTGCGCGCTGTTCCTGCGGCACTTCCGCCCGCTGGTCACGCAGGGCCACGTGTACGTGGCGATGCCGCCGCTCTACCGCATCGATGCCGGCCGCCAGGTGCTGTACGCACTCGATGACGCCGAGCGCGATCAGCTCCTGAAGAAGATAGAGAAGGAGAGCCCGCGCACCAAGGCATCGGTCACGCGCTTCAAGGGCCTGGGCGAGATGAATCCGGCGCAGCTGCGCGAGACCACCATCGACCCGCGCACGCGCCGGCTGGTGCAGCTCACCATCGAGGGCAAGGACAAGACCGATCAGCTCATGGACATGCTGCTCGCCAAGAAGCGCGCGGCCGACCGCCGTGAGTGGCTCGAGGAGAAGGGCAATCTCGCGGAAGTGCAGCTATGAGCGGTCCCCCCGAGAACCAGGAGCTGAACTTCGAAGGCATCGAGCGCCAGCCGCTCTCGACCTTCACCGAGAAGGCCTACCTCGATTACTCGATGTACGTGATTCTCGACCGCGCGCTGCCCGCGCTCGGCGACGGCTTGAAGCCCGTGCAGCGGCGCATCGTCTACGCCATGAGCGAGCTCGGCCTGTCGGCGCTCGCCAAGCACAAGAAGGCGGCGCTCACCGTCGGCGACGTGCTCGGCAAGTTCCACCCGCACGGGGACACGGCCTGTTACGAGGCGATGGTGCTCATGGCCCAGCCCTTCGCCTACCGCTACCCGCTCATCGACGGCCAGGGCAACTGGGGGTCCCAGGACGATCCGAAGTCCTTCGCCGCCATGCGCTATACCGAGGCGAAGCTCACCCGCTACGCCGAGGTGCTGCTGAGTGAGCTCTCCGACGGAACCGTCGATTGGGTCGCCAACTACGACGGCTCGCGCGAGGAGCCGGCGTGGCTTGCGGCGCGCCTGCCGAACCTGCTGCTGAACGGCACGACCGGTATCGCCGTCGGCATGGCGACCGACATTCCGCCGCATAACCTGCGCGAAGTGGCCGCCGCGGCCATCCACCTGCTGGAGGAGCCCGAGGCGACTACCGCCGCGCTCATGAAGCACGTGAAGGGGCCGGATCTGCCGACCGGGGCCGAGATCATCTCGCCGCGCGCGGATCTCAAAGAGTTCTACGACAAGGGTATCGGCGCATTCAAGGCGCGCGCCACCTGGGAAATCGAAGACGGCAATGCGGTCATCACCGCCTTTCCCTACCAGGTGTCGCCGACGCGTGTGATGGAGCAGATCGCCGAGCAGATGCGCGCCAAGAAGCTGCCGATGATCGATGACCTGCGCGACGAGTCCGATCACGACAACCCGACGCGCCTGGTGCTGGTGCCGCGCTCGAGCCGCGTGGATCTGACCGAGGTGATGAACCACCTGTTTGCGACCACCGATCTCGAGCGCAATTACCGCGTCAACCTCAACATCATCGCGCTCGACGGCCGTCCGCGGGTGATGGGGCTGAAGGAAATCCTCAACGAGTGGCTCGAGTTCCGTACCAAGACCGTGACGCGGCGCCTCGAGCACCGCCTGGCAAAGGTCGGCAAGCGGCTGCACATCCTCGACGGGCTCCTCATCGCCTTCCTCAATCTCGACGAGGTGATCCGCATCATCCGCCGGGAGGATGAGCCGAAGCCGGTGCTGATGAAGCGCTTCAGGCTCTCCGACGAGCAGACCGAGGAGATCCTCAACACGCGCCTGCGGCACCTCGCCAAGCTCGAGGAGATGAAGATCCGCGAGGAGCAGAAGACTCTCGCCGGCGAGCGCGAGGAGCTCGAGGGGCTGCTGAAGAGCAAAGCGAAGCTGCGGAAGCTGATTGCCGCCGAGATCAGAGCCGATGCCGACAAGTACGGCGACGAGCGGCGCACCAGGATCATCGAGCGCGAGGCGGCGCAGGCCATCGACGAGGCGAGCCTGATCCCGAACGAGCCGGTGACGGTGGTGCTCTCGAAGGGCGGCTGGGTGCGCTCGGCCAAGGGCCACGAGGTCGACGTGGCGACGCTCTCCTACAAGGGGGGCGATGCCTTCCAGGCGCTCGCGCGCGGCAGGAGCCTGCAGAGCGCGGTGTTCATCGACAGCACCGGCCGCACCTACTCGCTCCCGGCCCATTCGCTCGCCTCCGCGCGCGGGCACGGCGAGCCGCTCTCGGGCCGCCTCGATCCGCCCGATGGCGCCAAGTTCGCCGGCGTCATGATCGGCGAGCCCGAGGACCTGTGGCTGCTCGCGAGCGATGCGGGCTACGGCTTCACGGCGCGCCTGAAGGACCTCATCACCGACCGGCGCGCCGGCAAGACCGTGTTGAGCGTCCCGGAGAATTCCCAGGTGCTCGCTCCTGCACCGGTGCCATCGCCCGACTCCCTGGTCGCCGCCGTGAGCAGCGAGGGGAAGCTCCTCGTCTTCCCGGTGGGGGAGGTGCCCGAGATGCCGCGCGGCAAGGGCAATAAGCTCTACGACATCCCGGGCAAGAGAGCGCGCACGCGCGCCGAGCTCATGACCGCGATCGCGGTCGTGCCGCCCGAGGCGAGCCTGGTGCTGTGGTCGGGCGACGTGCAGAAAGTCCTCGAGTGGCGCGATCTCAGGGACTACCTCGGGCAGCGTGCCCAGCGCGGTGCGGTGTTGAGGCGCGGCTGGCCGCGCAAGATCGAGCGCATGGAGGCGCGGCTCCCCGCAACTTCTCAGTGACCGTCCTTCAAGGCCAGCCCTTAGCGCCGGCTACTATTTGCGAATGGTAACGATTCTCATTAATATTCGCTTCCATCACCGAGCGGAAGCGAGTTATGTTCAGTGCGCGCTGGGCCTGCGGAGCAACGGTGCCGTTGGCCGCATCGCTGCTCGCCTGCGGTGCGGGCGGGGGTAGCGGCGGGGTAAGCGCTCCGGCGCCGGCGCAGCTCTCCCCGCAGGCCACCGCCGGCAAGGCACTGTTCTTCGACGCGCGCCTCTCGGCCTCGGGCAGGCAGTCCTGCGGGACCTGCCACGTACCGACGCGCGCCTTCGCCGCCGATCCGGCAACCGATCGGGGGCTGCCGGTGCCGCTCGGTGGTCCCAACATGGATCTGCCGGGCTTTCGCAACACGCCCTCGCTCGCGTACGCGGCGTTCACGCCGCCGTTCTCGCTCATCGCCGGCACACCGACCGGCGGTTTCTTTCGCGACGGCCGCGCCTCCTCGCTCGCCCTGCAGGCAGAGCAGCCCTTCGTCACCCCATTCGAGATGGCCAACGCGGACGCGAGCGCCGTCGTCGCACGCCTCGCGAGCTCGCCCGCCACGCTGGCGCTCTTCGAGAGCGCTTTCGGCGCCGCCGTGCTCGAGGATTCCAGCGCGACCCTCGCGGCGATCGGCCAGGCGCTCGCCGCCTTCGAGAGCGAGGCGCCCGAGTTCGCACCCTTCAGCAGCAAGTACGACGCCTGGCTCGCGGGCAGCGCGCAGCTGAGCGCAGCGGAGCTGAACGGGCTCGCGCTCTTCAACAATCCCGCCAAGGGCAACTGCACCGCCTGCCATCCGAGCCAGGCCGGACCCTACAGCGAGCACGCCCTCTTCACCGACTTCACCTACGACAACGTCGGTGTGCCGCGCAACTGGAGCATCCCGGCCAATCTGCCCGCACCCCGCAGCCCGGTCAGCGCCGTGCCGCTCGACTATGTGCCGGCGCAGCCGAACGTGCCCGCCGACGCCGAGTACGCCTATTACGATCTCGGGCTCTGCGGGCCGTTCGATCCCGCGCCGGACGACCCGCACCCGCGGCCCGCGTTCACGCAGACCACGACTCTCTGCGGCTTCTTCAAGGTGCCGACGCTGCGCAACGTCGCGCTCACCGCGCCGTATTTCCACAACGGCGCGCTCGCGACGCTCCACCAGGTGGTCGAGTGGTACGTCACGCGCGACCTCAACGACAACCTCGGCAACAACCCGACTCCGGTCGCGGCAGGCCCGGGCGGCAATCCCTACTTCCCGGCCGGAACCCCCTATTTGAATGCCGGCGGCACGCCCGATCCTTATCAGTACAACGACCTGCCGGTCGATTTCGACGCGAACGTCAACATCGGCGAGGTCCCGTACACGCCGCCGGCCTTCGCCGGCGGCCAGGCGCCGACCCTGACCGCTGCCGAGATCGACGACGTCGTCGCGTTCCTGTGCACGCTCACGGACGGCTACGAGCCGCGGAACCCCGCCGTCTACACCGTGCCCGCGCAGTGCCTGCCGGGCGCCGAGTGAGCAATCGCTGCGACTCCTTATCTATCGAACCGAGGAAGACACTCTCATGAGCCACCTCCCGTCAGCGCGCCCGCCGCGCATCCGCAGCCCTCTCTCCCGCACGCTGCTCGTTCTCGGCGCAGCGGGCCTCGCCGGTCCCGCCGCGGCGGCCGGAGACGCCGGGCAGGCAGAGGTCGCCGCCCTGCGGGCGCAGCTCGTGGAGGTGCAGACGACGCTCCGGCAACTCGCGGAGGAGAATCGCGCGCTGCATGAGGAGCAGCGGCAACTCGCCGCGCGCGTCGCGCAGCTGACCGGCGGCACCGCGGCCGCCACGGTGCCAGGAGCCCCGAGCGCCCCGGCGGCTGCGGTGCCGTCCCCGGCCGTCCCGGCGAGCGCGGCGCTGCTGCCGAATGCCACCGCGCTGCCGAATTCGAGCGCTCTGCCCGCCGCTGACGCGCTCTCGCCGACTGCCACCGCCGCGCCCGGCACCACGGGACCCGGCCTCTTCGGTACGGGGCTGCGGCTCTGGGGCTACGGCGAGGTGTACTACACCAATCCCGTCGACGACCGCAGCCAGTCGCAGTTCGACCTGGCGCGTGCGGTGTTCGGCATCGGCTATCAGTTCGATGCGCGCACCGAGTTCAACTCCGAGTACGAAGTCGAGCACGCGGTCGCTTCCTCGAGCGACGTCGGCGAGTTCGAGGTCGAGCAGTTCTACGTCGACCGCAGGCTCGGCGACTCGGTGAGCGCGCGCGCCGGACTCTTCCTCATGCCGTTCGGTTTTCTCAACGAGCACCACGAGCCGACCAACTTCTACGGCGTGCAGCGCAACTTCGTCGAGACGCTCATCATTCCGAGCACCTGGCGCGAGGGCGGGCTTGGCTTCCACGGCGACACGTCCGCGGGCTTCGGCTGGAACGCCGGGATCACCACCGGCTTCGATCTGTCGAAGTGGGACTTCGCGCCGGAGTTTCCGCCGTATGCCAATGCGCTCGAGCTCGAGGACAGCGACTCGGCGCCCCTGCAGGCGACGCACCAGGAGCTGGCGCTCGCCAACGCGCGCCACCTGTCGCAGTACCTGGCGCTCGGCTACTACGGTATCCCCGGGCTCACGCTCGGCGCCGCCGTGAGCAGCGGCATTGCGGTGCCGGTGCCGGCGCCGCCGAACGCATCCATCCCGGGCGACTCGCGCGTGACCCTGTGGGAGGCGCATGCGCGCTGGACGCCCGAGCGCCTCGATCTGCAGGCCCTCTACGCGCGCGGCACGATCTCCAACACCGCGGCCGCCAACGCGGCGAACCCCGGCTCACCGAACCCGATTCCGGCGGCCTTCTATGGCTACTACCTGCAGGGCGCCTATCAGTTGTGGAGCCGGGATGAGTACCGGCTGAATCCCTTCGTGCGCTTCGAGCGCTACGACCTGGGCGCGAGCTATGAGGGCACGGCGGGACCGGCGGTTCCGCCGGGTGAGGTGCCGCTCTCGGCCGCGCCGGGAGACTACGGCCTCTGGCCGGTGAATCACGATCAGGTGTGGACGGTGGGCGCCAATTTCTACATCGGCCCGCACCTGGTGCTGAAGGCTGACTACCAGTGGTTCAAGGAGAACACGAGCTTCGAGCGGCTGGACTTAGGTCTCGGGGTCGCCTTCTGAGGCACGACTTCAGCCGAGGCTCGCGGCGTCGAAGGCCTCGAGCAGCGCCGCGCTCAGCGTCGCCGGGCCGAGCAGCACGCACTTCGTGAGGGCGTCCGCCGTCAGGCAATCGCGGGCGCGCACGGCCGCATAGCGCCGCGGCGACGCCGCGCCCCCGCGCACGTAGTAGCCGCGATGCCCCGGGGGCGCCCGCGATGCGTGCGCCTCGCTGACCGCCACCGCCGCGTCCGCGAGCGCCACTGGCCGGTACCCGGTACCAGGCCCCCGCAGCAGCAGCGTCTCGGCGAGCGCGCCGAAGACTCGCAGGTCGCCGCCCGCGTTGACGAGCCCGGCGCTGCAACCGGCGCTGCGCAGGGTCTCAACCGCTGCATCCACCGCGTAGCCCTTGGCGATGCCGCCGCAGTCGATCTCGACGGGACGGTGTGCGATCGCGAGCGGCGCCTCGCCCCCGTGCAGCTCGAGATCCCCGATGCGTCCCGGTTGCGTGGGCAGGCATGGGTCGAAGAGGCCGTCACTCATGCGGCTCAAGCGCTGCGCGAAAGAGAGCACCGCGAACGCTGCGGCACTGAGCGGCACGGGGGTGCCCGGGACCGCATCGCCCAGCGCCGCGAGGTCGCTGTCCGGCGCCTCGGGATGCAGCCGGCGCGCCACCTCGGCTGCGGCCGCGAACGCTGCCTCGACCGCCGCGCCGGCCTGCGCCGGGTAAGGCGCGCGCGCTTCGATCACGAGCGTGGTTCCCATCTCGATGCGCATGCGCCGCACGCCGGCCTCGAGTGGAGGCCGGTCGATGAGAGGCGCGGACTCGAGCGGTATCGGCACTTCGCACTGCACCGCGTGCGGCAGGGGAGGGCTATGGTACACTGATTACGAATGATTCTCATTCACTACATCGCCCCATGAGCCCGCCGGCCTCAGCGAGCTGGCTCGGCGCCCTGAGCGCGCTCGGCGCCGCGACGCCCGCGATCGTCGTCGCCGCCGACTACCTCGCGCTCCCCGATGCGCAGCGGGCGCTCTTTCCCCAGGCGGATCGCTACGTGGAGGTGGCGCTGTCCCTCACCCCCGCCCAGCGCGCACAGGTGGCAGCGCTCGCCGGCGCGCAGCCGCCGCACCGGAGTCTGCGGGCCTTCCAGGCGCTCAAGGGCGAGGAGTCGCTCGGCTTCGTCTTCGTCGATGAGGTGATCGGCAAGGAGGATTTCATCACCTACGCCGCCGCGATCGATGCGAGCGGCAAGCTCGGCCCGATCGAGGTGATGAGCTACCGCGAGAGCCACGGAGCCGAGATCCGCAACGAATCGTGGCGTCGCCAGTTCGCCGGCCGCCGCGAGCTCGCGCAGCTCAACGTCCGCACCGACATCAAGAACATCGCCGGCGCCACGCTCTCCTGTGAGCACGTGACGCAGGGCGTGCGCTGGCTGGTCGCGCTGTGGCAGGTGGTGCTGCGGCCCGCGGCGGCCGGGTAGCGGCCGCCGATGCCGCGGAGCCTGCGCGCCGCCGTTCTCGCCACCGCGGCGCTGCTGTGGCTGTCGGGTGCGCTGTGGATGTTGCTGCATTACCTCGTTCCCGGGCACAACGAGTTCGGGCCGCTGCCGAATCCCTACGAGGCGCCGCTCCTCGCGCTGCACGGACTCGCCGCCGTCGCCGGGGTCTTTCTTTTCGGCTGGCTCGGGGCGAGCCACATGCTGGTGCGCTGGCCGGCGGCCTCCGACCGGCCGTCGGGGCTGGTGCTGCTCGGCTGCGCGGTCATCCTGGTGGTGAGCGGCTATGCGCTCTACTACACGACCGGCGGCCTCAACGAGGCGGCCGCTCAGGTGCACGAATGGCTCGGGCTCGCCACGCTCGGCGTGGCTCTGACGCACTGGCTCAAGGCGCGCGCGGCGCGCTGAAGTCTCAGCGCCCGGCGCCGAGCACGACTTCCTCGGGCTCGTTGACGAAATAGCCCTGGATGTACTGCACGCCGAGCTGCCACAGCACCGCCATGGTGTTGGCATCCTCGACGCGCTCGGCAATCGTCATGACCGAGCGCTTCCCCGCGGTGTCGACCAGTGCGCGCACCCGCTGCTGCAGCTGGCTGTCGGCGGCGAGTCCCTGGATCACCGCGCCGTCGATCTTGACGAAATCGAGAGGCAACGACTCGAGCATCCCGAGGCTGTCGCGGCCGCCGCCGAAGCTCTCGAGCGCGAAGCGGAAGTGGCGCTCGCGCAGCGCTGCCGCCAGCGACTTCACCTGCGTCAGGTAGGTCGCGGCGCTTTCCTCGGTGGCCTGGAAGCACAGGCGCTGCGGCTCGGCGCGGCTCGAGCGCAGGTGGTTGTCGAGCCAGTCGAGGAAGGTATCGTCCTTGATGGTCTCGCGCGAGAGGCGCACGAACAGGCACTCGGGCTTCTTCTGCGCGGCGAAGGAGAGCGAGGCGCCCACTACCCAGCGGTCGATGTTCTTCATCAGATCGTTGCGCGCCGCGGCCGCCATGAACTCCGAGGGCAGCACCTCCTTGCCCTGGGTGTCGATCATGCGCACCAGCACGTCGAACATGCCCGGGTCCTCGCCGTGCAGGCTCGCAATCGGCTGCTGCACCAGGCGGAAGCGGTTCTCCATGAGCGCCGCCTTGATGTGCTTGACCCACACCTTGTCGTAGGACATCACGCGGCTCTCGGTGTCCGCATGGTCCGAGGTGACGGTCTGGTTGCCGCCGCGGGCACTGCCCTTGCGGCAGGCCTCGAGCGCATCGGCGACCACCGCATCGAGGTTGGCGCGCCCCGGCGAGACCGTCGAGAGGCCCACCGTGCAGGTCACCGAGACCGCCTTGTCGCGGATGCGCATGACGTGCTTCTGCACACGGGCGAGCAGCTGCTCGGACCAGGCGTTGATGTCGTTCTCGTTGCCGCGCTCGAGCAGCGCCAGGAACAGCATGCCGCCGAGGCGCCCGATCAGCTCCTTCGGGCGCACCGTCTCGCGCAGCAGCCGCACGAACTCGGCGACCACTTCCTCGCTCGCGGTCACGCCGATCACGCGCTCGAGCGGGGCGAACTTGTCGACCTTGACGATCGCGAGGCAGCGCACGCCGCCGGTGGGGCGGGTGGCGAGCCGCTCGCCGAGCGCCGCGAGCAGCTCGCGGCGCGGCAGGAGTCCATAGCTGTCGGTAACGACGGCCGGGCCGGCGGTAGTAGCGGCCGGCGCCTCGGTGAGCGTCACCGCGGTGCGCGGCGCCGACGGCACCACCAGCCGCACGCACATCTCGCCCTCGTACTCGCCGACCGCAAGCGCGATCTCCACCGGCAGAATGCTGCCGTCGGCGGGCAGGGCGTTGGCGCGCAGCGTGTGCTCACCGCTCCAGCGGCCCTGCAGACACGCGGCCAGCGCGCCGCGCAGCGCCGGGTGCGAGGACTCCGCGAACAGGTCCATCACGGGCTGTCCGGTGATGCCTTCCTCGACCCCGAACAGCTCGAGCCAGGCGGGGTTGGCGTCGGTGACGATGCCCTCCTGGACCTGGATGATCGCGTCGTTGGAGCGCTCGAGCACGGTGTCGAGCTGGCTGCGGGCATCCTGCGCGGCGCGCATCGCCGCATCGAGCGTGCGCCGCGCACGGAAGGTGTCGAGCTCGCGCATCATCACCGCCTGGAGCCGCTCCGGGTGAGCGAGCGAGACCAGGTCGCGCGCGCCCAGCATGAGGGCATTGGCGATCAGGGCCTCGTCGGCCTCGGGGGCGAGCGCCAGCACCGGGACGGTGGGCGCGATCTGGTCGCGGATGGCGACCACCGCCTCGAGCTCCTGCTCGTCGGCCATCACGTGCACGAGCAGCTCGGGGTTGATCTGAGTGAGGGCGTCGCCGAGATCGCGCAGCGCCGGGATCCAGGTGCAGTGAGCCGGCTCGCCCGCGCGGCGCAGCATGCCGTTGATCGCCTCGACGGGATCACGCGTGGCGCTGAGCACGACGAGCGGAACGGCGCTCTGCTCGATCAAGACGACCTCCCTGGATGCGCTCACAAGCAGCGGCGGATTCTAGCACCCGGGTATGGGCCGCCCGCGTGAGCGACCTCGCGGAAAAAAGCGCCTGTTGGGGCGCGCTGGCGGGCGGGGACCTATGCCGCTATCATACGCGGCCCTTTTTGGGCTTCGGCGGCAACCTCTTGCCGCCGCCCCTGGAAATCACGGAATCCGAGAATGGCCAGCTACACCACCAGCGAGATCCGCTCGGGTCTGAAGGTCCTGCTCGATGGGGATCCCTACTCCGTCGTCGAGAACGAGTTCGTCAAGCCCGGCAAGGGGCAGGCGTTCAACCGCATCAAGGTGCGCAACCTCAAGACCGGCCGCACCATCGAGCGCACCTTCAAGTCCGGCGAGTCGCTCGAAGCCGCGGACGTGGTCGACATGGACATGCAGTACCTCTATCAGGACGGAGACTTCTGGCACTTCATGGTTCCGGAGAGCTTCGAGCAGTACACCGCCGGCAAGTCGGCGCTCGGCGACAACGCCCAGTGGCTCAAGGACGGCACGGTGTGCATCGTGACGCTGTGGAACAACGTGCCGCTGGTCGTCACGCCGCCGCCGCACATCGAGCTGCAGGTGGTCGAGACCGATCCGGGTCTGCGCGGCGACACCGCCACCGGCGGACAGAAGCCCGCCAAGCTCGAGACCGGCGCGGTGGTGCGGGTGCCGCTGTTCATCAACGAAGGCGAAATCGTCCGCATCGACACGCGCACCGGCGAGTACATCTCGCGCGGCAAACAGTAAGCGCCTCTCAGGGCTCCGTCGCGGCGAGCCCGCGCGCGCCGGTACGCGCCACGCGCCGCGCGCGCCACACGCCGTCCGCGGCGTAGATCACGAGCGCCGCCCACAGGAGCGCAAAGCCCCGCCCGCGCGCCGGTCCGAAGGCCTCGTGGTAGAAGAGCACGCCCACGGCGAGCTGCAGGCTGGGGCCTATGTACTGCAGCACACCCACGGTCGAATAAGGCAGCAGGCGCGCCGCGTAAGCGAACAGGAACAGCGGCACCGCCGTCATGATGCCGCTGCCGACGAGCAGCGCCGCGATCGCAGGTCCGTCATGGGTCAGCGCCGCCACCCCGGCGAGCTGGCACCAGAGGAGATAGCCGAGCGCCGGCGGCAGCAGCAGCAGCGTCTCGGTGGCAAGTCCCGGCAGGGCATCGACGCTGATCACCTTGCGCACGAAGCCGTAGAGCGAAAAGCTCAGCGCCAGCGCGAAGGCGATCCACGGCGGACGCCCGGCAGCGACGGCCAGATAGAGCACCGCCGCCGCGGCGAGCGCGATCGCGGTCCACTGCACGACGTTCGGCCGCTCGCGCAGCACCAGCACCCCGAGCAGCACGTTCACCAGCGGATTGATGTAGTAGCCGAGGCTCGACTCGACGATGTGCTGGTGGGTGACGCTCCAGACGTACACCAGCCAGTTGCAGCTGATGAGGAGCGCCGAAGCCGCGAGCCCCGCCAAGAGGCGCGGCCGGCCGAGTGTCGCCGTGACCCGCCACAGCTCGGCCCGCACGATGAGCACGACCAGGAGGAACACGCACGACCAGACGATGCGGTGCGCGATGATCTCGATGGCCGGCACACCGCTCAGAGGATGCAGGTAGGCCGGGAACAATCCCCAGATCGTGAAGGCGGCGGCGCCGAGCGCGAGCCCCCGGGGTGAGAGCCGCACCGAAGTCATGCGCCGCGCGCCGCGGGTGAGCTCATGCGCTCACGCACGCCCGGTAGAGAAGGAGAGGACCTCCTCGATGTGCTGCGCCCCGAGCGCGAGCATCAGCGTGCGGTCGAAGCCGAGCGCGACGCCGGCACACCCCGGCAGCCCCGCGGCGAGCGCCGCGAGCAGCCGCTCATCGGGCGGCGAGGCGGGGAGCCCGCGGCGGCGCCGCTCCGCGTTGTCGCGCTCGAAGCGCGCGCGCTGCTCGGATGCGGACTGCAGCTCTTCGAACCCGTTGGCGAGCTCGACCCCCTCGCAGTAGAGCTCGAAGCGCAGCGCGCTGCGCTCGTCCCGCGGGTCGAGCCGCGCGAGCGCCGCCTGGCTCGCCGGATATCCGTGGATGAAGGTGAGGGCGCCGCGCCCGAGTCGCGGGCCGACACCCACGGCCACGAGAAATTCGAGCAGCTCGTCGCGCCCGGCGATCGCTGCGCCTGCGGCGAGTCCGAGGTGCCGCGCCGCCTCGCGCAGCTGCGCGTCCGTGGCGGAGAAGGGATCGAGGCCGAGCGCGCGCGTAAAGGCTTCCCGGTAAGTCAGGCGCTCGCGCGCGCGCTGCGCGGCGGCGCTCCCAAGCAGCTCCCTCACCAGCGCGTCCACCTCGTCCATGAGGGCGGGGAGGGTGAAGCCGAGGCGATACCACTCGATGAGCGTGAACTCCGGGTTGTGCAGCCGGCCGCGCTCGTTGCCGCGCACCACGTGGCAGATCTGGTAGATGTCGGGAAGGCCCGCGGCGAGCAGGCGCTTCATGGCGTATTCGGGCGAGGTGTGCAGGTAGAGGCTCGGGCCCTGAGCCGCCGCGGCGCCCTCTGCCGCGAGCTCGACGCGCGCGCTCGCGAGGTGCACATCGCTCACCGGCGAGTTGACGAGCAGCGGGGTGTCGACCTCGAGTACGCCGCGCGCGGCGAAAAAAGCGCGCGCGCGTGCCAGCGATGCGGCGCGCTCGCGCAGCGCCTCACGCGAGGCGTCCGGTCGCCAGTCCTCGGCCGGCCTCATGTGAGTCGCGCGAGCGCCTGGCCCACCCGGACGATGGCGCCGGGAGCGAGCGGGGAGAGCCACTCGCTGCGGCCGGGCGGCAGCAGCAGGATGACGGTCGAGCCCATGTTGAAGCGGCCCATCTCGGCACCCTTCTCGAGCTTGAGTCCCGTGCGCACGAAATCGAGCGCCAGGTCCGCACGCACCCGGGGCGTGCGCGGAGTGATCTCCCCATGCCAGACGGTCGACATGCTGCCCACGAACAGCGCCCCCACCAGCACCAGCGCAAAGGAAAGCGTCCCTTCCGCGAACACGCACACCACGCGCTCGTTGCGGGCGAACAGCCCCGGCACCTGCGCGGCCGTCGTGGCGTTCACGCTGAAGAGCTGCCCCGGCACGTACCAGGCCGCCTGGAGCGTCCCGGCGAACGGCATGTGGACGCGATGGTAGTTGCAGGGGGCGAGGTAGAGCGTGGCAAAGGCGCCGTCGCGAAATACCGGCGCCCACGCGGGAGCCGCTTCGCCGAGGAGCGACTCGAGCGTGTAGCCGAGGCCCTTCGCCTGCACCAGCCACGAGCCATCGGTCCGGCCGATCTGGCTCAACGTGCCATCGACCGGCGAGACGAGCGCGCCGGCAGCTGCGTCCACGGGGCGCGCGCCCGCGCGCAGCGCGCGCGTGAAGAAGGCGTTGAAGCTCTCGTACTTGCGCGGATCCGGCTCTTCGGCCTCCGCCAGGTCGGGGCGATAGTTGACGATGAAGTTGTCGATGAGCGCGTTCTTGACCCACCGCCAGCGCGAGCGCGCCAGCCAGTGCACCGCGCGCGACAAGAGGTGCTGCGGCAGCAGGTACTGCAGCCCGACGAACAGGCGCGCCCCCGTGTCGTCGCCGCTGCTCACGTCGAGTGCCCTCCCGGCCCCGCCCCGAGGTACCGGCCCGCGCGGCGCAGGTCCGCCACCAGGGCCGGCACTTCGAAGGGAGGCGTGAAGATCGCGACGATGCTGCCGGCCGCGACCAGGAAGATCACCGCCGAATGATCCATGGTGTAGTCGCCCCCCGGGAGCTCGACGCGGTTTACGGCCACCGCAAAATTCCGGGCGACTGCAGCGATCTGATCCGGCCTTCCCGTTACACCCTCGAAGGCGGGATCGAACGCGTGTGCGTAGCGTCTCACGGCCTCGGCGGTGTCGCGCCCGGGATCGATGCTGACGAACAGCACCCGCAGGGCCGGCAGCGCCGCAGCACGCCGCACCTGCGCGAGCTTCGCGAGCGTCGTCGGACAGACGTCGGGGCAGTGCGTGAAGCCGAAGTAGACCAGCGTCGGGGCGCTCGCGAGGCGCGCGCGCGTGAAGGGCCGTCCGCTCGCATCCTCGAGCTCGAAGTCGGCGATCGGCTTCGGTTGCGGCAGCCACGTGCCGCTTGCCAGCACGGGAGTTTCCCTGTCAAGTTGCTGCGCCAGCCAGTAGCCGGCGAGCGCCGCTGCGGCGGCGGCCGGGATGAGGAGCCAGCGCAGTCGCACGGTGCTCATGAGCGAATTATTTCATACCCGTGCGCGAGACCGGGCGACCCGGGGCTTGCGCCGCGCACCGGGCGGGGACGGCGAGCCGCTCACCGTCGGCCGCCTCATCGAGCGCGGCGCGCGGCGGCTCGCGCGTGCGCGAGTGCATTTCGGCCACGGCACGGACAATGCCCTCGATGAGGCCGCGAGCCTCACGCTGCACGCGCTCGGCCTCCCGCAGGGCGGGGGCGCCGCGCTCTACCGGCGGCGGGTCGGCGCGGCCGGGGCCGCGCGCGCGGGGGAGCTCATCGCGCGACGCATCGCCGAGCGCATCCCGGCGCCCTACCTGACCGGCGTCACCTGGTTCGCGGGGCTCGAGTTCCACGTCGATGCACGGGTGCTCGTGCCGCGCTCGCCGCTCGCGGAGCTCATCGAGCGCGGCTTCGCGCCGTGGACCGACCCCAGGCGGGTGCGGCGCGTACTCGATCTCGGCACCGGCTCGGGCTGCATTGCCATCGCCTGCGCGAAGGCCTTACCCGGGGCGCAGGTCGACGCCGTGGACATCTCCGCGGCGGCGCTCGAGGTGGCGCGCATCAACGTGCGGCGCCACCGCCTCGGCGCGCGCGTCCATCTCGAGCAATCCGACCACTTCAGTGCGCTCGGGGGCAGGACCTACGATATCATCGTGGCAAATCCGCCCTACGTAGGAGCCCGTGAGCTCAAACGACTGCCACCGGAATACCGGCATGAGCCGCGCGTGGCGCTCGCGGCCGGGCGGCGCGGTCTCGATTCCGTGACGACCATCCTGCGCGAGGCGCGCCGCCACCTCGCGCCGCGGGGCCTCCTCATCGTCGAGGTCGGCAACACCGAGCACGCCGTGCGGCGCGCTTTCCCCAGGCTCCCGTTCCTGTGGCTCGAGTTCGCGCGCGGCGGCGGCGGCGTGCTGCTGCTGAGACGCGAGCAACTCGAGGCGCGCTGAGACTCGTCCATGTCCGGCAATACCATCGGCAAGCTCTTCACCGTGACCACCTTCGGCGAGAGCCATGGGCCGGCGCTCGGCGCCATCGTCGACGGCTGTCCCCCGGGGCTCGAGCTCTCGGAGGCCGATCTGCAGCAGGACGTGGACCGCCGCCGCACGGGGACTTCGCACTTCGTGAGTCAGCGGCGCGAGGCCGATCAGGTGCGCATTCTGTCGGGGGTCTTCGAGGGGCGCACGACCGGCACGCCGATCGGGCTCCTCATCGAGAACACGGATGCGCGCTCGAGGGATTATGAGCGCATCAAGGACCGCTTCCGCCCCGGGCACGCCGACTACACCTACCAGCAGAAATACGGGGTGCGCGACTACCGCGGCGGCGGACGCTCATCGGCGCGCGAGACGGTGATGCGCACCGCCGCGGGCGCGATCGCGCGGCGCTATCTCGCGCAGCGGCTCGGCGTGCGCATCTACGGCTACCTGAGCCAGGTCGGTTCGCTCGTCCTCGAGCCGGTCGATCCGGCCTTTGCCTACCAGAATCCGTTCTTCTGCCCGGATCCCGGGCGCGTGCCCGAGCTCGAGGAGCTGATCTGGAAGATGCGCGAGGCGGGCGATTCGGTCGGCGCGCGCGTCACGGTGGTCGCGAGCGGCGTGCCTCCGGGCCTCGGCGAGCCGGTGTTCGATCGCCTCGATGCCGACATCGCTCACGCGCTCATGGGCATCAACGCCGTGAAGGCGGTCGAGCTCGGCGCGGGCGTCGCCTCCGCCGCGCAGCGCGGCAGCGAGCATCGCGACGAGCTCACTCCGGGCGGGTTTCTCAGCAACCACGCGGGCGGGGTGCTCGGTGGGATCTCCTCCGGGCAGGACGTCGTCGCGCATCTGACACTCAAGCCCACCTCCAGCATCCAGCTCCCCGGCCGTACCATCGATGTTGCCGGTAACGCGACCGAGATCGTGACCACCGGCCGGCACGACCCGTGCGTGGGGTTGCGCGCGACGCCGATCGCCGAGGCGATGCTCGCCATCGTGCTCATGGATCACTACCTGCGCCAGCGTGCCCAGAACGCCGACGTGAGGTCCCCGACGCCGGTGATCCCGGGCGCTCCGCGCCGCTGAACGAGGCGCGCGCGGCGCTGCTGCGGGCGCGCGGGAAATTCACCCCCGTGAGCGCAGCCGACGCAGCCGCGCTCGAGATGTGGCGGCGATCACATTTCCACCGGGGCCACCGGCCGCCAGCCCCCCTCCGAGGCGAACCGCGACACAGTTTATGTCCCGAGAATCCGTAAAACTCTCGTCTCTTCCGAGCGGGGATTTGACTCGAGGATAGTGCCCGACAATGTGCGCCGAACAGCCGCGATCGACGGCCGCGGGTGCCCCCAGGCTTTGGGTTGGCAGCCTATTTAAGTTATATTGCCGCCCAATTCGTGGTGGACTCGCAACTTATCGTCCATCCGATTGTTTCTACAAGACATTTCAAATGATTCCTGCCGGGGTGGTGTGATGTTCGCCAAACGCTCAAGCCGGGCGCTGGCATTGCTGCTGGCTTTGCCGTCAGCGGCGTTTGCCCTTGGTCTCGGAGACATTCATCTGCTCTCGCCGCTGAACGCACCCCTCGAGGCGGTGATCGAGATCACCGACGTCGCGCCGGATGAGGTCAACACGCTGCAGGCGCACCTGGCGTCGCGCGAGATGTTCTCTCAGTACGGGCTCGACTACCCCAATTACCTGACGAGCCTGCAGCTGCGCCTGGCGGACACGCCGGACGGCCGCCAGGTCATCAAGCTCAAGTCAGCCGATCCGATCACCGATCCCTTCGTCACGCTGTTGATCAGCGTGAGCTGGTCGCACGGTCAGCTGGTGCGCGAATACACGATGCTGCTCGACCCGCCGGTATACACGCCGAGTCAGTCGGCCGTGGCCAGTGCACCGATCAGCGCGCCGGCGACGGGAGCCGATACGCGCGCCGGCACGATCGCGCGGGCGGACACCGCAGCTCCTGCCGCCTCCGCCGCACCGGCCGCCACCGCACCCGCCGCCACCGAGGCCGCGACTCCTGCAGCGGCGGAAGCGACACCTGCCCCGGCCGAAGCGCCGCCGCCCCCCGCCGCCGCGCCGCCCGCGCGCACCGAGAAAACCGCGCCCGCGCCGAGCGCGGCCGCCTCGCCCGCTCCGGAACCCACGAGCGCTGCGGCCGAGAGCCCGGCACTGCAAGGCACCGACACGACTCGCGTCGTACAGCGCGGCGATACCCTCTCCGGGATCGCGCGCAGCGTCACCGGCGCGAGCACCAACGACGCGCGCACGCGCAGCTGGATGCTCGCCATCTACCAGGCGAACCCCAAGGCCTTCGACCAGAATATGAACGTGCTGCGCTCGGGCAGCGTCGTGCGCATTCCCGACGCGGCGACGGCGGCAGCCATCCCGCCCGCCGAGGCGACCGCGGAGATCAGCCGGCAGTTCGCTGCGTGGCGTTCCAACGCAGCCCCTGCGGCCGGCAGCGGCGAGACCGCCGCGGCCCCGGTCGGCGGCGCGGCGCAGGGCTCGCAGCCCGGACGGTTGCATCTGGTCACGCCGACCGAGACTGCATCGGCGGGTGCCGGCACTGCGGCCAACAGCGCCGAGCTGTCCGCGCTCAAGGGCCAAGTGAAGGACCTCGAGGGACAGCTCGCCGAGCAGAAGCGCCTCCTCGAGCTCAAGAATCAGGATCTCGCTCGCCTGCAAAGCGAGCTCGCCGCGAAGCAGACCGCCCAGGCCGCGCCTCCTGCGGCGCCCGCGCCTGCGCCTGCGGCGACTCCCGCGCCCGTGAAGCCGCCGGTCGCCCAGGCCGCGCCTCCTCCGCCAGCCGCAGAGAAGCCTGCGGCCGAGCCGCCCGCGCCCAAGGAAGAGGCGCCGCCGCCGCCGGCCGCCGCAGCTCCGCCGCCGGTCTCAAAGCCTTTGCCCAAGCCCGTCCCCGCCGCCAAGCCGGCGACGGCTCCGCCCGCCGGGGGTGGCTCGATCCTCGACACGCTCGTGGGCTACTGGTGGGTGCTGGCGCTCGTCGCGCTGGTGTTCGCCGGCATCGCGGGCCTGCGCTTCCTGCGCTCGCGCCGTGCCTCCGAATTCGATGACTCGCTCGGCCGGCTGGCGGTTGCAGCGGTTGCCGGAGCGAGCGGTGCGGGTGGGGCCCTGGGTGGCGGCTCCGCGCGCGGTTCAGGCGGGTTCGACACGCCGACCATGCGCGCGATGCCTCTCACCGAGCCCGAGCCCGACGTCATCGTGGAAGAGACCGGCACTCACGAGCGCCCGCGGATCGGGGCCGCCGCAGCCGCCCCGGCGCCGGCGCCGAGGCACGTCACGGCCGACGACACGATCAGCAGCGAAACCGCGATCAACCTCGACCAGGGCGACCCGCTGGCCGAGGCCGACTTCCACATGGCCTACGGCCTCTACGATCAGGCGGCCGACCTCATCGGCATCGCCATCGGCCGCGAGCCCGGGCGGCGGGACCTGAAGCTCAAGCTCCTCGAGGTGTTCTTCGTCTGGGGCAACAAGGAGCAGTTCCTGCAGACCGCGCACGAGCTCGCGCAGACGCGCGCCGCAGCCGCGCCCGGCGAGTGGGAAAAGATCCTGATCATGGGCAAGCAGCTCGCGCCCGAGGACCCGCTGTTCTCGAGCGGCGCGGCCGTGGGTGGCGCCGCCGCCGGTGGCGTGGACCTCGACCTCGAGGGCGGACAGAGCCGGGTCGATTTCGATCTGCTCGGCGAGCCGGTGCCGACCGAGCAGCCAGTCGACCTCGACATCGGATCGGCGGTGGGCGAGGGCCCGGGACAGTTGACCGAGTCCACCACCGGGGTCACCGACCGCAATCTCACGGCGCTGCGGGGCGCCGCGACCGGCAGCACGCGGCAGATGACCAGCAAGATGCGCCAGCCGAGCAGCGATGCCGAAGGCCCGACCGTCGAGCAGCCGATGCTCGATGAGGGCGACGACCGCACGGTGCGCGCGCCGGTCGCGCCCGCGATGCGCCCGGGCGCCGGAGACCAGACCGCGGAGCTCGCGATCGACGATCTCGGACTCGACCTCGGCAACGTCGACACCCAGGAACAGCCCGCCCTCGGCACCGGCGCCGAAGCGCCGACCATGATCGCCGGGTTCGACGAGAAGACGCGCAAGAAGCTCGAGGACACCGCCGAGCAGGCGGTGCACGCGAAGACCTCGACCACCGGACAGTGGCAGTTCGACCAGGAAGAGCTCGAGACTGCGCTGACGCAGTCCGGGCCGCTCCAGGACGGCTCGCAGACCTCGCGCCTCGCGGCACTGCGCGGCGATACCGTCGACATCGACGTGAGCAGCAGCGCGACGACCGGCACTCATGCCCAGATCCGTACCTCGGGAGTCGATCTCGATCTCGGTACCGGGACCTACCCGGGAAACAACGGCAAGCTCGACCTCGACGTCGGCACGGCGACCGTACCGGACGCGGCCTTTGCGGCGACGCAGCGCCTCGCTTCCGAGGATCTCGCGCTGCCGGATCTCGAGCCCGTGACGATGAGCGAGGTCGGCACCAAACTCGATCTCGCCCGCGCCTACATGGACATGGGCGACCCGGATGGAGCGCGCAACATCCTCGAGGAAGTGATGAGCGAAGGCTCCGCGGCGCAGAAGCAGGAGGCACAGCGGCTGATGGAGTCGCTGCCGGGTTGATGGTCGCTTGATGGGCCGAAACGGCCTGCGGCCGTTTCAGCAGGCTGACAACCCATGAACCGCATTGCCGTCGGCATCGAGTACGACGGCTCAGCCTTCGCGGGCTGGCAGAGCCAGCAATCGCTGCGTACCGTTCAAGGGGCGATCGAGCGCGCGCTCGCCGCCGTGGCCGCCGAGCCCGTGAGCGCCACCTGTGCCGGGCGCACCGATGCGGGCGTGCATGCGCGCGCGCAGGTCGCGCACTTCGACACGCACGCCGAGCGCAGCCCGCGCAGCTGGATCCTCGGAGCCAACAGCGAGGCGCCGCCGGATGTCGCCGTCCTGTGGGCGCAGCCCGTGCCGGCGCATTTTCACGCGCGCTACTGCGCGGCAGGCCGCGTGTACCGCTATCTCATCCTCAACCGCACCGCGCGCTCGGCCTTGAGCGCCGCGCGCGCCGCCTGGGTGAGGCGCCCGCTCGATGCCGCGGCGATGGCGCAGGCGGCGGCGCAGCTCATCGGCGAGCACGACTTCAGCGCTTTCCGTTCCGCCGAGTGCCAGGCCAAGTCGCCCATCCGGCGCCTGACCCGCCTCGCGGTCGAGCGGCACGGCGACTGGATCGTCATCGAGGCGGTCGCCAACGCCTTCCTCCATCACATGGTGCGCAACCTCGCCGGCCTCCTGATCGCCGTGGGCAAGGGGGACGAGCGCCCGGAATGGGCGCGCACGGTGCTCGAGGGCCGCGACCGGACCCGCAGCGCCGCCACGGCCCCCGCCGGGGGCCTGTACCTGTGGGAGGTGCGCTACCCGGCAGCGTTCGCCCTGCCGCCGCCGCCCGAGGTCCGGGGGCCCTGGGCCGGTGAGTTATGATCGGCCGCTCCGCCGCCGGCGCCGTGCCCTGAAGCCCGAAGTCGTACGCACATGTCCTGGTTCGAGAAGATCATGCCCTCGCGCATCAAGACCGAGCGGCGCACGCGCTCGGTGCCGGAGGGGCTGTGGATCAAGTGCCCCGCGTGCGATGCCGTGCTCTACCGCGCGGAGCTCGAGCGCAATCTGTACGTCTGCCCCAAGTGCAGCCACCACATGCGCATCCGCGCGCGCGAGCGGCTCGAGCGCTTCCTCGACCAGGGCACGCTCGGGGAGATCGGCGCGGCCATCGCGCCCGAGGACCCGCTGAAGTTCCGCGACAGCAAGCGCTATCGCGACCGCCTCACCCAGGCGCAGAAGGCGACCGGCGAGAGCGATGCGCTGGTGGTGCTCGAGGGAACGCTGCACGCCCTGCCGGTAGTGGCGGCGGCATTTGAGTTTCAGTTCCTCGGCGGATCGATGGGCTCGGTGGTGGGGGAGCGCTTCAAGCGCGGCGTCGACTACTGCATCCAGGAGCGCCGCCCGTTCGTGTGCTTCACGGCGAGCGGCGGGGCGCGCATGCAGGAGGCGCTCTACTCGCTGCTGCAGATGGCCAAGACCGCCGCGGCGCTGTCGCGCCTCGCGCAGGCGCACATGCCCTTCATCTCCGTGCTGACCGATCCCACCACCGGCGGGGTGTCGGCGAGCCTCGCGCTCCTCGGCGATCTCAACATCGCCGAGCCGCGCGCACTGATCGGCTTCGCGGGCCCGCGGGTGATCCAGCAGACCGTGCGCGAGACGCTGCCCGAGGGCTTCCAGCGCGCCGAGTTTCTGCTCGAGCACGGCGCGATCGACCTGATCGTCGACCGGCGCGACATGCGCGACCGGATTGCGGCACTCCTGCGGCTGCTGCTGAAGCTCCCGCTCGCCGCGGCCTGAAGGCGCACTGCGCGCCGCCCGAAGCGCCGCGAAACTTCCCCGTGCGCACGCTCGCCGAATGGCTCGAGCTTCAGGAGGCGGTCCACCCGCGCACCATCGACCTGGGGCTCGAGCGTGTCACCGAGGTGGCGCAGCGCCTCGGGGTCGCCGCGCCCGCCTTCCGCGTCATCACCGTCGGCGGCACCAACGGCAAGGGCTCGGTGGCCGCGCATGCCGAGGCGTTGCTGCGGGCGCTCGGCTGGCGGGTGGGTCTTTTCACCTCGCCGCATCTGGTGCGCTACCACGAGCGCATCCGCATCGCAGGCGTCGAGGCGAGCGATGCCGAGCTCATCGAGGCCTTCGAGCAGATCGAGGCGGCGCGCCGCGCCACCACGCTGACCTTCTTCGAGTACAACACGCTCGCGGCGCTCCTCACCTTCGCGCGCCGCCGGATCGAGATTGCGGTGCTCGAGGTGGGCCTGGGCGGGCGGCTCGATGCCACGAACCTGGTTGCGGCGGATGTCGCCGTGCTCGCCTCCGTGGGGCTCGACCACCGCGACTGGCTCGGCGACAGCCTCGACTCGATCGGGCGGGAGAAGGCCGGCATCTTCCGCGCCGGCCGCGCGGCCGTGCTCGGCACCGCCGACATGCCCGCGAGCGTGTACCGGACGATCGCGGCGCTGCCGGCGCGCGCCCTGATCGCGGGCCGCGATTTCACCTGGCAGCGCGCGGGCGACCGCTGGAGCTACCGGGGGCCCGGCCTCGCGCTCGAGGATCTCGCGCCCTCGGCGCTTGCGGGCTCGATCCAATACCGCAACGCCGCCACGGCGATCACCGCGGTCGCCGCGCTCGAGCCGTGTGCGCCGCCGGGGCGAGCCCTCGACCGTGCCGCCGTGAATGCCGCGCTCGGGAGCGTGCGCCTCCCGGGGCGCCTGCAGATCGTCCCGGGTCCCATCGAGTGGATCCTCGACATCGCGCACAACGAGCCCGCCGCGCGCGTGCTCGCCGGGCACCTCGGCGAGCTGGCACCCGCGGTGCGCTCCGACGGGACACGCGCGCGTACGCTCGCCGTCGCGGGCGTACTCGCCGATAAGGACGCGGCCGGGATCGGCGCCGCGCTCGCGCCGCTCGTCGATCATTGGATCGTGTGCGCGCTGCCGGGCGCGCGTGGCGGCAGTGCCGCCGAGCTCGCCGGGCGGCTGCTCGCTGCGAACGCGCACCGCACGCTCGCTGACTCGGTGGCGGCGGGCTGCGAGCGGGCGGCGGCGCTCGCGCGCCCGGGCGACCGGGTCGTGGTGTTGGGTTCCTTCCTCACGGTGGGGCCGGCGCTCGAATGGCTTCGGATATACTAGGAAGCGTCGGACGGACGCAGCGCTGAGCTCGAGGCGAGAACGAATCAGTGCGGCGTCTGCCCACTTGGCTTTCGCGGCTTTCGCCCCCATCGTGGACACCCTGGTGAAAGAACGGCTGACGGGCGCAATCATTCTCGTGGGCCTGATCGTCGTGCTGGTGCCCGAGTTGCTCAGCGGGCCGATTCGTCCGGTGGCACGCGCGCACGGCCCGGGCTCGTCGGCGGAGGAACCGCCATTACGCTCCTACACCATCAGTCTGGCGGACGAAGCCCACGGGGGCAGCGGCAGCGCGCAGCCGCAGCCCGCGGGCGCGGCGCCTTCGCCGCTCGCGCCGGCGGCGGCCGAGCGGGCCGCGCCACAGCCGGCGACGCCCTCGGCTGCTGCGCCGCTACCCGTGGCGGTGCCGCCTGCGAAGACGGCCGCTGTGCCGAGCGAGCACAAGCCGCCGCCGGGTCCGCCGCCGGCTGCCGCGACGACAGCGGCGGCTCCGAGTGCCGCCGGCTGGGTGGTGCAGCTCGGCAGCTTCGCCAACCGCTCGAACGCCGACCGACTCGCGCAACAGGTGCGCTCGCTCGGCTATGCGGTGAGCGTGTCGCGGGGCACGACCGGACGCCGGCTCTATCACGTGCAGGTGGGCCCGACGCCCGAGCGCGCGGCAGCGGAACAGATGGCGGCGAAGCTCGCCGCGCAGGGTCACAAGGGCGCGGTCATGGCGAAGTAGCCGCGTGCCGGTGCGACACAGCGCTCGTCGCCGGTGCGGGTGCTCTTGTACAATCCGCGCCGCACGCAATCGGCGTGCCCGCACCCATCCGCAATGAATACAGCCGACTACGTGATCATGGCGGCGCTGCTGCTCTCTGCGATCCTGGGCGCTGCCCGCGGACTGCTGCGCGAAGTGATCGCGTTCGTCACCTGGATCGCGGCGGTGATCGTCGCCTGGCACTTCTCCGACGTCATCGAGCCGCACCTGGGGGGGCTGCTTGCCGGGGCGAGCGTGAAGCCGTGGGTGGCGCGCCTGGTGATCCTGTTCCTGGTACTGCTGCTCGGCGCGCTGATCGGCGCCATGGTGAGCCAGTTCGTACGGCTGTCGATCTTCAGCGGAGTCGACCGCCTCGGGGGCTTCGCCTTCGGCGGCCTGCGGGGACTGCTGTTCCTCGGCCTGTTCGTGATCTTCGGCCAGCTGGTGCATCTCGATCGCGAGCACTGGTGGCGCGATTCGCATCTCATTCCGACCGGCGAGTCGGTGGCCAATGCGCTGCGCTTCCTGGTGGGGGAGGGTGGCCTGCCCCACAGCCGCGACACCCAGGTATGAGGAGCTAGAGAGCAGCCCATGTGCGGCATCGTCGGCATAGTCGGCACGAGCGCAGTCAATCAGCGCCTCTACGACGCGCTCACCGTGCTGCAGCATCGCGGCCAGGACGCGGCCGGCATCGCCACCTCGGGCGAGGGCGAGCTCTCGGTGCGCAAGGGCCCGGGACTGGTGCGCGATGTCTTCCAGCAGCATCACATGCTCGAGCTGAAGGGCAACGCCGGCATCGGCCACGTGCGTTATCCGACCGCCGGCTGCGACAGCGCCTCCGAGGCCCAGCCCTTCTACGTCAACGCACCCTACGGCATCTGCCTCGGCCACAACGGCAACCTCACCAACGCCGCCGAGCTCGCCGAGATCCTGATCCGCGAGGATCGCCGCCATCTCAACACCACCTCGGACTCCGAGGTGCTGCTCAACGTATTCGCCTCGGAACTGCAGCGCGTGGGCACGGCGCGCATCACGCCGGCGGACGTGTTCGCGGCGGTGAGCGCCGTCTATCGCCGCTGCCGCGGCGGCTACGCGGTGGTCGCCATGGTGATCGGTCACGGCATCCTCGGTTTCCGCGATCCGAACGGCATCCGTCCGCTGGTGCTCGGCGAGCGGCGCACGGCGCGCGGCACCGAGTGGATGCTCGCCTCCGAGAGCGTGGCGCTCGATTCGCTCGCGTTCCGCCTGGTGCGCGACGTGGCGCCGGGCGAGGCGGTGTTCATCGACGAGGCGGGACGGCTGCACGCCCAGCAGTGCATCGCCACGCAGCACCACACGCCCTGCATCTTCGAGTACGTGTACTTCGCCAGGCCCGACTCGAAGATCGACAACATCTCGGTGTACCGGGCGCGCATGCGCATGGGCGACCGGCTCGCGGACAAGATCCTGCGCGAGCGCCCCCAGCACGACATCGACGTCGTCATCCCGATTCCCGACACCAGCCGCACGAGCGCCCAGCAGCTCGCGCAGCGCCTGGGCCTCAAGTATCGCGAAGGCTTCATCAAGAACCGCTACATCGGCCGCACGTTCATCATGCCGGGGCAGCAGCAGCGCGAGAAATCCGTGCGTCGCAAGCTGAACGCGATCGACCTCGAGTTTCGCGGCAAGAACGTGCTGCTCGTCGACGACTCGATCGTCCGCGGCACCACTTCGGCGCAGATCATCGACCTCGCGCGCGAGGCCGGTGCGCGCAAGGTGTATTTCGCGTCGGCGGCGCCGCCGGTGCGTTTCCCCAACGTGTATGGCATCGACATGCCGGCGGCCAGCGAGCTCGTCGCCGCGAGCCGCACGGAGGAAGAAGTCGCCAAGCTCATCGGTGCCGACTGGCTCGTGTACCAGGATCTCGACGATCTCGTGGCCGCGTGCCGCCACGATGACGCACAGGTTACGGAGTTCGACACGTCCTGCTTTTCGGGCGAATACGTCACCGGTGACGTCACGCCGGAATACCTTGCGCGGCTGCAGGCGCTGCGCTCCGATTCGGCGCGCGCGCAGCGGCGTGGCGGCTCGGGGCTCAAGCTGGTCGGCGGCGCCTGAGTTTGCCTGCGGCGGCGAGCCCGGCCGCCTTCCCCGTGAGGCCAGCCCCATGAGGCCAGCAAAGTGACCTCGACCACGGCTCCCGACAGGATGACACAGCCACGTGAGTGGCTGCGACGCCTGTTCCAGGGCAATTGCCGCGCGGCCACCGACGGGGCGTTGCGGCGCCAGCTGGAGCAGGCGGCGAGTGATGACGGTATCGACCTGTTCCCGCTGCGGCTCGCGCCGGCGTCCGGCGACC
>DATKLG010000031.1:0-180410 GCA_035542535.1 Steroidobacteraceae bacterium
CAGGACCCCGAGATTGAGGACACAGAGAGTATGAGCACGCCCGAAGGCCACATCACTCAGATCATCGGCGCCGTCATCGACGTCGAGTTTCCGCGCGAGGCGATTCCGCGGGTGTACGAGGCGCTGAAGCTGAAGGATGTCGACCTGACCCTCGAGGTGCAGCAGCAGCTCGGCGATGGGGTGGTACGCACCATCGCCATGGGCTCATCCGAAGGGTTGAAGCGCGGACTCGCCGTGCAGGCGACCGGCGGCCCGATCTCGGTGCCGGTCGGTGAGGGGACGCTCGGGCGCATCATGGACGTGCTGGGCCATCCCCAGGACAACCGCGGGCCGGTGCAGGCCAAGGAATATCTCCCGATTCACCGCCCACCGCCCTCGTTCGAGGAGCAGGCCGGCGGCCAGGACCTGCTGGTGACCGGCATCAAGGTGATCGATCTGCTCGTGCCGTTCGCCAAGGGCGGCAAGGTGGGCCTGTTCGGCGGCGCCGGTGTCGGCAAGACCGTGAACATGCTCGAGCTCATCAACAACATCGCCAAGCAGTACTCGGGACTGTCGGTGTTCGCCGGCGTCGGCGAGCGCACCCGCGAGGGCAACGACTTCTATCACGAGATGATCGAGTCGGGCGTCATCGACAAGGACACGCTCTCGAACTCCAAGGTGGCGATGGTCTACGGCCAGATGAACGAGCCGCCGGGCAACCGCCTGCGCGTCGGTCTCACCGGCCTCACCATGGCGGAGTACTTCCGCGATGAGGTGCGGCCGGACTCCGGCGGCAAGGGGCGCGACGTGCTGTTCTTCGTCGACAACATCTACCGCTATACGCTCGCCGGCACCGAAGTCTCGGCGCTGCTCGGACGCATGCCGAGCGCGGTCGGCTACCAGCCGACGCTCGCCGAGGAGATGGGCGTGCTGCAGGAGCGCATCACCTCGACGAAGACGGGCTCCATCACCTCCATCCAGGCGGTGTACGTGCCGGCGGACGACCTGACCGACCCCTCGCCTGCGACCACTTTCGCGCACCTCGACGCCACCGTGGTGCTGTCGCGCCAGATAGCCTCCCTCGGCATCTACCCGGCGGTCGATCCGCTCGACTCCACCAGCCGCCAGCTGGATCCCCTGGTGGTGGGCGAGGAGCACTACAGCACGGCGCGCGGCGTGCAGGCGGTGCTGCAGCGTTACAAGGAGCTGCAGGACATCATCGCCATCCTCGGCATGGACGAGCTGTCGGAAGAGGATAAGCTCACCGTGTACCGCGCGCGCAAGGTGCAGCGCTTCCTGTCGCAGCCCTTCAACGTGGCCAAGGTGTTCACCGGGCAGGACGGCAAGATCGTGCCGCTCAAGGACACCATCCGCGGCTTCAAGGGCATAATCGCCGGTGAGTACGACTCGCTCCCCGAGCAGGCCTTCTACATGGTGGGCGGCATCGAAGAGGCGGTCGAGAAAGCCAAGACGCTGCAGTAATGGCCGACACAGCCACCATCCACGTCGACATCGTGAGCGCCGAAGGGGAGCTCTTCTCCGGCGAGGCCGCGGAAGTCGTCGCGCCCGCTTCTCAGGGCGATCTCGGCATCCTGCCGCGGCACGCGCCGCTCCTCACGCTGCTGCGGCCCGGTGAGGTGCGCGTGCGGACTCCCGACGGCGAGGACCATCACTTCTTCGTCGGTGGCGGCGCGCTCGAGGTCCAGCCGAAGCGCGTCACGGTGCTGGCCGACACGGCGCTGCGCGCCAGGGACATCGACGAGGCGGCGGCGCTCGCCGCCAAGCAGCGCGCCGAGGATGCCCTCAAGGAGAAGGTCGGGCACATCAGCATCGCCGAGGCCCAGGCCGAGCTGGCGCGCGCGATCGCGCAGCTGAAAGTCATCCAGCGCCTGCGCAAGCTCCGGGGTTGATCCCTGGACGGCGCGCCGGATCCTCTCCCTGAAGCGGCGGCGCCCGCAGCGCCCCCGCCGGGCCCGATCGCCGCACTCGTCCGCAACCTCCGTACCGGACTCGCACTCCTCGCGCTGCGCCGCCGCTGGCCGCCTTCCTTAAGCGGCGGCTTCGATTCCGTCGCGGCGCTCCTCGCCGTGAATCTTGCCGTCTGGGCGGGGCTCGACAAGCTGCACGCCGAGCATGGGGCAGAGTTCTCATTCGATGGGTTATTCGGCTGGGCCGCATACCTGTTGTTGGCACTGATCGCCTGCGCGCTCGTGGCGCGCGCCCAGAGCCGCACGGCCCCGACCCGGGCGCTGCTCACCGCGGCGCTCTCGGTCGGACCGTTCTTGCTGACGGCCTTCTGGCTCGCCGGCGATCTCCCTTGGGTGGCGCTGCATCCGCTCGCGAGCGCGCTGCTCGCGCTTGCCTACCTGGCGGTGCTCGCGGTGCGCGTCGTGGGAGCTGCCTTCGGCCCGGTGCGCTTCAGGCCGGCGGCGCTCGCCGTGGCGCTGGTGCTCGCTGCACCCTGGGCGATCGGCTGGCTCGATCTCGATACGCGCCTGTGGGTGCTGCCCGAGTCCGAGGAGGCCCAGGACGAGGAAGACCCCGCCGCCGCCGAGGCGCTGCTCTACGACCAGCCGGCCCGCATCGCCGCGATGGTGGCGCGCGTTACCCCGTCCGAGCCTGGTGCGCCGCGCGCCTACTTCGTCGGCTTCGCGGGCGATGCGGACCCGGAGGTCTTCAGCCGTGAGACCCAGTTTGCCCGGGAGGCGTTCGCGACGCGCTTCGGGTCCGCGGACCGCTCGATGCTGCTGGTGAACGACGCCGGCGACCGCGAGTCCTGGCCGATCGCGAGCCTGACGGGCCTCGGCGAGACGCTCAAGCTCCTCGCGACCCGCATGGATCCGCAGCAGGACGTGCTGGTGCTCTTTCTCACCTCGCATGGCTCGGAGGACGGTCTCGAGGTGCGCAACGGCTCTCTGCCGCTCGCGCAGCTCGATCCTTCGGACCTGCGGCAGGCGCTCGATGAGTCGGGCATCCGCTGGCGTCTGGTGATCGTGTCCGCCTGCTATGCCGGGGTGTTCATGGACGCGCTGCAGAGCGACACGACGGCCGTCGTGACCGCTGCCGATGCCGCGCACAGCTCCTTTGGCTGCCAGGAGGACCGCGATCTCACCTGGTTCGGCGAGGCCTTTCTCAAGGACGCGCTGCCGCACAGCGACTCCCTCGAGGAGGCCTTCAAGCGCGCCGCCAAGCTCATCGCCGAGCGCGAGGACGCCGAGCACCGGGCGCATTCGAACCCGCAGCTGTTCGTCGGCCCACTGATGCGCCGCAAGCTCGAGGAGCTCGAGGCCGCGCACCCGGTGGCCGACCACAACGCCGTGATCGTCAGGCGCTAGGGGTACAATCTGACCATGCGCAAGACCGCCCGCCGGGCCGCGCCGCGCCGCAAGAGCCCGCCCGCTTCGCGCAACCCGTCCGCTCCGCCGACCGCAGCGCCGCTCTCGGTCGTGATTCTCGCCGCGGGCGAGGGCAAGCGCATGAAGTCTGCGCTGCCGAAGGTACTGCAGCCGCTCGCCGGCCGGCCGCTGCTGCAACACGTCATCGACACCGCGCGTTCGCTCGATCCAGCCGCCATCCACGTCGTGTACGGACACGGTGGGGAGAGCGTGCCCGAGGCGCTCGCCTCTCCCGGCATCAACTGGATCCTGCAGCCGGAGCGGCTCGGCACGGGTCATGCGCTGCTGCAGGCCATGCCGTTCATCCCCGACGAGCTGCGCGTGCTGGTGCTCTACGGCGACGTGCCGCTGATCCGCCGTGCGACGCTCGCGCAGCTGCTCGCGGGCGCCGCGCCCGCGCGGGTGCGGCTGCTGACCATGAAGGCCGACGACCCGAGCGGCTACGGCCGCATCGTGCGCGACCGAGGTGGCAGGGTGCGCCGCATCGTCGAGGAGAAGGACGCGAGCCGCGCCGAGCTCGCCCTGCGTGAATGCAATACGGGGGTGCTGGCAGCGCCGGCACGGCTGCTGCGCCGGTGGCTCGCGCTCCTCAAGCCGGACAACTCGCAGGGCGAGTACTACCTGACGGACGTCGTGGCGCTCGCCGCCCGCGAGCGCATCCCGGTCGAGCCGATCGTGGCCACCGAGGCAATCGAGGTACTCGGTGTGAACGACAAGGCGCAGCTGGCCGAAGCTGAAGCCGCCTGGCGCGCCCGGACGGCGCGCGAGCTGATGCTCGCCGGCGTCACCGTCGCGGACCCGGCGCGGCTCGACGTGCGCGGCACCGTCACGCACGGCGCCGACGTGTTCCTCGATGTGAACGTGGTGCTCGAGGGACGGGTGGTGCTCGGCGACGGCGTGCGCGTCGGCCCCGGGTGCCTGATCCGCAACAGCGAGATCGGCGCGGGTACCGAGGTATTCGCGCACTGCGTCATCGATCAGGCGCTCATCGGACCCGCGTGCAACATCGGACCGTTCGCGCGTTTCCGCCCGAGCTCGCAGCTGGCGCGCGGCGTGCACATCGGCAACTTCGTCGAGGTGAAGAACTCGCACCTCGGGGAAGGCTCCAAGGCCAACCACCTCGCCTACGTCGGCGATGCCACACTCGGGGCGCGGGTGAACATCGGCGCCGGTACCATCGTCGCCAACTACGACGGCGCCAACAAGCACCGCACGGTCATCGAGGACGACGTGCACACCGGCAGTAACTCGGTGCTAGTCGCGCCGATCGTAGTGGGCGCGGGCGCCACCATCGGTGCGGGCTCGACCGTCACGAAGGCGGTACCCGCGGGTGAGCTCACCGTAGCGCGTGCTCCGCAGAAGACCGTCGCGGGCTGGCGGCGGCCGGTGAAAAAAAAGAGCTGAGGGCTGCAACCTGTTTGTAGCACTGATTCGCTACCGTGCGACCTCCGTTGCGATGGGAACGCGCCACAGGTGAGGGCAATGAGTGCGTCAGAACAACGGCGAGCCGAATGGCTCGATCCGCGGTTTTGGGATCGCCTCGATCGTCTGGAGAGCCGGCATCGGCGGATCCAGTCCGAGCACAATGAGGCACGCCGCGGACTCGAGCGCTTGTCGCCGAGTGAATCGGATGAGCTGCGCGAAGCCTGGCGGCGCTACTGCGAGGCGATCGCTGAGCTCGACCGCACTACCGCCGAATTCGAAGCATTGCGGTCGGGCGTGGAGTGAAGGCGGCGGCCTCGCGCCAGAAGATCCTGTCGCGCCGTACCATCGGGGCACTGGGCGCGCTGGAGGCGAGCGTGCAGGAGCTCGGCAGCCACCGCAGTACGGCATTGCGGGTGTTTATCGCCAGCCGCAATGCAACGACGCTGGTGGCGCAGCACGAATTCTGGCTGGAGTTCTCCTGGATCGACCAGGAATACCGCGTCGCCGTACGGCGGCTGGCGGAGTTCTGCGCCGCGCATGGCGCCTGATCACGACGCCTGGTGAAGCGCAAGGAGATCCTCGCAATAGTTGGCCTGGTGACCCTGAGCTTTGCGGTCACACTCGCAGTGCTGTGGGTCGAGGGCTCGCGGGGCGTGTCGTTGGCGCTGCGGGATCGCGGCGCACCTCCACGGGCGTGGTGGCCGGCCATACCGCCTGGACGGGGCCCCGCCGCAATTGCGGCCGCTTCGGCCGGGCCGCAGCACAGCCGCCCGCCGCTCCCGGCAGAGCCCACAGCTGAGGTGCCGTCTTCCGACGACAGCGGTCCGCCGTTGCCCGTGCTGCTCGCGGTCTCGTCTCATCCCGGTCGGGTCGCGGACGACGCTGACGACGGTGCTGACAGCGCCGCCCGGCTCGAGGCCGCGCGGCAGGTTGATCTCTTCAACACCTCGGACGAGGCCCTGGCAGTCACCGTGCTGGCGCTGGACGTACCGACGCAGGTGACGACGCGAGCCCAATTGATCATATCGCCACACTCGCAAGCGCACGTCGGCAGCGAGTCTGGTCTGAAGCTCGACCCGGGCACCGAGGTCGCACTCCGCAGCAGCGGGTATCGCGAGCTGACCACGACTGTGCATTAGCGCCGTTCGAGATAAGAGCCCCAGTAGTCCGCCAGGTAGCGATCCTCGATCACGTTCGAGTCGTCGATGAAGGCCTGCTTGCGTACCGGATCGGCGGCGAGGTCGCGGTACATGATCTGATTGGCGAAATCGCCGGCGAGGCCGCGCTCGATGCGACGACTGAAGTCCTGCTCGCTCTTGAGGTGGAAATGCGCTACGCATGCGCTCTCGATCAGGCGGGCGCCATCTCTCGCCACGTGATCGAGGTAGGCCTGTTTGCCGGGCGTGGCTGCGATCCAGTCCCAGAAGGACCACGGCTCGAGCAGAGCCGAGCAGGTGCGGACGGGCGGTGCCGGCAGCGCGTGCCAGAAGGGAATCGGCAGGCTCGGGAGCGCGAAGAATGCCGCGGTGCGCGTGATGTGCTTGGTGTGGATGTCGGGGGCGCGCGCGCGCCGCGTGTACTGGCGCAATACGCTCCCCGGCGGGCGCTCGGCGTAACCCGAGGTGCCGAAGTTGAGCCAGTTCAGCTGTATCGAGTCGAAGCTGGTTCCCGCCTGGCGCGTCAGCTGCGCGACGCTGTTGCCGAAGCCCGCGAGCCGCAGGTACTCGTCCTGGTCGAGGAAACACAGCCACTCGGTCGAGCGTGCGTAGTGGCGCAGGAAGTGCAGGTACATCTTGACCTGAGCGCCGACCTCGGGACAATGAGTGAAGGTCACGATGCGCGCGGCGATGTACGGCGCCAAGGGCTCCGCCAGCACCTGCGGGTCGTCGTCGTTCCCGTAGATGAAAAAGTGGTCGAAGCCGATGGACCGATGGTAGTCGATCCACTCGCCGATGGAGTTCTCTTCCATGCGCGCGCAGGAGCAGATCGAGTACGCGTATTGCATGGCCGCCCGCGCCGCTTCAGCAGGGTGCGCAGTCGGCGTGAAAGAACTTAGAGTTCACGAGTCCGATGTCCTGTAACACGCCCCGCGACGGATGGCGAATTCTAGGCAGACTGCGAGGCGCCGCAAATGCCCGTTGATGCGACGCTGCGGCGCGGCTTTCGCAACGAGGCCTGCGCGCAGCTGCACTCGGCGCCCACCCACGCCGCTCGCCGATTTCTGGTGTTCGTGCGCTGCGGATCGACTCCGGTTCCACAGCCGCGCTGGAACCTGGCGGGAGCGGTCCGCTCGTACGACATACTCGCCAACTTCTTCGCCCCACCGGCCGAGGGCTGCTGGCTGCTCGAGTCGGCCGACTACGTGGCTTCGGGTGGCTGGTCGAAGTTCTGCGCGGCCAAGCAGCTCCTCGGCGCGGAGCTGCTGGAACGCTACTCAGGGGTGCTGCTGCTCGACGACGATGTCGAGACCCACTTCGATCCGGGCGTCTTTGCCGAGTGGGTTTCCGCACAGGGGATCGATCTGGCGCAGCCGAGCCTGACTGCCGACTCGGTCGGCGGCCACCGCGTCTGCCGCCATCATCCGAGTTGCGCCTGGCGCGAGACCAATTTCGTCGAGGTGATGGCTCCATACTTCTCCCAGGCGCTGCTGCGCACCGCGATAGGCGACTTCGACAGATCCATATCTACGTGGGGTCTGGACGTTCTCTGGGGCGCCAATTACGGCCGCTCGCACCGCCTGGCGATCATCGACCTCTTCACGATGGCGCATCGGCGCCCGAGCGATATTGCGAGCGGGGCGTTCTATCAGTACCTGCGTCGCCTCGGCGTCGATCCGCTGTACGAGCTCGCCGCCATCCTGCAGGCCCTCGGTCTCGAGCGATTCGACATCGAAACGCGCCGCGTCACGTTTCTCGCCGACGGTATCCGCCTGCCGGAGACGCGTTAGTCCCGTTCCGCAAGACAGCGCTCGAGCGCTCGGATCGCAGTCACGTCTCCGTAGGCGCGCGGCGCCGCCGCCCGCAGCCGTGCCGCCACCTGTGATCGATATCCGGGGTCGATGCCCAGACGCGCGGCGAGCTCGATGTAGCCGGCGGTGTCGGCGGCCACCAGCTCGTCCATACCGAGGTGACGAAGAATGCCGCTGCCCAGCCGACCGCGCAGGAATCGTCCCTCGTGGGCGACGCACGGTAGGCCCGCGTCGACCGCCATCATCAGGGTGTTGAAGCCGGAAAATCCGATGGTGTCGAGGTAACCCGAGGCGTGAGCGAGCAGCGCGCGGAACACAGGCCGTGGTTGCCAGGGGATCCAGCGCAGCTGCCGTGATGGATCGAGCCCGGCGGAGGCGAAGGCAAGCTCGAGGCGGCGACGCAGCCGCTCACTGAGGGCGGGCCGCTCGTACTCGAAGAACACCAGGGTACAGTCGCGCACGCGGCGCGCGATTTCCACCCAGACGCTGTCGTGTACGGGGTCGTACTTGTAGGGGGTGCCGGCACAAACGTACCAGGGTGCGTCGCGGCGTATGCCGAGCGATTCGAGGTCGAGCTTTGCGGGCTCGGCTGTCGGCGGCGCGAGGTGCACCCCGAGGTGCGGCAGGCGGACCAGCCGCTCGGAATAGTCGGCCTCGGCGCCTGCGGGCTCGAAGGCCTCGGCCGAAATGAAGGCGTCCATGGTCGGCAGCCCGCTGGTCTCCGGATGTCCCCAGGCGACCAGCTGCCGGGGCGCAAGCCGCAGACTCGCGAGCGCCAGCGTGCCGCGATCGATGCCGACCTCGGGGTAGAGCAGCGCGTCGGGCGCTGCCTCACTGATCGCGCGCGCCCAGTCAGGCAGGTTGCGCGGCCCGGCTTCGAAGCGATCCGCGCAGCGGCGTGCCAGGGCGGTGGCGTCATCCTGTCGGGCACCGAGGTGAAACACCACGATCTCGAAAGCATCGCGGTCGAGCTGCTCGAGCCAACCGCGGGTCAGGGCGCGGAACACCGAATGCTCGCAAACTTGCGCCGAGACGATCCCTAGCCGCACGCGCCGTTGCACGGTCGATGGCGGAGGAACGTGCCGCGGGCGCGCGGCCGCGTACGAGGCGAGGGCCGCCGCGCTGCGCGACCGATAACGCTCGAGCAGCTCGCGGTTGGAGTACTCCTGATAGCTCAGGTAGAAGAATGGCTGCTGCGCGAGCGCCCAGGCATGCGCCTCGCGCAGTTGCCGCCCGTCGAGCCAGCGCTCCAAGGCGGCGAGTGCATCCATGAAATCCTCGCGGCCCTGACGCTCGCCAGGTGCCGCCGGCACCGGTGGCAGACAGCTCGCCAGCAGCCCGGTGCGCGCGCTGAGGTTTCCGGGGTCGAGCCGCTGGGCTTCGCCATAGCAGCGGCGCGCGTTCTGCCAATCCCCGAGGCGCAGATGGATGACGGCGCAGTTGCACCAGGCTTCGGCGTTCCCCGGGGCGAGCCCCAGGACATGCTCCAGGCAGCGCAGCGCTTCCGCATCGCGGTGCAGCTGCGAGAACGCAGCTGCCCGATATTGCAGCGCTTCGATCGAGCCCGGCTCCTTTGCGAGGGCCGAGTCGGCGGCCGCGAGCGCCTCGGGCCCGCGCTCGAGCGACAGTAGCACAGCAGCACGCAGCGCGAGCGCAGCACCATCCTCGGATTGGAGCGCGGCCGCCGCATCGAGGCTCCGCAGGGCGTCGGCCGGACGACCCAGGCGCCACTGCAACGGCGCGCGTCTCGCCCAGCCGGCCGCGTGCGCCGGCTGCAGCTCGAGGAGGACGTCCAGCTGTTGGAGCGCTTCCACCGGCCGGTCGAGAGCCTCGAGCGCAAGCGCGAGGTTGAAGCGTGCAACCGGGTAGAGTGAGTCGAGCTCGAGCGCTCGCGCGAAGCAGGCCGCCGCCCCCGGCAACTCGCGCAGTTGCAGCAACGCCTGGCCAAGATTGTTATGGCCGCGGATGTTCGCCGGCTCCGCAGCCACCGCCCGTCTGAGAGTCTCGACTGCAGCGGCGGTTCTGCCCACGGAAAGCAGCGCTGCGCCCAGGCGGCGCAGGTTGGCCGCGTCTCGCGGCGCGATGCGCGCGATTTCCTCGAGGTCGGAGATTGCGGCCGCGGCGCGTCCGGCGTCGAGGCGCAGCTGCGCACGCAGGGTCAATATCCCGTGGCGGTGCGGGTTCTGGACATCCAGCCGCTCACACAATGCCTCGGCCTCGGCGAGCCGGCCCTGATGGAGAAGAACCAGTGCGGTCTGCAGCGCTTGCATCACGCGCATGCTAGCGCGCGCAACTCATCGCGACGATCCGACGTTTGCGCGACTCGCGCCGAGATGACTGCGATCGTCATACATTTGTCCGTCGCTTCGAGAGCGGGCGAAGAATCACATTTCCGTCACCGATATGCCACATGCAATGCGCAGCATGGCGGCCCAGTAGACGGCGGACCCGGGCACCTCGGAATGCCTGGGCCGGCAACCAGACCTAAGGAGTCAATATGAAGAATCTTGTCAAGCTGGGTGTCGCGGGGGCGCTTGCCCTCAGCGGTTCCATGGCTGCGCACGCCTCGATCGCGACGGCGACGAGCACCGCAAACCCGGGCGACGCGATCCTGTTTGCCGACGTATTCAGCGGCACGACGCTGCTCAAGGCGTTTGCGGGCGATACGGGCATCACGGTCGCCAGCCTCGGCGGCACCAGCACCGGCGGGACGCCGAACGTGAGCTCCTACCTCGACGCCAATCTTTCCAACCTGCTCGCCTCGGCCACCACCGGAACGACGGTGATCTGGGCGCTGGAAGGCGGCTGGGGCTTGAACGGCGGGCCGTACATGATCACGACCAACACTCCGGGGAATATCGGAGCAATCAACGCCCTGAACGGCTCGCAGCTGAACGCCATGGGGATTGGTCTCAACACCGAGATCAGCGGATTGAATGGACTTCTCGTCGGCGGTCTCAATTCGGTTGTCGGGACCAACGACGGGCCCATCACCGGCAGCGGCACGAACTTCAATCCGTTCCTGGTCGGCAACGACGCGCACACCTGGTACGGAGTCACGAACTCCATCGTGACCTCCTCCGTCGTCGGCGCGGGCGGATTGAGCACCTCGCAGACCATCTATCTGCTGACTGCCGCGGGCCAGAGCCCCTCCAACAACGAAACCATCACGCCGCTCAGCTACGCTGCCACCCTCACCTCGGCCGGACTGACAGTGTCTGCGGTGCCGCTGCCGGCCGCCCTGTGGCTGCTGGGCAGTGGGCTGCTCGGTCTCGCCGGCGTCGCGCGCCGCAAGGTCGGCCTCGCCTGAGCCGAAACCACTGGTCAACATTCTCCGGGAGACTCTGCATGAATCGCCATGTCAATCTTAAGATCGCGGCAGCCGTCACCGCCGCACTCGCCAGCGGCGCCAGCTTTGCCGCGGGGCCGTCGATTGCGACGATCAACTCCACGCCAGCAGCGAACACCATAAACATCATGGGTTCGTCGGCGATCAAGGTCGCGCTGTCGAACAGTATTTTGACCAACTTCTGTGGTGGTGCCGGCAACGCCACCGTCGTGACCAGCAACGGCAACAACACCAACTTCCTCGGCATTGCGTGCACGCCGGCCGCGACGGTCTCGAATACCGGCAACTACAACGTCTGGATCCGCTACGAGGGCGGCAGCGTTTCCGGTTTTCTGCCGATCGTCAATCCGGGCAATCCGATCAACGAAATCGACGGTCCGAGCCTCACCGCCAACCCGATCACGATCAATGGCTCGAGCTCGGCCAACGGAACTGACGACTCCTTCACGGTGGCGGCTGGTGGTGCGCTGAGCCGACACGTACCTGACCTCGGCATCGGCGACGTCGAGCCGAAGGCGCTGGTCGGCAACAACTACCCGATTGACTACTCTACCGGCGTCTGGGGAAATCAGAACCAGGCCGGACTCTTCGGCCTGGGTTCCAGCGGCATCATCGACGAGGTCTATGCGCTGTATGTCAACGAGAACAGCTCGCTCTTTAGCGAGAACCCGCTGAACCTCAGTCAGCAGACGATCGCCGCGATCCTGACTCACCAGGTCACCAACTGGAGTCAGGTGTACGACATCAACAACAACGCCGTCGTGAGCGGTCCGCTCGCGATCAATATCGTGAACCGCGAATACGGCTCGGGCAGCCGCGCGGCCACGGATATCCTCCTGGTGGGCGATGGCTGCGGGTCCGGGGGAAATCCCACCACGTTGTTCACCAAGACCGGGGCGCAGCGGTTCTTCTCCACGGGCGACGTGCTGAAGGCCGCGAACACCCTGCCGGGGTCCATCACCTACGCGACGATCGACAACACGCAGAAGGTCTCCCCGCAAGCAAACATGGTCTGGGTCCAGATCAACGGCGTGGCACCTTCGAACCTCGCGGCGGCACAGGGCAACTACCCGTTCTGGGTGGAGGCACAGTACGTCAACAATGCCGGCAATACCGGTGCGGACACGGCGGCGGTCAAGGCCATCATCTCCGGGCTGCAGAGCGTGTCGACCACGGCATCGCTGGCGGACATCGACGCCATCCCGAACATCACCAACGCCACCGGAACTCCGACGCACTTCAACACGACGGTACACCTCAATCCGAGCCTGACTGCCACGGTGCCGAGTGGGGGCGGAACGAACTCCGATGGAACCAGCTCCACGGTGTACGTCAATCCATTCACCCGCAATGGCGTGACGTGCAACAACCCGGTAAACAGCGTGACCAACATTCCTTAGACCGGCAATTCGAGAGCCACGCTCCACTGGCCCCCCACTTGGGGGGCCAGTTTTGTTTTAAGCTGACAAAATGATGCCAGGCGCGAGCCGCAGGTGCCGATGGTCGCACACGATCGCAATCGCGCTCGTCACGGCATCGTGCGGCGGCCTGGTGAGAGCGCAAGCCCCTGCCAGCACTGCCACCGGGGCGGCACCGGCGCAGACCTTCGACGTCCTCGAGTACCGCGTGCTCGGTAACAGCATCCTTCCGATCCGCGACATCGAGGGCGCGCTCTATCCGCTGCTCGGAAACGGCAAGACGCTCAAGGACGTGGAGGGTGCGCGCAAGACGCTCGAGGACCTCTACCACAAGAAGGGCTACGGCACCGCGTTCGTGGACATTCCCCCGCAGACCGTGCAAGAGGGCGTGGTGCGCCTGCGCGTCACCGAGGGGACGCTCGAGAAGCGCACTATCGGCGGCGCCCGTTACTTCGCCGACCGTGACGTGATCGCGCAGCTGCCGGCGTCCACCCCGGGGCAGGTCCTGCAGCTCGCGAAGCTCCAGGAGCAGCTCACCACCGTGAACCGCGAGACCGCGGACCGCCAGGTCGTCCCGGTGCTCAAGGCGGGCTCCGCGCCCGGAACGGTCGACCTTGCCCTCAAGGTCGACGACCGGCTGCCTCTGCACGGGAGCCTGGAGCTCAACAACCAGGCGACGGTCGATACGCACCCGCTACGCGGAATCGTGAACCTGAGCTACGACGACCTCTTCGGCCGGCTCGACAGCCTCGCGCTCCAGTACCAATTCTCGCCGCAGGCCTTCTCCCAGGTGAAGGTCTTCGCGCTGAATTACGCGATGCACCCGATCGAGGGGCTGCAACCCTCCTTCAGCTACATCGACTCGAACAGCAACGTCCCCGTCGCCGGAACCTTCGGTGTGCTCGGCGTCGGAGACATCACCAGCGCCAGGCTCGCCTATGCGATTCCCGAGACCGGCGCTACGCTGCAATCGGTGAGCGTCGGCGCCGACTACAAGGACTTCCGCAACACGATCAAGCAGGACGTCACGACGGCGCTCGTGACCCCGATCACCTACCTCAGTCTCAATGCCGGTTACGCGCTGAACGCGCGTACCGACCGGGTGGCGACCACGCTCCTCCTCAGTGCCGACGGCGGCGTGCTCGGCAGCGCGACCGAGTTCGCGAACGACCGCTTTCAGGCCCGCCCCAACTTCTTCTACGTCCGCGCCGACCTGACTACCACCTGGCGTCTGCCAGCCGGCTTCGGCCTGCGGCTGCGCGCCGCCGGTCAGGGCGCCGCCGAGGCGTTGATCGCCAACGAGGAGTTCTCCCTGGCGGGTGCCGATGGGGTGCGCGGCTACCTCGAGGCGGAGGAGCTCGTCGATCGCGGCATCAAGGGGACCGCGCAGCTGATCTCCCCGCCCTGGCGGCACGGCGATCGCACTCTCGGCGAACTGTTTCTCTTCTACGACGTGAGCCGCGGCAGGGTGTATGCGGCGCTGCCAGGCCAGCCCTCCGACATCGAGCTGCGCAGCTACGGCGCCGGCCTCGACTTGCTGCCCGGAGCGAAGCTCACCGGCTCGCTCTCCTGGGCGCACGTCATCGATGCGGCGAGCGTGACGCAGGCCGGCGACACGCGCGTATTGTTCCTGGTTCGCGGCAGTTTTTAGGCGCGGGGCGTCTGCAGTACGCGCGCGCAGCGCGTGCCGGCCATGCCTCCGTCACATTCCCGTCTTACCCTGAACCCCCGGCTTCACGAGCAACGCGATGCACGAAATCCGGCGCCTGATCCGGCACATTCTCTGCGGTGCGCTCGCGCTGCCGTGCAGCACGCAGGCCGCGCCGCCCCCGGGCGCGCTGCCGGTTCCCTGCCAGCCGGGGACCTGCGGCGCTAACTCGAGCTTCGTGACCTCGGGCGCCGCGTCGGCAAGCGTCGCCGGCCCGAAGCTCGCGGTCAATCAGACCACCAGCAGTGCGACGCTCAACTGGTCGAGCTTCAACGTCGGCGCCAACGGCACGGTCTCGTTCGTGCAGCCGTCCTCGAGTGCGGTGGCCCTGAATCGCATCTACGACGGCAATCCGAGCCAGATCTTCGGCAGCCTGAGCGCAAACGGCCAGATCTATCTGATCAACGCCAACGGCTTCCTGTTCGGACCGACGGCGAGGGTCAACGTCGGCGGTCTGATCGCCTCGTCGCTGAACCTGACCGACAGCACCTTCACCAACGGCATTCTGTCGCCGGTCGCCAACTCCGCGCCGGCGCTCCAGCCCTTCACCGGCAGCTACAGCAACTTTTCCCAAGCCACGCCGGGCGCCAAGGCTCTGCCGAACACCGGCACCATCACCGTGGCTCCCGGCGCGCAACTCGCCGCCACCGACGGGGGAAGGCTGCTGCTGGCCGGTGGAACCGTGGACAACGCCGGGACACTCACCGCGCCCGATGGCCAGGTGATTCTCGCGGGCGGCCAGAGCGTGTTCCTGCAGGCGAGCTCGGACAACTCCCTGCGCGGCCTGATCGTCCAGGTCGACGCCGGCAGCTCCGCTGCCAGGCTGTTGTCGAGCGTGGTGAACGAGTCGACGGGCGAGCTATCGACGCCGCGCGGCAACGTGACGCTCGCCGGCCTCATGATCAACCAGGACGGGCGCATCTCGGCCACCACCAGCGTGGCAGCCAACGGTTCAGTGACGCTGACGGCCGGCACTGCCCCATCCGTCAACGGCGGGCAGATTCTCGGGGCGACCCAGGGCGGGCAGATCACGCTCGGCCCGCAGAGCGACATCGAGATTCTGCCGGAGCTCAATGACCCTGCCACGGCGGTAGCGCTGCAGACTCAGTTGCCCTCGACCGTGACCCTGAGCGGCCAGAAGATCTTCGTGGACGGCGGCACGATCCGCGCGCCGAGCGGCCTGCTCAACGTCACCGCGAGCAGCGATCCGGCCGCAGGTGTGGTCGGAGGCGATGACCCCTCGGCCAGCGTGCGCATCGGCGCCGGCGCGACCGTCGATCTGTCGGGGAGCGCTGCGACGCTTCCCATGGATGCGAATCTGATCCAGGTGCAGCTGCGCTCCAACGAGTTTGCCGACGACCCGACGCAGCGCAACGGCGCGCTGCGCGGCGACACGGTCACCATCGACATCCGCGCCGACGGCGGCAAGGGCAGCCCGATCGCGGACCTCGCCCCGGCGATCGCCGCCGTCGGCGAGAACATCGCGCAGCGCACCGAGACGGGCGGTACCGCCGCCTTCAAATCCGCCGGCGACATCGTGTTTGCGCCGGGCGCCTCGATCAACGTGTCGGGCGGGCAGAGCACCTACCTCGGTGGCAACGTGCAGACCACCAAGCTGGTGGGTGCCAACGGCCAGCTGTACGACATCGGCAGCGCCAGTCCGCTCATGACCTATACGGGGGTCGTCAACCCCGCGTTCACGCAGACCTACAACAGCTGGGGCGTGAGGGATGTCATACCGACACCGGGGCTCAGCAGCTATGAGCCTGGCTACGTGGAGGGCGCGGCGGCCGGGACGGTGCAGTTCACCGCGCCGAGCCTCGTCCTGCAGGGCGCGCTGTCGGCGAATGCCGTCAGCGGCCCCAAGCAGCGCAGCGCGACCGGTGCGGGGCTCCTCGGCGGCACTTTGATCATCGGCGCCGGTGTCAACAACCCGCGCACCGACTACCTGGCGCCGCCCATCGAGGTCGTGAGCGCGCCGGCACCCGTGGTGGTCAGCGACGGCGCGCAGCTGCCGATCGAGGCCCTGCAGCTGCCTGCGAGCTATCTCACCTCCGACGGCTTCAATCACGTCCAGGTCACATCCAACACGGCGTTCCAGTTGCCGCAGGGGCAACCTCTGCAGCTGCCGCCGGGCACGTCGCTGCAGGTTCAGGCCGCGCGCATCGACGTCGATTCCAGCATCACCTCGCTCGGAGGCAGCCTGATTTTTCAGAGTGTGCCGACCGTGGACGAGTCGAACTTCGCGACGCTCACTTCGCCGCCGAGCGCACGACGCCTCGGCGTCGCGATCGGCAGCGGCGTGACGCTGGATGTGAGCGGACAGTGGACCAACGACACCTTCGCAGGCGGCGGCAGCGGCAGCGCTCCCACCCTGCAGAACGGCGGCACCATCGAGCTCCAGCTCAAGCAGTATCCCGATGAGCTCGTGCTCGGCGAGGGGGTGACGCTGCGGGCCAACGGCGGCGCGTGGCAGCAGAGCGGCGGCGCTCTCGCCTACGGTCAGGGCGGCTCGATCATCCTCGACGCGAGTCCCTCGCCCGCGGGGGCAATTCAGTTTGGCGCGAACACTGCAGTGAGCGCGTTCGGCGTCGGCACGGCGAGCGGCGGGAGTCTTACCATTGACGCGCCGCGCATCGAGCTGTCGCCGGGCACCGGCACGGCGTGGACCGAGGCGCAGCGCGTCGACGATCTCACCTCGCCGGGCGGTGCGCTGCAGTTGTACTCACCGCTCCTGTCACAGGATGGTTTCTCGAATATCAAGCTCATCGCGACTGGCCCGGCGGTCTCGGGCAACGATACGGATACCCTCACGGTACAGGCCTCGAGCGCCGCGAGCGGCCCGTACCTTCTGCAGACCGAGACTCTGCAGCTCGGCAGCTCTGCCATCTCTCATGCGAGCGGCGGAGAAGTGCTCGCCTTCTCGCAGCCGACGTTGCTGCCGGCCTATGAGCGCCCGGTCGCGAATCTGTCGCTGAACGCGCTGCGGCTCGCGGACGACGCCGATCTGAACACCGGCAATTACGGCAGCATCGACGTACAGAGCGGGGCGGCGATCAGCGCAGATCCCGGCGCCACCGTAAGCATCACCGGCGCGGGCAGCATTTTCTTCGGCGGCAGCGTGCGCGCGCCTTCCGGTAACTTCGCGATCAAGCTGCTGGCACCCTCGGAGTTCGGCTTCAGCGGCGCGCTCGAGCTCGACCCGGGTTATCTACCCAACCTGGGCATCGCCATCGGACCGCAGGCAGTCATAGACGTGAGTGCCGCCGGCGCCGTGTATAGGCCCAATACTCAGGGATTGCTGCTCGGGACGGTGGCGGGTGGCGGCACGGTGAGTCTGCTCGCCGACCGCGGCAGCTTAGCTATCGACCTGGGCTCGAAGATAGCGTTCTCCGGCACGAGCGCCCCCCTCGACGTCCTCAGTCCGGTCACCGGGGGCTACGCGCGCGAGCTGGTGGGCACCTCGGCCGGATCCCTGCAAATCGGGTCGGTGGAGTCGATCGAGCTCCTCGGCAGCCTCGAGGGCGCCGCTGGCGTCGGGGGCTCGGGTATCGCGAGCGGCGGCTCGCTCGAGCTCGACCTCGCGCGCTTCGAGCCCGTTCCGGGCCAGCCTGCCACGACGCAGCCGCTGACGATGAGTCTCGTGAGCGACGCAAGCGGCCTGCCGGCGCCGCTGCCGGGGCAGGCGAACATCGGCCTGGCGCAGATCCTCGGCGGCACCGGCGTCGACGCGCTGACGCTCAATGCCGGTGGTACTGCGTCAGGACAAATCGTGTTCGCAACCAGCGAACCCCTGGCTCTGGCGCGCTCGCTCACTCTCGAGGCATCAACGCTCGCGGTCACCGGCTTGCCGGCGAGCGCGAGCGCGCCGGACGTCCAGATCGGCAGTGCGCTGCCGAGCGGCGGCTCGCGCTCGGCGCCGCAGCTCGGCACGGGCACCCTGTCGGTGCAGGGCCAGCTGCTGACGCTGGTCGGCAACGTGACGGTGAATCAAACACACCAGCTGACTCTCTCGAGCTCGGGGGACATACAGCTCCAGGGAACCAGCTCGACGAGCGGTCCCGAGACCGGATCGCTCACGGCTGCGGGCGCCGTGACGCTGCAGGCGCAACGGGTGTACCCGGACACGTTCAGCAGCTTCTCGATCCAGGCCGTGGGCGGGGGGGCACCGAGCAGCGTCAACATCGATCCGGCGATCATCAACGGACAGCCAAGCTCGTCGACGGTGCCGCCGCTATCAGCGGACGGCGCGCTCAACGTGACGGCCGATCACGTCGAGGTAGGCGGCAGCGTGTTCGCCCCCTTTGGCCAAATCTCCCTCACTGCGAGTCAGGCTCTACAGCTCTCGACGGGGAGCCTGCTGTCGGTGAGCGGCGCCGGGCTCGACGTGCCCTTCGGCCAGACCCAGGCGGATGGGGCGCAGTGGGTCTATCGCGATCCGCTACCCAACGTGAGCGGACTCTCGGGTGCGGTGAGCTCGGTCGCGGGCACCGGCGCAACAACGATCATCCCGGCTACCCCGACCAAGGCCGTCAGTCTCTCGGCGCCGAGCCTGACCGTGCAGCAGCAAGCCACCGTGAACCTGAGTGGTGGCGGCGATCTCTACGCCTACGAGTGGCTGCCCGGTACCGGCGGCACAACAGACCGTCTCGCGGGGTCGGGGAATTCAGGCAACGTCTCGGGACTCTACGCGATCCTGCCGTCCCAGCCGGGAGTCCCGGTGCCGCACGATCCGCAGGAGAGCGGCACCGGCAGCACGCAAATGGTTTATCTGTCGGGCGGGGCCGGCATTGCGCCCGGCTACTACGCGCTGCTGCCGCCCCGGTATGCGCTGCTGCCGGGCGCGCAGCTGATCCAGGTCGAGCCTTCCTACGCGAGCCCGAGCGGCGGCCAGATTGGCGCTCTCGGCGACGGTACGCCGGTGATCGCCGGTTACCTGAGCTCGTTCGGAACCTCTCAGTCGATCGGCTCGACGCTGCTCGAGGGATTTGCGGTTTACCCTGCCGGCTACGGCCAGCAGTTGGCCGCCTACACCATCAGTCAGGCGTCCACCTACTTCCCGGCGGCTGCCGCGCTAAGCGGCCTCACGTCGGTCGCGGTGCCGTCCGATGCGGGCACGCTGAGCCTCGCGGTCGTCGCGTCCGCCAATGCCGGCATCGCCAACGCGCTCACTCTGCAGGGCAGCGTGCAGACGGCAGCCGCGGCGGGTGGGCGCGGAGCGGACGTCAATCTGAGTGCCCCGAGCCTCGAGCTCTCCGTGGACGGCAGCGCTGCCACGTCCGGCGCCGAGGGCCTGTCCGCCACGGTGCTGCAGAGCTGGAACGCGAGCGCGATCACGCTCGGTGGCGCGACCCCGGCCGATGGCAAGAGCGCGACAGTCGCGGCCAACCACGTCATCGTCGACAGTGGCGTGACTCTTTCGGCCGACCAGATCTTCGTAGTGGCGCACGATGGCATCGAGCTCCAGAGTGGCGCCACGCTCGAGTCGACTTCGGGCAAGAGCGGCACAGCGCCCGCCAGCGCGCCCACCGCACAGCCGCTCGCACTGAGCGACCCGGGCGCGGCATTTCTGGCGGTCTCCGATCTGGGACTGCCGCTGGTCACGCGTCCGGGCGCTGCGGGCACCGGCGTCATCGCGCTCGCTAGCGGATCGAGCCTCATCTCCGGCGGCGCGCTGGCCCTCGATGCGCCCGGGGGCGTGGTAGCCGCGGGCACACTCGATGGCAAGGGCGCAGCCTGGTCGCTTGGCTCCGACACGATCGCCTTCGTCGGCGCCACTGGCGCCCACCCCGATGCGCTCAACATCGACACGACTCTGCTGCAATCCCTCGAGACGGCCGGTTCGCTGCGCCTGGCGAGCGAGGGCAGCATCGACTTGCTGGCGCCGGTGAGTCTCGGCGTGTCCGCGGGCGGCAGCCCAACTTTCGGCGCGCTCACCGTGATCGGCAATTCGATCAACGACCGGGCGGGTGCGCCAGCCACCTTCGGTGGCGCGATCCTGTCGCTCGGAGGTGCCAATGCCGCCGCCTCCACTCCGCTCGCGGGCGTTGCCACCCTGACACTGGTGGGCGACGCACTGAATATCGAGCCGAATCCCGTCGCGCTGAGCGGCTTTGCGAACACCAATCTGCAGATCGCCGGGCCGGTCACCAGTACGCCCGGTGGCGTGGGCGGCCTCGCTACCGCGGGCAACTTAACCGTCAACGCCACGCTCCTTACGCCGGGAGCAGCGGCGAAGACCACATTGGCGGCGGGCGGAACGCTTCAGATCGGCACACCCGCCACGGGGGCCGGCGCGCTGTCACCGCCGCTCATCGGCGGCGCGCTGGCATTGCAGGCGAGCAGCATTGAGGACGAGGGAGTGATCGCGGCACCCGCGGGGGTGGTGACCCTTACGGCAACCTCCGGTGACCTGCATCTGGCGGCCGGCAGCGCGATCGACGTCGCCGGCACACTGTTGCAGGCTGCCGATCAGAGCGCGGCGGCGCCGGGCGGAACGATTGCGCTGAGCGCCGGCGGCAACGTCGTGCTCGACGGCGGCTCGACGCTCAATGTCTCGGGAAAACAGTATGCACCCGCGGGGCGAGTCGCGATCGTTGCCGGCGGTGCCGCGACACTTTCCGGTTCGCTGCTGGGGCAGGCGGGCACGGGCGGAACCGGCGGTGATTTCACGCTCGATGCCGGCCGGCTGAGCGGCGGATTCACGCCCCTTGCCGCGACGCTCACCAGCGGCGGATTCAGCGATGCCGTGGATGTGCGCGTTCACCAGGGCGATCTCACACTGCTGAGCGCCGGCGATCCGGGCGCGCAAGGGCTGGCATCCCCCGGGAGGCTCACGGCCAACTCGATCGCCTTGACGGCGGATACCGGTACCGTCGACATCGCGGGAGTCCTGAGCGCGCCCTCGGGGGCACTGCGCGGCCAGATCGACCTGTCGGGAGGCTACGTGGCACTCGAGTCGGGCGGTGCGCTGCACGCCGACGCGAGCGGCAGTGCGGGTCTCGGCGGCGAGATCGAGATCAACGCGACCTGCGGCGGCTGCTCGATCAAGCTCAGCCCCGGCAGCGTCATCACCACGAGCGGCTCCGGGAGCATGGGCGAGGTGGTATTGCGCGCCGCCCCGCTCGCGGGTGCGAGCCCGACCGACGTCGCGGTCAATGTGCCGGGCAGTGGAATCGCCGGCCTCGGCGCCGACCTGACGCAGGCGGGTGAGGTGATCATCGAGCCGGTTCTGACCTTTGCGACGCAGAGCGCGACGGTCGCGAACGATCTGCCCAACGACGTGCAGGCAGCCTCCAACTTCCTGGCTGGGGCTTCCCCGGGTATCGCGCAACGCCTCCTGACGCCCTCGGCGGGCAACCTCGGCTCGACGCCGGTGTTGATCGAAGCCGGGGTCGAGCTCATCGATGCGCATGCCGCCGACGCCACACTCACCCTGCCCGGGATCGATCTCAGCAGCTACAGCCTGCCGGTGGCCCAGGGCGGCTTGGGCCAGGTCATCAACGTTGGCGTGCGCGCCGCCGGTGCGGTGGCCGTCAACGGCACGATCTCGGACGGCTTCATCACGGATCCGACCGGCAACACCGGCCTGCTGGCATTGAGCTCCGCGCCGTCGGCCTCGTTCAGCATCGTGGCCGGCGCCGATGTGGCGAGCGCCAACCCGCTCGCGACGCTGCGCGGCTCGACGGCGAGCCTGACGCTGCTTGCTTCGCCGACGCCAAACGATGACACAAACGATGGTATTGGACCCTCGGTGGTGCGCACTGGCACCGGCGACATCAACCTCGCGGCGGCCGGTGACATCGTGTTCGCCGCGGGGGCGGGAGGCAGCGGGGCGGTGTACACGGGCGGCCTCGCACCGGCCAACGTTCTCGGGCCGTTCCCCTATTTCAACACCAACATCCTGATGAATTTCGGGGTCGACGGCGGCAACGTGCGCGTAGCGGCGGGCGGCGACGTGGTCGGCGCGCCGGTCGGCGTCGCCAACCCCGGCAGCGACGGCGGTAACTATGGAGTCACGGGCTGGCTCTTCCACCAGGGCAGCTCGAACCAGCCGGCCCAGTACGGAGTCGATTACGGCGCATTCGACTGGAACGTGGGGTCTCTGGGGGGCGGCGATGTCCGCGTGGCCGCCGGCGGCAGCGTTACCAATCTGTCCGCGGCCGTGGCCGACAGCTATGTGGCGGCTGACAATACCACCAACAATCAGCCCGCGCTGTACGGCGCAGGCGGCGGGCTCGCCATCCACGCCGGCGGTGACATCGGCAGCCCGCAGGTCTACGTGGCCGATGGCATGGCCACGTTGACGGCCGACGGCGCCCTGGCCGCGAGCCGCACGTATCAGCAATCCTCCCAATCGCAGCCCGTTCCGGTCGGCGCGGCGATCGCGCTCGGCGACTCGCAGGTGTCGGTCTGGGTGCGTGAGGGCCTGCAGGTCAACGCGATCTACGATCCGACGCTGGCGCCCGAGATCGCGAGCGACCCCGAGCTCTTCACCAGCAACGGCTTCCTCACCTACGGCTCCGGCTCGAGCGTCTCTCTTTCCACGACGACCGGCCCGGCGAGCCTCGACGTTCGGTCGGACCCCGCCAATAGCCCCCTCAGCGCTCTGCTGGGCCCCTATGTCAGCGGCACGGCCTTCGCGCTGTTGCCGCCCACGCTCGGCATCCAGGCTCTGCAGGGCGACGTCGATTTCGCCGGTTCCGGCCAAGGGGTGCTCACGCCCGCAAGCAACGGGCAGCTCACGTTGTTTGCAGCTCGAGACCTCGATTTCGCCACGAACAGCACCCTGCTCATGGCGGATACGCCGCTCGGCACCCTGCCCACCGTCGCCAATCCTGGGCTGGCGCTCACCCTGGTGCCGTTCTCGGGCGTGGTGCATGCGCAGGATCCCGCGCCGGCCCTCATCACGGCGGGCCGGGACATCGTCGGGCTCAGCCTCGGGATGCCCAAGGCGACGGCGATCGTCGCGGGACGCGATATCGAGAATCTCAACTTCCAGGGTCAGAACGTCTCACCCGACGATGTAACGCTGGTCGTCGCCGGGCGCGACTATCTGAATTCGATCTCCGGTGGGGGTGGCCTGGCCGTCGGCGGACCCGGAAGCCTGGACGTGCTGGTCGGGCGCAATCTCAATCTCGGCTTCGGTCCGGGCATCACCACCATCGGCAACATCAAGAACGCGAATCTGACGACCACGACCGGCGCGGACATCAATCTGATGGTGGGCTACGGCAGCCAGGGAGCTGACCTCACAGGCTTCGTCAACTCGATCATCGCACCTTCGCCCGCCTACCAGGGGCAGCTCATCGCCTACGTCGAATCGCTGAACGGAGCCTCCGGGCTCAGCTTTGCGCAGGCGCTCGCGGATTTCGCCAGCCTCACAGCCGCGCAGCAGGCGGCGCTCGTGGATGCGGTGTTCTTCAATGAGCTGCTGCTCTCGGGCCGGGCCGCCAACTCCGGGACCGCCGTCGGCTTCGCGGAGGGCTACGCGGCGATCGATGCGCTCTTTCCCAACAGCCGTCCGCCGACTGCGGGCGCCGACCCGCCGGCGCCGTACTCCGGGAGTCTCACGCTCTCATCGAGCCAGATCTACACCGACGATGGCGGCAACATCGCGATCCTGGTTCCCGGCGGCAAGATCGACGTGGGCCTTGCCAATGCGCCTCCGGGACTGCCGCCGAAGCCGGCATCGCAGCTCGGCATCGTCGCCGAGGGCAGCGGCGACATCGATATTTATGCGCTCGGCGACGTCAACGTGAACACCTCGCGCATCTTCACCCTCGGTGGCGGCAACATCCTCATCTGGTCGACGCTCGGCAGCATCGATGCCGGCAACGGCTCGAAGTCCTCGCTCTCGGTGCCCCCGCCCTCGATCTCGATCAGCAAGACCGGCCAGGTGACGCTCAATTTCGGCTCCTCGCTGGCCTCGGGATCGGGCATCCGTACCATCCAGATCAACTCCGAAGTACCACCCGGCAATGTCGACCTGGACGCGCCCGTGGGCACGGTGAATGCCGGTGATGCCGGCATCGGCGCTTCCGGCAACATCAACATCGCAGCCGCACACGTCATCGGCGCGAGCAACATCAACTTCGGCGGCACCGCCAGCGGGGTACCTGCGGATGTCTCGAGCCTGGGCGCGAGCCTCGCGGGCGCTTCGGCAGCGGCGGCAGGCGCCACGACGAGCAGCACGAGCACCGCCGCGGAGGGCGCCGCCACGGCGAAGGAGACCGCGCCGATTGCCGGAGCCGCCCTCAGCTGGCTCGATGTGTTCGTTACCGGCCTCGGCGAGGAGAACTGCAGGCCCGACGACGTCGAGTGCCTGAAGCGTCAGAAGGCCGCGGTGCCCTGATTTGCGGCTGACTCGCCGCATCGCACTGACAGCTGGTTGTCACAAAAGCATCACATGGAGCCCCAAGAATGGGTGGCTTTCTTGCGGGGGATTTCCACAGGATGAAGCTTCACGTTGCAGCCCTGGCGCTCGCCGCCGCCTGCTTTCCCGTCTTCGCCAGCGCAGGCACGTGGTGGAACGGCGACTGGAAGTACCGCAAGGAGTTCACGCTGGACGCCTCGCCGGCCGGCGCGGACATTGCGGGCACCGCCGCCGACGTGCCAATCCTGCTGCGGCTCTCGCTCGGCAATTTCAGCTACTTCAACGACGTCAAGCCGGACGGCGCCGACTTCCGGCTGATGGCCGGCGACGACAAGCTACCGCTCAAGTTCCACGTCGAGAAATTCGACGTGGCGAACCAGATGGCGCTCATCTGGGTGCGCATGCCACAGGTCACGGGCGGCGGCAAGTCCGACAAGTTCTACGCCTACTACGGCAATCCCGATGCCGCCGCCGCTTCGGACGTGCCCGGGACCTACGACACCGCCCAGGTACTGACGCTCTCCTTTGCCGAGACCTCCGGCGCGCCGCTCGATGGCACTGCCTACAAGAACAACCCCGACCTCTCGACGGCGCAGCTCAATCCCGCCTCGCTGATCGGCGCCGGCGTCAAGTTCTCGGGCAAGGAGCTCATCCGGGTTCCAGACTCCCCGTCGCTGCGCCTCGTGCCGGAGCAGGGCCTGACGGCCTCGGCGTGGCTGCGCATCGAGCAGGCACAGCAGGCGGTGGTGTTCGCGCTCACCGGTCAGGCAGGATCGCTGCAGCTCGCCGTGGATGGCTCGAAGCTCGTAGCGCGCGCCGCCATGGGCGGAGCGCCTGTGACCGTCACTCAGCCGGGCGACCTTGCTCTGGCGCAGTGGCACCACGTCGCCGTGAGCGCCGGTGCCGGCAAGCTCACCCTGTACGTGGACGGCGTCGCTGCCGGCAGTGCGCCCGTGACTCTGGCGGAGCTGCACGGTCCCTTCACGGTCGGCTCCGACGGCACGACCGCCTTCCTCACGGGCGAGATCGACGAGGTCGAGGTCGCCAAGACCGCACGCTCGGCGGAGTGGATCAAGGCCTCGGCGCGCAGCCAGGCGGCCGACGGCAACCTGGTCGGGTACGGCGCCGACGGGCAGAAGGAGGGCTCGCAAACCTCCTATATCGGCACGATCGCGAAGAACCTCACGGTTGACGGTTGGGTGGTGATCGGCATCTGCATCACCATGCTGCTCGCCGCGCTCGTCATCATGGCGACCAAGGCGCTGTTTCTCTCGCGCGTCGAGCGCGCCAACGAGAGATTCCTGCGCGACTTCCGCAAGCTGACCGGCGATACCACCGCTCTCGACAGCAAGACCGGGAGCGATGACGAGGATGATCTGATCACGGACGCCCCCTCGATGTCGCAGCTCGCCGGGGATCAGAACAAGTACGGTGCCTCGACGCTCTACCGGCTCTACCACCACGGCGTCTTCGAGCTCAACAAGCGTCTCGCCCACCAGACCCTCAGCGCGAGCCAGAACACCACGCTCACCCCGCAGTCGATCGACGCGATCCGCTCGGCGATGGACTCCTCGTTGACCCGGCTGCAGCAGACGCTCTCCAGCCAGATGGTGATGCTCACGATCGCGATCTCCGGCGGCCCGTTCCTGGGTCTGCTCGGCACGGTAATCGGTGTGATGATCACCTTTGCGGCGATCGCGGCCTCGGGAGATGTCAACGTGAACGCGATCGCGCCCGGCACGGCGGCGGCGCTCGCCGCGACGGTGGCGGGGCTCGCGGTCGCCATCCCATCGCTGTTTGGCTACAACTGGCTGAACACGCGCATCAAGCGGATCTCGGCCGACAATCGCGTCTTCCTCGACGAGTTCGTCACGCGCATCGCCGAAGAGCACAGCTGAGGACACCGAGATGTCAGGCCCGGTCGACAGCGGCGACAAGGACGTTTACGACGATATCAACATCACGCCGATGCTGGATCTCGCCTATGTCCTGATGGTCATCTTCATCATCATGACGACCGCGACGGTCCAGGGCATCAAGGTGAACCTGCCGAAGGCGAGCGAGACACCCACGCTCGCCAAGCCGCAGACCAAGGTGGTCACGATCACGGCCGACGGCACCCTCTATCTCGACACCTATCCACTGAGCCTGCCGGAGCTCGAGAGCCAGCTGCGCAACGCCAAGGCTGTCAATCCCAACCTGCCGGTGATCGTGAAGGGGGACGCCTCGATTACCTACGAGCGCGTCGTGCAGGTTCTGGACGTGCTGGGAAGGCTCGACATCACGCAGCTCGGCCTGGTCACGCAGCGGGCGAAGTAGCCGGCGCGCCATGCGGGACCAGCGGCGGCGGCGCCGGGAAGCCGCGACCAGGATCGCAGGCGTCATCGTCGCGCTGCTGCTGGCCTTCGGCTTCGCCGAGTTCGTCCACAAGATGGTGGCGCTGAAGGGCAGCAAGCCCGAGCGGAAGATCCAGACGATCCAGCTCATCCGTCCGCCGCCGCCGCCGCCCGATCAGCCGCCGCCGCCGCCGCCCGAGAAAGTCGAGCAACCGCTGCCGCAGGACAAACCGGAGCCGACGCCGGACGAGCCGCAGCAGCAGCAGGTCGACGTGCTTGCCAATGAGGGTCCGGGCAGTGCCGGCTCCGATGCCTTCGGCATGCATCAGGGATCCGGCGGCTTCATCGGCGGCACGGGAACGGCGCCCTACGCCTGGTACACGAACCGCATGCGCGACGAGATCAAGGACAAGCTGGCGAATTCCAGCTGCGTGAAATCGGCCCAGGGGTCGGTGACGACGCAGGTCGTCGTGGGCGCCAACGGGCGCGTGAAGCACATCGCGCTCACCACCTCGACCGGCAACTCGCACGTCGATGAGTGCCTCGGCAAGGTGCTCGCCTCGATCACGCAGATCGGGGCGGATCCGCCGCCGGGCATGCCCGAGGCGGTCAATCTGAAGGTCGTGTTTTAGAAATTCCGCAGGCCCGGACGGGATAGCGGGGGAGAACACAGCTCTATGGGTATGCGCAGAGCGCTTGGTGTCACGGCGCTGATCGGGCTTGGTCTGCTGCCGGTTGCAACGGCGAGCGCCGAGGAGGTGCGTCAGCCGAGCGGGGAACGTCAGTCGATCGAGGAGCTGCGCAACACGGTCATCAACCTGCTGCAGGCGCTGGTGGACCAGGGCGTGATCAGCCGCGAGAAGGCGGCGCAGATGGTGAAAGCGGCCCAGGACAAAGCCGCGGCGGAGGCGGCGGCGCAGGCCGCGCAGGCCAAAGCGGAGGAGGGGGCCGTGCGGGTGCCGTACGTGCCGCAGATCGTCAAGGACGAGATCGCCAAACAGGTCGCCGAAGAGGTCAAGCCGGCGGTTACCCAGGATGTGATCCAGGAGGCCAAGACCGAGAAGTGGGGAGTGCCGGGCGCTCTGCCGGACTGGCTCGCCCGGGTACATCTCTACGGCGAGGTGACGTTGCGCGAGGAGGGGATCCTGTATGACCCTAACAACGCGCACGACCAGTTCTTCAACTACTACGGCATCAATACCGCGGGCTCGATCGCCAAGGCCGGCCAGAATGCCTTTCTCGAGGACAACGAGGACCGCGTGCGCTTCCGCGGCCGGGCGCGGCTCGGCGTCGACGGTGCCCTCAGCGACTCGGTCACTGCCGGGATGCGGCTGGTCACCGGCAACACCTCGGACCTCGTGTCCGAGACGCAGACCCTGGACGGGAGCCTCCCCTACCAGTTTGGCCTCGACGAGCTCTTCATCCGCTTCGATGAGCGCGACGCGCAGCGCTTTCCGTATCTGACCGCGGTCGTCGGCCGCTTCCTCAATCCCTACGGGACGCCGACCAACCTCATCTTTCACAGGGATCTGACCTTCACCGGAGCGGCGGCGACCTTCCGGGTCGCCCTCGGCGACGTCGATCCCGACCAGTCGCATTTCTTCTTCACGCTCGGGGGCCACCCCCTGCAGGAGATCCAGTTCTCCGCCCAGGACAAGTGGCTGGTCGCCGGTGAGATCGGGAGCTACCTGCACTGGGATGAGACGCAGCACCTGTGGCTGAGGGGTGCCTTTTTCGACTATTTCAACGTCACTGGACGCATCAATCCGCCCGGCTCTCCCGGCCTCTACAATTACACGGCGCCGCAGTTCGTACGCTACGGCAACACGATGGTCGACATCGCCAATGGCGCCGACCCGACCACCAATCTGTTCGCGTACGCCTCGAAGTTCCGTCTCGGCAACTTCAATGCCACCTATGCCGTCGACATCGGCCGCTACCAGCTCAGCTGGACGGTGGACGGCGTGAAGAACTTCGGCTTCAACTACCAGCAGATCCTCAACCTTACGGGTACCCCGCCCGCCAGCCGGACGCGCGACCTCGGCGGCCAGACCGAGGTGGCCTTCGGTGATCCGCAGGTGCTGAAGCGCGGCGCCTGGCGCGCGCTGGTGGGTTACCGCTACCTGCAGGGCGATGCCGTGATGGACGCCTACACCGACTCCGACTTTCATTACTTCGGGGGCACCAACGCCCGGGGCTACTACTTCGTGGTCGATTACGGGCTCGCGAACGGCTTGTGGACCCGCTTCCGCTATCTGAGCGCCAACGAGGTCGACGGACCGACCTATGGCATCAACACCCTGCAGCTCGATCTGTGGGCGAGCTTTTAGGAGATCCCATGGATACCTGGCGATCGATCCGTCGAGCCGCTCTGGGGCTCGTGCTGTGCGGCCTCGCCGGCCCGCTGCTCGCGCAATCTGCGCGCACGGGCGGCGGCGGCGAGAGCCAGCGCATCATCCAGCAGTACCAGCAGCTGGCCGCCGAGAAGAGCGCCCTCGAGGCGCAGGTGACCTCGCTCAAGCACGACCTCGACGGCGCGCGCGCCGAGCTCGGCACCGTGAAGAAGGAGCGCGATGCGCTCAAGGCTCATTCGGCGGCCGCCGGCGCCAGCATCTCCGAGGCCACCGCCGCCCGGGAGGCGGCCGAGAAGACCGCCGCGCAGACCAAGGACCGGATGAACGAGCTGGTGACCCATTTCCGCGAGACGGCCACCAACCTCAAGCAGGTGGAGACCGAGCGCGAGCAGCTGCGCGGTCAGCTGCGCGAGCGCTCCGCTGCCTATGATCAGTGCGCCGCGGACAATCTGTCGCTGTACGAAATCAACTCCGACCTGCTCAAGCGCTACGAGAACGTGGGTCTGTTCACGCGCGTCTCGGCGAGTGAGCCCTTCACGCGCATCACGCGCACCCGCATCGACAACCTGGTCGACGCCTACCGGGCCCGGGCGCTCGAGCTGCGCGCCGGGGGCGGCTCGCCGGATGCGGCCAACCAGGCAGGTGGAGCGCCGCCGCCTCATCCATGAACGTCGGTAATGCAAAGCGGACCGTGAGCGCCAAGCCCGGCCGGAACGAGGCCTGCGCCTGCGGCAGCGGCAAGAAATACAAGAAATGCTGCGGGCGGCCGGAGGCAGCGGCGACTTCCGCCGGAGCGCCGCCGTCGGCGCCGGCACCCCCGGACGTGCCGGCACTGCTCGAGATGCTGCGCGCCGGCCGCCATGCCGAGCTCGAAGACGCTGCGCGCGCGCGCCTTGCGCGGCAGAGCGGCTCGGGCGTCCTATGGAAACTCCTCGGCGCGGCGCTGCACGCCCAGGGCAAGGACCCGCTCGAGGCGCTCGAGACCGCCGCGCGCCTGCTGCCAGCCGATGCGGAGGCGCACACCAACCTCGGCAACGCGTTGCGCTCGCGCGGGCGTTTCGAGGAGGCAGCTGCGTGGCACCGGCGTGCGCTGCGGGTCAATCCGAAGTACGCCGAGGCACATAACAACCTGGGAAGCGTTCTGAGAGACCTTGGGCAGCTGGAGGAAGCGCAGGCGAGCTACGGCCGCGCAAGCGCGCTGCAGCCGGGCTTTGCGCTGGCGCACCACAATCTCGGGATCACGCTGCGCGAGCTCGGGCGGTACGAGGAGGCGGTCCGTGCACATCGCCGCGCGCTGGCCCTGGTACCGGACTTCGCCGACGCCCACGCCCAGCTCGGCAGCGCGTTGCGCGACCTCGGGCGGTTGGAGGAGGCGGTCGCGAGCTACCGGCGCGCGCTCGTCATGGACCCCGGGCACGCCGAGGCACTCCGGCACATGGCTGACGCGCTGGTCAGGTTGGAGCGAGCCGAGTCCGCCGTCCCGTATTACCGACGCCTGCTCGAGCTGCGGCCGGACGACGCCGAGGCGCACAGTAACCTCGGCAGCGCTCTGCGCGATCTGAGCCAGCCACAGGCCGCCCTTGACGCGTATCAGCGAGCCCTCGAGCTGCGGCCGGACGCCGGCGCAATGCACAGTAACCTCGGCAACGCGCTCCTCGACCTGGGTCGCTTCGAGGAGGCTGCGGCAAGCTATCGGCGGGCGCTGGAACTCGACGCCGCATCGGCGAAGGCGCACAGCAATCTCGGTGTCGTGCTGCGAGAGCTCGGCAGGCTCGACGAGGCCGAGGCAAGTCTGGAACGCGCGCTGGCGATCGACTCCTCCGTCGACATCCTCACCAATCTCGCCACGGTGCGGCGCATGCTCGGCCGCGGTGCGGAGGCCGAGGCAGAGTTGCAACGTGCCCTCGACCTCGACCCCGCAGCGGTGCCGGCGATCATCGCCTGCGCGGACTTGGCCACCGATCGGGGCGACTTCCAGGCCGCAGAGGCGCTCTACCGTCAGGCTTTCGCGAAGGATTCCGACTCCGCGATGGCCTGGGCTGGCATCGCCGCCACGCGGCGCATGACCCAGGAAGATGCGCCGTGGCTGTCCCAGGCGAAAGAGCTCGCTGCGCGGCGTCGGCCGCCGCGCGCCGAAGTGACGCTGCGCTTCGCGATGGGGAAGTATCTCGACGACCTCGGCGAGCACGACCAGGCCTTCGAGAACTACCGAAGAGCCAACGAGCTCGTGAAGACCTACCGGCCGCCGCACGACCGGCGCCAGCTCGAGGGGATGTGCGAATTCGTGCAGCAGCTCTACGACGCCGAATGGATCGATGCGGCACGCGTGCGGACTCCGATCGAGCGCCGGCCGGTGTTCATCGTCGGTATGCCGCGCTCGGGCACATCTCTCGCCGAGCAGATCCTGGCCTCGCACCCGCAGGTGTTCGGCGCCGGGGAGCTGTCGTTCTGGAAGGGCGCGTCGCAGCGGGTGAGCGCGGCGAGCGTCGCTTCGGGCCCGGATCCAGCGCTGCTCGAGTCGCTCGCCGGAGAGTACCAGGCCCTGCTGGCAAGGCTCGCGTCCGGGCAGCTCTATGTAGTCGACAAGATGCCCGGAAACTTTGCGCACCTGGGGACGATCCACGCCGCGCTGCCAGGCGCGCGCATCATCCATATGAGTCGTCATCCGGTCGACACGTGCCTGTCCATCTACTTCCAGAACTTTCACGTGGCGCACTCCTACTCCAATGATCTGGACGACCTCGCGCACTACTACGACCTGTACCGGAGGATCATGAGCCATTGGCGGGCGGTGCTGCCGCCGCAGGTGGTCCTCGAGGTGCCCTACGAGGCTCTCGTGGCGGAGCCGGAGCTGTGGAGTCGCCGGATGGTGGAGTTCGCCGGCCTGCCGTGGGACGAGACCTGCCTGGACTTTCATCAAACCCGCCGCGCGGTTCGCACCTTCAGCCGCTGGCAGGTGCGGCAGAAGATCCATTCGGGCTCGGTCGAGCGATGGCGGCACTATGCCGCTCACGTGGGGCCACTGCGCAGACTCGTTCCTGGTGCGCCCTAAGCGATCGTGAAGGACACAGGGGGGAGGCCGGCGGTCTGACGCGACACCATGGTCGCGTAGGCCGCCTCCAGCCGCACACGGTAGCGATCGGTATCGAAAAAGGGATGCTCGAGGTGCGCCTGCTCGAGGCTCTTCCTCAGCACGCGCAGCCGCGCGGGATTGCGCAGCAGCGCCAGCGCCGTCGTCTCATACTCGGCCGTGGAGTGAGTGATCAGCTCGGTCAATCCGAGCGCGTGCAGGGCGCTTCCCGCCATACGGGCCGCGAAACTCTCACCCGCGAGCGTGAGCACCGGAACTCCCATCGAGAGCGCATCGCTGACCGTCGTACCCCCGTTGAAGGGAGCAGTGTCGAGGAACAGGTCGGCGTGCCGATAGCGGGCCAGATAGGCGGCATAACCGACCTGATCGGCGAACACCAGCCGCCCGTGCGGCACGCCGCGCCCGGCCGCTTCGCGGCGCAGATTCTCCGCCACCGCTTCGTGCGTGGCGAGCAGCCACAGGACGCTGTCGGGGAATGCCTGCAGCAGCCGCAGCCAGACTGCGAAGATCGCCGGAGTGATCTTGCAGGGACGATTGAAACTGCACAGCACGAGGGCGCCCTCGGGCAGTCCGAGCGCGGCGCGCGGCTCCGTGGCGGGCGCGCGCGGGCGCCGATCGTCGTTCGGCTGGAAGCCGCCCTCCAGGCGCGCGATGCGCTCGCTGTAGTGCCGCTCCTGGTCCTCGGGGATCAGGAAGGGATCGGCGATCAGATAGTCGATGTAGGCGGCACCCATCGTCGAAGGCAATCCGAGGAAGTTAACCTGGATGGGAGCGGCTCGCCGCGCCAGGATGCCGGTACGCTGGCCGGCGGTATGACCGCAGAGATCGACCGCGATGTCGATGCCGAGCTCGCGCATGAGGCGCACGACATCGGCGTCGGCGAGCTCGTCCGCAGCCGTGAAGCGCGTGAAAGCGCGCTCGAGCCGGCGCCGGATCTCGCCGTCGGCCCGCCGGCCCCAGCTGAACGCGAAGGTCTCGAAGCGGGCCGGGTCGTGCCGCTCGAAGACGCCGGCGAGCAGGTAGCTGATCGCGTGCTCGCCGAAATCGCACGAGAGATAGCCGACGCGGATCCTCTCACCCGGGACGTGCCGCGTGGCCGCGGGTGCCGCGGCGGGCGGGAAGAACGCCTGCGTGTAGGCCTCGGCGCAGCGCAGTTGCAGCAGCGGCGATCCGCTCACGCACAGGAACGACATGGGCGTAGCGGCGTGTTGGCCGCGCGCGACCGCCGCCGTCACGGCAGCTGCCAGCGGCTCGAGGCCGCGCCAGTCGCAGTCGCATAGCTGCGCGAACAGGGCGTTGCCGCCAACGTGCGGAAAATCCGGGGCCTGCTGCGCAAGCTGCGCGTACGCTGCGCGCGCTTCTGCGTAGCGTCGGAGCTGCACCAGCGCGGTGGCAAGATTGTGCAGCGCCTCGGGAAAGCGCGGCTCGAGCGCCAGGGCCCGATGGAAGTCCCCGACGGCCGCGGCGCCGTCTCCGGCATCGAGCGCAATCAGGCCGCGATTGTTGAGTGCGCGCGGATATGCGGGGCGCAGCGCCAGCGCCTGATTCGCGCTCGCCCGGGCCTCATCCGGGCGCCGCAGCGCCCGCAGCGCAGCCGCCAGATTGTTCCAGGCCTCCGGAAATGCGGCGCGGCCGCGCAGCGCTTCCCGGTACGCGGACACGGCCTCCTCGAGAGCGCCGCGCTGTTGCAGCTGGGTACCCCGCGCGAACCAGGCGTCCGCGGGCTCGGGCGGCCGCGACTCAGGCCGGCCCGTCATTCGCTACACTCGACGATCTATGACGGCGCGCGGCTCGGCTCTTCATTTGTTTCAGATTTTTTACACTGCTGCCACGCGGCAGATGCTGGAGGCACCTTACACGCCGCTCGACAATTCGGCCAACGAGCGTCCGGATTGGCGCGAGTACTGGCCGATCCGGCGTTACTTCGGCGACCATGCCCCGCGTGAGGGCGAGTACTACGGGTTCCTCTCGCCCGCATTCCGCGCCAAGACCCGTCTCGATCCCCAGACGGTGCTCGACTTCGCCGCGACCCACGCGGACGAGGCCGACGTGCTGCTGTTCTCGCCGTTCTTCGACCAGATCGCCTTCTTCCTGAATTGCTGGGAGCAGGGCGCGCTGGCGCACCCGGGCGCCCGCGCGCTGTTCGAGGACAGCTTGGCGCTGCTCGCGCCCGAGTTTCGCCTCAACGGGACGGTCGGCTGCTCGCGCAATACGGTCTATTGCAACTACTTCATCGCCCGCGGCGCGTTCTGGCGCGAGTGGCTCGAGCGCTGCGAGCGGCTGTTCGCGTGCGCCGAGCGCGGCGAGACCGCCCTCGGCCGCGCACTCTCAGCGCCGCTCGATTACAAGTCGCAGGCGGCACCCGCCAAGGTGTTCGTCATGGAGCGCGTTGCGGCGACGCTGCTGGCGACCGGGGAGCGCTGGCGGGTGCGCGCCTACAATCCGATGCTGCTTCCCTTCTCGAGCTCGCCGATCAGCGCCTTCGGCCCTGCGCTGGCGGCCCTCGACGCCCTGAAGATCGCCTACCTCGCCGAGCGGCGCGAGCAGTACCTCGACGCTTTCTTTCGCCTGCGCGGTCAGGTCGCACCGCAGCCACCGGCCGGCTGAATGCGGCCTGGGGCATGAGCCGGGACGCGCGCTCACGCTGGCGGCGCTCGCGAGCTATGGGAAGGCGATAGCGTCGTCATACAGTTCCAGGTACGACGGCGTGGCCTCGAGCCGCGTGCGCAGCGCCCGCAGGTCCAGGTTGCGGGGGTTGGTCCGGGCGAGCTCGAGTTTGAGAATCCGGCACCGATCGAACAGGCCGTCCCAGAGGAAATGCACGGGGTTCAGCAGCTCCGCATCCCGCAACATCAGCCGCACCGGGCCGCTGCCGGTTGCCGCGGGAACAGCCAGATTGCGCGTTTCGATTGCGCGCAGGACCGCGGTCAGGCGCTCTTCGGGGCTCGGCACGAACACGGCCTCAGTGGCAAAACCGGCGTCAACGAAATGCCGGGACATCCCGAGCTCGTATTGCCGCACGACCTGCAGCCGCTCCGAGAGCGGCGTCATGGTGCCCCACCATGTGGCGAAGGCGGGCGAGTCGAGCACCGCGCGCGTCCTGAAGGCGATGCAGTAAGACTGCAGGTGCGGGCCCCATTCGGCCGAGTGCGTCAGGCCGAGCAGATCGGCGCGGCCGGGCCAGCGCAGCAGGCGATCGCACAGCAGGGGCGGATCGAAAATGATGAAGGAGCTGTTGAGGATCCAGAGCGCGTCGAACCCGCGCAGATCACCGAGCGCCTCGATCCCCAGCCTGTAGGACCAGAAGTCGTAGCCGTAGTTGTCGCGGACCATGACCCGAGCGTGGCGTCCGAGCCGCGCGGCACCCTGCGCGCCGAGCCCGGTGGAAACGAAAACCACCTGCCGTGCGAGCGCAGCGACGTGCGCGACGAAGCGCAGCAGATACTCCGCCAGTCGACCCGCGGGGTCGTAATGTGCGATCACGACGGCGATGGCTGGCATGAGCTACGCGAACAGCGTCGCGACTCCCGGTGTCTCCGCAATCCAGCGGCGCAGCCTGGCGATGTTCACGCGATGGGGATTCTCCTCCAGCAACGCCAGCGACACGACGCCGAAGCTGGCGAGCAGGCTGTCCCACGCAAACATCGTCAGATCGAGAGAGCGCGCGGCCGCGGGATCGAGCAGGAACTCATCTGCCGACTCGAGCTTCGAGTGCAGCGCGCCGCAGGCGTGTGCCCGGCACAGAGCAACGATCTGCTCACGCCGCTCGAGGCGCAGCAAGCCGCCGGCCCGGCAGCCCGCCGCGAGGAACCGCTGCGTCAGGGACGAATCCGAGTCGTCACTCTCACGGCGCCACCAGTCGTTGAAGGCAGCGGAGCCGAGCGCACGTGCGGCGAACGACAGCCAGTAGGACTGCAGGCAGGGCTCGGGTGCCTCGATCACGGTCAGCGACGCAAGGTCGAGTCCCGCGGATGCGGCCGTCGCCTGTGACAGCAGCTGCGCGGGATTCACCGCGACGAAAGAATCGTCGCAAAGAACGAGCTGCGAGAGCGTCGCAGCCTGACAGAGAAGCTCCAGGCCGGCACGGAAGAAGGCGTGCCGGCTCCGGCCGCGCTCTATGTAGCCGACCCGCACTCGTTCCGGTACGGGCGGCTTCGACTGCGGGCTTCGATCCCCGAGGACGAGGACGACCTCGGCGCCCGCATGGGTGGCAGCGGTCAGCAACCCGGCGAGCGGCGGTGGAATCTCCCCCGCGCACCTCATGCCGGCAACGACGACGGCCGTGGTGCTCAATGCGCTGCGCTGGGGCTCACCGCGAAGCTCGAGGGCGCCTCGCCCCGCTCGTGCCGGCGCCACATCTCGAGGTATGCCGCTTCGAGATGGGCGGTCAGGCGGGCGGTGTCGAACAGCGGCGCCGACCTCCGATTCGCGGCGAGCCGCGCCCGGTATCCTGCCAGCAGCGCGGGCGACGCGGCGAGCCGCAGCGCCAGCGACTCGTAGTCGGCGAGGCTGGTCGTGATCAGCTCCGGCAGGCCGACTGCGCGTAACAGACTGCCCGCCATGCGCGCCGCATAGGCATCGCCCGCACAGGTGAGCACCGGAAGGCCGGCCCAGAGAGCATCACTCGCAGTTGCGCCGGCGTTGAAGGGCACGGTGTCGAGGAACAGATCCGCGACGCCCAGGCGTGCAAGGTGCTCCGGATAGGGCAGGCGCTCGGCGAACACCAGCCGGCCCGGATCGATGCCGCGGTTGGCAGCCTCGCGCTGCAGGTGGCTCTGCACCTGACGCCCGTGCCTCAGCAGCCAGAGCACCGCCTGCGGCGCCCGCTCGAGCAGCCGCATCCAGGCATCGAACATCGACGGGTTGATCTTGTGGCTGTTGTTCAGGCAGCACAGCACGAGCGCGGCGTCCGGGAGGCCAAGCTCCGCGCGGGTGAAGCGGCGCTGCGCGATGACACGGCGGTCGTCGTTGGCCTGAAAGCACTCCGGCAGATAGGCGATCGCCTCGGCGTAATGTGCGCGGCTCTCGGGCGGCACTACAAAATCGTCTGCTACCAGGTAATCGATGAAGGATGCGCCCATGGTGCCGGGGTAGCCGAGGTAGCTCACCTGGATCGGTGCGAGACCGGCGGCGAGGAGCTGTGGGCGGTATCCCTGCGTGTAGCCGGTCAGGTCGACGGCGATATCGATCTCGAGCCCGCGGAGCAGATCGACGCTCTCGCGATCGTTCATCGCGCTCACGTCGATGAAGCGCTCGAATGCGGCGCGCACGCGCCTCCCCATGGCCGAATCCTCGGCCGGCTGCAGCGCGACGGCGCTGAGCTCGAAGCGACTCCGATCGTGGCGCTCGAGAACTCCCGCGAGCAGATAGCTCACCGCATGCTCGCGCAGGTCGGCGGAGACATAGGCGAGACGCAGCCGCTCGTGACGGTAGCGCGGGCGGGCCCGCTCGGGTGTGGCGCCAAGGTGACGCCGGGTGAAGACCTGTGCGCAGCGCAGCTGCGCTGCAGCCTCATCGCTGACCGAGAGGAAGGCGAAGGGTGCGCAGGCGGCGCTTCCCGCGCGCACGGCGCGCACGATCTCCGCGCCGCTCGCGGCCGGCGCACGCACCGACCAGTCGCCGTGGCGGAGCTGCAGGTAGTGCAGCGTGCCGGCCACAAAGGGGACGTTGGGATCGATCTCGAGCGCCTGCACGTAGCAGGCCACCGCTTCGGCGACCCGCTCGCCGCTATGATTGTCCCAGAGCATGAGCGCGTGGGCACGCTCGCAGAGCGTCGCCGCGTTGCGCGGGTCGAGGCGCAGACTCTCGTCGTAGGCGGCGATCGCTTCCGGGAAGCGGCTGAGGGCGCGCAGCGCGTTGCCGCGGCTCAGCAGGGTCAGCGCCTGCGTGCCGAGGCGCAGTGCCGCATCCTGAGCCGCGAGCGCCTCGGCAGGGCGGCCGAGATCGAGCAGCGCATCGCCGATGCCGCGCTGCGCCGCGGCACAAGCGGGATCCAGCGCGCGCGCATGCTCGAAGCTCCGTAGCGCATCGCTGAAGCGCCTCAGCTCGCGCAACGCATCACCCCGGCCTACGAAGGCATCCACGTACACCGGCCGCAGCGCGATCGCGCGCTCGAACGCACGCAGCGCGCGCTCGGGCTGGCCGCTCAGGCGCAGCGCCTGTCCCTGATGGTGATGAGCCTCCGCCAACTCGGGTGCCAGAGCGATCGCGGTCTCGAAGCGCGCCAGCGCCTCCTCGGTGCGCAACATCAGCAGCAACACCGCGCCCAGATTGCAATGCGCGTCTGCGCTGCGCGGCTCGAGAGCCACGCCCCGCGTGTAGCTGTCGAACGCGCCGCCGAGATCCCTGAGGTCGAACTGCGCCCGGCCGCGCAGCATGAGCGCCTCAAAATCGTCCGGCCGGGCGCGCAGCAGCCGCTCGAGGCTCGGCAGTGCCTCGCGGGGCCGCTGCACAGCGAGCAGCGCCTTGCCCTGGCCGAACAGGGCGCTCCCCAGGTCGGGATCGATCTGCAGGGCGCTCTGGTAACTCTGCAATGCTTCTGCCGGCCGCTCGAGCGCGCACGCGGCATCCCCCATCAAAGCGTGGATCGCAGCCGTCGCCGGATGCACCGGCAGCGCCCGGCGTGCCGCGTGCAACGCCTCGTCCGGCTGGCCGGCGCGCATCGCAATCACGGCGCGCAGCAGCCAGGCTTCGGGATTCAGCGGGTCTTCGCGGAGCGCCTCGCTACAGAGCGTGCTGGCACCGTGCAGGTCGCCGGCGCGGGCCTGATCGTACGCCCGGCGCACGGCAGGGATGGCGTCGTGTGCGGGCGAGCTCATATGCGCGCGGCTCCGCGATCCAGGTGTGGTCGATGGGGGCAGTGATTCTAGCGGCCCGTCGCGGGCAGCCTGAATCCTGTCATCAACAATTCACATTCGGGCATCCAACATATGGGGCAGATGAGGGCGGTATCGACCAGCGAGGCCGAGTACGCCGAGGCGCTCGCGGCGTACGAAGCGGGGTTGCTGTATCCGACGCGGCAGAGACTACGGGCGCTGCTGCGCCAGGACCCCATGCATGTTCCGGCGCTCATTCTCGATGGCGTCGTGGCGGCGCAGCTGCTCGAGCTCGAGGCGGCTCTCGAGTCCTTCGATCGCGTTCTCGCGATCCAGCCCGACAATCCGCGCGCCCTGTTCAACAAGGGGGGTGTGCTGCTGCTGCGAGGCGACTGGGCTGGCGGCCTGCCGCTCTACGAGTCGCGCTGGCGGCTCGACGAGCTCGTGCCGCACCGCCCGCCGCCGAGCGGTCGGAGCGCATGGCGGGGCCGCGAGCCGCTCGCCGGCAAGAGTATCCTGCTGCGCTGCGAGCAGGGCATCGGCGACACGCTGCAGTTCTGTCGTTATGTGCCGCTGGTCGCCGAGCGCGGCGCGAGCGTCGTGCTCGAGGTCCAGCGTCCCCTGGTGAGCCTGCTGGCCGACCTTCCAGGCCTCACACGTATCGTGGTCCAGGGTGCCCGGCTGCCGGCGTGCGACTACGAGTGCCCTCTCATGAGCCTGCCACTCGCCTTCGGTACGCAGCCGGCCAGCATCCCTCAGCCCACCGCCTATCTCGCCAGTGACCCGGCCAAGGTCGCCGAATGGCGCGCGCGCCTCGGCCCGCCGACCGGACGGCGAGTCGGGCTCGCGTGGCGCGGTGCCGCGCTGCGCGCCGACCACCGCCGCCGGCGCGTGCCGCTCGAGCTGCTGCTCGAGCATTTGCCGCGCGAATATGACTATGTGAGCCTGCAGAAGGAGCTGTCGGCCGACGAGCAGCGCCTCGTGCGGGAGCATCGATGCATCGCGGATCACGGGGCCGAGCAGCACGACTTCAGCGACAGCGCTGCGCTCTGCGCCTGCCTCGACCTGGTGATCAGCATCGATACGAGTGTTGCACATCTGAGCGCGGGCCTCGGCCGACCGACCTGGATCCTGCTGCCGTACTCGCCGAGCTGGCGCTGGCTCCTCGACCGGACTGACAGCCCGTGGTACCGGAGCGCCGCGCTGTTTCGTCAGAGTCGGGTGGACGACTGGAATGATGTCTATCGGCGCGTTGCCGTCGAGCTACGCGCGTTGCTGCCGTCCGGCTCGGCCGGCTGAAGGGCACCAATTCTCCCCACGGCCGCCGCCACGACTCCCACCTGGAGAAATGGCGGTCCTGAGCGATGACTGAGCGGCCCTGCGGGCGCGACCAACCCACATTCGTAATACCGATGGTGGCCACGCTGTCATCTTTTCGCAATCCCACGGACACACTCCTGGCCTACGTTGGAGTCTGCCAATCGCGGGGGGATACAACCGGTGGGCGATTTGCGCCGACGCGCGGTGTCGATTCGTCTCGGCAGCGCCGACATACGCAACATCAAGCGCTTCGCCAAGCGGCTGGGCGTGCGCGATTCGGATATCGTGCGATTCGCGATCAGGTCGACCTTCGGTCGACTCGCGCCGCTGTGCGACCCCGAGATCCGCGGCCGAAGCCTCGTACCGGTGCTGGTCGACGCGGGCGATGAGCTGATCCGGCACTTCGAGCTCGACACGTTCCAGCTCGAGGCCATCATCAACGACGAGGTCGATCCCAAGGACCGCGTTGCGCGGGACGACATCGTGCTGCTTTCCATGAGCAGCCTTCGGCAGGATTACCTGAGCATGCGCTTCGGCAAGGATCAGAAGGATGAGCGGAGCACGGAGGCGTGCGCCGATTCGCTGCGCCGCTACCTGTACGGCAAGTACGTCTACGGGAACGGCAACGGACACCCTGCGGCAGCCGACACGCGCGACGATGCCGCGCGGGCGGAGGCGCCTCCCAAGCCTGCTCAGGTCTCGTCATGAAGACCTACCCCGCCCTCGCTGCCCTCACGCTGATCGCTGCGCTATTTGCCGTCCTCCCGGCTCGGGCGTCCACGGAGCTCAAGACCACCGCACTGGGGCCCAGCACATTGAGCGGATCGTCGCAGGGTTCGCTGACCGGCGGCGCGGTGTCCCTGCTAGACAGCGTCGGCCTCATGGGAAAGGGCCAGGGTCAGCTCTTCTCCGACGCCGTCACAATCCCAACTGCCGGAACCCTCACGGTCACGTTGGCGGGCATCTCATGGCTCGACGCCCTGCAGAACCTCAATTGCTTCGTCAGCGCGCCCGGCGGCGGGCTCATCGGCAATGGGAAGAACGGCCTGTTTGATTCGGTGCAGGTGCAGCAGGGGACGGTTTATGTGAACTGGTACGGCCAGGACAGCGGCCCCGTGGGTCTGGGCGCCTATGCGATCTCGGTGCAGTTCCAGCCGGCAGCGCCGCCGCCACCACCCGTGCCGCTCCCCGCGGCGCTGCCGCTGATGCTCTCGGGCCTCGCGGCGCTGGCCGGGCTCTGCCGCTCTCGGGCGACCGGCGCCATCGCCGCCTGAGCCCGCGGCGGCGGGTTGCAGCGGCGCACGGCGGACTGCAATCAAAATCACACATCCGGGCTCTAGGCTGGCGCGTCTCACTCGGCCCATCGATACCGCATTGCATCATGCACCCCCGCATCTCCGGCAGGCTCTTCCTGATTGTCATGGCTCTGTTCGCGCTCCCGATGCCGCTGCTGGCTGCCGATGCGCAGGTTCCGGAGGACTACGTCCTGCACGCGGGCGACGTGCTGCAGATCGTCGTTTGGAAAGAGCCGGACCTGCAGCAGGAGGCTCTGATCCGGCCCGACGGGGGCATGACCTTTCCGCTCGCCGGTGACCTGCACGCCGCGGGCCAGACGATCGGGGAGCTCACCAGGACCCTGCAGGAGCGCATCCGCAAATACATCCCGGACGCGGTCGTCACCGTAACTCTCAAGACGGCCGCCGGCAGCCAGGTGTTCGTCGTCGGTAAGGTCAATAAGCCCGGGGCCTTTCCGCTCACTGGCCCGCTCGATGTGATGCAGGCGCTGAGTCTCGCGGGCGGATCGACGCCTTTCGCGGATCTCAACGGAATCCGCATCCTCCGGCGCAGCGGCGGGCACGAAACCTCCATTCGATTCAAGTACGGGGACGTTCAGCACGGGCGTCATCTGGAGCAGAACATCCTCCTGCAAAGCGGTGACACGGTTGTCGTGCCGTGATCGACAACGGCCGTGCGCGTCTCAGCCTGCTGGCGACAGTCATGCTGTGGTCTGACGTGGCGCGAGCCGGGGTGTGGGGCTCAGATCCGACGATCGGCGTCAGCGGGGCTTATGGCTCGAACCCCGCGCTGCTCAACCTGCCGGACACCGCCGAGAGCAGCGCGGCTTTGCTGCTCGACGCGCCGATCAGCTATCAGGGCGATGCTCTCACCCTGTCGTTCCTGCCCAGTTTTCGCCTGAGCGATGCCAGCTACGCGTCACTCAACTCGAGTTACGCGCACTTGAGCGCCAGCGGCGAATTCGACACGGATCGCAACACGTTCAAGGCGAGCGCAGGCGCGAACTGGGACTCGAGCCTCTTGGGTGACAATCTCACCAACGGCACCTCCCCGGTGCCCCGCGACAGCCTCACGGGCGAGCTCAGCTGGACCCGGCATCTGACCGAGCTTCTCGACGCGTATCTCGATGCGAACACGCAGCGTGTGCGTTACGGCGAGCCGCCGCCGGGAACCGCACCCCTCGTCAACTACGAGTACACGACGGTTTCCCCGGGGCTTACCTGGCAGCTCTCGGAGCGTGACCGGGTGACGCTGTCCGCAATCGCCGGGCAATACGATACCCTCGATGGCACGACCCGCACCCGCAACATCGGCGGGCAGCTCGGCTATAGCCGCCAGTTGAGCGAGATCTGGTCGCTCAGTCTCGGCGGCGGCTACACCCGACAACAAAACCGCCTCAGTCTCCTCGTGCCGGAGCTCGGCTTCATACCGGGCCTGGGTTTCGTGATCATCGAGGTGCCGGTGACGATCGAGACGGAGGTCGGCAGCCCCGTTTACTCGGCGAGGCTGACGCGCACGGGGCCACGGCTCACGCTGAACCTGAGCGGGAGCCGCCAGGAGACGCCCAACGGCTTCGCGTTTCTCTCGCGCCAGACGATCTACGTCGGGCAGCTGAGCTACGCGCTCTCGCCGCGCTGGTCCGTGGGACTCCAGGAATGGTGGCTGAGCGAGCACAATCCGACCGTGCAGTCGGCTTACGAGGACCGGATCGTCAACTGGGTGACCGTCAGTTCCACCTATCAGCTCAGCGAGCACTACAGCCTCGCCATCGCGCTATCACGGGTGGATCAGACCTACTCGACCACCGACACCCACGTGGGGAACAACCAGGTCACGCTGACGCTCACCTACAAGTTCAACCACATCGGCCTGCAGTGATGCCAACCATGGACGCGCAATCGAGAAACAGCACCAGCGACACCCGCGAACAGCTGCTCGCTTACTGGCGGCGCCGCAAGGTATTCGCGGCCTGCGCCGGCTCGCTGTTCGGGGCCACGCTCCTCATCGCGGTTTTCTGGCCGCCGAGCTACCGCTCGACCGCGACGATCCTCATCGAGGCGCAGGAGATTCCCCAGGACCTGGTGCGCTCGGTCATCACCACCTACGCCGATCAGCGCGTGCAGATGATCAGTCAGCGCGTCCTGACCAGCCAAAACCTGATGACGCTGATCGACCGTTACAAGCTCTACGCGGACAAGCGCGACCGGGTGCCGCGCGAAGAGCTGCTCGAGACCATGCGCGACGACATCAACCTGAAGATGATCAGCGCTTCGATGATCGACCCCCGGAGCGGGCAGCCGACTCACGCGACGATCGCGTTCACGGTGTCGTACGACAGCCGTTCTCCCGACATGGCGCTCAAGGTGACCAACGAGCTGTCGAGCCTCTATCTCAACGAGAACCTTGCCTCGCGTGCGCAGCGCTCGCAGCAGACGGCCTCGTTCTTCACGGAGGAGGCGGCGCTGCAGCAGCAGAGGATCGCCGAGCTCGACCAGAAGCTGGCGGACTTCAAGAAGAAGCACGAGAGCGAGCTGCCCGAGCAGGTACAGCAGAATCTCTCGCTTTCGGATCGTACCGAGCTGGCGTTGCAGGAGGCGCAGGATCGCATCAGCGCGCTCGATTCGCAGATCGTCCTGCTCAAGTCGCAGCTGTCGCAGATCAGCCCGACGGCACAGGTCTACAAGGAGAACGGCGAACGGGTATTCGGTGCCGCGGACCAGCTCAAGGCTCTCAAGGCCAAGCTCGCCGGTCTCAAGGGCCGCTACGCGCCCGATCATCCCGACGTCATCAGCACTGAGCGGCAGATCGAGGGGCTGGAGAAGGAGGTGGCCTCGCGCGACGAGGGCGCCGACCTGGTACGCAAGCTCTCAGAGGCGCGCGCGCAACTGGCCGCCGCCTCGCAAAAGTACTCCGCCGATCATCCCGATGTGATACGCCTGCAGCGCGAGGTGAAGACGCTCGAGGGCGAGGTCCAGGCTGCGCCCGCGGGCCCGGCCGAGGACGTGGCGCAGGACCACCCCGACAACCCCGCCTTCGTTCAGATCAAGGGGCAGCTGAACGCGCTGATCCCCGAACGCGAGCGCGAGGTCAAAAAACGCGAAGAGCTGCAGGGCAGGCTGAGCGAGCTCACCCGGAATCTGTCCAGCTCCCCTGAGGTCGAACGCCAGTACCGCGAGATCAATCGCGATCTCGAGGCGGCGCAGTTTCAGTATGGCGCGATTCTCGCCAAGCAGTCCGAGGCCCAGATCGCCGTCAACCTCGAGACCGAGCAGAAGGGCGAGAAATTTACGATGATCGAGGCGCCCCAGCCGCCCGAGAAGCCCGTCAGCCCGAACCGGGTGCTGATCCTCGCTATCGGGCTCGTGCTATCGCTCGCCGCCGGTGTCGCGGCGGTGCTGGGCTCCGAAGCCCTGGACGCCTCGGTGCGTGGGCCAAAAGATGTACGCGAGCTGCTGCAGGTCGCGCCCCTGGCCGCGATCCCGGTCGTGGTGACGCGCCGGGAGCGCGCGCGACGGCGGCGCGTGGTGCGGTACTCATGGGCCGGCGGAGCCGCAGCGGTGGCGCTTGCGGCGGTTATGGTGCACTTCCTCGTGGCGCCGCTCGATGTTCTATGGCTGGTGCTGCTGCGCCGCTTCGGAGTGTAGCCAATGGACAAGATCAGAAAGGCCCTGGATCTCGCACGGCTGGAGCGGCAGCACCAGCCGAACGATACGCCCCGCTCCCTCGAGGGCCGCGGCGGCTCGGCGGCGCTGAGGCTCGGGGCGATCGTCTACACCTGCACGCGGGTGGTGCCGGTAAACGCCGAGCACCTCGAGACCCGCAGAGTCGTATCCCCGGGCGCACCCGGAGCCGCCTCGGCCGGCTTTCGCATGCTGAGGACCCAGGTACTGCAGCGGATGACCGCGCACCGCTGGCGCACGCTCGCGGTATTCAGTCCGTCGCCGGGGGAGGGCAGAACGACCACGGCCGTCAATCTGGCGATGCACATCGCCAACGATCTCGATCATACGGTTCTGCTCGTCGATCTGGACCTGCGACGCCCGTCGGTCGCGGCCACTCTCGGTTTCGCGCCCGAGCGGGGCGTCGAGGACGTGTTGGCCGGACAGGCCGAAATCCGCGAGTGTCTCTACCATCCCGAGGGGTGCGATCGCCTGGTGGTGCTGCCGGCGCGCGCGCCCGTGAATCATTCCTCGGAGGTCCTGTCGGGAGTCCGCTGCCGCGCGCTCGTCGCGGAGCTCCGCGCACGCTACGACGAGCGCATCGTCATATTCGATCTGCCGCCCGTGCTCACCACCGATGACGCCCTCGCGTTCTCGAAGCAGGTGGAGTGCGGCCTCATGGTCGCCGTCGAGTGCCGCACGCGCCGCGAGGACCTGGCCCGGGCGATCGAGCTGCTGCACGAGACGCCGATCGTGGGCACGCTGCTGAACCGCGCATCCAGCGTAGCGCACCAGGGCTGAGGCGCATGTACGAGCGCTATTTCGGCCTCACCGCCAAACCATTCGCGCTGACGCCGGATCCGGCGTTTCTCTATGCATCGCGCCAGCACGGCATGGCGCTGACGATGCTGGAGTACGGCCTGGAATCGCAGGCCGCCTTCTCACTGCTCACCGGCGAGATCGGCTCCGGCAAGACGACCCTGGTGCGCAAGCTCGTGCGGCAACTCGGCGACCGCACCACGGTCGGCCTGATCAGCAATACCCACGCGCGCTTCCGCGCCATCCACGGCTGGGCTCTCTCGGCGCTCGGCGTGCAGATGCCGCCCGCGGACTCGGACATCGCAGTTTACGAAGCCCTGGTCGACCATCTCGTCAAGGAGTACGGGCGCGGGCGGCGCACGCTGCTCATCCTGGACGAAGCGCAGAATCTCGCGGTGGAAGCGCTCGAGGACCTGCGGCTCCTCTCCAACGTCAATTCCGAGAAGGACCTGGTGCTGCAGATCCTGCTGGTCGGCCAGCCCGAGCTGCGCGAGACGCTGTCACGCCCGGAACTGCGGCAGTTCGCGCAGCGGGTGTCGGTCGACTATCATCTCAAAGCGCTCGACGCCACGGAGACCGCGGCCTACGTCCGGCACCGCTTCGAAGTCGCAGGCGGCGATTCGGCACTGTTCACCCCGGAAGCCCTGACGCTCATTCACGCCCATACACGCGGCATCCCGCGGCTCGTTAACCAGTTATGCGACTACGCGCTGGTGTACGCGTTCGCCGAGCGGGTGCGCCGCATCGACGCCGAGCTGATCTCACAGGTGGTGAGCGATCGGCGGGGCGGCATCGCGCTCAGCGCGCTTGCGATCGAACGACGTCCGCTGCCACTGACAGTGAATGACGCGAGCTGAGTGGCGCTGCGTCCGCGCCCTGGCGCTGGTACTGACGGGACTGTGCGCAACGGCGCGCACCGAGGGACTCGAAGCAGCCACTCTCGGGGTGGTCTTCAACCGCAGCGACCCGGTGAGCGTGCGCGTGGCGGCCTACTACGCCGGCCGCCGCGGAATTCCACAGCGCAACCTCGTCGCCCTCGAGCTTCCGGATCAGCCACGGCTGTCCCGCGACGACCTCGCCCGGCTGCGCGCAACGGTGGTCCGCGCATTGCCGCCGACCGTCGAGTCTCTGCTTTTGATCTGGAACCGGCCATACGCGGTGGAATGTATGTCCGTGACTACGGCGTTCGCCGCGGGGTACCGCCAGGACTTCTGCGCCGTGGGCTGCAGCCGTACCAGACTCAACCCCCTGCTCGACTCCGGCGGTTGGTCGCCGGGACACAGGGCCGGCTGGTTGCCAGCGATGCTGCTGCCGACCAGCGATGAGACAGTTGCGCGCCGCCTCATCGACCGTGGTATTGCCGCAGACGGCACCCGACCCACGGGGACCGTCTACCTGGTGCGGACCGACGATACCGCGCGTAACGTGCGCTCGGTGGAGTACCCGGTGGCGGAGAGCATCGCCGGCGAGCGCATAGGGATTCGTGTCATCGAGACGCCGATCCACGAATCCTTGCACGATATTCTCGCGTACTTCACGGGCGCCGTCCGCGTCGAGGAGCTCCCGAAGCTGGGATTCCGGGCGGGTGCCGTGGCGGACCATCTCACCTCGACCGGCGGAGTCCTCGAGGCACATGAGCAGATGTCCATTCTCGACTGGCTCGCCCAGGGAGCAACCGGGTCCTACGGCACGGTGTCCGAGCCCTGCAACATTCTCGGTAAGTTTCCGAGTCCGGCCATCTTTCTCGATCACTATCTGCGCGGTGAGACGCTGCTCGAGGCCTACTGGAAGAGCGTGGCCATGCCGGGTCAGGGGCTGTTTGTCGGCGAGCCGCTCGCGCGCCCGTACCCTCGGCCACACCACTGACGCCGGGCGGCCGATCGGCCATGCGGGACGTCGTCCTCATCCTCTTGCGCCACACCGCCCTGCTCGCCGCGGCGACCGCGAGCGCGGCGAACGGGACGACGGATGCGGCCGCCTCGTCCCCGCCGCCCAGGATCTTCCACTGGGTAGGCATGTACAGCGCCAACTCCGGCAACAGCGATCCGGACAACTTCACGCTCGCCGACTACAACCCCGTGCCGTTCCTATGGCGCTACGATCCGACGGTCGACGGGGTACCGAGCGCGCGGGCCCGCTTCACCTACGAGTGGCAGCAGCGCGGCGCCACCGCCGCACCGCCGTCTGCCTGGCGGGCGTTTCTCGTGTATCAGGACGCGGCGACGGTGATCGGCGGAAACCCTGCAGACGCGAACGATATCGCCAACACTCTGCAATGGCTCCAGAGGCAGGGTTACCCGCTTGACTATGTGTTTGCCGATCTCGAGGGCTACTACCCCGACGGCGACTGGCGCAATACCTACGCACTGATCAATCAGGTGCGCGGCACGCCAATCGGGGCGCGGACCAGGATCGGCAACTTCGGGTGGTGGCCCGGGCCGGTCAACCTGTCGGCGGACTATCCGAAGTACGCTGACCATCGGACCGTCGCCCAGCAGTATGTGATGCCCGCGAGCAACGGCCTGGCGGGGCTCACCGTCGCAATGCCGGTCGCGTACGCGATGCAGGCCTACGAGCTGCACGCCGACGACGCCTCGTGGGGTGCTTCGTGGTGGTCGAGCGCGGCACTGCCATCGGCGCTGATCGGCTCCCTCACGTACAACCAGCGCGCGGCGATCGGGCGCTCCTATCTCTCCCCGAACCAGCGCGCGGGCATGTTCTATGCGCCTCTCGAGCAGGTGTCGCTCGCGAAGCGCAGCCTGCCAGCCGGACATCAACTGATTCCCTGGGTCAGCGCATTTCAATCCTCGACGCAAGTACCGGCGCTGCAGCCAGGCATGGTGCCAACGCTCGAGGACAACGAAGTGTTGCTGGAGCATCTGCGCCTGCGCGGTATCGACGGCTACTATGCCTTTGGCTTCGATCAAGTCCCGGTAAACGAGGGTACCTACGCCGATGGCTCGGAGTTGATGGCTCCGGCGTTCAGAACATACGTCGCGGCCATGGCAAAGACCTGGCATGCCATGGACTGGTTCTTCGCCCTGCCGACCGAGGTCGGCGCTGTCTCTGCCGACCGTCCGTTGAATCTCCTCACCTTCAAGAACACGGGTGGCACCTACGCCGATCCGGGTGGCCACAGCGGTGGCATCGAGTGGTCGGCGTACCAGCGAGGCAATCGAGTCCTCGCGGTCGTCAGTAATCTCGGCAACGGGGCCCAGGCGGCAAACGGCACGGGAACGGGTGCGACCGGCAACTGGGGAAGCGTCTTCGTTGCTCTCGGAAGTAACTTGCCATCGCAGTCGCCGCTGATTCCGCCGGGGAATCATCTGGTGCTGCAGTACCTCACCAATCCCGTTCGTCTGTCTTCCAGCGGTTTGCATCGAGGGTCGACGTTGGGTCGCGCACAGGGTTGGCACTCGAGCGGCGGGGCGCTACGCGTGGCCAGGGCGTCCGGCTCCGGCGACGGCAGGGCCACGGTGGTCGCCATTCAGGGCACGAGCACGATCGCCTGGGTAGCCAATGCACAAACGGCGAATCCCGGCGGCATCGGTGGGACTGCAAACGACACCATGGTGTACACCTGCAGGCTCTACACGGGATGGTCCGGAGAGGGCTCAGCAAGCTTTGGGCCGGTGGTTGGCGGAGGTTCGTCGCTCCCGATGAGCGAGGCGCGACGAGGGCCGACAGTCTGGGTCACGGTGGCCGGAGCGCATGGCGGCTGGGGATTCGGCCGCGACTTGACGACGGGCGCCGCGTACAGCGCCACGAATTCCCTGCCCGCGGCCAACACCTGGTACCAAATCGCCATGCGCGTGAATCCTGCGACCAACCAGGCGACGATCTACATCCGCGACCTCACGAACGGCGGCGGCTGGGTGCTGCTGCAGTTCCCCGGCGCTGTGACAACCTTGCCGGCGGAGCTGGCGCCGGACACGAACAGCCCGAGTCTCTACGATGGATTTGGGATCTCAGGGCCCTCAGGCGCCCAGTTTGACGGCATTGGGGCAGAGCTCTACCCCTATCCGGAATCCCCGGCCTCGACGTTCAGGTCAGTAGATTCGGAAAGGCCCTGACAGGCACCTGCTCGAGCGTCGCAGGACGCCGATGGGGCGCCGCGTTCAACGCAAGCTCCAGTCGACCCAGGAGAAACGCGAAGCAGAAGACGAACTGACTGCCGAGCAGGGATCCTTGCTTCCACGAGAGCAGCAGCTCATACAGAAACAGCCCCGCCAGGATGCCCAGCGCGACCCGCGGCCGTGGCTCGTCGGTCAGGGCTCGAGCGGCCCTGCGGACGCTGCGGGCCGCATAGAACAACACGGCGAGATACAGCGCGATGCCGGGCAGGCCTTCCTCGGCGAGTACCTCGAGAATCGTGATATGCGGGTAGATGCCGAGCAGCTTGAACGAGCTCGAGTTGCCCAACCCAATGAACATCGCGAGCGGGTGCGTCACGGCGGCGTCGAGCACGGCGGCCGCCATCTCGAAGCGGCCCTCGACGTCTCCCTCTGCGAGCTCTGACCCGAGCCAGCGAGACTTGTTCACCTCGACGAGCGAGGTTGCCCACCAGCCCATGCCGACGATCAGCATGCTCAGCAAGCCCAGCACCGCCCAAGAGCGGAAGCCCCGCAGTTTGAAGGCCACGGAGGCGGCGAGAAAGAGAGCGGGCAGTGCGGCCACGAGCTGGCCGCGCGACCCGCTACGAATTATCACGGCCAGCGCGAACGGCAGCGCGCACGCTGCCAGGACCCTCAGAAGCGTTGCGCGCCGCTCCAGCAGGAACGTCGAGCCGGCCACCATTACCGTTCCGCCGAGGCTGGCGAGTGCGAGCGGGTTGGTCTCGAAGATCTGAGGTCCCCGATCGAGGAGCGAGCCGATCGGAGCTGTTTGTGTCACCGCGAGTCCACGATAGCCCCACGTGCCGAAGACGACCGCCAGGAAGCACAGGCCTCCGCCAAGCAGCGCCGTCCAGACGAAGGTGGTCCTCAGACCCTCGAGATCGTCCACGACCAGAGGCGCCATGAGGACGACGACGATGAGATATGGCGCTACGTAGACCCAGTTGGCGAGGCCACTTTCGAGATCGAGCGACCAGGTCAGGGTGACGAGCGCATAGAGGAACAGGCCGATCGCACAGATCTCGGCGGGAGGCATGCTGCAGAAGAGGCACCCCCGCTTGAACGCAGCGCGCAGCACTGCGACGAGGGTGACCACTCCGATCGCCACGTTGGTGAGCAGAGGGTACTGCGCGAGCCACGGGGAGGCGTTCTGGCCCCATTGTTTGAGCCCAAAGAGAATCAGCACGCCCGCGAGCGCGATCGGCGGCCGCAGCACCGAGCCGACGATCACCGCGAGGAGAACGGCGAGATAGGTAAAAGTGCCCAGCATGGAACCGATGGTTCGCGGTGTTTCGGTAGCAGCGATGGTGCTCTGCGGAGAACCGCTAAAGTTAGCGCCCGATTGCGACAGATCTGTGACGCGACCAGGGCGACGCGACCGCAGTTATACTGCGCGAATCCCGACGGAGACACCCGGTGATTGGCAATTTGCTCGCGCGTACCCGGCAGGTTGTGCGGCCGCTGATGCATCGACGGCTGCATAGGCCGGACACTCGGCGCCGACAAACGATCTACGGCTCCGAATACGGGGGGTGGCCGATTCTCGACGGCAGCGTCGATTTGAATTCGGTCGTGTATTCCTTCGGCGTGGGCGAGGACGTATCGTTCGATCTCGCCGTAATCGAGCATCTTGGCGCGACCGTTCACGCGTTCGATCCGACGCCCAAGTGCAAACAGTGGATCGCCCGGCAGCAATTGCCGGCTAAATTCCAATTTCACGATTACGGGATCGCGGCATGCGATGGCGAGGTGGAGTTCTATCCCCCCGCGAACCCTGATCACGTGTCGTATTCACTCCAGCCCACCCAACACCATCACGGGCAACCTGTTATCCGGGCGGTGCATCGCCTTTCAACCATCATGAGTTTGTTGGGTCACTCGGAACTACAAGTCCTCAAGATGGATGTCGAGGGCTTCGAATACGACGTGATTGACAGCATGTTACAAGACCAGATTCTGCCGCCGCAGTTATTGGTGGAGTTCCATCACGGTTTGTACGGGCTGCCGACAGGGCGTACAGAATCCAGCGTTGCGCGCTTGCGCACCGCGGGTTACCGGATCTTTTACGTCTCGGCTGTCGGCCGTGAGTACGGCTTCACGCGCGCGTAGATCCCGAGCAGCATCTCGAGGTTCCTGCCTTCGCTCAGTTCGGCATCGAACACGGCCCGACAGGCGCGACGCATCGGCGCGAGCTCCGCGCGGCGACCCCACAGCGCTTCGACCGACTCGGCGAGCGCATCGGCATTGCCGGGCTCGAACAGCACCCCCGTGACACCCTCGCGGACGAGCTCGGGTAACCCGCCAATGCGCGACGCCACGATCGGTGTGCCGCTCGCATACGCCTCACTGACCACTAGCGGGAAGCCCTCGTACCATTCCGACGGCAGCACGAGAGCTGCCGCCCCCCGCATGAGCTGGATCGTCTCGTGTCGCGGCCGCATCCCCAGAAACTCGATGTTCAGGCGTTGCTCGGCTGCCTGGGCGCGCAGTTCGCTGTCGAGCGGACCCGTTCCGACGATGCGCAACGGCACCTGCGCGAGTCGGCGCCAGGCTCTCAGGAGGGTGCCGAGGCCCTTCTGGGCCTGGAGCTTGCCGGCGAACAGCACATAGCCGCCCCCGCCATCGCCCGGCTCGGGGACGTAACGTGTGAAATTCGGCTTGATCGAGATTCGCTCGCGGCCGATACCGGCGGCCGCGAAGCGCTGCGCGGCGAATTCGGTCAGCGCGATGTAGCGATCCACGTGGTTGGCGAAAACGCCGGATCGCCACTGACTCTCGAGCGTGCGGGCAACGAAGAAGGAGGCCACGCGGGAGCGATAGCAGCCGTATCTGACGGCATTGAAGTGGGAGGACGGCGAGCACAGGTTGCACGTGGCGCCATCCCGATAGAGCGACGCCTCCGAGCACAGAATGCGGTAGTTGTGCAGCGTCTGCACGACCGGGACGCCGGCTTCCCGGCAGGCGAGGTAACCACTCGCCGTGATCAGCGGAAACGTGTTGTGGAAGTGCACGACCTCCGGCTGGAATCGCGCAATGATGGCCCGAAGATCGCGGACCGTGCGTCGGGAGTGTGCCATCCCAAAGGCGATAGCCGCGGCTGCGACCGGGTTGGACTCCCGCACCTCATCGTTGCTGCGCAGATACATGTCCACCTCGATTCCGGCGTTCCGCAGCATGTCGACTTCCTGGTCGAAAGCGTTGTCCTCGCCAGCCGGTGCGCCGCGCCGATAGCGATTGTGGACCAGCAAGACCCGCTGGACAGGTCGCGAAGTCTCCGCGAGAGGCCGGGCTGCGGCGTGCATTACAGCCGCGGCGCCTGCGGTGCGCGCGGGCGGTCGTCCGCTGCGGGATTTGCGGCGCGCTGTGGGGAAACGCGTACGGCGAGGTTGACGAACCGATCGACCATAACCCTGACGTTGTATTGCTCCCGAGCGACCCGCAGCGCGGCCGCCGACAGGGCGCCATGGCGTGCGGGATCGGCAAGGTAGGCGATCGTTACTCGTGCCAGATCGTCCGCATCACCGCGCCGGTAGGTCATGCCGGTCTCACCGGCGGTAAAGGCCGCATACTCCGGCATCTGATCGGCCGGGTCGTCATGCGTGATGACGGGTAGCCCGTAGCCGAAGGCATGCAGGAGGCTGAGCCCTACGGCGGACGGGTGCACCAGGGCCGCAGCGCTGAGGAACCACGGCGCGAGCTCATTCTCCTCGTGAATCGACCCGAGCCAGAGTACGTGGTCGGCCACGCCATGTTGCGCGGCCTGCGCTCGCAGGGCGTCCGCCTCCGGTCCGTCGCCGATCACGCACCAGAGCAGATCCGGGACAGCGCGCAACACCGCCGGCATCGCTGCCAGCCAGCACGCGAAATCGTTCTTCGGCTCGAGCCGCGCACAGGAGAGAATCAGCGGACGCTCTGCAAGGCCTTGGCGCACACGCCACTCCCGCAGGCTCGTAGCGTTCCACGCAGACGCGGCGCGATCGATAGCGCTCTGGTCGAGGCCGTTGTTCATCCCAACGACTTCCTGGCGCGTGAAGCCGACGCTGCGCAACCATTCGACCTCGCGGTCCGTGTACACGAACAGTGCGCAAAACTGGCGCCACCACAGCAAACGCAGGCGAGCACCGAGCCCCCCGGCGCGGGCACTGCGCGCCGGTCCCCACAATACGACGGACTTGCCGCGCAGCGCCGCCCAGGAGGCGAAGCAGACGTTGCTGAGAATGCGTGGATTAGCGTAAACGAACAGCACGTCGTAGTCGTTCAGCAGCTCATGCCACGGCAGATGCTGCCAGCCCAGGCGTTCGCGCGGCGCTACGCTGGCGCTAACGAGCCGCACGCGGTCGGCGAACTGCGCGTGCACCGTTCGCAGGTTCATCCCGGGGATCTCTGCCTGGCAATAAAGCGTCACGTCGAGCTCCTGCCGCGCGAATAGCGCCTCATAGAAGCTCTGACGGTAATGAGGGATGACGTTGGTGATGACCGCGAGTCGGACGGGCTGCATGGGGGAGGCAGATATTGTCGTCTACTGGCTTGGGGTTAGCCCTGCATTAAACCTGTAACACTGTTGCATTAATTTGACGGTCCCGAACTCCCCAGCGCCACGGAGCGCTCGCTGACCTCGCATGACCTCAATATCGGTCGTCACCGTCTGCTTCAATAGCGCGAAGAGTATCGGCGCGACGCTGCGCTCGGTGGCCGGTCAATCGCACACCGACCGCGAGCACATCATCGTCGACGGCGGTTCGAGCGATGAGACGATGGCGATAGTGCGTGCGCAAGGGGGCACCCGCAGCCTCTCCGAGCCCGATCGGGGCATCTATGACGCGATGAACAAAGGGGTGGGTCTGGCGAGCGGCGAGCTGATCGGCTTTCTGAATTCCGACGATTGCTACAGCGACTCGGGGGTCCTGGCGGATGTGGCCTCGGCCCACGCGACGACGGGCGCGGACTTCGTCTATGGCGACCTCGACATGATTGGCGGGGACGGCGTGCTCGTACGCCGCTGGCGCACCGGCGCCATCCCGGCCCGGGGCCTCAGGGGCCGGCAGATCCCGCATCCGGTGTTGTGGGTGCGCCGGGAATTGCTGCTGCGCCTTTCGCCGCCGTTCGATCCGAGCTACCGAATCTCCGCCGATCTGAAGCAACAGCTTCTGCTGATCAACAAGATGGGCGCGCGGGGTACCTATGTCCGCCGGCCGCTCGCGCGCATGGGGATGGGCGGCGCCAGCACTTCGGCCCTGTCGTCATACCTGACGGGTTGGCGCGAGTCCGCGCGTGCCTACAACGAGGTCTTCGGCGGGGGCGGCTGGTGGTTCACGACGCGGAAGGTTTCCTCGAAGCTGCCGGGCCTGCGCTGGGGCCGAGTCGCCCCCAACTCAACGGTCGCGCCTTGAAGATCGCCGTCATAGGCGGCTCCGGCTTCATCGGCACACGGCTGTGTCGGCGCCTCGCACTGCGGACCGATCTGTCGTTCGACATCGTCGACAAGGCGCGCAGCAGTGCCTTCCCGCAGCGCTGCCGCATCGCCGACGTGCGTTCCGCGCAGGCACTGCGTGCGGTCATCGAGCCGGGTGCGACGCTCGTGAACCTCGCGGCCGAGCATCGCGACGACGTGCAGCCGCGGCAGCTCTACGACGAGGTCAACGTGCAGGGTGCTCGTAAGATCTGCGACGTCGCCCGCGAACGCGCCGTGCCGCGCATCATCTTCACCAGTTCGGTCGCGGTGTACGGATTTGCGGCTCCCGGCACCGACGAATCGGGCCGGATCGCTCCGTTCAACGACTACGGCCGCACCAAGTTCGAGGCCGAGCTGGTGTTCCGGGAGTGGCAGGCGGAGGCGTCCGCCGAGCGTTCGCTCGTGATCGTGCGCCCGACGGTGGTGTTCGGCGAGCGTAACCGCGGCAACGTGTACAACCTGCTGCGGCAGATCGCCTCGGGATTCTTCGTGATGATCGGCCCCGGCGACAACCGCAAGTCCATGGCCTACGTCGAGAACGTCGCTGCGTTTCTGGAGCATTGTCTGGGCTTTCAGCCCGGGGTGCATCTGTACAACCTGATCGACAAGCCCGATTTCACCATGAACTCGCTGGTCGCGACGGTGCAGGGCTTGCTCGGGCGAAACCCCCGCCGGATGCTTCGCATACCGCTGCCGCTCGGGTATCTCATCGGCAGGGGGTTCGACGCCGCCGCGGCGATCACCGGACGGAGCTTTCCGATCAGCACGATCCGGGTGCGCAAGTTCACCTCCAGCACGGTATTCAGCTCGCGCGCGGAGGCGAGCGGCTTTGAGCCGCCGTTTGCGTTATCCGAGGCCCTCGCCCGCACCGTGCGCTCCGAATTCATCGATAGCCCGCAGGCAGGCGAGCTGTTCTTTTCGGAGTGATCGTATGTGCGGGATCGTCGGACTGATCCGGTCAGGTGAGATCACGGCAGCGGATATCGCCGCCGTGCGCGGCGCCAACTCCGCCATGCGTCATCGCGGTCCGGACGGCGAGGGCGAATACGGAATCGGCGCGACCGCGCTCGCCGGCGGCAGACATCTCTTCATGGCCATGCGGCGCCTCAGCATCATCGACCTCGCCCACGGCTGGCAGCCGCTGTTCAACGAGGACCGCACCATCGCCGTCATCGCCAACGGCGAGATCTATAACTACGTGGAACTGCGCCAGGAGCTGCTCGCGCGCGGCCACCGGCTTCAGACTCACAGCGACATCGAGGTGATTCCGCATCTGTACGAGGAGTTCGGCCTCGATTTCGTGCACCGTCTGCGCGGCATGTTCGCCCTGGCATTGTGGGACGCGTCGCGGCGCCGGCTGGTACTGTGCCGCGACCGGATGGGGGAGAAGCCGCTCTACCTGTATCGGGACGGCGCCGCCATCTGGTTCGCCTCAGAACTCAAGGTGCTGCTCGCGAGCGGCAGTGTGCCGTGCGAGCTCGATCCGGCCGCCATCGACAGCTATCTGCACTACGGTTTCATCCCGGAGCCGCGGACAGCCGTAGCGGGCGTGCGGAAGCTGCCCGCCGGCCACCTGCTCGTGGTGGACGCCGAGCCCTGGTCCGAGACCGAGCACTGCTACTGGCGCATCGAGGACGCCCCACCGCTCTCGGGCGACGTGCGCGAGCGCGTGCGCGCCGAGCTTGACGTCGTCGGTCGGCAGATCGTGCGTGCCGACGTGCCGATCGGCGTCGCCTTGAGCGGAGGTTTTGACTCGAGCCTGGTGGCGGCACTCGCGGTGCGCAATGCCACCGACGTTCACGCCTTCACCGCGGGCTACGAGGGCCAGCCGCCTCAGGACGAGAGGCAGCTGGCCACGCGCTTCGCCGCCGATCTGGGCATGCGCGTTCATGAGCTCGAGCTGTCGACCTCGGAGATGAGCGAGCGCTTTCCGCGTCTGGCCTTCGATCGGGACGATCCGGTGGCCGACATTGCCGGCTTCGGTTACTACATGCTGGCCCGGCGGGCCCACGAGGCCGGCTGTCCCGTGCTGTTGCAGGGTCAGGGGGGCGATGAGCTGCTGTGGGGCTATTCGTGGGCGGTAAACGCGGTCCTTCACAGCGAACGCAAGATTGCGGGGCGCCCGATCGGCACGCTCGAAGCGCTGCGCGGACTTCTGCCCACAGGCCTTTCGCGCCCGCAGTGGGTCCGCTTTGCGTATGTGATCGGGGGATTGCTCGCGGGCTGGCGCGATCCGAGTCCCGGCCGATCGTCAGCGCCGGACCAGCTGGTTGCGTACGACCTGTCGGACATCTTTCAGATTGGCGCCCACGCAGCGCGCGCCACCTATGCCCGCCGGTTCCACGAGCGCGTGCTCGGCAGCGCGGCGCGGCCGGCCGATTTCCAGCGGCGGCTCGGCGCCGAGTATCCGATCGACATCCAGATCCTTGCGCTCCTGTGTCGCGGCTACCTCATGGAGTACGGGCTCGCTCAGGGCGACAGGCTCTCGATGGCGAGCTCGGTGGAGTTGCGCGTGCCGCTGGTGGACTACCGCCTCGCCGAGACAATCGTCGGCTTGCAGAAGCATAAGCCCCTGTACCGGGATCGCCCGAAGAGTCTCTTGATCGAGGCGGCTCGCGATCTGGTCCCGGACTATGTCGTCCATCGACCCAAGCGCGGCTTCAACCCTCCGGTGAGCCAGTGGATCGCGGCGTTGCGGTTGCGCTTCGGGCCGGAGCTCGCCAGCGGCGCGTTGGTCGCGACGGACGTGTTGGACGCTGACTCGGCGATACGGCTCGGCCGCCCGACATCCCGCTTCGACTCCGGCTACGACCTGTTCTTCAAGTATCTGGTGCTCGAGTACTGGTATCGCGGCATGCGCGAGGTGGCGCGCACCGCGCGCATGGATGACGCCCGTGCCGCCTGATTCCGCCCACGTTGCGGTGGAAGCCGACACGATGGCCCACGACATACGCGGGCCGAGCCATCACGCGGACACGGCCATGCGCGGCATGTCCTGGATGGCGCTCAATACCATCCTCGCGCGCGGGGTCGTATTCCTGTCGCAGCTCGTTCTCGGCTATCTGCTCATTCCCGCGGATTTCGGCCTGTACGCTCTCGCGCTGTCCGTCTCCGCGATGCTCGGCGCCTTGCGCAACGGCGGGATTGCGCAGTTGATGACGGCGGAGGGCGTCCGCTATCGCGCGCAGCTCACCGTCCAGACCCAGTTCGGGCTCGTGATCAATGTCATTACCTTCGCCGTGCTGCTGGTGCTGGCATGGCTCGCGAGGACGACGAAGGGAATCGATGCTCTCGGCTGGCTCATCGCGGCGATCGGCCTGTCCTTTCCGCTCGGCACCTTCGGCTCGGTCTATCGAACCGAGCTCGCCATTCTCGGTCGCTACCGCGATCTGGCCGTGCTGAGTACGGTCTCGACCGTGCTCTGGCAGCTCGAAGTCATCGCGCTCGCGGCGCTCGGATTCGGCGTCTACAGCCTGGTCGTGCCGATGGTGCTGCAGAGCGTGTTCGACGGGGTCATGGGCTGGTGGTACCTCAGACACTGGCCTTTGCGAGGCCCGCTTCTGACGATGCAACAGTTCCTCGGTCTGCTGCGTGAGACGCGCTGGATAAATCTCGGGCTGGTGATGCTCTGGCTCGGCCTCACGGGTCCCTACTATGTTGCCGGGCTGTTCGCCGATCCGACGACGGTAGGCTTCTTCTTTTTCGGCTTTCAACTCGCCTACACGCTTTTCACGCTGTTCAACAATTCCATCGAGACCGTCCTGCCGCCGATGCTGGCTCGACAGAACGGCGATCCGCGAGGACAGGCGCAGACTACGCGTCAGATGTTGCGCATCCTGATCGTGGTATCGCTGCCTCTTGCAGGTGGGTTGGTTCTCGGCGCGCACGCCGCGGTGCATCTCCTGTGGGCCGGACGCTGGGATCGCAGTGCGCCCGTCGTGAGCGCCGTCGCCTGCAGTCTGCCGGGTTGGATAGGATTTTCGATCGTGCGCGCACTGCTCGAGGCGCGCGGCTGGTGGGTGTCGCGGCTGGTCGTGCTCTCTGTCTACGGCCTCGGCTCCTGTGCGGTCGTGGCGCTTGCCGCGTGGCTTACGCACGACCTCGGCGCGATGGCGCTCGCGCTGTCGGCCTTCTACTCGGTGTTTGGTCTTGCGCTCCTGGCGATGCTTCCGGCGCTGATCGGTGTCACGACGCGTGAGATCCTCAGCCTCCTGATCAGGCCGCTCGCTCTGGGTGTGCTGTGCGCTTTTCTCGGACTTGCTGCGGCGTACGGCCTTCCTCCCGGCGCGGGTGAGCTGGAGCGCGAGTTGACGGCGTTGCTCGTGTTCGGCGTCGTAGCGGCGACGGCCAATTGGATCTGGTTCGGCGCCGAGTGGCGGGCGGCTGTCGGAACGATCTTTGGCGGCCGCGCCGGGCTGATACAGACCGCCCGTTGAGCGCCGGCGCATTTCAGATCGTCCAGGTGCGGCCACCGGGTTTCGTACACGCCGAGGCGTTGACGGAATTCGCGCAATGCGTCCACTTTGGCTTGCGGCGCCTCGGCTTCACCTCTTTCTACCAGGAGCCATCGGCAGAGCCGTCCCGTCAGATCGTCTTCGGAGCTCACCTGCTCGACGAGCGTGGCGTTGCGGCACTGCCTGCGGATGCCATCATCTACAACTCCGAGCAGATCCAGGCCGACTCACCCTGGCTGTCGGGTCCATATCGAGCGGCGCTGCAAGCCCATCCGGTCTGGGACTACAGCGCTGAGAACGTCCGCCGCGCTGCCGAGCTCGGCCTCGGGACGCTCCGGCACGTGCCTCTCGGTTACGTCCCCGAGCTTTCACGGATCGCTCCGGCGCAGGAAGACATCGACGTTCTCTTCTACGGATCGATGAATCCCCGTCGCCGGGCGGTGCTCGCCGGACTCGAGGCGGCGGGCCTCAAGGTGGTGGCGTTGTTCGGCGTGTATGGCGAGGAACGCGACCGCGCCATCGCCCGCGCCCGGATCGTCCTCAGCATGCATTTCTACGAGGCGAAGGTCTTCGAGATCGTGCGCGTCGCCTATCTCCTCAGCAACGCCAAAGCCGTCGTCGCCGAGTGCGGGCCCGAAACCGCGCTTGAGTCGGACTTGCGCGAAGCGATGCTCGGTGTCCCCTATCAGGGACTGGTCGAGGCATGTGTGCAGCTCGCGAGAGATCACCAGCGGCGGCAGTCGCTGGGGGTCGCGGGTCACCGGCAGTTCGCGCGGCGCAAGGAAGAGGTGCTGCTGGCGGGCTGTTGCGACATCGAGCAGGCCCTGGCGGCCGCGTCGCTGCCGCGCCCGACACCCGCAGGGTCGGCATTGCCGGCTGTCCTGAACCTCGGCAGCGGCAAGGACTTCCGCGCCGACTCCTTCAACGTCGACATCAATCCAGCCTGGGGTCCCGATGCCGTGCTCGATATCGCGGCCGCTGGCCTGGTCGGGTCGGTGGTCGAGACGCAGCGCTTTGGCCGTGTCCGCATGGAGCCGGACAGTTTTGAGCTCGCGGTCGCCATCGACGTGCTCGAGCACATCCCCGATCTGGCGACCGCGATGGGCAACGTGCTGCGGCTGCTCAAGCCCGGAGGTGTCTTCGAAGTCTTGGTGCCCTACGACCTGAGCCACGGCGCCTGGCAGGACCCGACCCACGTGCGCGCCTTCAATGAGCGCAGCTGGGTCTACTACTGCGACTGGCACTGGTACCTCGGCTGGACCGAGGCGCGCTTCGACCTGCAGGACCTGAACTTCCAGCTCAGTCCCTACGGCCAGGCATTGCGCGACGCCGGCAAGAGTCTCGACGAGATCGCACGCGCCCCGCGCGCCATCGAGTCGCAGCGGGTACGCCTGCGCAAGCGCTATCTCCAGGAGTCGGAGCGTGCCCAGGCGCGGGCGCGGCAGCCGGGCAGCCACTCCTAGCCTCGCCGACACCTCCGGCGCGCGCCGCATGCCTGCCGCCGCGGCGTCACCAGTCTGAAACAGGATCGCTATATGAAAGTGGGTCTGGAATTCGGTTTGAACCACAGCCGAGCAGGTCGCGCGTCCGGAGGTCATTGATGTCCGTGGAAACAGATCTGGTGCGTCTGCCCCGCGCCCCGGTCTGGCGCGCCCCACCCTGGCTGCTGCTCGTGGTGGGCACGGTCGGACTCCTCAGCCTCTGGCCGTTCCGCGACGGCTTCAACGACATGTGGCACATGTGGGTCAGCTCGGAGGAATACAACCACTGCCTGCTGATCCTGCCGATAGCGGCGTTTCTCATCTGGCAGCGCCGCGATCGCCTCGAGCGCCTCGATTTCACCGGCAGCTGGGCGGGCGTCGCGCTCGTTCTGCTCGGGGGTGTGCTGCTGGTGCTGGGACAGCTCGGCACGGTCTACACGCTGGTCGAGTACGGCTTCCTCATGACGCTCTACGGCCTGGTCCTGTCCTGGGTTGGCTGGCTGGCGTTTCGCGTGATGCTCGTGCCGCTCCTGATCCTCCTCTTCATGATCCCGTTGCCGCAGTTCTTTTTCTACAACCTGTCGCTCGCGCTGCAGCTCATTTCCTCGAAGCTCGGCGTCATGTTCATGCGCCTGTTCGGGGTCAGCGTATTGCTCGAGGGCAACGTCATCGATCTCGGCGGTTACAAGCTCGAGGTCGCGGAGGCCTGCAGCGGGCTGCGCTATCTCTTTCCGCTGATGACCCTCGGGCTGCTGATGGCCTACTTCTACAAGGGCGCCGTGTGGAAGCGGGCCGTCCTGCTCGTCTCCAGCCTTCCGATCACGGTGCTGATGAACAGCCTGCGGGTGGGGATCATCGGCGTCAGTGTCGATCGCTGGGGCCCGCAGATGGCTGCGGGGCTTCTTCACGAGTTTCAGGGTTGGATGATTTTCATGTTGAGCGCGGCGCTGCTGTTTCTCGAGATGATCGCGCTGCACCAGGCAGGCACGGAGCGGGGCAGCTGGCGTCAGCTGTTCGCGGTTGAACTGCCCGCGCGCACGTCCGGCACAGCTCCCCGCCGCGACCGCGGCATGCCGCGCACTTTCCTGGTCGCGGCCGGGCTGATTGTCGCCTTCAGCGGCATCGATCTTCTGGTGCCGAGGCCCGCCGAGGCCATCCCGGCGCGCGACTCCTTCGTCTCGTTCCCCATGCGGCTCGGCGGCTGGCAGGGGCAGCGTGCCTCGATGGAGGCGGTCTATCTCGATCAGTTGCAGCTCGATGACTACCTGCTCGCGAATTTCGCGCGCGGGTCGACGGCGCCCGTCAACCTCTACATCTCCTGGTACAACTCGCAGCGCAAAGGCCAGGCGGTGCACTCGCCGCGCTCCTGCCTGCCGGGCGGTGGCTGGGACGTGGTGAGCTTCGGGCCGCACGCCGTCGACGGGGTCCTGGTCGGCGGGCGAGCACTGCGCGTCAATCGCGCGGTCGTGCAGCTCGGCAATGACCGCGAGCTCGTCTACTACTGGTTCCAGCAGCGCGGGCGGGTGATCGACAACGAATTCGCGGTGAAGTGGTACCTCTTCTGGGACGCCATGTTCCGGCACCGCACGGATGGCGCCATGGTGCGTCTCATCAGCCCGATCGAGAGCGCGGGAGCGGAGGCGCAGGCGGACGCCCGGCTCACCGACCTGGCCGCGAAGCTCGCTCCGCTCATGTCCCGCTACATCCCGGATTGACGATGCCCGGCGCGCTGGCATTCATCGTCGCGATGGTCGTCACCATGACGACCCTGCCGCTGCTCGCGCGCCTGGCTGGAACCCTCGGAGTATTGGACCGGCCGAGCGGGCGCAAGCAGCACACGACGCCGATCCCGCGCGTCGGCGGACTGGCGATGGCCCTGGGCGTGATCGTCGGCGCGCTGCTCGCCCTGCATCTGCGCGCGCCCGACGGCTGGTTTCTCCTGGCAGTCGGCGTATTGGTAGCCTTTGGCGCCTGGGACGATCGGGTCGATCTCGACTACCGCGTCAAGTTCGCAGGACAACTCCTCGCCGTCGCGATCGTGGTGCTGTGGGGGGATGCGCGTATCCGCACGATCACCCTGGACGACGCCGTAGTGCTGCCGGCCTGGCTGTCGTTGCCGCTGACGGTGGTGTTCCTGGTCGGGATCACCAACGCAGTCAATCTCGCCGACGGGCTCGACGGGCTTGCGGGCGGAACCACATTTCTCAGTCTGTGCGCGCTGGCGTTGCTCTCGAGCATGACCGGCACCGCTGGCGGCCCGCCGCTGCTGCTGGCTCTTGCCGGGGCGGTGCTCGGCTTTCTGCGCTTCAACACCTATCCGGCGAGCGTTTTCATGGGCGACGCCGGCAGTCAACTGCTCGGTTTCAGCCTCGGGGTCCTCGCCATCCGCGCCACGCAGACCGATACGACGCTCATGAGCGCGGCCATTCCCGTGCTGGTGCTCGCCTTGCCGATCCTCGACACCCTCAGTGTGATCGTGCACCGGATCAGCGAGGGCCGCTCGCCCTTCCGCGCCGACAAGAATCATATCCATCACCGGCTGCTGGCGCTCGGCTTCGCGCACCACGAGGCCGTGATGGTGGTCTATGCGATACAAGCGGCGCTGTTCATCGCGGCCTACCTGCTGCGCTTCGAGTCAGATGTGCTGATCCTGGCGGTCGTGCTGGCGTTCTTCGCGGTCACCCTGGCCGCTCTGCATCTTGCCGAGCGGACGGGCTGGCGTCTGAGGGCGAGCGGTTCGGCGCCTGCGCAGCGACGCTCCCCGGCCCGCACGGCGATTCTCGCCGAGCTCACCAAGGCGGCAATCGCCGTGGCGCTCGGGGCTTACGCGGCGCTGATCATTCTCAAGACGCCGCAGCCCTCGAGCGACATCCGCCTCGTGGTGGGGGGGCTGCTGGCGGCGATCGTTGCATTCATCGCGGTCATGAGAGCCGCGCCGCTCGGGCTGCCGGAGAAGTGCGTCCTGTTCGTCACGGCGGCTGTACTCGTGTATCTCGATGCCTCCGGAGCACGCCCCGATCCCTTTCTCTGGTGGGCAAGCTGGGTCTGCATCGGCGTCGCGGCGCTGGCCACGGCCATCCGTCTGCGACTGCTCAGTGACCGCCGCTTTCAGGTGACGCCCCTCGATCTGATCATCCTCTTCATGGCGCTGGTGGTGCCAAACCTGCCCGGGTCGATGTGGCTGCCGAGCATCGGCTCCGGCGCGATCGCCAAGCTCGTCATCGTGCTCTACTCGCTCGAGGTTCTGGTGAGCCGTACCGATCGGCGCGTCATCTGGTTCCGACTCGGCACGGCCTCGGTGCTCGCCGGCCTCACCGTGCGGCCGCTGCTTTTCTCCTAGGGAGGGGGGAACACATGTCAGGCGAGCGACAGCTGCGACTCGTGCCGCCGATCGTCATCGGTGTGCTCGGTATGGCGTTGGTCGGCTGCGGTAACCCCCAGCAACGCGCCGCCCGGCACCTGGACCGCGGCCAGCAATACCTGGCCGCGGACAATCTGTCGAAAGCCCGGATCGAGTTCCGCGTAGCCCTGCAGATCATGCCGGCGAATGCGATGGCGCGTTATGAGAACGGCGTCGTCGACGAGCGGCTGGAGAATTATGCGGAGGCCATCGGGTTCTACCGGGCAGCGATCGAGGTCGACCCGGACCACATCCCGGCACGCGTGGCACTCGCGCGGCTCACACTTCTCGGCCGGTCGCCCCAGCAGGCGGCCGAGATCATCCAACCCTCCTTTGCCAGGCATCCGGACGACCCACGCTTGCTGGCGATGCGGGCCGCCTGCGAGAACGCGCTCAACGATCCCGCCGCCGCCCGGGCGGATGCCGAACGGGCGGTACAGCTCGATCCGGGCAACACGGACGCAATCGGGGTGCTGGCGGGGATCTATCAGGCCCGCGGCGACCCAGAGAAGGCGCGCGCTGTCCTCGAGTCGGCGCTGCAGCGCGTGCCGGACAGCGTGGATCTGCACCTCATGCTCTTCTACGCCTATGAGGGCCTGCATCTCGAGCCGCAGGCGGAGAGCATGCTCATCGAGTTGACGAAGCTGCGTCCGACCGAGCCGGCGGAGCGGATTCGGCTGGCGCAGTACTACGCGCGCGTGCAGCGACCCGACGCGGCGGAGGCCACTCTGCGCGCGGCCATCAGAGCGCTGCCGCGCGAATCTGGCCTGAAGGGCGCGCTGATCGAGTTCCTGCAGAGCACTCGCGGGCGTGAGGTCGCGGCCCGTGAGCTGGCCGCGATGATCGCCGCCGAGCCGGATGAACCGAGCCTGCGCCTGGAAGCCGCGCACTTTCACGAACAGGGCAAGGAATACGCGGAGGCGGAGCGCGAATATCGGCAGGTGATCGCACGCTCGAGGCTCGACGGTCCGGGCCTCCTGGCGCGCAACCGGCTCGCTACCCTCAAGGTCATGCAGAACGATCTCGTCAGTGCGAGACAGCTCGTCAACGAAGTCCTCGCGGCCTCGCCGCGCGACGACGACGCGCTCATCCTGCGGGGCAACATCAATCTGCAGGAGAACAAGGATCCGAAGCTGGCGATCGCCGACCTGCGCGCCGTGCTACGCGATCAGCCGAACGCCATCGGCGTCATGCGCAGTCTGGCGCGCGCCCACGTCGCCAACGGCGAGCCGGATCTCGCGGCTGAGATTCTGCGCCAGGCCCTCGATGCGAGTCCCAATGACACCGCGGTGCGCCTCGACCTGGCGCAGCTGATGGCCCAGACGGGCGGGGCGCTGCAGGCCAAGGCGCTGATCGACGAGCTCGCCAGGCAGCAGCCGGATAACGCTCAGGTGCGCGACACGCAGTTCAGGATCGCCATGGCCGCCCGGGACCTGGACACCGCCAAGGATGCCGCCGACGCGCTGGTGGCGAAGCAGCCGGAGTGGAGTGTCGGCTACCTGTATCGGGGGTTGGTTGCAGAGGCCGGCAACCACCTCGAGGAGTCGGCGAGGCTGTACGACAAGGCGCTCACGCTGCAGCCGGACGCGGTGGAGCCGCTGCAGCGCCTGACGGGAGTGCTCGTGCAGTTGAAGCGCGCGCCCGAGGCGTTCCAACGCCTGGACGCGGTCAGCCAGCGCTATCCGCAGAGCATGGCCGCTCCAGTCATCGAGGGCGATCTTTACCTGGCACAGCAGCGACCGAAGGAGGCCGCTGAGGCGTTTCGCAAGGTGATGGAGCGCGATCCGAAGTCTCCCGTCGGCTATGGGCGGCTCGCGAGTGCCCAGATGGCCGCCGGCGACCCGGCGGCGGCCATCGCAGCCCTACAGGAGGGCATCGCGAAGTCGAGTGTTCCGCAGCCGCTGCAGCTGGCGCTGGCGGTCATCTATGACGCCCAGGGGCAGTCGGAGGATGCCGCGGGCCTCTACGAGGTCATTCTGCAACACGACCCGCGCGCTGATATCGCCGCCAACAACCTGGCCATGCTGCTCGTGACCCGCCGCTCGGACAAGGCGAGCCTCGAGCGCGCCACGCAACTCGCCGCGCGCTTCGCGCAATCGACCAACCCGGACTTCCTCGATACTTACGGCTGGGTGCTCTACAAGCGGGGCGACGCGGCTGCCGCGGTCGTCGCGCTGCGCGGCGCGCTGGCCAAGGCGCCGGAGTCCCCCGTCGGGCTGTACCACCTCGGTATGGCGCAGGTTCTGGCCGGGCAGACAGACGGAGCTCGCGACAGCCTGAGCCACGCTTTGAATAGCGGCAGGCCCTTTCCTGGAATGGACGAGGCGAAGATCGAGCTGCAGCGGCTGGCCTCGAATCCCGTCCCACCGAGGTCCTGAGCGTGAGTCCCGCGCTCAGCGGAGCTCGCGCATCAGGTCCGCCGCCACGCGCTCGAGTACCTCGCTCCACTCGCCCCGCACGCGTTGCCGGTAGAGGCGCGCGGTCGGATACCAGGGGCTGTCTGCGCGATCGAGCAGCCAGCGCCAGTCGGCGACCTGGGACAAGAGTACCCAGGTGGGCCGGCCGAGGGCACCGCTCAGGTGGGCGATGCTGGTGCAAACACTTATCACGACGTCCATGCACTCGCACAGGGCCGCGGCGTCGCCGAAGTCGCTCTGCTCGGCCGACAGATCCTGCACGATGCTGGCGCGGAGCAGGTCGCGCTCTTCCGCGCGCACGAAACGCTGCAGGCTGACGTATTCGAGCCCCGCGGGCAGATGCGGCAGCCAGGCAGCGAGGGGGAAGCTCCGATAGCGCTCGAGCGGACTGTCGGGGTTTCCGTTCCACATCAGTCCCACGCGCGGCGCGCGCCGCTCGCCGAGCCGCTGCCCCCAGGCGGCCACGCGCGCCGGATCGGCGCGCAGGTAGCGCGAGGGCGCGGGGACACTCTCCAGCCGGGTGCCGAGTGCCAGCGGGAGCGACATCAGCGGACAGTGACAGTCGAAGGGCGGCGGAGTGTCCGCTTCCTCAATGACCGCGCTAACCCCGGGTAATTGACGGAGCAGCTCCACGAGCGGCCGCTGCACCTGCAACACTACGGTCGCGCCCCGATTGGCGACGAGACTCGCGTAGCGGCAGAACTGCAGCGTGTCGCCCAGCCCCTGCTCGCTGTAGAGCAGGATGCGGCGGCCGGCCAGGTCTTCCCGCCCGAGCCAGAGCGGTTGCGCGAACGTGCGGCGTTCGCGGTGGCTCGAGGTGAGGCCGCTCTGCCAGCGCCACTCGTGCTCCCTGAAGCCGCGCTCGTAGTCCCCGCTGGCGAGCAGCAATGCGGCGCGCGTGAAGCGCGCATCCGCCGACCCGGGTGCGAGCTCCACCGCGCGCTCCAGGCTCGCGAGGGCTTCAGGATGACGCTGCAGGACGCTTAGCGCCGTGCCGCGCTGCTTGTGCGCTTCGGAGCTTCCCGGGGCGATTTCGAGCGCCTCCTCGAAGGCACGCAAGGCCTCCGCCATCCGATCCTGCATCGCCAGCAGGTTGCCGCGCTCAATGCGACTGCCGGCATCGTGCGGCGCAAGATCGGCAGCACGCCGGTAGCTTTCGAGAGCCGCATCGAGCCGGCCTGAGGACTTGAGTAGATCGCCGCGCAGGCGATGCGCCTGCGGTAAGGCGACGCCGAGGGCGGCGGCAGCTTCGATTGCACCGAGCGCGGCTTCGGTCCGCCCGAGTGCAGCGAGCGTCGCCGCGAGGTTGAAATGAATGATCGGGTTGTGCGGATCGAGGCGCGCGGCCCGCGTCAGCAGCTCCACCGCCTGGTCCGGGCTGCCTTGGTTGGCGGCGGCGGCACCTGCGAGGTGCAGCGCCTCTGCGTTGTCCGGCTCGCGCGCCAATACGTCGCCGTAGAGGCGGCGCGCGCTGCTGAAGTCACCCTGGCGGTGCAACTCCGCGGCCCGGCGCAAGGTGTCGGCGGTGCTAGGCGACGGCAAGACAGCCCCCAAAATCCATGGTTTTTATATATACAAGGGCCCGCGCGAACGCCACCGATCGATATCCGCGGCGGCGTCACACGCGTGTCACCTGCTCGCAATACATTCTCCGGCCCTGGTCAAACAACGGTTTCTCTACGGATGTCTGCCCGGACTCTGCGCCCTCCCCTCATGCTCGGCACGGCCGTCGTCGTGCTCGCCGCCGCCGGAGGCTGCGGCGGCGCGCAGGCGCGCAAGACCGCGCACATTGAGAAGGGCCGCCAATACCTCGCGGCGCAGAGCTATGAGAAGGCGCGGATTGAGTTCCAGAACGCGTTGCAGATCGATCCGAAGTATGCCCTGGCGCGTTACGAGACCGGCATCGTGGAGGAAAAGCTTGGCCGCCTGAACCAGGCCGCGCAGTCCTACCAGGGAGCGATCGATCTCGCTCCCCAGCACGAATATCTGGACGCGACCGTCGCGCTCGCGAAGCTGATGGCGCTGCACGGCGCCCCGGAACGGGCGCTAGAGCTCGTCAAGGGCGCTCTCGTGAAGCATCCCAACGAGCCAGAGCTGTTCGTGGTGCGGGCGGTTGCCCGCGGGCAGCTCAAGGATCTCCCTGGGGCAACCGTGGACGCGCAGCGCGCCGTGGAGCTCGCACCCCACGATGAGGATGCGCTGGCAACGCTGGCCGGGATCTACCAGGCTCAGGGCCAGCCCGAGAAGGCGCAGTTGCTGATCGAGCGCGCCGTGCAGGACAGCCCGGCGTCCGTGGACCTGCGCTTCATGCTCGCGCAGATCTACGCTGGCGAGGGCCGGCGCGCGGACGCGGAGACGCAATATCGGAAGATCATCGAGCTGAAGCCGACCGAGAGCACGCACCGGCTGCGCCTTGCACAGTTCTACTCCGGCACGGACCAGTTGGAAGCCGCCGAAAGGACGCTGCGCGATGCGGTCAGGGATTTTCCGGACGACCGCACCGTGAAGCTGTCGCTGGTCGAGTTCCTGAGCGCGCGGCGCGGGCGCGACGTGGCCGAGGCCGAGCTGAAGAAGATGATCAAGGCGGAGCCCGAGGATTACGACCTGCAATTTGCACTGGCGAAGCTCCATCTGGCGGCCGGCGAGAATCAGAAGGCGGAGGCCGTCTATCGCGGCGTGATCGACCGGGAGCGCACCCGGTCCCCGGGCCTCCTGGCGCGCAACGGACTCGCCTCGCTGCGCCTGCGGCAGAACGATCCCGGCGCCGCGCTCACGCTTGCCAACGAAGTGCTCGCCGAGAATCCGCGCGACAACGACGCGCTGATCATCCGCGGTAGCGTCGAGCTCGCGCGCAACGATCCGCGGGATGCGATCGCCGATCTGCGCGCGGTGCTGCGCGACCAGCCCGCCAATTCCGCCGTGCTTCAGGCGCTGGCTCGCGCGCACCTCGCCAACGGCGAGCAGGGGATGGCCGAGGAGGTGCTGCGACGAGCGGTCGAGCTGAATCCCGGCAATGCCGCGCTCCAGGGCGAGCTCGCTGAGCTATTGGCGCGTGTCGGCAAGGCCGACGAGGCGAACGCGGTGATCGCCAGCGCGGTCGAGCAGCTGCCGGGGAACGTGCAGGCGCTCGATACCCAGTTCCGGATCGCGATGACCACCAAGGATCTGCACCGCGCAAAATCGGCGGCGGACGAGATCGTGGCCCGGGAGCCCAAGCTCGCGGTCGGCTACATGTACCAGGGTGTGGTCGCGGAGGACGAGAAGCGCTATGAGGACGCGCTGCATCTGTATACCGTCGCCGCCAATCTGCGGCCGGACGCGGTCGAGCCTTTTGAGGCCGTAGTGCGGGTGCTGTCGCTGAACAATCGGCTGCCGGAGGCACTCAAGCGCCTGGACGATGCCGCGCAGAAACAGCCCCAGGATCCGCTGCCGCTCGACCTCAAGGGGGAGCTGCTGATCAAGAACGGTCGGCTCGCGGAAGCCAAGGACGCGTTCGGGCAGGCCATCGCCCGCGCGCCGAAGTGGTGGCCTCCCTATCGTGGGGTGGTCAAGGCGCGGCTTCTCGGCAAGGAGGATCCGGACACGATCATCGATGGGCTGCGCCGCGCCAAAACGGTCGTTGACCCGAGTGCGCATCTGAGCGAAGTACTGGCCAACCTGTACTTGCGCCAGGGCAAGCCTGATGAGGCCATCGCCGAGTATGAGGAGGCTCTGCGCAAGTACCCGAAGTCCGATCTGCTCGCCAACAACCTTGCCATGTTGCTCGTGACCTACCGGAGCGACAAGACGAGCATCGACCGGGCGCACGACCTGGCGGCACGCCTGGCCGAATCGCCGAGCCCAACGTACCGGGACACTTACGGATGGGTGCTGTTCAAACGGGGCGAGGCGGCGGCGGCGGTGCCGGTGTTCGCGCGCATCGTGGCCGAATCGCCCAACACGGCCGTCGCGCGCTATCACCTCGGGATGGCCCAGGCGCTTGCCGGCAACCGGGCAGAGGCGCGCGACAACTTGTCCCGTGCGGTCGACTCAGGCCAGCGCTTCCCGGGTCTGAGTGAGGCGAAATCGGCGCTCGAGGAGTTGAGAAACGACGGCCAGCGGCCGCACTCCTGATGTGGCGCCCGCGCTCCGGCTGCGCTCGCTGACGCGTCATCGATCGGTCACGTCGCACACGTAGTGTTGTGAATTCCTAAGAATAGCGCGATCAACACCAGGGGTGTCTCGGATGAGCGACGGGTGGAACTTCCGTGCGCTGTTGCTGACGGTCTGCCTGTGCGGACTGTGGAGCAGCGCCGCAGGACAGGCGGCATCCGATCCGCTGCCGGCGACGACCAGCGTGGTGGCGAGCGCTGGTGCCGCTCCGCCCACGCAGAGCAGCTTCACGATCGCAGGCCCCGAGGATCTCGTGATCACGCTCGCGGATCTGCAGCAGCCGCAGGCGCTCACCGCGCTGAGCGTCGCCATCACCCAAGGCGGAACCCTCGCCGCCAGCTATACGCTGTCCGCCCAGACACCCACGACTACCCTGAAAGCCGCCAACGGCGCCTACACCATCTCGGTCTTCGGTGTGCCCAACGCGAGCGTCGGTGCGGGGACATTTTCGGTCTGCGTGGCGCCCAGCTCGACGCCGGCCAGCTGTCTGCTGCCCGGGGCTCCCTCACTCGGCGGCAATGTAGCCTCGTTCGCCGGCACCATCAGCGCGCAGAACGCGGCTGCGAATCCGGCGCTCTCCGCCACGACCTTTACGTTGACCGTGCCGGCGCCGGGCGGCGACTACACTTTCAACTATACGGACCTGGCTTTCCCGGTCGCGCTCAGCTCCTCGAGCGCGCTCAAGTCAAATCCCAACCTCGGATTGTTCGCGGCCGGGCAGCCGGTGGCTGGCGGGCTCGCGTTCAGCTCCGGCACCAGCTTCAGCCTCAGCCCGGGCACTTACACGCTCATTGGGGTGGCGCAGGCGGACGCAACTGCGCTCGCAGGCGCCTACGGGATCACGGTGACCGGACCGGCCGGCACGGCACCGCTGCTCGACACGACCGTTGCCGTTGGCCAGCTCGGTGCACCCACGAGCGTCACCAATCCCGCACTGCAGTCGCTCACGCTCAGCGTGACCGATTACGCGTTCCCGGGCGCACTCGCCAGGGCCGGTGCGATGCTCACCGTGGGCGGCGCCAAGGTTATCAGCACGACCGCAACCGGCGGACCGGTGACGAGTTCCAGCGCGGCCGGTACGCTGCAACTGTGGAATTACGCTGCGTCCGGCGCCACCGCCGGTACCTACGGGGTCGACGTCGCGGGGGCGGCCGATCTCAAGTTCACCGCGTACGCCGTCGCGCAATCGACCAGTAACTATGCCTACGTTTTTCTGACGCCGGCGCTTACCGCCAACACGGCGTATCAGGCCGCCGCGGTCGATCTGCAGTTTCCCTCGACGCTCTCGGCACTGTCGTTCGCGGTCGCGCACGATGGCATCGTCACTCCCCAGTCCGGAGGCAGCCCCAGCGTCGCCTTCACACCGGCTACGGCGCACGCGGCCGTGGTGCTGGTGGCAGCGACCACTCCTGCAAGTGGCGCCGTGAGCGGTAACGGCCTGTTCGATGTGAACGTGCAAACCACGGGAAATTCACCGCAGCTCGTGTTCGACCAGACTCAGGCGGTCAGCAACACGGCGGGCTTCTTCGCCACGCAGACGCTGGACATCGGCAGCGCCGGCAACTACGGGGCCACGCTCACCGATCTGCAATTCCCGGCTCCCTTCGGCAATCTCGCCCTCGCCGTCACGCAGGGCGCGCAGATCGTCGGCAAGATTTTCGGCGGTGGCACCTTCTCGTTCGCGGCGACACCGGGCACGTACCAGCTTACCTTCATCGCGACGCCGCAGTCTGCGCAGCAGTTCGGACTCTATGCGGTCGCAGTGACTTACGGGGCCCCCGCTGTCAGCCTGACCTCCAGCGCCAACGCGACCACGACCGGCTCATCGGTCACTCTCGCCTGGACGGTGACCAACGCCACGACCTGCACGGCGTCGGGCGGAACCTTTACCGGCAACATCGCGCCCGGGAGTGGCAGTCAGAGCGTCACGGTGAGTGCCACGACCACCTATACCCTGCAATGCACCGGTCCGGCCGGCAACGGATCCTCATCGGTGACGGTCACGGCCACCCCGGCGACCGGGGGCTCGGGGTCCGGCAGCTCGGGCGGCGGCGGCGGTGGCGCTCTCGACGGCTGGGGGATCGGGGTGTGCGGTCTGGCCGCGGCGGCGGCCGCGGCGCGCCGGCGCCGCGCCCTTGAGGCGCGGGCCGCCGGCTGATACGCGCACGGGGCTCCGCTGCGGTGCCCGATCCGAGCGATGAGCGACTTCAGTCAAATCATGGCGTTTTGGCGCGCGGGCCGTCGTCCGCAGGCCGAGGCCGCGCTCGCCGCGCTTCTCGCGCGCGATCCCGACGATCTCGACGGCCTGCGCTTTCTGGCGGAGCTGTGCAACAGCCAGGGGCGCGCGGCGGAGGAAGTGCGCACCCTGCGGCGCCTGGTGCGACTGCGCCCCGAGGACGCGCAGCTGCAGCGGCAGCTCGGCAATGCGCTGCTGCAGATGCGCGCCTACCCGGAGGCAGTCGCGGTATTGCGCACGGCGATCGCGCTCGATGGCGCCAATGGTCGCGCCCACAACAATCTCGGGCTCGCGCTGCTGCGCGCCGGCGACATCACCGCGGCGCTCACCGCCTTCAAGGCAGCGCTCGCTCTGGACCCGCGCAGCGCGCACGCGTACTTCAATCTCGGCCTCGCCCAGGAGGCCTGCGGCGCAACAGCGGCCGCCGAGGAGAGCTATCGACAGTCGCTCGAGCGCGAGCCGCATCTGGCCCAGGCGCACCTGCGCCTCGGTCGCCTGCTGGCGAGCTCCGATCCGGCGGCCGCACAGCGCGCACGCTGGCGTGCCCAGGAGAGCGCGGCGATCGGCCTCATGACGGCCGGCCAGCATGGCGAGGCCGGCGCGCTGCTCGGCCAGCTGCTCCAGGCGGGCGCCGAGCTTCCCTACCTCGAAGGGCTGCGATTTCATTGTGAGCTGTGGGACTGCGAGTGGCGCGAGTACGGGAAGCGTCAGGCAGCGTTGGACTCGAAGGTGCAGCAAGCGCTCCCGGTCGAATTGCCGTTCTTCTATTTCGTCTACTCGGACTCTGCCGCGGGGCAGCGCCGCTGCGCCGAGACTTTCGTGAAGACGAGCTTCCCACCGCGCGCGAGCGCGGCTCCCGCGCCGGCACGTGCGCCCGACGGGCGGATCACGATCGCATACCTGTCTCCCGATTTTCACCGGCACGCGACCGCTTATCTGACGGCGGGGCTGCTCGAGGCGCACGACCGCAGTCGCTTCCGCGTCATCGCTGCTTCCTTCGGTCCCGAGGACGCGAGCGCACTGCGCTCGCGCCTCGCGGCCGCGGTGGACGAGTTCATCGATCTGCGGGCGAGCTCGGACGAGGAGTTCGCCGCCACCCTGCGCGCGCGCGGAGTGCAGATCGCGGTCGACCTCAAGGGTCACACCGGCGGAGCGCGGACGGGTGTGCTGGCGGGGCGGGTCGCACCCGTGCAGGTGAACTATCTCGGCTACCCCGGCACGCTGGGTGCTCCCTACATCGACTACATCATCGCCGATCGGCATCTCATCCCGAGCGAGGACCGGCGCTTCTACCGGGAGCAGGTTGTCGAGCTGCCCGGCTGCTATCAGCCGAACGACGACCGCAGGCCGCGACCGGCGAGTGGTCCTGGCCGCGCCGCCTGCGGCATTCCGCAGGAAGCCCTGGTGTTCTGCTGCTTCAACCACGTGTACAAGATCTCCCCGCAGGTGTTCGAGGTCTGGCTGCAGTTACTGCGCTCGGTCGAGGGCGCCGTGCTGTGGTTGTTGATGGGCTCGGAGGCGGCGCGGCGCAACCTCAGGGCGCACGCAGCCGCCCGCGGCATTGCGCCTGAGCGGCTGGTATTCGCGCCGCACCTCGAGCTCGAGCACCATCTGGCCCGCTATCATCACGCGGACCTGGTGCTCGACACCTGGCCATGCAACGCGCACACCACCGCGAGCGACGCCTTGTGGATGGGAGCGCCGCTCGTGACACTCGCCGGGCACTCATTCCCGAGCCGGGTAGCTACCAGTCTGCTGCGCAGCCTCGGGCTCGACGAGCTGTGTACCGCTTCCATCGAAGAGTACGGGGCACGCGCACTGCGGCTCGCGCGCGATGCTCGCGCGCGTCGGCGCTTGCGGGCGAAGCTCGAAGCTGCGCGCCGCACGGCCGACCTGTTCAATCCGCGACGTTATTGCCGGCGGCTCGAGCGCGCCTACCTCGAAATGTGGGCGCGGCACGCACGGGGCGAGCGGCCCGCGCCAATCGTGGTGTGCGACGCATGAACGGCTGGACGGGAGGCTATGCCTCAGGTCTCGATTATCTCTACGACTTTCAGCCCGAGCTGAGTCCGCTGCGCGTCCAGCTGACGCTGCTGGCCGCAGGGCTGGCGCCGCCGCGCATTACGACCGCGTGCGAGCTCGGTTTCGGTCAGGGGATCAGTGTCAACATCCACGCCGCGGCGCAGGCAGTTCGCTGGTACGGAACGGACTTCAATCCAACGCAGGTCGGCTTCGCACGCGAGCTGGCGGGCGTCAGCGGTGCGGACCTGCAACTCTTCGATCAGTCATTCGCCGAATTCTGCGCGCGGCCGGACCTGCCCGAGTTCGACCTGATCTGCCTGCACGGGGTTTGGACCTGGATCAGCGATGACAATCGGGCCTTGATCGTCGATTTTCTGCGCCGCAAGCTCGCGGTCGGCGGGGTGGTCTACGTCAGCTACAACGTTCAGCCGGGATTCTCCCCGCTGATTGCGCTGCATCCGCTACTGATGCGGTACGCCGAGGCGCTGGGCCGGTCCGCAGGCGGCCCGGCCCCGGGGATCGATGCGGCGCTCGCCTTTGTCGAGCGGATTCTCGCCATGAGCCCCGGCTATGCCGCGGCGCACCCGCGTATTCAAGAGCTGCTGCGCTCGATCCGCCAGGAGGACCGGCGCTACCTCACTCACGAGTACCTGAACGCCAACTGGGCCCCGACTTGTTTTGTGCGCGTGGCCGAGACACTCGGCGCCGCCAAGCTCGAGTACGCCTGTTCGCCCGAGGTGCGGCAAATGCCGGAGGCGCTCGAGCTCACGGCCGAGCAGCGTGCGCTGCTCGGGGAGATTCCGCACTCCAGCTATCGCGAGGTCGCGCGCGACCTGATGGCGAATCGCTCCTTCCGCATGGACTACTGGGTCAAAGGGGCACGGCGCCTCGCTCCGCTCGAGCAGATCGAGCGGATGCTCGAGCAGCGCGTGATGCTCATCCGCCAGTCCGCCGACGTTCTGCCGGCTTTCACCAGCGCGCTCAACGGCGCCGCCCCGCTGCAGCCCATACTGGCGGCGGTGCTCGCGGCGCTCGCCGACCACCAGCCGCGGACGCTGGCCGAGATCGAGGACGCGATCGAGGGCCGGGGGTTCGTCGTCCCGCAACTCTGCAACGCGATTGGCGTGCTCGCGAGCCTCGGGGCAGTGGCGCCGGTCCAGGATCCGGCCTGCGCGCAGCAGGTGCGGGCGCGCACCGACAGACTCAACGCGCTGCTCTGTGCCAAAGCGCTCCGCGGCGCCGACGTGCGGGTGCTGGCGAGCCCGGTCACGGGCACCGGGTTCGCCGAGGTCGGCGGCCGCGTCGCGCTGTTCTTCCTGCAGTCGGTAGCGCACGGTGTGTGCGAGCCGCGCGAGCTCGGGGCGCAGGCGCTGCGCATCTTCGCGGCCCTTGGCATTGGCTTGTTTCGCGACGGGCGGCCGATCGAGTCGGCGGACGAGCGCCTCGCGCTGCTCACTGGCCAGGCACAGTATTTCATCGAGCGGCAGCTGCCGGTGCTGCGCGCGATGCAGATCGCGGCCTGATCGCGATGCCGGTGTCAGCGCGGATGCTCACCAGCACCATTTGGCCAGATAGCGGCGAGACTGCCGCTGAAGGGGTGCGCGCGATCGACAGCCTCTATCGAGAGGCAGAGGCCCGGCCAAAGGATGCCGCTCTGCACACGGAGCTCGGTCGCCTGCTGTTGCTGAGCGGTCGCTACCCCGAGGCGATCGACGCCTTGAAGCGCGCCATCATGCTCGAGGCCGCCAGACCGGATGCGTGGCTGGCGCTGGCCGCCACGCTCACGGCGGCGGGCCGACTGACCGAGGCTGCGACGATTCTCGATGCCGCCCAGTATGCCGTAGCGCCGTCCCTCGAGATGCTGCGGGCGCGCGGTCGGGCGCTACTCGCGGTGCGCCGTAACCAGGAGGCGCTCGAAAGCTTCGAGCGGGCGCGCCTGCTGCACCCGGCCGAGATCAGCGTCTGCCTCGGGATCGTTCGCTGCCTGGCGCGCCTGCAGCGATTCAGGGAGGCGCTCGCGCTCTCCGCTACGTTGTTCTCCCAGAGCCCGGATTGCGCCGAGGTGGTCGCGGAGCAGGCGTTGCTGCTGCTGCTGACGGGCTCGCCGGAGGAAGCGCTGCCGCTCGCCGCCCGAGCCGAGGGGCTCGATCCGCGCCAGGCACTCCCGGCGGTGGTGCGGGGTCTCGCGCTGCTGCGGCGCGGCCGCGCGGCCGAGGCACTCGAAGCGTTCGACGCTGCGTTGCTGCGGGAACCCCAACATGCCGCAGCGCGGGTAGGCCGCGCTCACACTCTCGAGGCGCTCGGGCAGTTCGCCGCCGCGCTGGGGGCGGCGAAGGACGCCGCACGCGCCGACCCCGAGAACACCGCGGTCTACCTGCTCCTCGGGCGGCTCATGATCCGCGACCAGCGTTTTGCCGAGGGTGCCGAGTGCTTCGAACAGGCACTGCGGCGCGATGCGCGCAACGTCGAGGCGCTGCAAGGCCGCGCGCAATGCCTCGGCGCGTCGCTAAGCGCCGAGCAGGCCCTGAAGGCCTACGACGAGCTCCTGGCGGTCGCCCCCCACACTCCGTACATGCCGGGCGAGCGCTTCTACGTGCAGATGCTTTGCTGCGACTGGACCGACTATGAGGCGCGTCGCCAGGACCTTGCGGCGCGCGTTCGCCGCGGCGAACCAGCGGACTCGCCCGGCAGTTTCCTGGCCCACAGCGACTCGCCGGCCGATCAGCTGCTGTGCGCGCGCATCTTTGCCGCCGATCGGCTCAGGGTTGACGAACGCGTGACGCCGCGGGCCGCGGCAGCTGAGCCAGGCCGCATCCGGGTTGCCTACGTGTCGAGCGATTTCCATTCGCACCCGACGGCGTTCCTGGCTGCGGGCCTGTTCGAGCGACACGACCGAGCGCGCTTCGACGTGATCGGGGTTTCCTACGGTCGTGATGACGGCGGTGAGATGCGACAGCGTCTGCGGCGAGCCTTCGACCATTTCATCGATGTGGGAGGAGCCGCGGATCTCGAAGTGGCGCAACGCATCGCCGACCTCGGCGTCGATATCGCGGTGGACCTCAAGGGACACACCCTGGGAGGTCGCCCGCGCATTTTCGCGCATCGCCCCGCTCCGGTGCAGGTCTCGTTCCTCGCCTATCCCGGGACCATGGGTGTCGAGTTCCTCGACTATCTGATAGCGGACCGGCATCTGATCCCGGAGCGCAGCCGCGCCCATTATTCGGAGCGCATCATCTACCTGCCCGGCAGCTATCAGGTGAACGACTCGGGTCGCGCGCCAGGCCCGCGGCCGACTCGCGCCGCGGCCGGACTGCCTGGTCACGGGATCGTGTTCGCCTGCTTCAACATGCTCTACAAGATTACACCCGCGGTCTTCGACGCCTGGATGGAGATCCTGCGTGCAGTGCCCGCCAGCGTACTGTGGCTGTCAGACGGCGTGCCTGTGGCGGTGGGCAATCTGCGGCGCGCGGCGCAGGCCCGCGGCGTCAGCGCGGAGCGGCTGATATTCGCGCCGAAGCTCGCACCGGAGCACCACTGGATGCGCTGCGGCCTGGCCGACCTGTTTCTCGACACCCTTCCGACCAATGCTCACACGACGGCCAGCGACGCCCTCTGGGCAGGTGTGCCCGTCCTCACTCTTGCGGGAGAGACGTTCACCTCGCGCGTCGCGACGAGTCTCCTGCACGCCATCGGCCTGGAGTCCCTCTCGGTCACGAGCCGCGAGGAGTATGTGCGTCTCGCCGTGGAGCTGGCCTCTGATGCGGAGCGCCTCGCGCGCCTGCGGGCATACCTCGCACAGATGCGCTTGCGCGCTCCGCTATTCGACACGACGCGGTACTGCCGGCACCTCGAGGACGCTTACGCCGAGATACACGCGCGCCACGGGCGTGGCGAGCCGCCGGCGGATATCCGCATAGCTCCGCGCCCGGGCGCGGCCTAAGCGACCGACGGCCGGCGTCGGCGCGCTGATGCGAGCAACCCGATCACGCCGCTGCCGAGCAGCCACACCGCCCCGGGCAGCGGGACGGTCGCGATGGAGCCGACCGCGAGGAAAGTATTGGCCCGCAGGGCTCGGCCACTCTGCAGCTCCGCCAGGAAATCGTTCCAGGCGGAGTTGCCCTTGTTGTCGCCGCCGTCCATGTTCAGCCCGCTGAGCTGCGCATAGAGCCATACGCTCTCGGGAGTCGCGGGGTTGCCGGTGAACTGCCCGAGATCTGCCCAGCCGCCGGTGATGACATCCTGGAAGCCGAGCGCCTGGTCGGCCGAATCGATCGTATCGGCCGTCAGATTGGCTGACAGGAGAATCTGGTTCTTCTGCGCGCCCCAGCTGAAGCCGCTCGGCGCTGAGCCGAAGGTCGGATTCGCCGAAGCCGGCAGGGAGCCGGTGATGGTGTAACTGCCGGAGTTGAAGGCGCCGCTCGAGGAGAAGTTGGCGGTGAGGCTCATGGTCTCGTTGCCGATCAGATAACCGGCACCCGGGAAGTTGAAGATCGCTGCGCTGCAACTGCCCAATGTGTGGAAGTTGCCGCAGGCCGCCTCGCTGCCGACGACGGACAGGGTGAAGGTGCCATTCCCGTTCTGTACGACGCTTGCCGAGACGTTGGCTCCCCAGAAGTCGGGATAACCCGGAGACGAGACTCCCGGGCCGGCGAAAGTCGGTACGGTTATTGCGTGCGCCGTCCCGACTGAGAGCAGGGTAAGCGCCAAGGCACTCGAGAGAGCCGCTGATGTCCTGGTCATGGTGACTCCTCGGCAGTGATGTGAGCCCCCGACATCCCGTATGGAACCCATACGACACGTATTTTGTCTGAGTGTAAGTCTCCTGACCCGCGCCGTGAATGCACCGTTGAGCTCAGGGAACGGAGAGGCGTTTGTCTGCCTGATGTCTGACGATTCGACTACGCACGACCAGGCGCATCGCCGCACACCGTCTCCTGCCGCCCGTTCTTGTGCGTTTTCCGGGTCTCCAGGTACCACGCGTACGTGTTGCGAATACCCGCCTCGAGGCTGATTCCGGGCTGCCAGCCGAGCGCGCTCAGCCGGGTCGTATCGAGGAGCTTGCGGGGCGTCCCATCCGGCCTCGCGGTATCGAAGCGCACCGAGCCGGAGAACCCCACGATGCCGCGGATGGTCTCTGCGAGCTCGGCGATCGTCTGATCCCGGCCGCAGCCGACATTGATCGGTCGCTCGTCTTCGTAGCGTTGCATCAGCAGCAGGCATGCATCCGCGAGATCGTCCACGTGCAGAAACTCCCGGCGCGGCGTGCCGGTACCCCAGACCACGACCTCCGGCGCACCTTGTTCGTTGGCCTCGTGGACCTTGCGCAGTAACGCCGGCAGGACGTGCGAGGTCTGCAGGCTGAAGTTATCTCCCGGTCCGTACAGGTTGGTCGGCATGAGTGAAATGGCGTTGAAGCCGTATTGCCGCCGGTACGCCTGACACATCTTCAGACCGGCGATCTTTGCGATCGCATACCACTCGTTGGTCGGCTCCAGCGCGCCCGTCAGCAGGCTGTCCTCGCGCAGCGGCTGCGGCGCGAATTTCGGATAGATGCAGCTCGAGCCGAGGAACAAGAGCTTGGCGGTGCCATTGCGGCAGGCCGCCTCGATGACGTTGGTCTGGATGGCGAGATTGTCGCGCAGGAACTCGGCCGGATGGGTTTCGTTGGCCAGAATGCCGCCCACCTTGGCAGCCGCGAGGAACACGTACGCGGGACGCGCGGCGGCGAAGAAATTCTCAACCGCGCTCTGGCGTGTCAGATCGAGCTCACTGCGGTCGCGCAGCAGCAGATTCCCGTAGCCGGCCGCGCGCAGTCGCCGCACGATAGCCGAACCCACCAGCCCGCGATGGCCGGCGACGTAGATCAGCGAATCGGGCTTCATTCGCGGTAGCTGTAGACCTTGAATCCCTCGCGCGCCACCACGGCGTCGCGTCGTGCGAGCTCGAGATCCTCCGTGACCATTTCCTCGATCAGCGCCTCGAAACTGATCTCGGCTCGCCAACCGAGCCTGGTCCTGGCCTTGCCCGGATCGCCGAGCAGCGCATCGACTTCCGTCGGACGGAAATAACGCTGGTCGACCTTGACGATCGTGCGGCCTGACCTGGCGTCCACGCCCTGTTCCTCGGCTCCGGCGCCCTTCCACTCCATCCGCATGCCGAGCACTGCGGCTGCACGCGCTACGAACTCCCGCACCGAGTGCTGCTCCCCGGTGGCGATCACGAAGTCTTCGGGCTCCGGTTGCTGCAGCATGAGCCATTGTGCACGAACATAGTCGCGCGCATGACCCCAGTCGCGCAGCGAGTCCAGATTACCGAGATACAGACAGCCCTCCAGCCCCTGACTGATGCGCGCCAGGGCTCGCGTGATCTTGCGCGTCACGAACGTTTCACCGCGAATCGGCGACTCGTGATTGAAGAGAATGCCACTGCAGGCGTACATGCCGTAGGCTTCGCGATAGTTGACCGTGATCCAGTGCGCGTAGGCTTTGGCCACTCCGTACGGCGAGCGCGGGTAGAACGGCGTGGTCTCGCGCTGCGGTGTCTCTCGCACCTTGCCGAACATTTCCGAAGTCGAGGCCTGATAGAACCTGGTACGTTGCTCCAGCCCCAGAATCCGCATCGCCTCGAGGAGCCGCAGGGCGCCGAGGGCGTCCGCGTTGGCCGTGTACTCCGGAGTCTCGAAGGACACGGCTACGTGGCTTTGCGCAGCCAGATTGTAGATCTCATCCGGCTTGACCTCCTGCATGATGCGAATCAGGTTGGTCGCATCGGTCAGGTCGCCGTAATGCAGGTGCAGGCGCACATTGCGCTCGTGCGGATCCTGATAGAGGTGATCGATCCGGTCCGTATTAAAGGAGGAGGACCGACGCTTCACGCCGTGCACCTCGTAGCCTTTCCCGAGGAGGAATTCGGCCAGGTAAGCTCCGTCCTGGCCCGTGATTCCCGTGATCAAGGCTCTCTGGGCCATGCTGATCCCCGCGCGCCGTGATGAAACGTTTAATGATCGAGGATGTTTATGTCATTTTGGAGACTCGACGGCGGGCTCGACCCGGGGGCTGGTTTACCAGCCGGGACAATGGCTTACAGGCGAGAAAGCCCGTCATTCAGGTGCGGTGCGCTCGAGTTCGAGGGCGTCCCCCGGATCAGGCACACTTATCGGCACCCCGAGGGCCAGCCCGGGCTGTAACAGAGGCAGGGAATCATGTGCGGAATCGTCGGAGCGGTCGCTGAGCGCAATGTCGTTCCGGTCCTGATGGAAGGCCTGAGAAGGCTCGAGTACCGCGGCTACGACTCGGCCGGTATCGCCGTGCTCAACGGCTCGCAGCACCTTACGCGGCTGCGCACCGTGGGCAAGGTACGCATGCTCGATGAGGCGCTGGTCCACAACCCGACCTCGGGGAAGATCGGGATCGCCCATACCCGCTGGGCGACCCACGGCGTGCCGAGCGAGCGTAACGCCCATCCGCACATCTCGCGCGACGGTATCGCGATCGTCCACAACGGCATCATCGAGAACCACGAGCAGCTGCGTGCCGACCTCGAGCGGCGCGGCTACCGGTTCTCCTCCGAGACCGACACGGAGGTCATCGCGCACCGGGTGCACTATCACCTGCAGAGGACGCTCGACCTGTTCGAGGCGGTGCGCGCCACGGTGGCCGAGCTCGAGGGTGCCTACGCCCTGGTGGTGGTGAGCGAGCATGACCCCGACCGGCTGATCCTCGCCCGCGAGGGCTGCCCGGTGGTGGTCGGGCTTGGGGTGGACGAGAACTTCGTGGCCTCGGATGTCGCGGCGCTCCTGCCGGTCACGCGCCGCTTCATGTTCCTCGAGGAGGGCGACGTCGCCGAGGTGCGGCGCGCGGCCGTGCGGGTCATCGACCGCAACGGTGCTCCCGTCGAGCGAGCGGTGCGCGAGAGCGAGCTGTCGGCGGACGCGGCCGAGAAGGGCCCGTTCCAGCATTACATGCTGAAGGAGATCCACGAGCAGCCGCGCGCGGTCGCCGACACGTTGCAGGAGCGCGTCGCCAACGGGCGGCTGCTGGAAGCGGCCTTCGGCCCGGCGGCCAGCGAGGTGCTGAAGCGCACCCGCAACGTGCACATCGTCGCCTGCGGCACGAGCTATCACGCCGGCTGCGTGGCACGCTATTTCATCGAGCAGATCGCCAAGATCCCCTGCTCGGTCGACATCGCGAGCGAGTACCGCTACCGCAGCCCCCTCGTGCCGCCCGACTCGCTGTTCGTCACCATCTCGCAGTCGGGCGAGACCGCCGACACCCTGGCGGCGCTCAGGCTCGCGAAGCAGTCGGGCTACCTCTCGCAGCTCGCGATCTGCAACGTGCCGGAGAGCTCCCTGGTGCGGGAGTCCGAGCTCGTCATGCTGACCCGCGCCGGACCCGAGATCGGCGTAGCCTCGACCAAGGCATTCACCACGCAGCTCACCGCGCTCGGCATGCTGGTGGTGGCGCTGGCGCGCCATCACGACGCCGATCCCGAGCGCGAGCGCGGGCTGGTCGTGCGGCTCATCGAGTTGCCCTCGCTCATCGAGAAGACCCTGCAGCTCGACCCGGTCATCCGGCGCCTCGCCGAGGAGCGCTTCGCTTCCAAGCATCATGCGCTGTTCCTCGGGCGCGGTGCGCTCTTCCCCATCGCCATGGAGGGGGCGCTCAAGCTCAAGGAGATCTCCTACATCCACGCCGAGGCCTACCCGGCCGGGGAGCTCAAGCACGGACCCCTGGCGCTGGTCGATGCCGACATGCCGGTGGTCACGGTTGCTCCCAACAATGACCTGCTGGAGAAGCTCAAGTCCAATCTCATGGAGGTGCGGGCGCGCGGCGGCGAGCTGATCGTGTTCGCCGACCCGGAGGCGGGCATCCATCCGAGCGACGGCGTGACGGTCATCGAGATGCCGAAGCACGTGACTTACGTGCAGGCGCCGGCGGTCTATACCATTCCGCTGCAGCTGCTTGCCTACCACGCGGCCATCCTGCGCGGTACCGACGTCGATCAGCCGCGCAACCTCGCCAAGAGCGTCACGGTGGAATAAGGCGGCTGCTGAATCTCGCGCCGGCGGCGCTCATTCGTCCCGAGCACGGCGCAGTTCGCCTTGCCTGAGGGTTCTCCGGGCGTCGCTCCACCGCTTGCGCCCGTATCCCATTTGTAGGACACCGTTGCGACTGCGCGAGGGTGCCGCTGTCCGCGCCGGGATTCACGATTCTGACCTGAAAGTGAAATGCAGCCCTCCTACGCTGCGGGCCACGGGTCGGCTGTGCAATCGGTTTCACGCGGGAGGGCGGCACATGTTGAAGGGCTCACGGATTCTCGCCGGCGCGGTAGCGCTGGTTGCTCTGGCGGCGGGCAGCGACGCCTTTGCCAGGGGCTGTCAAATCAACTGCGCAAACGTTCCTCAGCCGGGCTATCCGGACTTCTGGTCACAGAGCGGCAGCGCAACGCTGACTCAGTCGAAGTCGACTCACGACTTCACGCTCACCTACACGGACATCTTCAACGCCAAGACCTGTCCCTCCTGCGCCGCCATATTCAACTTTCCTCTCGGGGCCTACGCGGTGGGAAGTCTCGACCTGACCCTGACGGCGGTCTTCGGTCCGAACGGGCAGTTCCTGTCGGGCAACTATTCGATCAGCGGGACGCTCCCGGGGTGGAGCAGCCCGACGTACGGCAAAAAGCCTGCTGGCTTCAACTGGAATCCAGTAACGCCCTCGACGACGCTGTTCTCGGCGACCCTGACGGGTGCCAACGTGAACTTCCAGACCGAGGAGCTGGGGTTTACGACCGCCAACTTCAGCGGCTGGGCGAACCAGGGTCAGTTCACGGGTGGCTCGCAGAACGAGAGTGTGTGGCTGTACGCCCAGGCCAGCTGCCAGACCACCAACCAGAACCTGCCGTACTGCTCTGACAAGACGAATTACGGGTTCTGGAATAGCTTCCTGGCCCAGCTCAAGAACGGAAACCTCAACGTGACGGGCAACTTCGTCGGGCTGGCTTCGATCGCCACCGTACCGATTCCGGCCGCGGCACTGCTGTTCGGCTCGGGTCTCGCGAGCCTCGGGGCTGCCCTGCGGCGGCGGAAGTTGGCTGTAGCGGCCGCCTGAGGCACAGGCACGAGCTGCCCTCAGACACCTTCCAGCAAAACACGGGGCCGACTCTCAGCGCGAGGGCCGGCCCCTTTCCTTTTCTCCTCCCCCTCGCGGGGCCCCCGACTGCGCTGCCAGCACCCATCGGGGTGCAGCGCGTCGACGAATATCCCTGCGTGGCAGATAGTCGTACCTTAGCCTCGAAGACTGGAGGGGGAGCCTTGTCAGTCGCGCGGATCGTTCTCTATGCCTGCCTCGCGCTCGTGCAGGCCGCGTTCCTCGCGGTGTGGTGGCGGGCTGCCAGGAGAGGCAAGCTCGCCATGCGCCCGACGCTCGGGGACATGGCGATCGGCTGCGGTACCTGCTTCCTCGACACGCTCGGCATCGGGAACTATGCGCAGATCACCGCGCTGTTCAAGCTGCGGGGCAATCCGCCCGACGAGCTCATCCCGGGCACTCTCAACGTCGGCAATGCCATCGGGATCATCTTCAGCGCGGCGCTGTTCGTCGAGATGATCGAGGTCGAGCCGGTGCTGCTCACTTCGATGGTGGTGGCGGCCGGCGCCGGCGCGTGGATCGGCGCCGATATCGTCAGCCGGCTGCCGCGCCGCGCCATTCAGCTGCTGATGGGCTTAGCTCTCCTCGTCGCCGCGGGCTCTTTCACCCTCACCAACCTCGGCGTCCTGCCGCCGGGCGGCACCGCCATGGGATTGAGTGGCTGGCGCTTCAGCGCCGCGGTCGCCGCGAACTTCGTGCTCGGCGCCCTGATGTGCGCCGGGATCGGCAACTACGCCCCCTCGATGGCGCTGCTCGCCTTCCTCGGCATGCATCCGATCGCGGCCTACCCGATCATGATCGCGAGCGACGGCGTGTTGATTCCCGTCGCAAGTCTCGGGTTCGTCAGGTCCGGCAGATACGCCAACGCGGTAGCGGTCGGACTCACGATCGGCGGCACCCTCGGGGTGCTGCTGGCGCTTCCCCTGATCAAGACCCTCAGCCAGCACCTGACCGCAATGCGCTGGGTCGTGACCGCCGTGATCGCCTATGCGGCCGTCGCCATGCTGCGCTCGGCGCTCAAGGAACGAGCCGCCGCGCCGCTCGCCATGCCGGCAACTACCGACGCGGACGGCGCAGCGCCCGGATAGCATCTCGACAGATCTGCCCGTCGGGCCCCGGCCCGTGGATATCATGAACAGTCATCACGAGCTGCAGCGGCTGTTGCGCAACTGGCGCGAAGAGAACGACAGCGCCGCGCTCTATGCCGCGTTCGCCCGGCTCGAGGATAGCGCAGACCAGAAGGCCGTCTATGCCGAGCTTGCCGCTGCGGAGCGACGCCACGCCGGCTTTTGGGAGCAGCGACTGCGCGAGAGCGGGGTTCCACTCCCGCCGTTCCGGCCATCGCTGCGTACCGCGATCCTGATTGCGCTCGCGCGTCAGTTCGGCGTTGCATTCGTCGTGCCGAGCGTGATCAGTCGCGAGATGCGCGATCGGGACGCTTATAGCAACCAGGAGGACGCACGCCGTGCGGGACTGGCGCGCGAGGAGCATGGGCACGCCGCGGTATTGCGCGGCCGTGATACCAGTGCGCTCGGCAACAATCTGCGGGCCGCGGTGCTCGGCGCCAACGACGGGCTGACCTCCAACTTCTGTCTGATGCTCGGTGTCGCGGGTGGCGGCGCCTCCGCGACCAGCATTCTGCTCGCGGGGATCGCGGGGCTGGTCGCCGGCGCCAGCTCGATGGCGCTCGGCGAGTGGCTCTCGGTCACCAACGCACGCGAGCTGGCACTGAGCCAGCTCGACCGGGAGATGGGTAGCCGCGATCCGAATGCGCAGCACCCGAGTGTCGCGGCTGCGGGCGATGCGGCCAGCGCGGCGGCGTTCTCGTTCGGATTGTTCGCTCTCGGTGCGCTGCTACCGCTGCTGCCGTTCTGGATGCTTCCGGCGGCGTGGCGCATCGCGGGCAGCATCGTGGTGTCGGTCGCCGCCCTGTTCCTGCTCGGAGTCGCAACCTCGTTGTTCAACGCCCGTTCGGCATGGTTCTCCGGGGTGAGACAGGTAGTGATCGGCGTGGGGGCGGCCGGTACGACCTATGTGATCGGGCTGCTGTGCGGCGCGGCGTTGCGCTAGCATCCCTGCGGCATCAGCGCCGGATCGCTTAGTCTGGCGCGATTGGGCGTAAAACCCGTCCGCCTGGCCACCGAATCGTGCCCGCGACTACCACCGCCACCCGCGCCCCATCCGCCACCGATCTGATCGCGGGGCTCTCGATCGCCGGACTTCTGCTGCCCGAGGCGGTGGCCTACTCGCACCTCGCGACTCTCCCGCCGCAGGCCGGCGTAATTGCGCTGTTTGCCGGGCTCCTCTGCTACGGCCTGATCGGCCGCAGCCGCTTCGCCATCGTCTCGGCGACTTCCTCCTCCGCGGCCGTGCTGGCCTCGGCGCTGCTCGCGCTGGGGGCGACGCAGCCGGCGCAGCGGCTCGCGGTCGCCTCCATTCTGGTGGTCGGGGCAGGCGGCGCCTTTGCGCTCTTCGGGGCGCTGCGGCTCGGTACGATGTCGAACCTGATCGCCCGCCCAGTGCTGCACGGCTACGCCGTCGGCCTCGCGCTCGTCATCGTGGTCAAGCAGTGGCCGACGATCGCCGGCATGACAACCACCAGTAGCGGCTTCTTTGCTCTCGTCGCCGAGCTCCTGCGCGGCGTCACCTCGTGGCAGGCGCCGTCCTTGAGCTGTGGTCTTTCGGCGCTCGCCGGGCTCTTGCTGCTCGACCGAGTGCCGCGTGTGCCCGGCGCGCTGGTGGTGATCATCGGTGGGATCCTGGCGGCTCCCTGGCTCGGCAGCCACGGTGTGGCGCTCACCGGTCCCATCGACCTGCCGGCGCTGCCCCACTTCGCGCTGCCCGACGGCACGCGCTGGGTGCCGCTGGTGGAATTCTCTCTGGCACTCATGTTCGTCCTGTACGCCGAGTCCTACAGCTCGATCCGCACCTGTGCGCTCAGGCACGATGATGCGGTGCAGCCAAACCGCGATCTGATCGCGCTCGGCGTCGCCAATGTGGTCGCCGGGCTCCTGCAGGGCACCCCGGTCGGCGCCGGCTACTCGGGTACCTCGGCCAACGAGGCCGCGGGGGCGCAGTCGCGTTTCGCCGGTCTCATTGCGGCGGGGGCGGCGCTGCTGCTGGTGGCGGCATTCCTGCCCTGGATCGAGCGCATCCCGGAGCCGGTGCTGGCGGCGATCGTAATCCACGCCGTGAGCAAGTCATTGCGGATCGGGGTGTTCGCCAACTACTTCCGCTGGCAGCGCGACTGGCAGGTGGCGCTCGCCGCCGTGCTCGCGGTGATGGTGTTCGGGGTGCTGAATGGCCTCCTGGCGGCGATCGCCTTCAGTATTGCCTGGCTGCTGAAATCATTGGCGAGCCCGCGCATCACGGTGCTCGGGCGGGCCGGCGGGCATGACTACGTGGATATCGCGCGCTTCCCGCAGGCAGTGACGGTGCCGGGACTGCTGGTGCTGCGGCCGGAGGAGCCGATGTTCTTCGGCAACGCCGAGCCGCTGCTGCTGCGCGCCCGCGAGCTGGTGCTCGCTGCGCCCGGCACGCGGCGCGTGGTGCTGAGCTTCGAGGAGAGCCCGGATCTCGACGGTACCGCGCTCGAGACACTCGCGGAGTTCTGCACCTGGCTGGCGGCGCGCGGCATCGAGCTGCGGGTCGCGCGGCTGCGCCTCAGGGTGCGCGAGGCACTGCTGCGCGCGCAGCTGCCGCAGCTGTCCGCCTCGGAGCTCGACTACTCCAGCGTGGATGACGCGGTGAAAGGCGAGTGCGTGAGTCCCGCGCCGCCCTTGCCATCGACCTGACAGGCACGAGACAAACAATCGTGCGGTGGCGAGGCGCTGTCAGGGTCCGCTGACGCCCCGGTACGGCGATTCGTGCTACTCTCGCGCAGCGCCGCGGCTCGCCGCGGCTGGCACTGGCTGCACGAGGAGCAACAATGAAGAAGTATTCCGTCTTCCTGCTGGCCGCGGTCGCGGCCGTGCTCTTGTTGGGTTGCAACACACAGAAAGGACCGGCCGAACAGGCCGTGGCGGGCGCGCAGGCCGCGCTCGATGCCGTGCGCGACGATGCACAGAAGTACGCGCCCGAGCAGCTCGGCGGCGTCGAGGCGAAGCTCTCCGACATGAAGGGCAGCTTCGAGAAGGGCGATTATGCGGGCGTGCTGGCCGCGGCGCCCGGGGTGACCGCCGCAATCAACGGCCTGAAGGACGCCGCGGCCGCCAAGAAGAACGAGGCGGTAGCTGCGCTCGCGAAGGCGAAGGATGACTGGGGCGCAGCGAGCACCGCGGTACCGAAGATGCTCGACGACCTCGCCAAGCGCGTCGAGACGCTGTCGAAGTCGAAGAAGCTGCCGAAGGGCGTCACCAAGCAGGCCGTGGCCGCCGCCAAGACCGGGCTCGACTCGCTCAAGTCGACCTGGGCGGATGCCAGCAATGCCGCTTCTTCCGGCGATTTCACCACCGCCATGGCCAAGGCGGATGCCGTGAAAGCGAAGGCCGCGGAGATGATGAAGTCGCTGGGGATGTGATTCCCGGCGAGCCGACGCGGCTTGCGATCGACACCCTGAGCCGCCGGCCGTCTCACACGAGACGGCCGGCGAGATCGTAGGCGGAGGAGCCCACGATCTCGACGTCGGTAAAGTCTCCCACTCTCGTCCTGCCGGCGTCCGCGATCCTCACGACGCCGTCGATCTCGGGCGCGTCGGCTTCGCTGCGCGCCAGCGCGCCTCCCTCCGCCACCGAGTCGATGAGCACGCGCATGCGGCGACCGATGCGCCGCGCGAGGCGCCGCGCGCTGATCGCGGCGGCGAGCTCCATGAAGCGCTGGTAGCGCTCCTCCTGCACCGCGACGGGCACGTGGCCCGCGAGCGCATTGGCGGCCGCGCCCTCGACCGGCGAGTACTTGAAGCAGCCGACGCGATCGAGCTGGGCCGCCTCGAGCCAGGCGAGCAGCTCCTCGAACTCCGCCTCGGTCTCGCCCGGGAAGCCCACGATGAAGGTGCTGCGCAGCGTCAGGTCCGGACACTGCGCGCGCCATTGAGCGATGCGCGCCAGCGTATTCTCCGCGTGCGCCGGCCGGCGCATGCGCTTCAGCACCGCGGGACTGCCGTGCTGGAACGGAATGTCGAGATAGGGCAGCACACGCCGCTCGGCCATGAGCGCGATGACCTGATCGACGTGCGGGTAGGGATATACATAGTGCAGCCGCACCCACACGCCGAGCGTCCCGAGCGCGCGGGCGAGGTCGATGAAGCGCGTCTGCCAGTCCTCGCCGCGCCACTCGCCAGGGGCATAGCGCAGGTCGGCGCCGTAGGCACTCGTATCCTGGGAGATCACCAGGAGCTCCTTCACCCCGGCCGCAACCAGCCGCTCGGCCTCGCGCAGCACCTCCCCGATCGGGCGGCTCGCGAGCCGGCCGCGCATGGCGGGAATCACGCAGAAGCTGCAGCGGTTGTTGCAGCCCTCGGAGATCTTGAGATAGGCGTAGTGGCGCGGCGTCAGGCGCACGCCCTGCGGCGGCACCAGGTCGAGGAACGGATCGTGCGCCGGGGGCAGATGGGCGTGCACCGCGCTCACCACCTCCTCGTAGCGCTGCGGACCGGTGACTTTCAGCACCCGCGGGTGGCGCGCCAGGATGCGCTCGGGCCTGGCGCCGAGGCAGCCGGTGACGATCACGCGGCCGTTGTGCTCGAGCGCCTCGCCGATCGCCTCGAGCGACTCATCGACCGCGGCGTCGATGAAGCCGCAGGTGTTGACCAGCACCAGGTCGGCCGACTCGTAGGTCGGCGAGACCTCGTAGCCCTCGGAGCGCAGTTGGGTGAGGATGCGCTCGGAGTCCACCAGCGCCTTCGGGCATCCGAGGCTCACGAAGCCGACGCGCGGGGCGCGCCTGCCGCGCCGCACGCCGGCGCGCGCTTTGGTAGCGGCGGAAGTCACGGAGCTCGCCTAATGAGGCGGCTGCGGGCTCTCGTCACTGGTTGGATGCGCCCAGGCGGCCCACGGAGTACCCGGCCGGTGGTGCATGCGCAGCAGCGCGCAGAACAGCAGCAGCACGATCAGCGGCATGAGCAGCCACGGCCAGATCGCCGGCCGGCGATCGCGCCCCATGTCCGCTCGCGCGTCAGCGGCCATAGAGGCCCATGAGCTCGGCATGGCCGAGCGAGGCGGCGTTCACGTTGAAGCCGATGAGCGCCGCGGTCGCATCCGCGGGCACTTCGAGCTTCTCGACCTTGAGCGCGTAGATCCGCAGATAGTAGCGGTGGGGCTTGCCGGGCGGCGGGCACGGACCGCCGTATCCGGCCGTGCCGAAGTCGGTGCGGCCCTGCACCGCGCCCGCCGGCAGCTGACCTCTCTTCGGGTCGCCGGCCCCGGCCGGGAGCGAGGTGGTGCTCGCGGGTATGTTGTAGACGACCCAGTGCCACCAGCCACTGCCGGTCGGCGCATCAGGGTCGTGCATGAGGAGCGCGAAGCTCTTCGTACCGGCCGGTGCGTTGCTCCACGAGAGTGCCGGCGAGACGTTTCCGCCGCTGCAGCCGAAGCCGTTGAAGACCTGGGCGGCGGCGATGGTCTTGCCCGGGGCGATGTCAGGGCTCGACAGGGTGAATTTGCGCCCGCCGCCTGCTGCAGGAGTCTGCGCGGCGGCCATGGCCGCCACCGCAAGCAGCCCTGCGCCTGCCATCCAAGCCGTATTCATGGTCCGCACCTCCCGGGCACCGGGCGCCCGAGCGGCGGAGTGTGCAGCGCGGCGCCGCGCCTGGCAAATCAGCCGACCACCCAGACCCCGCCGTGCACGCGCCAGCCACCATTCACGTGGACCCAGGTGCGCGGCACCCAGTGATAGCCGGGGCGCGGCGCCATCCAGTGGCCCGGGCGCCAGGCGTAGCGCCCGCCTTCCCAGAACCACCCGCCGCCAACCCAGAAGTATCCGGGCGCGGGGGCTACGCCGATCACCGCCTCGTATTGGGGCGGCGGCGGCGCCGCGGCCACGACCTCGCCCGAATAGTAACCAGGCGCCGGAGCCACGACGCAGGCTGACAGCGCCGCAGTCAGCAACGCTGCGGCGAGCGCAAGTCGTGCCGGATTGAGTCTCATCGCGATGCCTCCTCTTGTCCGCCGGCGCTCGGCCGGACCATATTAGGAACAACGCGCGCCCGCTCCCTGGAGCATACAAGCCCATGTCCAACGACCCCGGCGAGCTCGCCGGCTACGACCTGTTCAGCAGCCATTCGGCGCTCGCCGAGGCGCTTGCGCGCGAGGGCGACCCAGCCGATGGCGCGGCGCTGGCAGCGCTCGGCGCGCGGCTCGGCAGCGCCGAGATGTTCGCGCTCGGCGAGGCCGCCAACCGCAACCCGCCGGAGCTGCGGGTGTTCGATCGCTTCGGCGCGCGTCGCGACGAGGTGGAGTTTCACCCCGCGTGGCACGAGCTGATGCGACGCCTCGTGGCCGAGGGTCTGCACACCGGTCCCTGGGCCCAGCCGCGTGCCGGTGCGCACGTGGCGCGCGCCGCCGGCTACCTCATGTGGGCCGAGATCGAGAACGGCACCCAGTGTCCCGCGACCATGAGCTACGGGGCGGTGCCGGCGCTCGCCGGGCATGGGCCGCAGTTCGAGCCGTGGGTGCAGGCGCTCCTGTCGCGCGAATACGATCCGCGTTTCCTCCCGGCCACCGCTAAGCGCGGCGTGCTGATGGGTATGGGCATGACGGAGAAGCAGGGCGGGTCGGATGTGCGCAGCAACACGACGCGCGCCGTGCCGGTCGCAGCCGCGGGGCCCGGGCGTGAGTACCGCCTCACGGGCCACAAGTGGTTTCTCTCCGCGCCCATGTGCGATGCCTTCCTGGTGCTGGCGCAGGCGCAGGCGGGCCTGTCGTGCTTCCTCGTGCCGCGCTTGCTGCCCGATGGCGGCATCAACGCGCTGCAGCTGCAGCGCCTCAAGGACAAGCTCGGCAACCGCTCGAACGCCTCGAGCGAGGTCGAATTCGCCGCGGCCCTCGGCTGGCTCGTCGGCGAGGAGGGGCGCGGCGTCCCCGCCATCCTCGAGATGGGCGTCTATACCCGGCTCGACAACGCCATCGCCTCCGCGGGCCTCATGCATCAGTGCGTCGCGCAGGCGATCCACCACGCGCGCGGCCGGCGTGCCTTCGGCCGGCTGCTGAGCGAGCAGCCGCTGATGCGCAACGTGCTGGCGGACCTCGCGCTCGAGTGCGAGGCGGCGGTGATGCTGGTGATGCGCCTCGCGCGTGCCTACGACGCACGCGCCGACGAGAATGCGGCTCGGCTGCGCCGCCTCCTCACCCCGGTGGCGAAATACTGGCTCTGCAAGCGCGCCCCGGCGGTGTGCGCCGAGGCGATGGAAGTCCTGGGCGGCAACGGCTACGTGGAGGAGGGGCCGATCGCCCGCCGCCTGCGCGAGTCGCCGCTCAACTCCATCTGGGAAGGCTCGGGCAACATCATGTGCCTCGATGTGCTGCGCGCGCTCACGCGCGAGCCGCACGTGACCGAGACGCTGGATGAGCTGCTCGCGCCGGCCCGTGGCCGGGACGTGCGCTACGACCGCTTCGTCGATGCGCTGCGCCGCGACCTCCTGGATGCTGCCGACGGGGAGCTGCGCGCCCGCGACCTCACCCAGCGTCTGGCGCTCGCCGTGCAGGCGGCGCTGTTTCTCGCCCACGGCCCGAGCGCCTCATGCGAGGCATTCCTCGCCTCGCGCCTGGCCGCGGGCCCCCCGGCCGCCTTCGGAACGCTGCCGCGCAGCATGGACATGCAGGCGCTCATCCTGCGCGCTTTCAGCTGAATGGCCCCCATGCCCTTCGACCGCGAGTACTACCAGCGCTACTACTACGATCCGCGCACCGCGGTCGCGAGCCGCGCCGAGATGCGTGCGCGCGCGCGCCTCATCGCGGCCTTCGTCGAGCATCTCGGGCTCCCGGTACGGCGTATCCTCGAGGCCGGCTGCGGTACGGGGCTCCTGCAGCGTGAGCTCAAGCGACTCCTGCCGCGCGCCCATTACACCGCGCTCGAATCGAGCGAGTACCTGTGCCGTCGCTACGGCTGGCAGCACGGGCGCATCGAGGAGTTCCGCGCCCGTGCGCCCTACGACCTCGTCGTCTGCTACGACGTGCTGCAGTATCTCGAGCGCGCCGCGGCCGAGCGGGCCCTGCGGAACTTCGCGCGCCTCACCCGGGGCGCGCTCTACTTCAGCGCGCTGACGCGCGGCGATCTCGAGCGCAACTGCGACCCGAAGCGCACCGACGCCAACGTGCATCTGCGGAGCGCCGACTGGTACCGCGCCCGGCTGCGGCGGCACTTTCGCGCCGCGGGTCTCGGCTTCTGGGTGCGGCGCGGCGCGCCGCTCACGCTGTGGGAGCTCGAGTCGCAGTGAAGCGGCTCGCGCCTCAGGCGCCGCTGCTCTCAGGCGCGGCGGAGGTGCTGCGCCGGGCGCGTCCGCGGAACAACGGATACAGCGGCAGTCCGATCAGGATCAGAACCAGCGCGGTGATCGATTCGCGCGGCGCGGTGAGGAAGCCGCTGATCACGATCCATATCATGACCAGAGCAAAGACCACGGGCACCGCGGGGTAGCCGGGGACGCGGAACGGCCGCGGGGCATCCGGAAGCTTGCGGCGCAGCACCAGCACCGCGAGCGATACCGGGATCCAGAAGAGCGCGTAGGACATCACCGCCATGTTGGTGAGCTGATCGAAGGTTCCGGAGGCTGCGAGCAGCGCTCCCCAGACCCCGAGCAGCACCAGCGAGGTGATGGGCACGCGGCTCGCCGGGTGGAGGCGGCCGAAGGCGCTGAAGAACAGTCCGTCGCGTGCCGCCGCGTAGGGAACGCGCGCGGCGCCCAGGATCATCCCGTTGAGCGAGCCGATGGTCGAGATGAGGAAAATCAGGGCCGCGATCGGCGCGGCCCGGCCGCCGAGGAAAGTCTGCACCGCGCGCGCCGCCACCGAGGGGGCATCCGGGTAGGCGGTCGAGTTGGCGCTCGTCACCTGCCAGAAGGGCAGCGCATAGAGATAGGCGGTGTTGATGGCGAGGTAGAGGGCGAGCACGAGCAGCGTCCCGCCGACGAACGCGCGCGGCACGTTGCGCTGCGGGTGGTGCACCTCGCCCGCCGCCATGGCCATGTACTGCCAGCCGCTGTAGGCCCAGAGCGCTGCGAACATCGCGCCGCCAAAGCCCGCGAGTCCCCCGTTGGCGGCGCCCGGCTCGGCGTGCAGGTTGCCAAAGTCGTGCACGTCGCCGAAGGCGAAAACGCCCAGCGCGACCGCGAGTACCGAGGCCACCTTGACGGCCGTGAGCGCCGTCTGCACCCGGCCGCCCAGCATGACACCCAGGCAATTGATCGCCGTGAACACGGCGATGACGCCTACCGCGATCAACTGCCGCAGCCCGAACTCGAGCACATGCGTCGTGCCGCCGATGTGCCAGGCAAGTTGGTACCCGTGCGCGTCGAAGCGGTGGATGTCGGACAGGAAGATCGCGACCGCCGCGCCGTAGGCGGCGACCGCCGCGCCCCCGAGCACGAAGGCGTTGCAGGCAAAGAGGAATCCGGGCAGCTCGCCGTATGCGGTGCGCAGGTACACGTACTCGCCGCCGGCGTGCGGCAGCAGTGCGCCGAGCTCGGCGAAGCACAGCGCCCCGAGCATCGCGACCAGCCCCGCGGCCACCCACGCACCCAGCACGAGTCCCGGCGTGCCCACCGCCTGCGCCATGCTGGCCGCCTTGAGGAAGACGCCGGTGCCGATGATGACGCCGACTACCAGCGAGGTCGCGTGCGTCAGGCCTAAGTCGCGGCGGGGCTCGAGGGCGGGTTGCGGCACGCGCGTATCGTACAATCGCCGCTGACCGGAGGCGGAGGAAAACCATGACGGGCGAGTTCGCAGGCATGGCGCGCTTTCGCGGCGCCGTCGCTTGTGCCCGCGCGCCCGACGGGCCGATCGGGCTCACGCTGACGGGGCGCAGCGCCGGGCCGTCGGGGGAGGAGCTGCGCGTCGCCTTCGCGGGAAGCGCGCCCGCCGACCTTCCGGAGCGGCTCGAAGACGCGCTGGTCGAGCGCGGCGCGGCCGGCGAGTACCGCATCGCGAGCGCCACGCGCTCCTGGCACATCACGGCGCGCTCGGTGGAGGTGCATCGCGAGGTGGCGCAGCGTTTCTATGCGGCGATCCCGCCGCGCCCCGCGCCGTGGAGTCGCCGCGTGCTCTACCGGGCGATGCTCACGCTCGCCCGCAGCCGGGTCGCGATCGCCGTGCTGCGGGCACTGCGCTCCTAGTGGCTTTCTAAGGGCTCGGCGAGCTCAGCCCGAACTCTTCTTCCGGCTGCGCCAGCGGCCGGCGCGCGCCGATGAGAGCGGCGTAGGTATCGATCTGCTGGCGGAAGGTGCGGTCCCAGGTGAAGTGCCGCAGGACGCGTGCGCGCCCGGCGGCGCCCAGCGCGGTGAGATCCCGCTCATAGAGCGCGGCGATGGCGCTCGCCATGCCGGCGGCGCTGTCAGGCTCGGCCAGCACTCCGACGCTGTCGTCGACCAGCTCGGGGAAGGCCCCGGCGCGTGCCACCACCACCGGCCGGCCGCAGGCCATGGCCTCGAGCAACACCAGCCCGAAGGTCTCCTTGGTCCCGGCATGCACCAGCGCATCCGCCGAGGCGATCCAGGAGGCGAGCTCCAGGCTGTCGCGCCGGTAGGGCACCATCGTCACGTTGGCTGCAGGGCGCGCCCGACGATGGCCGCCGATGAGCAGCAGGTGATAGGGCGCGCCGAGCCCCGCGAACGCCTGCAGCAGCACCGGCAGATTCTTCTCCTCGGCGAAGCGTCCGGCGAACACCATGAGGCGCGCATCGGCCGCGAGCCCGAGCCGCTTGCGCAGGTCGAGCGTGCGGCGACGCGGGTGGAACACCTCGGCATCGACGCCGAGCGGCTGGTGCACGGCGTGCTCGACGCCGAGCGCGCCCAGGTACTCGCACATGACCCGGCTCGGTGCCAACACGATGTCGAAGCGCGCATAGAGGCTGCGCAGATAACGGCGCACCGGCCGCTCGACCGGACGGAAACGGCGGCCGATGATCTGCGGCACGTTGGAGTGATAGAAGCCGACCACCGGGATGCCGCGGCGCCGCCCCACGGCGGCCGCGCACCAGCCGGGGTGGAAGGCATCGCCGGCTTCGATCAGTGTCGGCTCGAGGCGATCGAGCACGCGCGTCCACCGGCGCATGTTGAGCGGCAGGCGGTAATTGAAGGTGCCGGGCACCTTGAAGCCGGACAGGGTGCAGACTCCGCCGCGCTCGAAGCGGTTCTTGCGGCCCGGCACCACGATGGTGTGCTGCCAGTGAGTATGTTCCCTCAGCCAGGAGTGCTTGGCGTTGAGGTAGCGTCGGACGCCGCCGCTGGTGGGCGAGTAGAAGAGGGTCGTATCGACCAGATGCAGGGGTTTCATCCGTTACACGCGGCCCTTGCGTCGCACAACCCCCGCATTGCACCTGTATGACGAAAGGGTGTCAAGCCGTACCGGACGCATCCGACCCGCCGCCGCACGGTTCCTTACACGAGTGTCAGGCCGGTTTGATGTTGGCGTCGCCTGGTTCCACTATTGCGCGGTTGCAACCCGCGGCGGCGCCGCCGCTGATCGGAATTCAGTGATGAGCCAACTTCTGCGTCGTCTGGTCGTCCTGCAGCCCGGCGAGGCGCCCGCGCTGCTCGCCTCGTTCGCGACGCTGCTGTGCACCTTCACGAGCTACGCCATGCTGCGTCCGGTGCGCGATGCGCTCGGGATCACCTCCGGACTCGAGACCATTCCGTACCTCTTCTGGGGCGTGTTCGCCGCCATGCTGCTGCTGCAGCCGGTCTATGGCTGGCTGACCTCGCGCTTTCCGCGCTCGCTGTTCCTGCCCTGGGTGTACATGTTCTTCGCCGCCAACCTGGTCATGTTCTGGCTGTGGTTTCGCGTGGCTGAGGACCATACCTGGATCGCGCGCAGCTATTACGTGTGGGTGAGCGTGTTCAATCTATTCGTGCTGGCCGCCTTCTGGGGCCTGATGGCTGACGTGTTCACGCGCGAACAGGCCGGGCGTCTGTTCGGCTTCATCTGGGCCGGCGCCAGCTCGGGCGGCGTGATCGGCCCGTTCATCGACAAGAAGCTCGCCGTGCCGGTCGGCGCCATCAACCTGCTGCTGATATCGGCAGGCCTGCTGCTGCTCGCACTCGTCTTCATGCGGCAGGTCATCCGCTGGCAGCGCGCCGCGGCCGCGCGGCCGCCGGGGGCTGCCGCCGCGGTGCCCGACGCTCGTGCCACGGCGGACGGGCAGCGCGGGATAGGCGGCGGCGTGCTGGCGGCTTTTTCGCAGGTGTTCCGCTCGCCGTATCTGCTCGGCATCGCGGCGTTCGTGCTGCTCATGACCTGGGTCAACACCTTCTTCTACCTCGAGCAGCAGGCGTTCGTCGCCAAGGTGTTCACCAGCGCCGATCAACGCACGCGCTTCTTTGCCAGTATCGATCTGTACGTGCAGATGGCATCGCTCGCCATGCAGTTCCTGCTGTTCAGCCGCTTGTACCGCTGGTTCGGCATGCGCGCGCTGCTGGCGAGCGTGCCGCTGATGATGACAGCCGGCTACGCGCTCTATGCCCTGGTGCCCGCATTCATGGTGCTCGTGATCGTTTATGCGGTGCGCCGCGTCGCCGATTACGCCATCACGCGCCCGTGCCGCGACTCGCTGTTCACGGTCGTGTCGCGCGAGGAGAAGTACCAGGCCAAGAGCCTCATCGACACCTTCGCGTATCGCGGCGGGGATGCGACCAGCGGCACGCTGCACAAGCTGCTGGTCGAGGGCCTGGGTGCCGGTCACTCCGCCGTGGGCTGGATCGGCGCTTTGATCTCGGCGGTGTGGACGGTGCTGGCGCTCGGTCTGGGCCGGGGTTTCCAGCAGCGCGGAGCCTCGCCGGCCGAAGCAGCCGCGCAGCTGCGCGGGGTCGCCGAGCGGGTCTAGGCCGCGCTCGACTGCGGCTCGGCCGGCGCAGCGGCGAGCAGCTCATCCGCCGCGGCGATGATCTCCTCCGCCTTGGCGAAGCGCTCGGTACGCGGCTTGGCCACGAGGCGCGCGAGCAGCGGCTGCAGCCGCTCGAATGCCGGCGGCAGGTGCGGCGGCGGGCTGTTGACGTGCTGCTGCAGCACATCGAGAGCGCTACCGCCGGTATAGGGCTTCTGCCCCGTGAGCATCTCGTGGAGGATGATGCCGAGCGAATAGAAATCCGAGCGCCCGTCGAGCTGCTCACCGAGCGCCTGCTCCGGGCTCATGTAGTAAGGAGAGCCGCGCAGCACCCCGGTCTGGCCGGTCTGCAGGTTCGTCGTGCTGCCGTCGATCTGGCGCGCGAGGCCGAAGTCGATGAGCGCGACGGCATCGTTCTCGCGCAGCATGACGTTCGGCGGCTTCAGGTCGCGGTGCACCAGGCCCGCCTGATGCACGATCTGCAGCGCTTCGGCGATGTGCCGCAGGTACTGCAGCGCCTCGCGCTCCGAGACGCCGCGCTGAATGCGCGCCTTAAGATCACCGCGCGGCAGGTACTCCATCGCCAGGTACTCGAAGCCCGCATGCACTCCGTAGTCGTAGATCTCCACCACCAGCGGGCTCTTGATGGCCTGCACCGCGGTGTACTCGCGCTCGAGGAACTGCCGCCCGGCCGCCTCGTCGCGCAAGGTCTTGGAGACCTTGAGGGCGACGTTGTGGCCGCGCGCCGCGCTGGTGGCGAGATAGACGGCGGCCTTCTCCGACTCCCCGACCTTGACGCGCAGCGTATAGCCGGGAATGAAATCCTCGCTCGGCGGGTTGGTGAGCAGCGCGACGACGCCCGGTGGCTGCAGCGCCTCGGTTGCCGACGTCGGCGCGCCGTCCGGCGCCGGCGCTGCCGCATCCGCCGGCACCACGCCCGCCACGGTGTCGCCGACGCGCCCGGGGGGTCGGTTGTCGGCGTCGCCCTTGGCGGCATGCGCCGCCCGATCGTGCTCGATGTGCGCGAGGCTCGCGAGGCGGCGCGCCACGCGCCGCTCGACCCGGCGCAGCGCCACGCGCACCGCGGTGCTCAGCCGCTCCGGCGTCAGCAGCTTCTTCGGCAGGTAGTCGAGCGCGCCGAGCTGCAGGGCGCGCACCGCGGTGAGCTCATTGCCGTCCTCGGCGATCGCGATCACGGCGGGGGCTGCCGGTTGATCGCGCAGCCGGCGCAGCAGTGACAGTCCCGGGGAGTTCGGATCCTCGGGGCTCGCGCCGAAGCGGCAGCCGAGCAGCAGCAGGTCGCAGTCGCGGCCGGAGAACGTGGTGCACCAGCGCTCGAATTCCGCCAGGTTGAGCAGGCTGACGCTCGCGCGCGGACAGAGCACGTCGAGATGGTGACGCAGCCATTCCGCGTAGCGGACGTCGTCTTCGACGACCAGCATGCGTGCGGGCGGCGTGGGGCGGGCGCTCATTTGCGAACGATGACGCAGCGCGGCGCCCCTGTCGCCCCGGAGCGCTGGATTCTGTGAAGCTCATTCTGTGAACTGGTTCAAGGTGTGAAACCGTTCCGGCCGGAGCCGGAACGAACGGCGGCGCTCGTCATTCCCGCGTCAGGAGGAACTGCGATCCCTGGTAGGAGAGCACCGCCCCGTCGGGAGTGATGTGCTCGACGCGCACGCCCTCGAGCGACTCGCCCTCGCGGAGCTTGTGCATGTTGATGAGCACCCAGCGCTCCTGGGCGTGCTCGGCGTAGGCATGCAGATCGAGGCGCAGCTGCGGCAGCTGGTTGCCCGGCGTGGCGGCGAGCTGCTGGTAGAGCGGCACGCCGGCATCCGTGCCGCGCTTGACCTTGCCGAGACTTCCGGAGGGGGGCGGCTCGGCCGCCGGGGCGTAATCGTCGGGATTCGATTGCGGCGCGGGAGCGCCCGTGCTGGCCGGCGCCTCGGTGGGTGCGGCGCTGACGGTGTGCGCTGGCGGGCTCGCCGGGGCCGCTGCCGGGCTCGCCGTGGCCGCTGCCGGGGGGGAAGCCGTGAGCGTCGACACCGCGGGCGCCGGCGCCATCGGCGCCGCCGGAAGCGCTGCTGCCACCCCGGCACGCGCAGGCACCGCCGTGGCCGCGGCGGCTTCGGACCGAGCCGGGTGCCGCAGCAGCAGCCACCCCACCACCGCGAGATTTGCCACGAACAGCACCGCAACCGCCACCGCCCACGCGGGCAGGGCGCGGCGCGGCGGCGCGACTTTCACCTCGAAGAGCGCCGGTCCGCCCTGACGCTGGCGGTCGGTCTCGGATTTCTTCAACGCATCGAGGATGAAGGACATCGGTTACCCGCCGTGAGTATCGCCCGCCGACAGCAGCGGTACGCCGGGGCCCGCCACCGCGCCGGCGAGCGCGATCTGGGTCTCCCGACCTGCGATTCCGTCGACCGACAGCTGATGCTGGCGCTGGAAGTCGCGCACCAGGCCGGTGAGCTCGGCGTCGAACACGTCGCTCACCGGCGCGCTCGACTCGACGTGCGCCAGATGCTCGAGGCTCTGGCGCAGCCAGCGCACCTCCGCGCCCCGCATCCCGGCCGACAGCGACTTGACGGGCGAGCTCGCCGGCCGCCACAGCATGACGAAGTCACCCAGCCAGAAGTGCGACAGCTCGCCGAGGCCCACCGCCTGCGGGCCGCCGAGATCGAGCCGCGCGTGCTCGTCGTCCAGCCCGGTGATCACCACCTGATGGCTCCCACCGCCCGCATCGCTCAGCATGAGGATTGCCGGATGGTTGTAGAGGCGCAGCTGGCCGAAGGAGCCGCGCTCGGCGAGACACTCGAGGTGCGCGCGCGTCGCCTGGGTGCAGGGATCGGTGCCGCCCGCCTGATAGCTGGCGCCCCACAGCCCGAACAGCTTGCCGAAGGCGCTGTCGGTGTCGGTCTCGGCCGCGTGTGCGCTGAGCAGCTGCGCAAGCGTCGGCACGGCAGGTGTCGCCGCGGTGCCCGCGGCCGGCGCGGCCGCGGCGGTGGCCAGCGCCGCGGTGCTCTGTTTGACGGCAGCCGCAGCGCCCGCGGGCGCGCCCGCGCTCCACGGACCGAACAGCCACAGTGTCGCCGTGAGCGCCGCCAGGACCGCGGCGGTGGCGGCCGCCGCCGCCCAGGGGAGCCAGTAGGCGGCGAAGCCGCGCCCGAACACCTCGGCGGCAGCGCGGTGCACCAGTGCCCCGGTGACGCGGTGGTGGTCGAGCGAGTAGGCGCCGAGGAGCGCGCGGTCGCAGATGACGTTGATGACCCGCGGCACGCCGCGCGACAGGCGGTAGACCGCGCCGATCGCCCAGGAGCTCAGGATGTCGGTGGTCGCGCCCGCGACGCGCAGGCGATGACGCACGTAGGCGGTCGTCTCCTCGCGCGACAGGGGGTCGAGGTGATAGCGGCCGGTGATGCGCTGCGCGAGCTGGCGCAGCTCGTTGCGCGCGAGCAGCTCGCGCAGCTCCGGCTGTCCGATGAGGATGATCTGCAGGAGCTTCTGCGTGTTGGTCTCGAGGTTGGTGAGCAGCCGCACCTGCTCGAGCACCTCGGGTGAGAGATTCTGTGCTTCGTCCACCACCAGCACGACGCGCCTGCCGGCGGCGTGCGCCTCGAGCAGATGGGCCGAGAGGATGTCGACCAGGTCCTTGAGGCTCCCCCGCGAGGCCGCGGGCACCTCGATCCCGAGCTCCTCGCAGATGGTCAGCAGGAACTCCGCTGCGGTCATCCTGGGGTTCAGGATGAGGGCGATCTCGGCGTCCTTCGGCGCCTGCGCCAGGAGCGAGCGCACGATGGTGGTCTTGCCGGTGCCCACTTCGCCGGTGAGCTGCACGAAGCCGCCCGCCTCGTTGATGCCGTACATCAGGTGCGCCAGGGCCTCCGCGTGGCGCTCGCTCAGGTAGAGGTAGCGGGGATCGGGGGTGATCGCGAAGGGCTTCTCGTTGAGGCCGAAGAACTTGAGATACATGAGCGCATGCTACTCGATGGTGTTTCCCCGGCGCAGCGCCCGCGCCCCGAAGCGCGCCCGCGCCTCATCGAGCGCCGCATCCACACGCCCCGCGCGGCGCAGGTCCTCGAACAGCCCGAGCTGGGATGCGGGCTTGAGCTGCGTAAGGACCACCCCCAGCAGGCGAAGTTTCGCGTCCGGGTGAGCCTTCAGCCAGCGCTCGAGCAGCTCGGCCGCCACCCCGGAGATGACGCGGCCGGCGCTGGTGGCCGGCGCGATGGCCCGCTGCCGTGTGAAGGTCGAGAAGTCGTGACGGCGGATCTTCACTCCCACGCAGGCGGCAACCAGCTCGCGGCCGCGCAGCCGCTCGCAGGCGAGGTCGGCGAGGCGCGCGAGCTGTATCTGCAGGGCACGCGGGTCGCCGATGTCCTCGGCGAAGGTGTCCTCGGCGGACAGCGACTTCTCTTCGGCGTCCGGCACCACCGGCCGCTCATCGACTCCCGCGGCACGCTCGCGCACCCAGGCGCTGTAGCGCCCGAAGAGCGGCCACAGCACGGCGTCCGGCGCGCCGCGCAGCTCCCCGAGCGTGCCGATCCCGGCCGCTTCGACCCGCTCGCCGGTCTTGCGCCCGAGGCCCGGAAGCCGGCGCACCGAGAGTGGATCGAGGACCGCGCGCACCCGTGCAGGATCCACGACCGTGAGCCCGTCGGGCTTGGCGAGCTCGGAGGCGATCTTCGCCACCAGCTTGTTCGGTGCGACGCCCACGGAGGCGGTGAGCCCGGTGCGCTCGCGGATCGTTGCCTTGATGCGGCGCGCGATCTCGACCGCACCCCCCATGAGCTGCTGGCTGGCGGTGACGTCGAGGAACGCCTCATCGAGCGACAGGCCCTCGACGAGCGGCGTGACTTCGCGGAACACGCCGAACACCGTGCGCGAGACCTCCTGGTAGCGCGCCATGCGCGGGCGTACGCAGATCGCCTGCGGGCAGAGCCGCAGCGCCGTGCTCATCGGCATCGCCGAGCGCACGCCGTAGGGGCGCGCCTCGTAGCTCGCGGCGGTGACGACGCCCCGGCCGGAGGTCCAGCCGACGATGACCGGCTGCCCGGCGAGCTGCGGGTTGTCGTGCTGCTCGACGGACGCGTAGAAGGCGTCCATGTCGACGTGCAGCACCGCGCGGCTCACGTGTTGGCTCCGCCTGCCGTGCTGCGCCCGCCGCTCACTTCTCGACGGTGATCGTGATCTTCTTCGAGATCACCGGCGGGTCGTGCGGCACGTGGTTCAGGTCGCCGAGCAGCAGCTGCAGGGTGTGCTTGCCGGGCGTGAGGGTCAGCGAGGTCTCGGTCTGGCCCTTGCCGAAGTGCTTGATGTTGTCGGTCGCCGGCAGCGGCGCGCCCATGTTGGCGGGCGCGTCGGTGTCGATCAGCAGATGATGGTGACCGGTATTGTCGAACTTCACGCCCGCGGGCGCGATGCCCATCTTGTCCTTCAGGCCGAACTGCACCAGCACCGGGCTCTTCACCCTGGCACCGTTCTTCGGGCTGATGATGTAGACCTCGGCGCCGGGCGGGGAGGGCGTGCGCTCCTGCGCAAGTGCGAGCGGTGCGGCGAGCGCGGCGGCGAGGACCAGTGCGGAAAGCGACCAGGTACGCATGACGACTCCTTCCTGCTCATTCCAAGGTGAGTGCGCTGTAGGCGAAGTTGAGCGTGAACATCACGACTCCGAACACGAAATAGAAGAACGACAGTGCCGCGAGCTTGGCGACGGTCAGCCAGCGCCCCTGCCCGTACACGGTGCGCATGGCGCGGTACAGGTACCAGACGATGTACAGAAACAGCGCCAGCCCCACCCAGTTGGCGACGGCCGGCGCCAGCGCGCCGAGCAGCCAGGCGAGCGGCACGACGAGGAACACGAATGCGTGGTTGTGCACCAGCAGCAGCAGGTGCTCGACGTAGTAATGCCGCGGCCGCCAGTACATGAGCATCATGAGTCCTGCGATCAGCGGCAGGAACAGGAACATGGCGCGCGGCAGATTGTGGCGGAACGACTCCATGAGCGAGCGGGCATCGTCGGCGCGGATCTTGAGACAGGCCCGCTGCGCCGCGGGTACGAGCTGCGCGTGCCAGGGTCCGTTGTAGTAGATCATGGCGCACTCGCGCGCCGCCCGCTGCTCTTTGGTCTCATCCGGGCGCGCGGGCGTGGTCGCGAGGCTCGCCGCATCCTTGACCGGCAGCGTGCGCACGGCCTTCACCGCGCCGTCGTCGGAGGTGGCTATCTGCACGACCTCCGCCTGCCGGTGCGTCGCGGCGGCCAGGAAGAACACCACCGAGAGCACGAGATACAGCCGCACCGGCGGCAGATAACGGGCGCGCCGCCCGGCGAGGAACTCGCGGGTGAGGTAGCCGGGCTTGAAGAGCAGCGCCCCGAGCGTGCGCCACAGGCGCGAGTCCGCGTGCGTCACGTCCTCCATCGCCACCGTGAGGAAGTGCCCCAACGAGTGCACCGGCGGCTCGAGCCGCTGCCCGCAGCTGCCGCAGTACTTCCCCGGAACGCTCGCGCCGCAGTTGTCGCAGCGCGGGACTGCCGCCGCCGGCGCGGCCGCCGCAGGCGCCGCGTTGTCCGGGCTGGCGGCCGGGGCGGCGCGGGCCGCATCCGCGGGCGCGACGGCGGCCGCCCCCGTGCTCATGCGACGTGGGGCCGCGACTGGCCGGCGAGGCTCGCCTCGAGAGGCTGCGCCCGGATGCCGAGCTCCTCGGAGGCGAAGTCATCGACGTTGATGAGATCCATCGTCTTGCGATCGTACTCGCGCAGCGCCGCCGCCTCGGTCTCGGAGACGATGCCGGCGGCGTGCGCCTGCTGGATCTGGCCGGGCAGATCGAGCGCGGTGACCTTGCCGGTCTTGACGCCCTCGACGCGGATGCGCTTCAGGAGCGGCTCGAGCTGCCCGGCGAGCAGCATCGCCTCCTGCAGGAGACCGAGCGGATTGCGCGGCTCGAGCGTCCAGTAGATGCCGTGGCAGAGCCAGTCGCGCGTCTCGGTCGGCGCGGTCACGAGCCCGGCCACGCGGTGCGCCAGGCGGTCGCCCGGCGCTGAATAGATGAGGCCGCGCGGGAAGATCAGGCCGCGCATCAGGGCGCCGAGCGCGCGATTGGGGAAATTGCGCAGGAAGCCGTGCAGCTGCTCCTGCGCGTGGTAGAGGAGATTCCGGCAGGCCCATTCGACCACCGGCAGATCCTCGGTGCGCCGCCCCTGGTTCTCGTGATGCTTGAGGACCATCGAGGCGAGATACATCGAGGAGAGCACGTCGCCGAGCCGCGCCGACAGGCCCTCCTTCTTCTTGAGATAGCCGCCGAGGGTGAGCATCGCCACATCGACCGCGAAGGCGAACGAGGCACTGAAGCGCACGATGTGCTGGTAGTAGCGCGCCGTCTCGCCGGCGACCGGCGCGCGGGTGAAGCGCGCGTGCGTCAGCGCCATGATGAAGGAGCGCACGGCATTCGAGAGGGTGAAGCCGATGTGGCCGAAGAGCGCGCGGTCGAAGGCGTCGACGCCGGCGGCGCGGTCGGGATTGCGCGCGGCGTTCATCTCGCGCAGCACGAACGGATGGCAGCGGATGGCGCCCTGACCGAAGATGATCAGGTTGCGGGTGAGGAGGTTGGCGCCCTCGACGGTGATCGCCACCGGCGTGATCTGGTAGCTGCGCCCGAGATAGTTCCTCGGCCCCAGCATGATGCCCTTGCCGCCGTGCACGTCCATGGCGTCGTTGCACACCTGGCGGCCCATCTCGGTGACGTGATACTTGAGCATGGCCGAGGGGACCGACGGCTTCTCGCCGCCGTCGATTGCGCCCGCGGTCACCGAGCGCGCCGCGTCCATGGTGTAGGTGAGGCCCACCATGCGGGCAATGACTGTCTCGACACCCTCGAATCGGCCCACCGGCGTGTTGAACTGCGAGCGGATGCGCGCGTAGGCGCCGGTGGCCCACACGCCCGCCTTGGCGGCTCCGGTGGTGTTGGAGGGCAGCGAGATGCAGCGGCCGACGGACAGCTGCTCGACCAGCATGCGCCAGCCGCTGCCGGCCATGGCGGGGCCGCCGATGATGCAGTCGAGCGGCACGAACACGTCGCGTCCCTGGATCGGGCCGTTCTGGAACGGGACGTTGAGCGGGAAGTGCCGCCGGCCGATGCTGATTCCGGGCGTCGAGCGCGGAATGAGCGCGCAGGTGATGCCGATATCGGTCTTGCCGCCGAGGAGCTTGTCCGGGTCGAACAGGCGAAAGGCGAGCCCGATCACGGTCGCAATCGGTGCGAGCGTGATGTAGCGCTTGGAGAAGTTGAGCCTGATGCCCACCACCTCGGCGCCGCGCCAGGTGCCGCGGCACACGACGCCGGTGTCGGGGATGGAGGCGGCATCCGAGCCGGCGCGCGGACCGGTGAGCGCGAAACACGGCACTTCCTCGCCGCGGGCGAGCCGCGGCAGATAGTGATTCTTCTGCTCCTCGGTGCCGTAGTGGTTCAGGAGCTCCGCGGGCCCGAGCGAATTCGGTACCGCGACCGTCGAGGAGGCGGTGGGGCTGCGGCTCGAGATCTTCGCCAGCACGCATGAGTGCGCGTAGGCGGAGAATTCGAGTCCCCCGTACTTCTTCGGGATGATCATCGCGAAGAAGCCGCGCGACTTCAGGAACTCCCACACCTCGGGCGGCAGGTCGCCGAGCTCGTGGGTGATGTGCCATTCATCGAGCATCCGGCACAGCTCTTCCACCGGCCCCTCGAGGAAGGCCTCCTCGGCCGGCGAGAGGCGCGGCGGCTTGGCGGCGAGCAGCTTCGCCCAGTCCGGTGCGCCGGTGAACAGCTCCCCGTCCCACCACACCGTGCCCGCCTCGAGCGCCTCCTTCTCGGTCTGCGACATCGAGGGCAGGAGCTTCAGATACGCGGCCATGAACGGACGGGTGATGAGCGCCTTGCGCAGCGGGCGCACGTTGAGCAGCCACAGCGCCGCGAGCAGCACCCACAGGAGGCCCTTCCAGATGTCCGCCGGGGCTCCGAAGGTGGTGTAGAGCGCGAGCAGCACGGTGAAAGTGACCGTGAAGGCGAGCAGCGACAGCCGCCGGTAAGCGAGAAACAGCACCGCGGCGCTGAAGGCCAGCGTGATGACGCCCCCGACCTGGGTCACCGCGTAGGCGGCGGCCACCACGACCAACAGCGAGACGATCGCGCCTAGCATCCTTGAGTCTCCTTCAGTCTCAGCCGAGCAGGCTCTTCACTCCGTCGCGCTCCTCACGCAGCTCCGCGTGGCTGGCATCCATGCGCGCCCGGCTGAACTCATCGATCTTCAGATCCGCAACGATGCGGTACTCGCCGTTCGCGACCGTGACCGGGTACGAGTAGATGACCCCGGCGGAGATGCCGTAGCTGCCGTCGGCGGGGATCGCCATGCTGACCCAGTCACCCGGCGCCGTGCCGTTCACCCAGGTGTGCACGTGATCGATCGCGGCGGAGGCCGCCGAGGCGGCCGATGAGGCCCCGCGCGCCTTGATGACCGCTGCGCCGCGCTGCTGCACGGTCGGGATGAAGGTCTCCTCGATCCAGCGGCGCTCGACCAGCGCCGCCGCACTCTGGCCGCGCACCTGTGCGTGCGTCAGATCCGGATACTGCGTGGCGGAGTGATTTCCCCAGATGGTCATGCGGCGCACGTCGCTCACGTGCGCCTGCGTCTTGGCGGCGAGCTGCGCCACCGCGCGGTTGTGATCGAGGCGCGTCATGGCGGTGAAGTTGCGCGGGTTCAGCTCGCGCGCATTGTGCATGGTGATGAGCGCGTTGGTGTTGGCGGGATTGCCGACCACCAGCACGCGCACGTTGCGGTCGGCGACCGCATTGAGCGCCTTGCCCTGGGCGGAGAAGATCTGCGCGTTCGCGAGCAACAGATCCTTGCGCTCCATGCCCGGTCCGCGCGGCCGCGCACCGACCAGCAGCGCCACCTGGCAGTCGCGGAATGCGACGTTGGCATCGTCGCTCGCGCTCGCGCTCGCGAGCGTCGGAAAGGCGCAGTCCTCGAGCTCCATCAACACGCCCTGCAGCGCCGGCAGCGCCGCGCTCACCTCGAGCAGCTGCAGCTTCACCGGCGTGTCGCGGCCGAGGAGCGCTCCCGAGGCGGCGCGGAAGGCGAGGGCATAGCCGATCTGTCCGGCGGCGCCGGTAATCGCGACGTTCACAGCGGGTTTCATGGGCTTTTTGCTTCGCCGATTGGGGGACGCGGAAATTCTAGCGTGTGCGCCCCGGCCAGCCCGCAAAAACGCCACTCCGGAGCCGAAATCGCCCCTCCCGCGGGGCCGGATCGGCGCTATGGGGACTCGATTGCAGGCCCTTCTGGGTCATCTACTGGAATAGCTTGACACTCAAGTAGTGTTCTAGTAGAGTACATCACCAAGGAAGGCGACCTGCATGGTGCAGGGAGCCGAAGAGAGAGAAACCCGAAAGAGGAGATGACCATGAACGCAATCGCCACCCTGTCCCGCAATACGCTCTGTGCCGCTGCCGCCGCGATGATCTGCGTGCTGTCCAGCATGGCCTTCGTCGAGTCGACCGCGGTCGTCCCGGGCGCGCAGCCCGAAGTGATCAGCATCGGCCACGCGTCCTCGCCGTCCTGGTTCGGCAAGCCCGAGCCGGCCGTTTTGGTAGATTAGTCCGCTAACCTCCCGAAACACTTCCTTGTCCACCGAGACACCCGCGACCGCCACCATGGATCCGCAATGGGACAACAGCCTGCCGATCTACCGGCAACTGCGGGACCGAGTGGTTGCCATGATTCTCGAGGGTGTCCTGAAGGAAGGAGACCCGCTGCCCTCGGTGCGCAACGTTGCGGCGGACTTTCGCTTGAATCCGCTGACGGTGCTCAAGGGCTACCAGCAGCTGGTGGACGAGCAGCTGGTCGAGAAACGCCGCGGCCTCGGCATGTTCGTGAGCTTAGGTGCCCGCAAGGCGCTCATGAAGGACGAACGGCAGCGCTTCCTCGAGGAGGAATGGCCGAAGGTCTACGCGACCATTCAGCGACTGGGTCTTTCGCCCGACGAGTTGAACCGCGCCGGAGCAGCCGCACCCGCGGCGCCATTCCCGGCCGCAGGCTCCAAGGGGGAGCAAGATGACAGCGGTAATTGAAGCGCGCGGCCTCGCGAAGTCCTACGGCGCGACCCGCGCGCTCGACGGAGTGAGCTTCAGCGTCGAGCCCGGGCGCATCGTCGGCCTCATCGGGCCGAACGGCGCCGGCAAGACCACCGCGCTCAAGGCGATCCTCGGACTCACCTCCTTCGACGGCGAGCTGCGCGTGCTCGGGCTCGACCCGCGCTCGCAGCGCGACGCGCTGATGCGCGATGTCTGTTTCATCGCCGACGTGGCCGTGCTGCCGCGCTGGATGCGGGTGACGCAGGCGCTCGACCTGGTCGAGCACGTGCACCCGCGCTTCGATCGCAGCGTCGCCGAGGCCTTTCTCGGCAAGACCGACATCAGGCGCCGCAGCCGCGTGAGCCAGCTCTCCAAGGGCATGGTGACGCAGCTGCATCTGGCGCTGATCCTGGCGATCGACGCCCGCGTCCTGGTGCTCGATGAGCCGACGCTCGGCCTTGATCTGCTCTACCGCCGACAGTTCTACGACACGCTGCTGAATGACTATTTCAGCAAGGAGCGCACGATCCTCATCACCACGCACCAGGTGGAAGAGGTCGAGCAGCTCTTTACCGACGTGATCTTCATCAATCACGGCCGCTTCGCCCTCAACTCGCCGGTCGAGGAGCTCGGCGCCCGCTACCAGCAGCTCACTGTCACGAGCGAGCAGGCCGCGCGCGCCCGCGATCTGAAGCCCTTCTATGAGCGCGAAATCTTCGGCCGCGTAGCCATGTTCTTCGAGGGCCGCACGGCGGCCGAGCTCGGCGCCTTCGGGGAGCTGCGCACTCCGTCGATCGCGGACCTTTTCGTGGCCAAGATGCAGGGAGCAACCACATGAGCAGCAACGCCGCAGGACTCGAACGCCGCGCCGCCGCCAGCGAAGGGCCCTGGCTGCGCACCGCTCCCTGGGCAGCGCCGCTGCTGACCGCGGGGCTGCTCGGCCTCGCCACGCTCCTGATGTACGCCAATTGCGGGGCCGCACTCATATGAACGCCAACACCGCAACCGCCTCGGCGCCCGCCCTCCTGCGGCGCGCCGGCCCGCTCGACACCCTGGTGGCGCTCGTACGCCGCGAGCTGCAGGAACACCGGGCGCTGTGGCTCGCGCCGCTGTGTGTGGAGGGACTGCTCGCGGTTGCGCTCCTCATCGGCCGCATCCAGATGGACTTGCCGGAGCGGGTGCTCACGGCACAGCAGAAGGTGTCGGTCTTCACGATCCTTCAATGGGCGCTCGCGCAGCCCTTATTCATCGTGACCGCGATCGTGCTCGCCTTCTATCTGCTCGACTGCCTGTACGCCGAGCGCAGGGACCGCAGCATCCTCTTCTGGAAGTCGCTGCCGCTGTCGGATGAGCTCACGGTCGGCTCCAAGTTCCTGGTGGCCACCGTGGTCGCGCCGCTCGGAGTGTTCCTGCTCGCGAGTGTCGCCAACCTGCTGTTCGCCGCGATCCTCGCGCTGCGCGTCCCGCACGCGCTCAGCTGGAGCACCTACGAGTGGCTGCGCACCGAGCTGGTGCTGCTGCTCGAGGTGATCCTCGGCGTGCTGTGGTACTCGCCCGTCGCCGCAGCGCTGCTCCTGTGCTCCGCCTGGATCCCTCGCAACCCGATCGTGTGGGCCTCGCTCGCGCCCATCGTGGCGCCGGTCGTGGAGCGCGTCGGCCTCGGCACGCGGTACATCTGGAACTTCGAGAACTACCGGATCAACGGTATCTGGCACAAGCTGGTGCAGGGACCTGATGTGTTCGGCAGCTTCCACAACCTGCCGCCGGTGGGCGTAGTGCTCGACACCTTCAACATCCGCGGCGCCTTCACCGACGTCGACCTGTGGCTGGGAGTGATCGCGGCCGTCGCGCTCACCTACGCCGCGGCGCGCGTGCGTCGCTACCGGGACGATACCTAGCAAACTATCGCTCGCCTCCGGGCCGCGCTTATGATCCGCGGCGATGGCAGCCACGGTTCCGAGAGCACAGGCCTTCGAGGTCCGGCGCACCGCTGAGGGCCTCGAGCTCGAGCTGACGGGCGAGTGGCGTGTGCGCGAAGTCGCCGCGATCGAGACGGCACTCGCTGCGATCGATCTGCGCACCGTGCCCCGGGTGCGCATTGCCGCCGAAGGCATCACCGAGCTCGACCTCTCGGGGGCCTGGGCCTTGCGCGGCTTCATCGCCCGCGCGCGCAGCGCGGGTGCCGAGGTCACCTTCCGCGGCGCCCCACCCGATCAGCTGCGTCTCATCGAGCAGACCCTCGTGGACGAGCCAGCCAGGGCGCTCCGCTTGGAGGCGGTCGCCCCGGGGGAGCCGGGCGAACGGCTGCTGATCGCGATAGGCCGCTACGTGGTCCGTTCGGCACACGAGCTGGTGCACGGGCTCGCTTTCCTCGGTCGCTCCCTTACCACCCTGGCGGCGGACCTCGCGCATCCACGGCGGCTGCGGCCCATCTCCATCGTCCGCCATGTCTACGATACCGGCATCACCGCCATGCCCATCGTGGCGCTCATTGCCTTTCTCATCAGCGTCATCATCGCCTACATGAGCGCACAGCAGCTGCGTGGCCTCGGCGCCGACATCTACGTGGTCGACCTGGTCGCCATCGGCGTGCTGCGCGAGCTCGGCGTGCTCCTCACCTCGGTCATCGTCGCCGGCCGCTCCGGGAGCGCCTTCGCCGCCGAGCTCGGCTCGATGAAGCTCAACGAGGAGGTCGATGCGCTCATCGCCACGGCTGCCGACCCGTTCGAGCTGCTGGTGGTGCCGCGCCTGCTCGGGCTGGTGATCGCGCTGCCCTTGCTCACGGTGATCGCCGACCTCGTCGGTCTCTCGGGCGGAGCGCTCCTGTGCCGGCTGCTCCTCGACATGCCGCTCACCCAGTACGTGAACCGGGTCGAATACGCGATCTCGCCCACCACCTTCTGGGTAGGAATCATCAAGGCGCCGGTATTCGCGCTGCTCATCGCGTTCGCCGGCTGCTACCGCGGCATGCAGGTGCGCGGCTCGGCGCGCGAGCTCGGGCACCTGGTGACGGTCGCGGTGGTGCAGGCGATCTTTCTCGTCATCCTGGCGGATGCGCTGTTCGCGGTGCTGTTCATGCGGATGGAGATCTGATGGAGCCGGTGCTGGAGGTCCGCGGCCTCGTCAACCGCTTCGGCAGCCAGGTGGTGCACGACGGGCTCGACATGCAGGTGCAGGCGGACGACGTGTTCGGCATCGTCGGCGGCTCGGGCTCGGGGAAGTCCGTGCTGCTGCGCACGATCCTCGGGCTGCAGCGCCCGTCCGCCGGTACGGTGCGCCTTTATGGCAAGGACATCACGCAGCTCTCCGAGGCGCAGCTGCGGCCCATCAAGGCCGGCTACGGCGTCGCCTTCCAGGAAGGGGCGCTCTACTCGGGGCTGACCGTGCTCGAGAACGTGCAGCTGCCCATGATCGAGCACCTGGAGCTTCCCCCCGACGCGCTCGACGGCCTGGCCCGCCTCAAGATCCGCCTGGTGGGCCTGCCGGCGGAGGCGGCGGCGAAATACCCGGCGCAGCTATCGGGGGGCATGGTGAAGCGGGCGGCGGTGGCGCGCGCCCTGGCGCTCGACCCGCAGCTGCTGTTTCTCGATGAGCCCACCTCGGGCCTGGACCCGGTGAGCGCGGCGGCCTTCGACGATCTGGTGCTGTACCTGCAGCAGCACCTGAAGCTCACCATCGTCATGATCACGCACGATCTGGACAGCATCTTCCGTACCTGCAATCGTGTCGGGGTGATCGTGGACCGGCGCATGGAGTCCGATACGCTCGAGCGCATCGTCAACTACCCGCACCCGTGGATTCAGGCCTATTTCCACGGCGAGCGGGCCCGCGCCCGCCTCGGAGCCGAGCATGGAGCGTGAGGCCAACTACGCCGCCGTCGGCGCCTTCGTGCTGCTGGTGACGCTGGCCGGCGCGCTGTTCGTCTACTGGTATTCGGATAAGAGCGAGCACCGCGACTACAACCGCTACGAGATCTATTTCACCGGCAGCGTCAGCGGACTGGAGAAGGGCGCGGCGGTGCGCTACCTGGGCGTGCCCGTGGGGCGCGTGAACGACATGCGCATCGACCCGCGCGACTCGAGCCGTGCCGAGGTGATCGTCGACCTCGACGCCACCACGCCGGTCTCCGAGCACACGGTCGCGGAGCTGCAGCTGCAGGGAGTGACCGGCCTCCTGTACATCGACCTGAGCGAGGACCGCAGCGGCAAGCGCCTCGCCCCGCCGGTGGCGAGCCTGCGCTATCCGGTGATCCGCTCGGCGCCCTCGAGTTTCGACGTGTTTCTCGCGGGATTGCCGGAGCTGGTGGCCGCGGCCGCCACCCTGGTCAACCGCGCCGATCGCCTGCTGAGCGATGAGAACATCGCCGCGGTCAGCTCCGCGGTCGGCAACCTCGACAAGGCGTCGGCGAGCCTGCCGCGGACGCTGCACGATCTCAACGCGCTGATTGCGGAGCTGCGCGGCGCAACCGCCGAGCTCGCCTCCGCCGCCGGCACCGCGCACGGCATCCTCAACAACGTCGATCCGGACGTGCGCGCCGCCGTGCAGCGCCTGCGCACCATTGCCGACAACCTCACGAGCGCCACCGGTCAGCTCGACCAGGCGATCGCCGAGAACCGCCAGGACATACGCGCCTTCACCCGCGAGGGGCTGCCGGAGATCGAGCGTTTCATGCGCGAGGGCCGCGCGGCGGCGCACGACATCCGCGAGCTCTCCAACAGCCTGCGTGAGAACCCTGCCCAGCTCCTCTATCAGCCGCCGCAGCGCGGCGTGGAGATCCCCCGATGAGACGGCCGGCCGGCTCGCGCGTCAGGGCGCCCAAACTGGCGGCTCTCGCGGCCGCGCTCGGCGCAGCCGCGGGTTGCACCAACCTCTTTCACAGCGATGCCAAGCCCGAGCAGACCTACGTGCTGCGAGCGCCTGCCGCTGCCGCAACCGCGGCCCAGCCCGCGACGCTGCTCGGCTCACTGCAGGTCGAGCATCCCATCACCGCCCCGGGCCTCGATGGCGCGCACATCATGCTGGTGCAGGCGGATCACCGCATGAACTTCTACCTCGGCAGCCGCTGGCCGGCGCCGCTCCCGGACGTGGTGGAGGCGCTGGCAGTGGACACCCTGCGCGCCTCGGGCGAGTGGCAGACGGTGCAGGACTCGGGCAGTCCCTTCTTCGCGGACTATCTGCTGCAGATCTCGGTACGGCGTTTCGAGGCCGACTACACCCAGGGCCGCTCCGCCCCGCAGGTCGAGGTGGTGCTCGACTGCACGCTGGGGGCGCGCCGCGGGCACGAGCTGGTGGGGACCTTCGTGGCGAGCGGCAGTGCGGCCGCGGCCGGCGACCGCATGAACGAGGTGATCGCCGCCTTCGAGGCCGCAAGCAGCGCCGCCCTCAGCTCGCTCTCGGCCCAGGCGGCCGGGAGCACGCGTGCCTTTGCCGCGCGCGGCGCGACCAGCGCGCACTGAAGGCCCGGGCCCGAGCAGGCCGTCAACCGCTCGCGCTGGGATCAATCAGCGTAAGACCCTGAAAGCGTCTGAAGTCCCGGTCGGTTGAGCAAACGGTGGCTCCCTGCTCGATCGCCAGAGCCGCCAGCACGGCGTCGGTGATCAGCGGGCCGCTGACGCGCGCCTCGGTGACCAGAGAGACGAAGATTTCCCAGAACCGCTCACCCGGCTCGACGACCACGACGCAGGGCCGTTCCAACAGTCCGGAAACGACTGAGCACGATTCGCGTACCGGCAGCGGACGATTCACTGCGTGGGGGTTGGTTGAGATTCTGATGAACGCCAGGCTCGTCTGCCAGGGCAGGCCAACCGGCTCGTCGTCATTCAACGCACCCTGCAGCCATTCCCGGCAAACCGCGTGGTGCGCGGAGCTCGAGTCGTAGGCGTAGAGGAGAATGTTGGCATCGAGCAGCTTCACCGATGCTCCGGGCCCTCGATTCGCTCGAGCAGCGCGCCGACGTCGTCGTAGGAGCCGCCCCCAGCCGCCCCGCCGAGATCCCGCGGCTGTACCTGAAACGGCGCGAGCGCCCGGGTCTGCGTACGTCGTGCCAGCGAGCGACGCAGATGATCGTTGACGACCGCCTTGAAGGGCCGTCCCGTGCGACGCGCCTCAGCCTGCAGCCGCGCCGCGACGTCGTCCTCAAGTGTCAGCGTGGTTCGCACACCATGATGCTTTCATATGAGCATCAAGATGTCCAGCGCCCGATTCCTGGTATGCAAAACTGGTCAGGCCAGGCGCGGTGCGGCCGCCGGCTCGTTCCGCCGCAGCAGGTGCGCGAACGGCAGCGTACCGGCGGCCTGGCGGGTGAGGAGCGCGAGCAGCTCCGCTGCCGTGCAGGGCTCGCCGAACAGGCGCCCCTGGGCGTAGAGGCAGGCGTTGCGGCGCAGGAACTCGAGCTGTGCACGCGACTCGACGCCTTCGGCGATCACCTCCATGCCGAGCGAGCGCCCCATCTCGATGATGGTGCGCACGATGGTTGCATCGCCGGCGTCCTCGCTCGCATCGCGCACGAACGACTGGTCGATCTTCAGCGTGCCGATCGGGAACTGCTGCAGCGCCGACAGCGACGAGTAGCCGGTGCCGAAGTCGTCGATCGACAGATGCAACCCCATCGCGAACAGCTCATCGAGCAGCCGCACGGTGCGCTGCGCGTCCGCCATCAGCGTGGTCTCCGTAATCTCCAGCTCGAAGGCGGTCGGCGACACGCCGTGGCGGCGGAACACCGAGCGGCAGCGCAGGATGAAGCTCGCCTGGCGCAGCTGCTTCAGGGAGAGATTGAGGGAGATGCGGCCCGGATCGCCGCCCTCGCTCTGCATGTGGCGGTAGTCCATGCACACGCGGTTCAGCACCCACTCGCCGATGTCGAGGATCAGGTTGGTCTCCTCGGCGAGCGGGATGAACTGCGACGGCGGAATGTCGCCGTGGCCGGGCAGCCGCCAGCGCAGCAGCGCCTCGGCGCCGATGATCCTGCCGTTGCGCAGGTCGACCTTGGGCTGATACTTGATCTCGAGCTCGTCGCGCTCGAGCGCCCGGCGCAGCTTGCTCTTGAGCATGAGCCGCTCGACCGCCGCGGCGTTCATCTCCGGTGAGTAGAAGGCGAAGGTGTTGCCGCCGTTCTGCTTGGAGTAGTACATCGCGGCATCGGCGTTGCGGATCAGATCGATGACGTTCTCCGCATCGCGCGGACAGAAGGCCACGCCGAGACTCGCGGTCAGGAAGATCTCCTGCTGATTGAGCTGGAACGGCCGGCTGATCTCGGTGAGGATCGAACGCGCCAGCTGCGCGATCGGACCGCGGTTGTCGACGTCCGCCGGCAGCCCGTCGACCGTGAGCGCGAACTCATCCCCGGCGAGCCGGCCGACCACGGTCTCCTTGGGCACGGCGCGCACCAGCCGCTCGGACAGCACCTCGAGCACGCGGTCGCCGGCGCCGTGCCCGAAGGTATCGTTGACCTCCTTGAAGCGGTCCATGTCGAGATACAGCACCGCCACGATCTGACCGCTGCGCAGCGCGCGCGCGATCGTCTGCTGCAGCACGTGGTAGAACTGCATGCGGTTCGGAATCTTGGTGAGCGCGTCGTAGCGGGCCAGATAGCGGATGCGGCGCTCGGCGCGCTTGCGGTCGGTGATGTTGCGCGCCACGAAGATACTGCCCTGGAACTGCGGATCGTCGCTGGCGATCACCGAGCCGGTGAGCGACACCGGGATGGTCTGGCCCGCGCGGGTGCGCACCACGGTCTCGCGCGTCTCCTGGGCGGCCTGCAGCAGGTCGAAGCCGGCGCGCTCGCGCTCCTCGAGGATCGAGGCAATGCCGCGGCCGACCAGCTCCTCTTCAGCGAAGCCGAGCAGCTTGCAGGCGGCGGAGTTGGCGAGCTTGATGACTCCGTCGGGTGAGGTGATGAAGACCGCATCGGTCATGCTGTTGAGCATGCTGTGCAGGTAATTCTTGCTGATGGTCGATGTGCGCAGCTTCCCGCGCATGCGCTCGAAGGCCTGCTCGAGCCCGGCGAGCGAGTCCTGCGCGCGCACCTCGACCGGACGGGTGTAGTCGCCGACGCCGAAGCGCTCGGCGCTCTTGATCAGCGACTCGACCGGGCGCTCGAGCTCGTGCAGGGCGCGCCACGCGAGCCAGGCCGCCGCCGCTGCGCCGCCGGTCGCGAGGATCACTGCCAGCCACCAGGTGAGACTCGCACGCGCGGCGCTCGCCTCAGCCAGCCGGTCGGCGAGCGGCTCGCCGGCCGGCGGTGTCGCCTGCTCGAGCGTCACTGTGAGCTCGGCGAGCGTCTCGGGAGTCGCCGCGCCGGGGAAGGTCTCGAGCACCAGCCGCACGGGCACGGTGACCTGCGCGCTCTGCGCGCCGGGGGCGGCCGGCGTGCCGCGCTCCCAGGAGTAGAGCGTGCCGCCCAGGTGGTTCGCGACCGCGACGGCGGACACCGTGGGGTCATCGAGGAACGGCTGCAGGTGCCGGGCGATCCCGGCGGTATCCCCGGCGCGCACCGCGCCGGCGACCGAGTCAGCCGCGTGGGCGGCGATGCTGGCCGCGCGCGCCCGAAGCTCTGCGCCCACGCGCTCCCGGGCGGCAGCTTCCGCCAGCGTGCCGAGCGCGGAGGTGTCGGACTGGTGCCGCAGCGCAAGGAGCGCCGCCACCGCGGCCGCGACGAGCAGCGCGGTGAGGAACGCGGCACCCGCGTAGCGGAGCTTGAAACTGGCGGCGGTCACTGTTTGTGTGACTGTCCGCGGCGTCGGCGCCCGCCCGGACAGGATCCCCATATTTGTGGGGATTCATCTTACTCGTCGGCCCGGGGCCGACGCCACCTGAAAGACCCGTCAGTAGTTGGCCCAGACTCTCTTTATATATCCGAGCATCAGGTTGCGCATGGTGCCCATCGGATCCTCGACGGCCGCGAAGATCGGCGGCCGCCGCCGCAGCAGCTGCCAGTTCTCGCTGCGCAGCACCTGTCGCAGAAATTCGACATTGCGGTCGATCGCCTCGAGGTAGGGGTTGCGGCCGCCGTAGAGGATCTCGAGATAGCGGTAGCCCGCGCCGAAGTCCCGGTCGAGGCGGTTGCGGCGCGTCTCCTCGATGAACTCCGGCGTCTGGCGCAGCAGATCGAGTCCCGAGGCGTATTTCACCTGCCGATAGCCCCCCGAGAAGGGCAGCGCCACGCCGCCCAGCACGAACTCGGCGTACAGCCGATCGCGGCATTTCTCGAGATAACAGCGGTCGGCGATCTGCGCGATCATGTCGGCGGTGCCGAGCAGGTGTCCGACCACGACGTCGCGCCGGTCGGAGAGCCGCGCCTCGATCTGGGCGAACGGCACCTCATAGCCGGTGAAGTGGATGATCTCGCTCGCCACCGGCACCCAGGCGGCGAAGCCGAGCACCGGCAGATACTCCGTGAGGAAACGCGCGCCGCGCGAGACGTGCACGCGGGTGAATTCGGCTCCGTTGCGCGATTCGGGCTCGTCCGTGCGGCGCAGGTAACCGACGTCGTGGAAGAGTCCGGTGACGAGTCCGACGATGGCGCGCTCGCCGCCGAGGCGCGCGTCCTCGCTCTGCTGCCGCTCGTAACCGACGATGAGGCGCGCGAGCGCCAGCGTGATGTCAAGCGTGTGCTGGCGGTCGTGGTAGACGGTGTCGACGCCGTGGAAGCCGGGGATCTCGCCGGCGAACAGCCGTTCGAAGTGCTCGAAGGCCCGCTCCAGCGGCTCGAGCGACAGCCCGGGCCAGGTCGGCCGGTAGAGCGCCGTGACGGCATCCAGCACCGCACGGGGGGAGCTCACCTGCACCGTGTTGGTTACGTCGAAATCGCTGCGCCGGGTACTTTGCATGGCCGCACGAGGTGCCGTGAAGGATGAGTTGATGTGGGCCCTCCCCGAGGCCTCATTGAACTGCGGCACAGTCTATTAGCTGCGGCCTCCGCAGGCAGGACGCGGCGCACAGTTTTGGCTCCAATAGCGCCGCGAGATGGTAAATAGCCCTTTGCTTTCAAAGGGTTCCGGGCGTTCTCAGTCTCCGGATGGCGACACCCGCTGCGCATTCGCGTCAGTAGATGCGCAGACCGCCGTACTTGCGACGAATGCGGCGGTCGAGCAGCCGCCAGCCGAGGACGAAGCCGCCGGCGAGGGCGAGCAGGGCCACGACGGCGAGCCATCCCCAGGCTGCGCGCACGGGCGGTGGCACGGGACCGGCTTCCTCTGCAGGCGGCACGGCCGCGGCCCGCTCGGCATCGAGCTCCGACTGAAGGCGCGCCACCTCGCGGCGCAGCGCCACGACCTCCGTCTCGCGCTCCGGCTCCGGAGTTGCGAGCGTCGGCGGCGGCTTCGGCGGCGGCGGTCTCGGGGACGGCGCACGCGGTGCCGGGGCGGGCGCCGCCTGCACGCCCTGCGTGCCGGGAGCGGCCGCCGGGGGCTCGCCCTCCGCGGGGGCGGGAAGCTCCGCGCCCGGCGCCGCGGCAGACTCGGCCGGGACGGAGGTCGCCGGAGGCGTCTCGGGAGGATTCTGCGCGTGCGCGGCGAGCACGCCGGCGAGCAGCGCCGCTGCGAGCGCGCGCCTCACGCAGCCCCCCGGTGCGCGGGGGCGATCCCATGTTGCTTCAGGAGCGCGCGCACGTCGGGAGTGCGGCCGCGAAACTCGACGAAGGCCTCGAGCGCGTCGCGGCTCCCGCCGCGGCTCAGGATCGCATCGAGAAAGCGCTGCGCCGTGCCGGGGTCGAACACACCGCTCTCCTCGAAGGCCGAGAAGGCGTCCGCCGCCAGCACCTCGGCCCACTTGTAGCTGTAGTATCCGGCGGCGTAGCCGCCGGCGAAGATGTGTCCGAAGCTGTGCGGGAAGCGGTTCCACTCGGGCACCGGCACGACCGCGACCTCGCGGCGCACCTCGGTGAGGATCTCGAGCACGCGCCCGCCCCGCTCGGGCGAGTATTCGGCATGCATGCGCAGATCGAACAGAGCGAACTCCAGCTGCCGCATCATCGCGAGCCCCGCGTGGAAGCTGCGCGTGGCGATGAGGCGCGACTCGACCTCGCGCGGCAGCGGCGCGCCGCTGTCGAAATGGCCGGAGATCCGTTGCAGCACCTCGGGGTGCCAGGCGTAGTTCTCGAGGAACTGGCTCGGCAGCTCGACCGCATCCCAGGCGACGCCGTTGATGCCCGCGAGGCTCGGGTAGTCGACGCGCGTCAGCAGATGATGCAGCCCGTGCCCGAACTCGTGAAACAGCGTCACTACGTCGTCGTGGGTGAGGAGCGCCGGCTTGGCTGCAACCGGCGGCAGGAAGTTGCACACCAGATAGGCGACCGGAAGCGCCGCTCCCGAGGCGAGTCGCTTGCGGCCGACGCACTCGTCCATCCAGGCGCCGCTGCGCTTGTGGGGGCGCGCGTAGGCATCGAGGTAGAAGCTGCCGATGGCACTGCCGGCGGAGCTCTCGATGTCGAAGAAGCGCACGTCGGCGTGCCAGGCCGGCACGCCGCTGCGCTCGCGGATGCGCACCCCGAACAGCCGCTCCGCGACGCCGAACAGGCCCGCGAGCACCCGCGGCAGCGGAAAATACGGCCGCAGCTCCTCCTGCGACACGGCGAAGCGCGCGCGCTGCAGCCGTTCGGCGTGGAAGCCCACGTCCCAGGCCGCGAGCGGCCGCCCGGCGAAATCCTCCAGCTCGGCGAACTCGCGCTGCGCCGCCGCGCGCGCCGAGCGCGCGAGCTCGTGCAGGAACTCGCGCACCTCGGCGACACTGCGCGCCATGCGGGTCGCGAGCGCGTAGTCGGCGTAGCTGCCGAAGTCGAGCAGCCGCGCCGCCTCGTGGCGCCGGCGCAGGATCTCCTCCATCACCGCGGAGTTGTCCCAGCGGCCCCCTCCCGGCCCGCGGTCCGAGGCGCGCGTCGTCCAGGCCTCGTAGAAGGCGCGGCGCAGGCTCTCCGATTCCGCATCGGTCACCACCGCGACATAGCTCGGCTGGTCGAGGCTGAGAATCCAGCCGCTCGCGCCGCGCTCGGCGGCGCGGCGCGCGGCCAGCTCGATCAGCTGCTCGTTCAGGCCGCGCAGCTCGTCGGGGTCGGTGACGTGCCAGCTCCAGGCGTTGGTCGCATCCAGCACGTTCTCCTCGAACCTCGCCTGCAGCTGCGCGAGCTCCTGCATCACCGTCTTGAAGCGCTCCTTGCGCTCCCCCGGCAGGCCGACGCCGGCGAGGCGGAAGTCCCGCACGGCGTGCTCGATGAGGCGGCGCTGGACCGGGGCGAGCTCGGCCGCATCGCGCTCGGCGATGGTGCGATAGGCGCGGAACAGGGGCTCGCTCTGCGCGAGGTCGGTCTGATACGCGGACAGCAGCGGCAGGCAGGCGTTGTAGCCGGCGCGCAGCGCCTCGGAGTTCAGCACCGCGTTCAGATGGCTCACCGGAGACCAGGTGCGCGTGATGCCATGCTGCAGCTCCTCGAGCGGCTCGATGAGCGTGGCGAAGGTCGGGGCGGGGAGCGCCGCCAGCTCGCCGATGCGCGCGCGGCTGCGCCTCAGGAGCTCCCGCACCGCCGGCTCGACGTGCTCGGGGCGGATCGCGACGAAGCGCGGCAGCGGATCCTGGCCAAGTAAGGGGTTGTCCATGCGCGCCGCCATTGTAGCCGAGCGCGCCGGCAGGACCGCGCCGGCGGCCCTCATATAACATGGGAGTCCGAGGTGTTCATGGGCGAGCAGTTCGACCTGCTGGTGATCGGCGGAGGGAGCGGGGGGCTCGCGGCGGCGCAGCGGGCGGCCGAGTACGGCGCCCGCGCCGCGCTCATCGAGCCGGGGCGCCTCGGCGGCACCTGCGTCAACGTCGGCTGCGTGCCGAAGAAGATCATGTGGAACGGCGCGGAGCTCGGCGGCGCGCTGCACGATGCGCGGGAATATGGCTTCCGCATCGACGAGCTCGGCCACGACTGGCGCTCGCTCAAGCACAAGCGCGACGCCTACGTCCGCCGGCTCAACGACATCTATGCGGCCAACCTGGCGAAGCGCCGGATCGAGCTGGTGCGCGCGCGCGCCGCCTTCCTCGATGGGCGCAGCGTGAGCGCCGGCGGACGCACGCTGAGTGCGCCGCACATCGTCATCGCCACCGGCGGGCACCCCGAGGTGCCGCACATCCGCGGCGCGGAGCTCGGCATCACTTCCGACGGCTTCTTCGAGCTCGAGACTCTGCCGCCGCGCGTGGCCGTGGCGGGCGGCGGCTACATCGCGGTGGAGCTCGCCGGCATCTTCGCGGGCTTAGGCGCGCAGACGACACTGGTGCTGCGCGGTGCGACACCGCTCCGTAGCTTCGATCCGATGATCGCTCAGGCGAGCCTCGCGATGCTGCGCGAGGCGGGCGTGACGGTGGTGACCGACATCGTTCCGGGCTTCGTCGCCCGCGACGCCGACGGGGGCATCATCCCGACGTTTGCCGACGGCCGCAGCATCGGCCCCTTCGACTGCCTGCTGTGGGCCATCGGCCGGGCGGCTTCGGTCGCGGATCTGCGGCTCGAGCGCGCCGGAGTGCAGCTCACTGCGGACGGTTTCGTGGCCACCGACGCGTACCAGGCGACGAGCGCCGCCGGCATCTACGCGGTCGGCGATGTCACCGGGCGCGCCCAGCTCACCCCGGTGGCGATCGCGGCCGGCAGGCGCCTGGCCGATCGCCTGTTCGGCGGCCAGGCCGACCGGCATCTCGACTACGACAACATCCCGACCGTGATCTTCGGTCGCCCGCCGATCGGCACGGTCGGCTTGAGCGAGCCCGCGGCCCGCGCGCGCTATGGTCACGACGCCGTCAAGGTGTTCCACTCGAGCTTCGTGTCGCTCTACAACGCGGTCACCGAGGCCAAGCCGCGCACCGAGATGAAGCTGGTGACGGCCGGCGCCGAGCAGCGCATCGTCGGGCTGCACGTGGTCGGGCCGGGGGCCGACGAGATGCTGCAGGGATTCGCCGTCGCGGTGCGCATGGGCGCCACCAAGAAGGACTTCGACGACACCGTGGCGATTCATCCGACCAGCGCGGAGGAGCTGGTCACGATGCGCTGAGCGCTTGGCAACGAGGCTGATGTCCGAAAAATCGCCGCAGGCGATTTTTCCTACCAAGGCGCAGGGCGCCAAAGTCGCGCCTTTGGCGCCCGGCAACGAAGCTGATGTCCGAAAAATCGCCGCAGGCGATTTTTCCCATCGACTAGAGGCCGCTGCGCTCCCGCAGCGCCGCCAGCACCTTGGCCGTCGACGGGCGTATCCCGCGCCACAGACGAAACGACTCCGCCGCCTGCTCCACCAGCATGCCCCAGCCCTGCAGCGCCTGCGCGGCGCCATGGGCGCGCGCCCACTCGACGAAGGCGGTCGCTGCGCGGCCGTACGAGAGGTCGTAGCACACCGTCGCGCGGCCGACCGCCGTGGCGGGCAGCGGCGGCATCTCGCCGGAGAGGCTGGCGGAGGTGGCGTTGACGATGATGTCGAAGGGCTCGGTGCCGATGTCCGCGAACCCCAGGCCCTGCGTGGCGCCGAGGTCGGCGAACGCCGCGGCGAGCGCGGCCGCGCGCTCCGGCGTGCGGTTGGCGATGACGACGGCGCTCGGCGAGAGGCCGAGGAGCGGCGCGAGCACCCCGCGGGTGGCGCCGCCCGCGCCGATGATGAGGATGCGCCGGTTGGTCACCACCAGCCCCAGGTTGTCGCACAGGTCGCGCACCAGGCCCACCCCGTCGGTGTTGTCGCCGAGGATGGTGCCGTCGTCGCGCAGCACCAGGGTGTTGACGGCGGCGGCGTGCGCGGCGCGCTCGGTGAGCTCGTTGGCCGCCTCGCCTGCCATGATCTTGTGCGGCACGGTGATGTTGAGTCCGCGGCCGCCGCGATCGAAGAACCCGGCCACGAATCCCGGGAACTCAGCTGCGGTCACGTCGTACAGGCGGTAGCTGATCGCCTGCCCGGTCTCGCGCGCGAACATGCCGTGAATGAACGGCGAGAGGCTATGAGCGACCGGATGGCCGACGACTCCGTACGGATCGGGTGCGGCGTTCATTTAGCGCGATTGTGACAGCATCCGCACCTGCGTGCCTCCCGAGCTGCCGACGCTGAGACACGCGCCGAGCTCCGCGAGCCAGGTGCGCATGCGTTGCTCGATCTGCCAGGGCGGATTGACGATGAGCAGACCCGAGCCATTGAGCGCCACGCGCGAGTCGCGCGGGTAGAGCCACAGCTCGCTCGCGAGCGTCGGCGCCGCGATGTGCCGCAACCAGTCGGCGTGCCAGGCCGCCGCGACCCGCTGCTCCTTGATGGGATACCAGGCGGCGAACACCCCGGTCGCGAAGCGCTCGAGGCCGTCGGCCACCGCCGCCGCGACGCGCGCGAACTCGCCGCGTGCCTCCTCGTAGGGAGGGTCGATGAAGACGAGCGCGCGCCGCTCGGGCGGCGGGAGCGCGGCGCGCAGCAGCGCGAAGCCATCGGCGCGCTCGGCGCGCAGCCGCGCACCGGGGTGCGCCGCGCCCAGCTTGGCGAGCTCGCCCTCGAGCGCGTGCGCCTCGGAGCCCTGCAGCTCGACGCACACGGCGCGGTCCTGCGGCCGCAGCTCGCTCGCGGCAATGAGCGGCGAGCCCGGGTAGAAGTGCCGATTGCCGCGCGCGGCCCGCAGCCGCCCGAGCAGTGCCGCGTAGGCGCGCAGCTCCGCTGCCTCGGGCTCGGCGCGGTCGAAGCGCCCGATGCCGGCCGCCGCTTCCGGCGTCTGCTGCGCGAGCTGGTAGCCGCCGCGGCCGGCGTGGGTGTCGAAGTAGAGGAAGCCCTTGTCCTTCTTCTTCAGCGCCGTGAGCAGTGCCAGCAGCGTTACGTGCTTGTGCAGGTCGGCGAAGTTGCCCGCGTGGTAGCTGTGGCGGTACTTCATGCGCGGCGGCGCGGCTTGCGTGCCGCGCGCACCGTGTGCGCCGTGGCGGCGGCAGCCGCAGGTTGCGCCGCGGCACGCGCGTGCAGGGCGCGGAAGCCCGCCGCCACATAGGGCGCGAGCCGCTCGTGCACGCTGTCGAGGTCCGACGAGCGGCACAGGCCGTCCGACAGCTTGTCGAGGCGGCCGGTCTCGGCAAACGTCAGCGTCAGTGCGCCGGTGAGGAACTGGTAGCCCCAGTAGATCTCGCGCGGCGGACAATCGGGGAGCGCCTCGCGCAACGTCGCGATGAAGCGATCTACCAGCGGATCGAAGTGGCGCGTCATCATGAGCGGGCCGAACTCCGGGGAGTTGTTCACGTAGGCGACCAGGGCGAAATAGCTCTTCCAGCCCGGTCCGCCGCGCGCCGAGCGCTCGAGCAGCGGCTGCAAGAAGGCGTTCACGATCGCCTCGAGTGAGGGCGCCGCCGGCAAGGCGCGGCGCCGCACCTCCTCGAGCAGCTCGAGCCGCTCGCGGTTCAGCACCTCGGCGCGCCGCTCGAACACCGCGGTGAACAGGTCGCGCTTGCCGCCGAAGTGGTAGCTGACCAGCGCCACGTCCACCCCCGCCGCCTGGGTGATGTCGCGCAGCGATACCCCATAGAAGCCGCGCTGCGCAAACAGCTCCTCCGCGGCGTCGAGGATGCGCTCCTTGCCTGGCCGGGCGGAGGCCTTCTTGAGCTTCGTTTTGGTGCGCTGCAGCACGGCTGAACTCCCGAGACAGTTTCCAGCGAATCCAGCCGCGCAGCAAACACCTTGACGAATTCAACGAACGTTGAATATATTTTCAACAGTTGTTGAATCAAAATCGGACGCACAGGGGGACCACATGTACGACAACTCACGGGCGCCGCTTGCGGCGTGGCTGATGGCCTGCGCCCTGCTGCTGCCGGCGGCGCTGCCGGCGCAAACCGCCACGCCGGGCGCCTCCGGCGCGGCCGCGCAGCCCGAGAGCGCGGGGCTGCAGGAAGTGGTGGTCACCGCCCGGCGGCGCAGCGAGAACCTGCAGGACGTGCCGATCACCGTGTCCGCAGTCACCGCCAGCACCATCGAGGCCCTCGACATCACCAACCTCCAGGACCTCAACAGCCTGGTGCCGAACCTGAAGATCTCCCAGGACCGTGCCACGAGCAGCACCATCAACATCTACATCCGTGGCGTCGGCCAGAGTGACCCGTTGTGGGGCTTCGAGCCCGGCGTCGGGGTGTACGTCGACGACGTTTACATGGCGCGGCCGCAGGCGGCGCTGCTCGACGTGCTCGACGTCAACCGCATCGAGGTGCTGAGCGGTCCCCAGGGCACCCTGTACGGCAAGAACACCATCGCGGGCGCGCTGAAGTACGTGACCCGCGACATCGCCGGACCCGACACCGCCACCGCGTCGGTCACCGCCGGCAACTACAACGAGCGCGATTTCAAGTTCAACGGCTCGGCGGCGATGGTTCCCGACCACGTGTACCTCGGGCTCGCGATCGGCTACTTCCAGCACGACGGCTATGGCGAGGTTCTCGAGCAGCCGGGCGTCGCCCCCGGCCCCACCACGCAGATCGGCGCCCAGGTCTCCGACAAGGATGTGCTGGTCGGGCGCGCCAATCTGACCTTCACCTGGGGTGAGAGCTCGAAGCTGCGGCTGGTCGCCGACGGCATCGAGGACAATTCGCACGCTTCCGGCGGCCAGCGGCTCAACAACTACCTCGTGGCGCAGCTCAGCAACCCGTTCGACATGTACAACGACATGCCGGTCAACCGCGACTTCTTCCACCGCAACGGCTACTCGGGCACCTACACGCAGTCGCTCACGAGCCAGCTCGACCTCAAGGTCGTCGCTGCCTACTACCAGGGCAACGGCCAGCAGTTCATCAACTTCGACCACCTCGATCAGAACCTGTTCGAGGTTCCGGGCCTGTACAAGGACGATCAGTCCTCGGGCGAGGCGCAGCTCACCTTCCACAACGACCTGGTCAAGGCGGTCGGCGGACTGTTCTACATGAACAGCACCGCCTGCGGCTCCTACAACGCCTCGATCGGCACGCTCACGCTGCTCGGGGTTCCGGCCTTCGACCTGTATATCACCGAGCTCGTGACGGGTTGCGTGCACACCAAGAGCGAGGCGGTGTACGGCGACACCTCGTGGAAGCTAACCGACAAGCTCAACTTCGATGCCGGGGTGCGCTGGAACCAGGACCGCAAGAGCGCCCCCGTGTACCAGGCGGACTACGCCAGCGTCGCCCCCACGCAGCTGTATCCGGGACAGACCTTCTTCAATCCCAGCCAGGTGCCGGCGGGCTTCTTTCCCTTCCCCGGCGTCGTCACCGACTACACCGGCGACCGCACCTTCTCCAACACCTCCCCGAGGCTCGGCTTCGACTATCACTGGACCGACCGCCTGATGACCTACATCAGCTACAGCAAGGGCTTCAAGAGCGGCGGCTTCGACATGCGCGGCAACGCCGCCGTCTACCCGGGCACCGAGAACGGCTACAACTCCGAGACCGCCGACAACTACGAGATCGGACTCAAGTCGACCTGGCTCGACGGCACGCTGCTCGTGAACATGGCGGTGTTCTACGACCCGTACACGGATGCACAGATCGGCGTGCAGCAGTTCGTCACCGGCGCGGGCGGTGCGCCCACGAATCTCACTGCGATACTCAACGCCGGCAAGCAGATCAACCAGGGCGCCGAGCTGCAGTCGGTGTGGCAGCCGGTGCGGGCGCTGACGCTGACGCTCAACACCGGCTACCTCGACTCGTACTACGAGGACTATCTCATCCCGTGCAGCGTGTTCACGGCCGCGCCCGGGTGCGCCGGCGGTGTCGGCAGCATCAACGCCGCCGCCGAGAACCGGCCGCTGAACGCGCCCTCCTGGACGGTCTCCGCCGCCGCGCTCTACCACTGGGACGTGCAGCGCGGCACGGTGACCGCGCGCGCCGGCTACGACTGGCGCAGCTTCACCAAGGTCGCCAACACCACGCCGAGCGTGACCGACCAGCCGGCCTACGGACTGCTGAACGCGGGACTCGCCTTCGAGACCTCCGACGCCCGCTGGCGCGTGTCCCTCGACGGCAAGAACCTCGCCAACAAGTACTACCGAGTGGCAGGCTATGACTTCGGCGACCCGCCGATATCGCCGGCCAACTCCTACATCGGCGGCATCAGCCAGATCGGCTTCTATGGGCCGCCGCGGACCTACGCGGTTACGGTCCAGTACCACTACTGACGCCACCGCCGGCCGGGTTGCGCCGATGGGCTGGTTCGAGGCGCCGGAGCCGCTGCTGCCGGAGCTGATCGCGCGCCACGGGCGCTGGCGCGCGCGGCGCACGGCGCTGGTCGACGGGGAGCGGCGGCTCAGCTGGGCGGAGTTCGAGCGCGACACCGCGCGGATCGCCAACGGAATCGCCGCCCTCGGACTCACGGCCGGCGCCCGCATCGCCATCCTCATGGATAACAGTCTGGAGATGGCACTCGTGACCTTCGGCATCCTGCGCTCCGGATGCGTCGCGGTGCCCCTCAACGTGTCGGTGACGGACGCTGCCGTCGGCGCCATGATCGAGGACGCGCGCGCGCGCGCGGTGTTCGCCTCGGGCTCCCATTGCGCGCGCATCGACGCGCTCGCGGCGGTCTGGAGCCGGATCGCGAGCGCGGCCCGGGTGGGGCACCGCTCTCCCGGGCCGCCCTGGATCGAGCTCGAGCCCTGGCGCGCGCAGCAGTCCGCCGCCGCGCCCATGGCGGTGAGCCCGCAGGCCGAGTGCAACATCATCTACAGCTCGGGCACGACCGGGGTGCCGAAGGGCATCGTCCACAGCCACCGCTGCCGTCTCAACTGGGCCGTGGACTGTGCGCTGACGCTGCGCTACCGCAGCGACTGCGTCACGCTGTGCTCGCTCGGTCTGTTCTCGAACATCAGCTGGGTGGCGATGCTGTGCACGGTGCTGGTCGGCGGGACCCTCGTGATCATGCCGCATTTCGACGCGCAGGCCTGCGCCGCGCTGATCGCGCGCGAGCGCATCACCCACGGCAACTTCGTGCCGCTGCAGCTCGAGCGGCTGCTGGCGCTCCCCGGGCTCGGACGTCACGACCTCGCCAGTCTCGACACCATCATGTGCTGCGGCTCGCCGCTGCCGCTCGAGCTGAAGCGCGAGTTCCCGCGCCGCAGCGGCGCGACCCTCATCGAGCTCTACGGGCTCACCGAGGGCTTGTGCACGATTCTCGCGCCCGAGGACTTCGTCGCGAAGACCGCCTCGGTGGGTAAGCCCTTCCTCGGCACGGATCTGCGCATCGTCGGCGAGGACGGCGCCGAGCTGCCCGCGGAGTCGGTGGGCGAGATCGTCGGCGTGAGCGCACTCCTCATGCAGGGCTACAACGGACGCGACGAGGCGAACGCGGAGGCGACCTGGCAGGGTCCGGACGGACGCCGCTGGTTGCGCACCGGCGACCTCGGCTATCTCGACGCCGACGGCTTTCTGTACGTCGTCGACCGCAAGAAGGACATGATCCTGTCGGGCAGTCAGAACGTGTACCCTGCCGACATCGAGCAGGTGATGCGCGAGCATCCCGACGTCGCGGAAGTGGCCGTGGTCGCCGCGCGCAGCCGCAAGTGGGGCGAGACTCCGGTGGCGATCGTGGTGGCACGCTCCGGCTGCGCGCCCGACCGACAGGCACTGATCGACTGGACCAACGCGCGGGTCGGCAAGCAGCAGCGTATCGCCGATGTGGTCTGGCGCAGCGCACTGCCGCGCAATGCCAACGGCAAGGTCCTGAAGCGCGAGCTGCGCGCCGAGCTCGCCGGACGGGAGTACTAGTTAATTGGACGAAAGTCGCCTGCGGCGCTTTCGTCGGACATCACCCTGGGTTTGCGAGGAGTCGGGTATGACCGCGGCGGAGTACTGGTTCGACAGTCAGGATGGCCTCAAGCTCTTCAGCCGCGTGTACCCGGCGCCGGCGGCGGCGGCGCCGGTGGTGCTGTGCCTGCACGGTCTGACGCGCAACGGCCGCGACTTCGAGGATCTCGCGGCACGCCTGGCGGCGCGCTACCGCGTGATCGTGCCGGACGTGCGCGGGCGCGGGCTCTCGGCACGCGATCCCAATTTCAACAACTATCAGATCCCGGTATATCTCGCCGACCTGCAGCGGTTGCTGGCCGGCCTCGGGGCCGCGCGCCTCACGATCATCGGCACCTCGATGGGCGGTCTCATGGGGATGGTGCTCGCGGCCACGCAGCCCGCGCTGGTCGCCGGGCTGGTGCTGAACGATGTCGGACCCGAGGTGGATCCTGCCGGTCTCGCGCGCATTCGCGGCTACGTCGGCAAGGCGCCCCCCGTGCGCGACTGGGCCGGCGCCGTGGCCCAGGTGCGGGCGGTGTACGGCTCGGCCTGGCCGGGGCTCGATGATGCGCGCTGGGAGAAGATCGCGCGCGCCAGCTACCGCCTCGACGCGCAGGGCGTGCCGCAGCCCGACAGCGATCCGCTCATCTCCGAGCCGCTCAAGGACACCTCGAAAGCCGCGCCGGATCTGTGGCCACTGTGGGGCGCGCTCGCGAAAGTGCGGATTCTCGCAATCCGCGGTGCGCACTCCGACATTCTGAGCGCCGCGACGCTCGCGCGCATGCAGCGCGAGAAACCGGACCTCGCGGTGCTCACGGTCGCGAACCGCGGCCACGTGCCGCTGCTCGATGAGCCGGAGTGCCTCGCGGCGCTCGATGAGTTCCTGGCGGTGGCGAGCGAGCCGCTCGGGAGCTGCTAGCCCCGGCGATAGTGCAAGGCCACGATGCCCGATTTGAGCCGCCTCGCGGCCACGAACTTGAGGCGCAACGATGGCTGCAGTCCGGAGAACAGGTACGGACCGTGCCCGGCCACCACGGGATGGACCACGAAGCGATATTCGTCCACGAGATCGAGGCGCTGAAGCGCGACCGAGAGTTTCGGGCTACCGACCAATAGTCCGCGCGGCGTCGCTTTCTTCAACGCCTTCACCGCGCGGCCAAGGTCCCCTGCGACGTGGTGAGTGTTGTTCCACGGGAAGTCGTGACGCCTCGTCGAGACCACGTACTTGGGCTTGGCGTCGAGCTTCTTCGCCCAGGCCCGGTCGGGCGGTGCCGCCTTTGGATCTCGCGCCACTTGGGGCCAGTAGTCTTCCATCAGCTCGTAGGTCCGGCGCCCGAAGAGCATCGCTCCCGCCGCGTCCATCACGCGTGTCCAATAGCGGAGCATCTCGTCGTCCGCAACCACTGCGCGGTGGTCGCAACACCCATCCAGCGTCACGTTGAGCGCGAAGGTCAGAAGCCCCACGGCGCTGCCCGGGTAGGAGGACTCGCTACTTCACGCCGCGTGCGCGCGCCGCCGCGGCTCTCGGCGCGGGGCGGCTCTTGCGGGCCGCGCTCTTCGCCGCAGCGCTCTTGGGCGCAGCGTGTTTCTTGTGCGCGCTGCGCGCTGCCGGGCGCGCGCGGGCGGCCTTGGCGTGCGCGGGAGCACCGCCGTCGGTCTTGGCCCGTGCCGGCTTCGGCTTGATGGCCGCGCCCTTGGCAGGAGCCGCAGCGTCCGTCGCGGGCGCGGCCGCCTGCTTGCCGCGCCGGAAGCGGCCGAAGCGTCCGGCGCCCCGCTCGGGCGCGGCGGCGATGAGCGCCTTGCACTCCTCGAGCGTCAGGCTCTTCGGATCGCGCTCCTTCGGCACCTTGGCGTTCTTCTTCCTGTCCGTGATGTAGGGCCCGTAGCGGCCGTTCAGCACCTGGATGCCGTCCTCGGGAAAGTCGCGAATGAGACGCGCCGCGTCCGCCTCCTGCTTCAGGCGGATCACTTCGAGGGCGCGCTCGAGCGTCACGGTATAGGGATCGTCCTCCTTGAGGGAGACGTACTTGCTGCCGTACTTCACGTAGGGGCCGAAGCGGCCGACGTTGGCGACGATCGTCTCGCCCGCGGCGGTCGCGCCGAGCGTGCGCGGGAGCTTGAAGAGCTCCATGGCGTCGGCGAGCGTTATCGCGTCCATCTTCTGCCCGGGCTTGAGGCCCGCGAAGCGCGGCTTCTCCTCATCGTCCTTGGTGCCGATCTGCACGAACGGGCCGAAGCGGCCCATGCGCACCGTGATCGGCTTGCCGCTCGCGGGGTCCGTGCCGAGCCCGCGCGCCTGCGCGACCTGCTCGCGCGTCACGGTCTTCTCGATCTTCTCGACCTGATGGATGAACGGCTTCCAGAACTTCGCCAGCGGCGTCGTCCACGGCTCCTCGCCGCGCGACACCGCATCGAGCTCGTCCTCCATCGCGGCGGTGAAGCCGTACTCCACGTAGCGATGGAAATGGTGGGTGAGAAAGCGGTTGACGATCTTGCCGATGTCGGTGGGCACGAAGCGGCGGCTGTCCATCTCGACGTACTCACGGTCCTGCAGCGTCGAGATGATGGACGCGTAGGTGGAGGGCCGGCCGATGCCGTGCTCCTCGAGCGCCTTGACCAGCGAGGCCTCGCTGTAGCGCGGCGGCGGCTCGGTGAAGTGCTGCTCGGCCTTGAGAGCGCTGAGCGCCACGCGCTCGCCCTCCTGCATCGGCGGCAGCACGTGATCGCCTTCGTCGGTCTTGCCGTCGTCGCTCCCCTCCTGATACACCGCCATGTAGCCCGGCTTCACCAGCGTCGAGCCGTTGGCGCGCAGCAGGTGGCGCTCGGGGCCGTCGGCGCCGGCCAGCAGGTCGACCGCCACGGTGTCGAACAGCGCGTGGCTCATCTGCGAGGCCACCGCGCGCTTCCAGACGAGCGCGTACAGACGATAGAGGTCGTCCTCGATCTTGCCCTCGACGTCCGCGGGCGTGATCGCTGCCGAGGTCGGCCGGATCGCCTCGTGCGCCTCCTGGGCGTTCTTCGACTTGGTCTTGTAGATGCGCGGCTCCTCGGCCACCTCGTCCTTGCCGTAGAGCCGCGCGGCCACCGCGCGGATCTCCTGCACCGCCTCGGCCGCCAGCGACACCGAGTCGGTGCGCATGTAGGTGATGAGACCGACACTGCCCTCGCCGATGTCGAGCCCCTCGTACAGCTGCTGCGCGAGGCGCATGGTGCGGCGCGCATTGAAGCCGAGCTTGCGGGCCGCCTCCTGCTGCAGCGTCGAGGTGGTGAAGGGCGGCGCGGGGTTCCTGCGGCGCTGCTTACGGTCGATGGCGAGCACGCTCAAGGCCGGCGCAGCGCCCGTGCCGCGCGCGGCGGCGCCGATGGCGCGCTCGGCTTCGCGCGCCGCCGTCTCGTTGGTGAAGGTGAACTGCTCGACCTTCTGGCCGCGGTACTCGAGGAGCTTCAGCGGAAAGGCCTGGGCCGCATGCGTCGCCTCGCCGTCGATGGTCCAGTACTCGAGCGCCTTGAAGGCGGCGATCTCCTCTTCGCGCTCGCAGATCATGCGCAGCGCCGGGCTCTGCACCCGCCCGGCGGACAGTCCCCGCCGCACCTTCTTCCACAGCAGCGGCGAGAGGTTGAAGCCGACCAGATAGTCGAGCGCGCGGCGCGCCTGCTGCGCGTTGACCAGCTCGAGCGACAGATCACGCGGCTGCTCGACCGCGGCGCGGATGGCGTTGCGCGTGATCTCGTAGAACACCACACGCCGCACTTCCTTGCCGGAGAGCTCGCCGCGCTCGCGCAGGATCTCCTTGAGGTGCCAGGCGATCGCTTCGCCCTCGCGGTCCGGGTCGGTGGCGAGGTACAGGGCCCGCGATTTCCTCAGGCTGCGCGCGATGGCATCCACGTGTCGCTGGTTCTTCTCCAGCACCTGGTACTTCATCGCGTAGCCGGCGTCGGGATCGACCGCGCCCTCCTTGGGCACGAGATCGCGCACGTGCCCGTAGGAGGCGAGCACCTCGAAGTCGCGCCCGAGATACTTCTTGATGGTCTTGGCCTTGGCGGGCGACTCGACGATGACCAGGTTGTCTGCCATTAGGAGAGAAACGCCTCAGCCTGAGACGAAAAACCGCGGACGAGCCGCGGACCACAACGATAATGGCCGGACCTGGCGGGCGCGGATCAATGCGCTGCCCCGGGGCGCTCGTCGAACACGAGTCCGTCGAGCCGCTCGAAGGCGAGCTCCTGCCCCGGCTGGCTCGAGAGAACCATCAGCACCACCCACTTCAACTGCTCGGTGTCCGGCTCGTCGGCATCGAGCGCCAGCATGCGCTCGATGACCAGCTCGCGTTGCTGCGGCGTGAGCACCCCGAGCCGCTCGAGCGTCAGCAGGAATCCGCGGCATTCGGTCGAGAGGCGCGTCAACTCGCTGTCGGAGAAGACCCGCACTCCCGCGCCCGTTGCCGCCGCCGGCAGCGGCGCGCGGTCGTGGCCGAAGGCGAGATCGGTGAGCCAGTCGAGCGCACGCTCGACCTTCGCCGGGGTGAAGCCGGCGCGCTCGAGGTCGCGCGCCAGATGCTCGCGCTGCGGCACCTCCGGTGCATCCGCGAGCATGTACCGGTCGAAGACGTAGATCAGGATGTCGAGAATGCTGCCAGTCATCTGTTACGGTATGCGGCCAAAACGGCCGCCGGGGAGAGCCGCCACGCGCCCCTCGAGCTCGAGTATCAACAGCATCGAGGCGATTGACCCGCTCGGCAACTCGGTGCGCGCCACCAGACTATCGATGGTCGCGGGCTCGAAGCCGAGCGCATCTAACAGCATTTCATACTCCTTGTCCAATTCGCGCGCCGCTGCGCGCGGCCGCGCCACCTCGCTAAGCCGTTCTTTCGAAACCGAAAATCCAAGCTCCCCCATCACATCCGCGGCTTCCTCGACCAGCTGCGCTCCGCTCTTGATGAGTTGGTGACAGCCCTGCGAGAGCGGGCTGTGGATCGAGCCGGGGATGGCAAACACCTCGCGGCCGGCTTCGATCGCCAGGCGCGCCGTGATGAGCGAGCCGCTGCGGCGCGTGGCCTCGACCACCAGCGTACCGAGGGCGAGTCCCGCGATGATGCGATTGCGGCGTGGGAAATTCGCGGCGCGCGGTGCGCTGCCGGGCGGGAACTCCGATACCAGAGCGCCGCGTGTGCGGATGCGCGCGGCGAGCGCGCGGTGCGCGGGCGGATACACCCGATCGAGGCCGCTGCCGAACACGGCGATGGTCGCGCCTGCGCCGCGCAGCGCGCCCTCGTGGCTCGCGGCGTCGATCCCGGTCGCGAGCCCGCTGGTCACGGTGAGACCCGCGCGCGCGAACCAGGCGGCGAACTCCATGGCGGTCGCGCGCCCGGCCGGTGTGGGCGAGCGCGAGCCGACCATCGCGAGCTGTGGCGTCGCGAGCAGCGCCGCCGGACCCTGGACATAGAGCGCCGCCGGTGCGCCGACGGTCGCTGCGAGGAGCGGCGGATAAGCGGCATCGCTGCTGAGGAGAATCGCGGCGCCGCTCGCAGCGAGCCACTCGAGGTCGGCGGCGATGCGGGACGCAGGGGGAGCGCCGAGGAAGGCGCGCAGCGCGGGCGGCAGCTCCACGCGCGCCGCGGCGCGTGCGGTGGCCGCGACTGCGATATCGCCGCCGGCTGCGGCGGTGAGCTCGGCGAGTGCCTCCGCCGTGAGGCCCGGAGCCCGCGCCAACACTGCCCGCGCATGTCGCTCGTCCATTCACGGAGCATAAAGCAAGCGCGCCGCGCCGCCTCGTGGGCGGCGCGGCGCAAATTGACGCCGAAGGTCCAGTTTTGCGCGCGCAGCGCGCGAGGAACTAGGGGTTATGCACGACGTCGTGCACGTGGATGGTGTTCGAGGCGCCGACGATGAGCGCGTAGCTCATGCGGTCGTAGACCTTGAAGACCAGCAGCGTGCCGCTGCGCTCGTCGGGGAGCTTCACTTTGGGGGCGAACGACTTGTCGATGCCGGTGCCCATGCTGCTGATGTCGCGACCGCCGCGGTAGAGGTCCGGCACGACGTCGCCCGCCCGGTCGACGGCGAGCACGTTGCCGACTTCGAGCCCCTGGCTCTTGCCGCGGTTGATGGCGACTACCTCGAACTGCCCCGAGAGATCGGTGCCGCCGACGATGGAAATGATGCGGCCGTGGACGTCGCTCGCGGGCGCCCGCGGCGCGAAGTTGATGGGCGGCGCCTCCTCGGTCGCCGTCACCAGGCGGTCGCCCGCGACGGTCTCCATGGCGGGGTCGGTGAGCAGCGCCTTGGCGGGACTGCCGGGACGCTCGACCAGCGCGGTGGCCGTGTAGATGCCCTCGTAGCCAAGCAGTGCGTTGTCGTCCGGATCGCGCAGCTCATCGCCTACGCGCATCACCGCGTAGCGGGCATTCGCCTCCGCGTTCAGGTTGGCGACGTACACCTCGATGCCGGAGCCGCCCACCTGGTGCATGTCGCGGAAGGCGAGCACGTAGGGGGCGGCCCTGATCTGATCGTGCGTCAGCAGGCGCGGGTGCGAGAGGAATCCCTGGATGGCGGAATAAGGAATGGTCGGGATGGCGGTATCGAGCGCGGTGCTGCGCAGGCGCGGGTCGAGCTTCACGGAATCGAGGCGCGCGGCGCCGGCCTGCGCCACCGTAACCTCGGGGCTGCCGTTGGCACCGTAGGCGAGTGCCAGCGTGTCACCCGGATAGATGAGGTGCGGGTTGGGGACCTGCGGGTTGATGATCCAGACCTCGGGCCACAGCCACGGGTCCTTGAGGTACATCGAGGCGATGCCCCAGAGCGTATCGCCGCGCTTGACGACATAGCTCTTCGGCGCGCTCGGATTGACCGCACTCGCGGGGACCGCGGGCGCAGGGCTCGCGGCAGCCGGCGCGGCGGCTGGCGTTCCGGCGGCGGCAATCGCGGCCTCGGTCGCCGTCAGGTCCGGCGCCGGGGCAGTCGCAGCGGCCGGCGCGCTCGCGGCGACCGGCGCGGCGGCAGACTGCTCGGCGCTTGCGGAATGCCTCGTATGCGCGCACCCGGCGAGCGTCAGCGACAGCGCGAGCAGGCCCGCTCCAAAGCGGGCTCCAAGTACTTGATTAGAGACCATCCTCCACTCCTCAATGCACGAGGTGGGGCACACAAGCAGCGCCCAGGATTCTAATTGTTATACTGGCACGCCGCCCATTTGGCAGACGAATTAATGTCAAAATCGTGCGCTGGATCACGAGTGGCGGCGCCCCCATATACGGCGAAATCATGGCCTTGAGAACCATCCTGGAGTTCCCCGACCCCCGGCTGCGAACGCGCGCGCTCGCCGTGACCGAGTTCGACGCCGCGCTCGGGACGCTCATCGACGACCTGTTCGAGACCATGTATGCGGCCCCGGGCATCGGGCTGGCTGCCACCCAGATAGACGTCCACCGGCGCGTCATCGCGATCGATGTTTCGAGCGACCGCAGCGGGAGGCTCGAACTCGTCAATCCGCAGATTCTCGTGCGCGAGGGCGAGGCGAGCACCGAGGAAGGGTGCCTGTCGGTGCCCGGAATCTTCGACGAGGTGAAGCGCGCGGCCCGGGTGCGCGTGCGCGCCCAGGACCGCACGGGCGCAGTATCCGAGCGCGACTACGCGGACATCCTGGCCGTGTGCATCCAGCACGAGATGGATCACCTCGAGGGAAAGCTGTTCGTCGACTACCTCTCCGATCTCAAGCGCCAGCGAATCCGCAAGAAGCTCGACAAGGACCGCAAGGAGCGCTCGGGGCGCGCTGCCGCGCCCCAGGGCAGCGCGCACCGCGTGTTGTAGATGGGGAAAGCTCGCCTGCGGCGCTTTGCTCATTGCCGGAGTTAGCTTGCGGGTAGCCTTCGCCGGGACGCCGGAGTTCGCGCTGCCCGCACTCGCGGCGCTCATCGAATCCCACAGCGTGGTCGGCGTACTGACGCAGCCGGATCGGCCGAGCGGGCGCGGCCGGCGCTTGCGCGCATCGCCCGTGAAGGAGCTGGCGCAAGCACACCAGCTGCCGCTGCTGCAGCCCGCGAGCCTGCGCGATGAGGCGGTGCGCGCCCGGCTCGCCGCCTGGAGTCCGGACGTTCTGGTCGTGGTGGCCTACGGGCTCATCCTTCCGGCTACGGTGCTCGCGCTCCCGCGACTCGGCTGTCTCAACATCCACGCCTCGCTCCTGCCGCGCTGGCGGGGAGCAGCACCCGTGCAGCGCGCGATCCTCGCCGGCGACTCCGTCACCGGCGTCACCATCATGTCGATGGACGAGGGACTCGATACCGGCCCGATCCTCCTCACCCGGGAGATCGCCATCGGCTCCGACGACACCGCCGGCTCGCTCGCCGCAACGCTCGCCGGGCTCGGTGCCGAGGCGTTGCTCGCGGCTCTCGCGGGGCTCGCCGCCGGGACGCTCGCCGCACACCGCCAGCCGGGTGTTGGCATCACCTACGCCGCCAAGATCGCCAAATCCGAGGCCAGTATCGACTGGAGCCGGGACGCCGCCCTCATCGAGCGCCAGGTCCGCGCCTTCAACCCCTGGCCGGTCGCCGAGACCACGCTCGGCGGGGAGCGTCTGCGGATCCATTCCGCGAAGGTCTCTGCTGCGAACGAGTCTTTAAAAGAGACTAAATCATTGGAAAATGGGGAGATCGTCCTCGTACGTGACGGCATCATGCTGGTGAAATGTGGTCAGGGGCTTCTCGAGGTTCGCCGGGTGCAGAAACCGGGCGGCCGGGTCCTCGCGGTGTCTGAATTCGCTCATAACCTCGACCTCGCGGGTCGCAGGCTTGGCTAGGACGCGCTGGGCGCCGGGTGCGCCCGCGCTCGCCGCCGCGGCCCGGGTGGTCCAGGCCGTGGTGACGGGCGGCCGGTCTGCCGATGCCGTGCTGGCGGAGTCCGAGTCCGGGGCACAGAGCTCGGCCGTGCGTGCCATCGCGCTCGGGACGCTGCGCTGGTACCTGAGGCTCGCCCCCGCGCTCGATGAGCTGCTGAGGCGCCCCGCCGATCTCGCGCCTCTGATGCGTGCGTTGCTCACGGTGAGCGCCCACCAGATCGAGTACTCACGCAACGTCCCCGAGCAGATCGTGGATGCAGCGGTCGATGCCGCGCGGCTGCTGCGCAGCGAGCGTGCGACCTCGCTCGTCAATGCGGTATTACGGCGCTATGTAGGTGCGCATGCGGCGCTGCTCGCGCGGGTCGATCGCAGTCTCGCCGGCCGCACGGCGCACCCGGCCTGGCTCGTCGAGCGATTGCTGGCCGTCTGGGGCGGGACGACCGAGTCGATTCTCTCGGCCAACAATGCCCATCCCCCGATGACGCTGCGAGTCGATCTCTCGCGCATGAGCAGGCCGGACTACCTCGAGCGGCTGCGGGAGGCCTCGATTGGCGCGCGGGAGATACAATGGTCACCTGCAGCTATAACTTTGGATCATCCGGTGGCTGTAAACCGACTGCCTGAGTTCGCCGCGGGTCTCGTCTCGGTCCAGGATTGCGGAGCTCAGCTGGCCGCGCCGATGCTCGCGGCCCGACCCGGCATGCGCGTGCTCGATGCCTGTGCGGCCCCCGGCGGCAAGACCTTGCACATCCTCGAGCAGCTCGGCGAGGGAGCCGATGTCACGGCCGTGGACGTCGACGAGACGAGAGTGGAGCGCATTCGGGAGAACCTCGCGCGAGTCAGGCGCGCGGCACGGCTCGTGGTGGCGGATGCCCGCGAGCCGCAGAGCTTCTGGGACGGCCACCCCTTCGAGCGGATCCTGGTCGATGCCCCCTGCTCCTCGACCGGAGTGATCCGCCGCCATCCGGACATCAAGCTGCTGCGCCGTGAGAGCGATCTCAAGGCACTCGTCGAAGGGCAGCACGCGATCCTCGCGGCGGCCGTGCGGATGCTCGCCGCGGGGGGTCGGCTCGTGTACTGCACCTGCTCGGTCCTGCCGCAGGAGAACGAGGCCGTCGTCGGGACGCTCCTCGAGCGGACCCCACACATGGCCCTCGCCCGAATGCCGCCGGCGGCGCAGCTCGCTCCGGGCGCACTCGAGCGCCCCGTGGGCGTTCAGCTCCTGCCCGGAGCAGAGGCGGGGACGGACGGCTTCTATTATGCTTGTCTCGAAAAGACAACGGCCGGAGCCTGAACAGCTCCCTTTTGTCCACAGCCCGAGCCTTGTCGTTGCATTCATGCTACGTGGGGATCCAACGAGGGATGGCTTGATCCGTCACGACTTGCTGGCGACGGTCTGCGTGCTGGCGCTGGGAGCTGCGAGCGGGTGGGCGGCGGGCGCCGAGGCCCTCGGTGGCGTGCTCGAGGTGCATTCGGCGTACGTCAACATCGATCACGGGGTCTTTCTGCTGCACGCGCGGGTCGAATACCCGGAGGGCCCCGAAGTGCGCGAGGCGCTCCGGGACGGGATCACGCTGGACTTCGATCTCGATGTGCGCATCGACCGGGAGCGGCATCTCTGGTTCAACGCCAACATCGTCGAGCTGACCCTGCACCGCGAGCTCAGCTATCACGCGGTGAGCGACCGCTACGTGGTGCGTGACGTGCGCAGCGGCGACCAGGACACCTTTGCGACGCTCGACGAGGCGCTCACCTATCTCGGCAGGGTAGATGCCTGGCCGATCCTCGTGGAGCCGCAGCTCGACGGGGGCAGCTACACGATCAGCGTGCGGGCCGGCGTACGCCGCGGCCGCCTGCCGGCATCGCTGCGGGCGCTGCTGTTCTGGACCGACGACTGGGCCCGCCAGAGCGAGTGGTACACATGGACACTGCCGGTGTAGCCCCGCGGTCGCAGCGGCGCGCGCGCCTGTCGATGGTCGCGCTCATCGTCTTCTGGGGCGTGACCGGCCTCGCCGCCTTCGCGCTGCTCGCCCAGAGCGTGCAGAACTCGGCCGAGTTCGCGCGGCTGCAGTGGTGGATCGTGGTGCTCAACGCCTGCGCGGTGCTGGTGCTCACGGTGCTGGTGGTGCGCCGCCTGTGGGGGCTGGTGCGCGACTACCGCGCGCACGTGCCGGGCTCGCGCCTCACCGCGCGCACCGTCGGCATCTTCGGCGCGCTGGTGATCGCACCGCTGCTGATCGTGTACCTCTCCTCGCTCGAGTTCCTCAACCGCGGCATCGACAGCTGGTTCACCGTGGAGGTGAAGCAGGGGCTCAACGACGCGGTGGTGCTGTCGCGCGCCGCGCTCGGGCTGCGCATGCGCGAGTACTCGCGCCGCACCGAGGAGCTGGCCCGCTCGATCGCGCCCCTCGCGCCCGCGGCGGTGCAGGCCCAGCTCGACGCCGAGCGGCACAGCAGCGAGGCGCTCGAGATCGCGCTGTTCGGCCCGCACGGACGCATCCTCGCGGCGAGCCTCGAGAACCCGCTCGAGGCGCTGCCCGCGGCGCCGCCCCAGGACCTGGTGCGCCAGGTGAGCCAGGGGCTCGCCTATGTGAGCCTCGAGCCCCAGGCGAGCGGGCGCTACCTGATCCGCACCGCCGCACCGCTCGCGACTTCGGCCGCCGGCAACGATCCGCGCTTCGTCGTCGCCATCTACGGCGTGCCGGCACAGCTCGCGGCGCTCTCCGAGGCGGTGCAGGGCACTTACTCGCAGTACGGCAATCTCGCCGCGATGCGCCAGCCGCTCAAGTACAGCTTCAGCCTGACGCTCACGCTCGTGCTGTTGCTCGCCATGCTGGCCGCCATCTACGGCGCCATCTTCTCGGCGCAGCGCCTGGTGCGCCCGGTGCAGGATCTGATCGAGGGGACGCGCGCGGTCGGCAAGGGCGATTTCGCCAAGCGCCTGCCGCTGCCCTCGCGCGACGAGATGGGTTTCCTGGTGCACTCCTTCAACGACATGACCAAGCGGCTGCAGCGCGCGCGCGCCGAGGCGCAGCACAGCCAGCAGGCGGTCGAGCGCGAGCGCGAGCGGCTCGCGATCATTCTGGCGCGCCTCTCCACCGGCGTCGTGGCGATCGATCGCAACATGACGCTGCGTATGGCGAACCAGGCGGCCGGGGCGATCCTCGGCACCGAGCTCGCCGCCGCCACCGGCCGGCCCTTGCCCGAGCTCGCCGCCGGCAACGAGCGGCTCGGACAGTTCGTCGGCGCGCTCGCGGTGCGTTTCGCGGCCGGGCGCGAGGAGTGGCGCGAGCAGCTCGATCTCGACAGCGCCGCGGGCCGACGCACGCTCATGTGCGCCTGCACGCCGCTGCCGGGCGAGGACCGCGACATGGGCTTCGTCATCGTCTTCGACGACATCACCGCGCTCCTTGCGGCGCAGCGCGATGCCGCCTGGGGCGAGGTCGCGCGGCGCCTGGCCCACGAGATCAAGAACCCGCTCACTCCCATCCAGCTGTCGGCCGAGCGGCTGCGCCGGCGCCTGCTCGCCGGCATGAACGAGCGCGACGCCGAGATCCTCGAGCGCGGCACGCGCACCATCGTGCAGCAGGTCGAGACCATGCAGCAGATGGTGAATGCCTTCAGCGAGTACGCCCGGGCGCCGGAGATGCACATCACGCGCTTCAGCCTGAATCAGCTGGTCAGCGAGGTAGCGGACCTGTACCGCTCGCAGGCCCCGCGCACCCGCATCCGCCTCGATCTCGATCCGCGTCTCGAGGGCATCGAGGCGGACCGCGGGCGCGTGCGCCAGATTCTCAACAACCTGGTGACCAACGCGCTGGAAGCGCTCGAAGGCACCGCGCAGCCGGCGCTCGAGATCGAGAGCCGCCTGGAGAGCGGCGCCGACGCCGACTATGCCGGCGTCACCGTCAGCGACAACGGGCCGGGATTCCAGCGCGAGCTCCTCGGCCGCGTGTTCGATCCGTACGTCACCAGCAAGCCGAAAGGCACCGGTCTCGGGCTCGCCATCGTCAAGAAGATCGTCGAGGAGCACGGCGGGCGGATCGACGCCGACAACCGTCCCGAAGGCGGCGCCCGCGTACACGTCGTGCTGCCGGTGATCGACAGCACCCGCTCCGCCGCCGGCGGCGCGCGCGAGCGGCGTGAGCAATTGCGGAGGGAAAGGGCATGAGCAACCCACACATTCTCGTGGTCGATGACGAGGCGGACATCCGCGGCCTCCTCAAGGAGATCCTCTCCGAGGAAGGCTACGAGGTGGACGTCGCGGCCAACGCCGCGCAGGCACGCGCCTCGCGCGCCCGGCAGAACCCGGATCTGGTGCTGCTCGACATCTGGATGCCGGACGTGGATGGCATCACGCTGCTGCGCGAGTGGTCGGCGGGCGCGGCCGACGCGTGCCCGGTGGTGATGATGTCGGGTCACGGGACGGTCGAGACCGCGGTCGAGGCCACCCGGCTCGGCGCCTTCGACTTCGTCGAGAAGCCGCTGTCGCTCGCCAAGCTGCTGCGCACCGTGGAGCGCGCGCTCGATGCGGGGCGGCGCCACCGCCAGTCCGGCAAGCTCCTCGGTGCGGCGCTCAACGCGCCGATCGGCAAGAGCCGCCTCATGCAGCAGCTGCGCGCCGAGCTGCAGCAGATGGCGGGCAATCCCTCACCGCTGCTGCTCATCGGCGAGCCGGGCTCGGGCCGCGAAGCCATGGCGCGCTACGTGCACGAGCAGGGGCCGCGCGCCACGGCGCCGTTCGTCGCGCTGATCGCCGGCACGCTGCGCGAGGCGGACGCCGAAGCGCGCCTCTTCGGCCGCGAGCACGCCAACGGCGCGCGCGAGGAGGGGCTGCTCGAGCAGGCGGGCGAGGGGTCGCTGTTCATCCACGAGATCGACGACCTGCCGCCCGGCGCGCAGCGGCTGCTGTACGGCGTGCTCGAATCGGGGCAGTTCACGCGCCTCGGAGGCGCGGAGGCGGTGCCGGTGCGTGCGCGGCTGATCTCCTCGGCGCAGCCCGGGATCGAGCAGCGCGTGGGCGGGGAACGGCTGCGCCGCGACCTGCTGGCGCACCTGAACGTGCTCATCCTGCGCGTGCCGCCGCTGCGCGAGTACGCCGAGGATGTCCCGGACCTGCTGCGCCATCACGTCGATCGGGTGGTCGACACCGAGGGGCTGCCGTTCCGGCGCTTCAGCGTCGCGGCGCAGAACCGGCTGCGCAACTATCCCTGGCCGGACAACGTGCGCGAGCTGCGTCACCTGGTGCACCGCCTGTTGATCCACGGCGGGAGCGAGGAGATCCGCCTCGAAGAGATCGAGCGCGAGCTCGCCGTGCAGACACCGTCCGACGAGCCGCTGGTGAAGCAGGACCTGCTGGCGCTGCCGCTGCGCGAGGCGCGCGAGCAGTTCGAGCGGGCCTACCTTCAGCAGCAGCTGCAGCTCTGCAACGGCAAGGTCGGGCAACTCGCCAAGCGCGTCGGCATGGAGCGCACGCACCTGTACCGCAAGCTCCGCTCGCTGGGCGTCGACTTCAGGAACATCAGCGAGGACTGATCAGGCTCCGTGACAGTCAGCGCCGACTTCCTCGCGTACGTGCTCGAGCAGCTGGCGCGGCTGGGAGAGGTCAGCTCGCGGCGCATGTTCGGCGGCGCCGGGCTGTACTGCGAGGAGTTCTTCTTCGGCCTGATCGCAGAGGACACGCTGTATCTGCGCGTCGACGACTCGAACCGCGGCGACTACACGGCCCGCGCGGCCCAGCCATTCCGGCCTTACGCCGACCGACCCGGGCTCAGCATGAGCTACTACGAGGCGCCGGCGGAGGTGCTGGAGGACGCGCTCGAGCTCACCGAGTGGGCGCGCCGCTCGGTCGAGGTCGCGCGGCGCGCACCGCCGCGGGAGAGGCCGCGGCGGCCTTCGGCGCCGCGCCGCCGGCGTCGGCGCTGAGGCTCTCGTCGCCGACGCGGATCACGAGCGCATCGACCTCCGCAGCCTGCAGCTGCTTGCGCACCCTGTTGAGCTCGGCGAGGTCGGTGATCGGACCGATACGCACGCGATGCCATACGTCGGCGTCGACCGCTACCCGCTGCACCTTGGCGTCGACCCCCTGGAGCTTCAGCTGCGCCCGCACGCGCTCGGCGTCCGGCTCGTTGCGATACGAGCCGGCCTGCAGCACGTACACGCCGGGGCGCTCGATGGCCGCGGCGGCGGGCTGGTCGCGTTTGACGTCCTTGTCCTTCTCCGGGACCACCACCTCGAAATTCGGCAGCATCTGGTAGAAGTCGTACTTCTCCGCCGGCTTGCCGCCGCCGCCGGCGGCCGGATCGTCCGTCGGCGCGGCGCGGTGCGGATCGGGGCGTGGGGCATCCGCGAGCTCGGGCGCCTTGTGGCGGCCGCCCGTGAGGTAGGCGAAGGCGAGCGCCGCCAGACCCAGGCCGACCAGCAGCCCGTAGCCGAATTCGCGCCAGCGCCCGGGATCGAGCGTCCGGCGCCTGGGTCCCTTGTAGTCGCGGGCGGTGAGTCTCGCCATGGTCCGCGGCGCGCTCACATGCTCTCGGGCGCGGACACGCCGAGGAGCTCGAGGCCGTTGCGCACCACCTGCTGCACGCCGAGCACGAGTGCCAGGCGCGCGTTGCGCAGCGGCGCCTCCTCGACGATGAACACCTGCGCGTTGTAGTAGGTATGAAAGGTGTTGGCCAGCTCGCGCAGATAGTGCACCAGCGCGTGGGGCGCGCGGTTGAGCGCCGCCTGCTCGAGCACCTCGGGGTAGCGCGCCAGCGCCCGCAGCACCGCCTGCTCGTGGCCGTCGGTGAGGCTCGCGACGGCGGCGAGTCCGGCGTCGCGGTCGAAGGTGAGGCCGCGTGCCCCGAGCTGCTTCATGACGCTCGCCACCCGCGCGTGCGCGTACTGGATGTAGTAGACGGGATTCTCGTTGCTGCGCGACTTGGCGAGCTCGAGATCGAAGTCGAGCGGCTGGTCGTGGCTGCGCATGAGGTAGAAGAAGCGGCAGGCGTCGTTCCCCACCTCGGTGCGCAGCTGGCGCAGCGTGACGAACTGCGCCTCGCGCTTGCCCATGGGGATCTTCTCGGCGCCGCGGAACAGGCTCACGAACTGGATCAGGGGCGCCTCGAGGGAATCCGGCGGCTCGCCCATGGCGGCCAGCCCGGCGCGCACCCGCGCGACGTAGCCGTGGTGGTCGGCGCCCAGCACGTCGATGAGGTGCGCGAAGCCGCGCTCGCGCTTGTTCAGGTGATAGGCGATGTCGGAGGCGAAGTAGGTCTTCTGGCCGTTCTCGCGCACCACCACGCGGTCCTTCTCGTCGCCGAACTCGCTGGCGCGGAACCACAGCGCGCCTTCCTGGCGATACAGCCGTTGCTGCTGCTCGAGCACGGCGAGCGCGTGGTCGATGGCGCCCGAGTCGGCGAGCGCGCGCTCCGAGCACCAGTGGTCGAAAGTTACGCCGAACTCGCCGAGATCGTCACGGATGTCCGTGAGCATCGCCTCGAGGGCGAGCTCGAGCACCTCCCCGAAGCCCTCCCGCCCGAGGAGCTCGCGCGCGCGTGCGATGAGCGCATCGATGTAGGCCTCCTTGTCGCCCGCCGGCGCGTCGGGCGGCAGACCCGCGAGCACCGCGGCGGCCGGCCGCCGCAGCGTCGCCTCGGCCGCGGCGGACTTGAGGTCCTGCGCCAGCGCGCGCACGTAGTCGCCGCGGTAGCCATTCTCCGGAAAAGGCAGCTGCTCCCCGCAAAGCTCGAGATAGCGCACCCAGGCGCTGACCGCGAGGATGTCCATCTGGCGGCCGGCATCGTTGATGTAGTACTCGCGCTCGACGGCGAAGCCGACCGCCGCGAGGATGTTGGCGAGCGTGGCGCCGTAGGCCGCCTGGCGCCCGTGGCCGACGTGCAGCGGCCCGGTCGGGTTGGCGGATACGAACTCGACCAGCACGCGCTCGCCCGCACCCAGGCGGCTGCGGCCGTAGTCCGCGCCGCGCGCGTGTAGCGTCGCGAGCTCGTGGGCGTAGGCGCGCGCGCTCAGGCGGAAATTGATGAAGCCGGCCCCTGCGACCTCGGCGCCCGCCAGCAGCGGGCTCTCCGGCAGCGCCGCGACGATCGCCGCGGCGAGCTCGCGCGGCGCACGGCGCGCGGCCTTCGCCAGGCGCAGCGCCACGTTGCTGGCAAAGTCGCCGTGCTGCGCCTCGCGCGTACGCTCGACCGTCACGACCGATGCGGACGGTGTTTCGCCGAGCACGCCGCCGCCGGCGAGCTTCGCGAGTGCGGCCAGCAGCAGCTGCTCGAGTTCCTGCTTCAAGATCGGCTGAGTGTACCAGCCGTCTCAGGCTCAGAAGAGCTCGAGCGGGTCGACGTCGAGCGCCCAGCGCGCGCGCTGCGCGCTCCTCAAACCCTCGACGCCCGGGAGCCAGGCGTCGAGGAACCGATGCAGCGGCGGGCGCTCCGCGCTCTCGATGAGGAGCTGCGCGTGGTAGCGTCCGGCGCGCCTCGCCATCGCGGCAGGCACCGGACCCAAGAGCCGCACACCGCGCGGCAGGTCGCGGGCCGAGGCGCGTGCCTCGGTGAGGAAGCCGAGCGCCGCCTGCGGCGTCCTGGCGGAGGCGCGCACGGCCGCGAGGCGGCTGAAGGGCGGCCAGGCCGCCTCGAGCCGCTCGGCGAGCGCGGCCTCCGCGAAGCCGTCGTAGCCGCGCGCGAGCAGGCTCGCGAGCAGCGGGTGCTCGGGAAACTCGGTCTGGATCAGCACCTCGCCGGCGCGCGCCCCGCGGCCGGCGCGCCCCGCGACCTGCACGATGGTCTGCGCCAGGCGCTCGGGCGCGCGGAAGTCGCTGCTGAAGAGTCCCTGGTCCGCGTTCAGCACCACGACGAGAGTGACATTCGGGAAGTCGTGACCCTTGGTGACCATCTGCGTGCCGACGAGGATGCGCGCCTCACCCGTCGACATGCGCCGCACGACCTCGTCGAGATCGCCACGCCGGCGCACCACGTCGCGGTCGAGCCGCACGATGGGAATGCCCGGGAAGCGCGTCGCGAGCGCCGCCTCGATGCGCTCGGTCCCCTGGCCGACGGGCTTCACGGCGAAGCCGCACTGCGGGCAGCGCGCCGGCAGAGGCGCATCGGCTCCGCAGTGATGACAGCGCAGCCGTCCCGCGGCCAGATGCACCGTCAGACGCGCGTCGCAGTCGCGGCACGGGGCGATCCAGCCGCACGCCGTGCACAGCAGCGTCGGCGCGAAACCGCGGCGATTGAGGAACACCAGCACCTGGCCGGCCGCGGCGAGGTGCCGCTCGATGGCGAGCGCCGCCGGAGTCGAGATCCCCGACTCGAGCGCGCTCGAGCGCAGATCGATGAGCGCGAGGCGCGGCGGCCGCGCCTCGCCCGGGCGGCGCAGGAGCCGCAGCCGCGTGTAACGGCCGCCCGCGACGTTGTGCAGCGTCTCGAGCGAGGGGGTTGCGGAGCCGAGCAGCACCGGCACCCGCGCGAGTCGCGCCCGCACGACTGCCAGATCGCGCGCCGAGTAGCGCAGTGCCCCCTCGTGCTGCTTGAAGGAGGCGTCGTGCTCCTCGTCGACCACGATGAGGCCGAGGTCGGCGAGAGGAGCGAATACGGCCGAGCGCGTGCCGAGCACGATGCGGGCCTCGCCGCTCGAGGCGGCGCGCCACGCGGCGAGGCGCTCCTGGTCGGTGAGCGCCGAATGCAGCACCGCGAGCGGCGCCTCGAAGCGAGCGCGGAAACGGCCGACCAGCTGCGGCGTGAGCCCGATCTCCGGCACCAGTACCAGCACGCTCCGCCCCCGCCTCAGAGTCTCCTCCGTGAGGCGCAGGTACACCTCGGTCTTGCCGCTGCCCGTGACCCCCTCGAGGAGGAAGGCCGCGAAAGCTCCCGCGGCCGCCGTCACCTGCTCGACCGCATCGCGCTGTTCGGGCAGCAGGGTGGGGCCGGCGGCGCGCACTCGCACCGGCTGTGCGGCGTGCGTAACGGTGCGGTCCTCGCGGCTGAGAAAGCCGCGCGCCGCGAGTGCACGGGCGGCCTCGCGCCAGTGGGCGGATTGTCCGCCGAGGGCCTCGGCGGATGCCGAGCCGCCCCGCGAGACGACGAACTCGAGCAGCGCGCGCTGCTTCGCCGCGCGGCGCGGCTCACCGCCGCCGAGAGCCCCGCGACCCGCAGCGCTCGCCGTCCAGTACTCCTCGGTGGCGAGGAGCCTCGCCCCGAGCCGCAGCGCCTTCGGCAACGCGCTCGCGAGTACCTGCCCGATCGGATGGTGGTAGTAGTCTGCCGCCCACTGCACCAGCTCGAGGGTCGCCGCGTCGAGCACCGGCCGCGGGTCGAGCACCTCGAGAAGGGCTTTCAGGCGCTCCGGCGCGAGCGCGGAGGAATCCGCCGCGCCCATCACCACGCCGATCAGACGGCGGTGGCCGAAGGGCACCCGCACCCGCATGCCCGGCACCGGCGCCGGGGCACCCTCCGCCCCGGCCGGCGGCAGGTAGTCGAAGAGTCGGCGCAGGGGCGTATCGACCGCCACCTGGACGAACTGAGGAGCAGGTCTCACAGATGAGCCAAATCAGTGACTTGCGCTGGAGGCAGGCGTCAACCGCGTCGGGCGTGCGCGCGTTATACAGGCCATGCCCGAGTTTGCTACGCTCGCGTCGCCTTATAGCATGCCGGCCGCACTACACGGCGACGTGGATCTGTCGGACCCCGAAGAGCAGACGCGAACCCGAGCGCTGAACCAGTTCCTGGCCGGCGTCGAGCTGAAGGCTTTCAAGATCGCCCAGGCGGCGCTGAGGCACGAGGATGACGCCCTCGATGCGGTCCAGGACGCGATGATGCAGCTGGCGCGGGCCTACGCCGATCGTCCGGCCGAGCAGTGGAAGCCGCTCTTCTACCGGATACTCGAGAACCGCATTCGTGACATGCAGCGCCGGCGCACGGTGCGCGGCCGCGTCATGGCCTGGCTCCCGATCCGCGGCGAGGACGACGACGAGGACTTCGATCCCGTGGCCCAGGCCCCGAGCGCCGAGCCGCAGCCGGTGCGCCGGCTCGAGCTCGCCGAGGCGATGGGGGCGCTGGAGCAGGCGCTCGAGGCTCTGCCGCCCCGGCAGCGGCAGGCGTTCCTGCTGCGCACGCTCGAGGGGCTCGACGTGGCGGAGACGGCGGCGGCGATGGGCTGCTCGGAGGGCAGCGTCAAGACCCATTACTTTCGCGCAGTGCAGACACTGCGCGCGCAACTCGGAGAGCTCTACCTATGAGCGGGCCCGATGACACACTGACGGAGTTCGAGCGCAACGCGCGCACGGTGCTCGAGGAGAGCGTGCGCCGGATCGATGCGCGCACGCGCTCTCGCTTGAACCAGGCGCGCCATGCCGCACTCCAGGCAGCGCCCGCGCGCCGTCCTTCCTGGTGGCAGGGCTTCGCGCTCATGCCGGCCGCGGGCGCGGCGGCTGCGGCGCTGCTGGTGGCCGTGGTGCTCTGGCACCGCGCGCCCGAGCGCTCGCCTGCACTGGCGTTCGACGCGCAGCATGCCGTCGTCGAGGACATGGATCTGCTGACCGACAAAGACTCGATCGACCTGATGGAGGAATGGGACGGCTCGTTCTACGAATGGGCGGCCGCACAGTCCGATGGTGGTGCCGAGAGCAACAGCTGATGTGGTCCTATCGCGCCGCTGCGATCGCGATGCTGAGCGCACTCACGCTCGGCAGCGCCGTCGGCCGCTCGGACGATACCAGCCGTCCTGCCGCGGGCCAGGCGCCCGCCGCGGGATTCCTCGAGTTCCTCGGCAGCGTCGACCGTCTGTCGGAAGTGAATCCGAACTACCTCTCGCAGCCCACTCCGGTGAAAACCGCGCGGCCGACGGCCAGCGGCGGCACGCGGCCCCCGCCATCACCACCGCCGGCTCCGGCCCAGGCGCCGACCTCCCCCGGAGACAAGAACAATGGGTAGCCCGATGACCCTCGATACCCGGGTGCTCGCGCTCTGCGCCGCCGTGCTGCTCGCCGCAGCGGCACCCACCTTCGCCCAGGAGACCTCGCCCGCGGCTGCGCCGGCCGCGCCCTCGAGCGCGCCCGCTCCGACGGCCTGGTCGAGCCTCTCGCCCGAGCAGCAGAAGCTCCTCGGCCCGATGGCCAATCAGTGGGGGAGCCTGCCCCCCGAGCGGCAGCAGGCGCTGGCCCGCGGCAGCGAGCGCTGGCTGTCGATGTCGCCCGAGCAGCGCGATCAGGCGCGCGATCGCTTCTCGCGCTGGCAGTCGCTGCCTCCGGAGCAGCGGCGCGCGCTGCGGGATCGCTGGCAGCGCTTCCAGGCGCTGCCGCCGCATGAGCAGGAGGCAGTGCGGCAGAACTTTCACCGCTTCCAGCAGCTGCCGCCGGAGCAGCGGCAGCTGCTGCGCCAGCAGTGGCGCAACGCGACACCCGAGCAGCGTCAGCAGATGATCGAGCATGCGCGCGCGCAGCGGCAGAAGCCGCACGGCGCGCACCCGCCGCCGAAACGACCTTAGCGTTGTCTCACCTTCGCGTCCCGCGCGGGCAGCGGGACGTTGCACACATCGATCCGGCCGGCGGGCACCTTGAACCACTCCTCGTGACGGTTGCGGCGCGCCTCGACGTAGGCGCTGAAGGTCGCGGTGTCGGTCTTGAGCACCTCGAGCGCGGTGCGCTCGGCCTCGGGGAGATCGGCCGCGACGCGCAGCGTCCGCAGCGGCGTGCGCTCGGCCGGCTGCTCGTAGAAGCCGAGCGCACCGCTCCCGCGCGGCATCACCGACAGGAGCTCCATGCCGCGCACCACGCGCCCGAGCAGCGTCACGTTGCGGTCGAGATGCCGGGGCGCCTGGCCGATGACGACGTAGAGCTCCGTCCCGCCGCCCGAGTCGACGTCATTGTCACGCCCTGCGCCGACCATGCCGTAGCAATGCACCAGCCATGCACGGCCGATCAGCGGGTCGGCGGCCACCGGGAAGCCGCCGATGAATCCCACCAGCGGCGCGTAACTGTCGGGGTCGGTGAGGCGCGTCACGGTGAGACCGCGCAGCGGCCGCTCGAACTCCGCGGGCAGGGTGCGCTGCGCCTTCTGCAGCGGCTTCTTCCCGTCGGGATCTCCCCACTGCACGACGTAGTTGTCCTGCGCACGCATGATGGCGAGCCCGTCGAAGTACTGCTCGCGCGCGAGCGCCACGACGTTCTCCACGTGGTGCGGCGCGAACACCGGCGCGAGCTCGATGATGACCCTTCCCGCGGGGAGCTCGAGGTAGAGGGTCCGCTCGGGATCGAGCGCCCGCCAGTCCGAGGGCGAGGAGGCCGCCAGCACCTCCGCGGTCGTCTGCGCCCTGGGTGGCGGCGCGGTCTTCGCCGCGGCCAGTGCCGCTGCCGAATCGAGCAGCAGGGCTGCGAGTGCCAGCAGTGCGGCGCCGGTCGCGGTGGTCCTCGATCTCCGGCGTGGTCGCGGTGTGCTCATCGGTCGCGCTCGTCGCAGTGGAAAACATGCAGCATCCGGTGCACCACCGGGGCGAGCATGATGCCCGCCGTGATGATGAACACCAGCCCGGCGTACAGGGCATAGAAGCCGGCGAACAGCTTCCCCGCGGGCGTGACCGGATTGTTCACCGGTCCCATGCCCCCGAGCAGCATCGCGGCGTTGAGGAAGGCATCGCGCCAGGGGAGACTCTCGTAGTGCTCGTACCCGGCCATGCCGAGTGCGAGCGACAGCGCGAGCAGCAGCACCGCGAGCGCGAAGTGCCGCGCCAGCCGCAGCGCGAAGTGCCGGTGCGACAGCGGCGGGTTGCGGCGGGTCTCGTACATGCGGCGCGGCGCCTCGCTCACTTCAGCCGCGTGAAGCCGTCCGGGCTCCAGTCCTCGCTGCCGACGCCGTGGTGCACGATGAAGAGGCCTTCCGGGTCGTAGCGCCTCTTGATCGATTTGAGGCGCCGGTAATTGCTGCCGAAGTACGCCTCCTGCCAGCGCTCGTTGAAGAAGTTGCTCTCGGAGAGGTAGGAGCCGGCCCCCGGTACGACCCTGGCGAGCTCCGCAGTCGCCGCGTCGATCGCGCGTGCGTCGCGGTGCGCCGCCTCGAGATCCATGGGCGGCCGCGACTCGCCGGGATAGGAGGGGCGCTCGCCGTCGGCGATGATGGCGAGCGCGAAGGCCTGGGTCACCGCGGGATTCATGGCGGTGCCGAGCGAGGCCTCGATGGCGGCGGGCGCGGCGAACGCGAGTCCCTTGTTGAAATGCAGCCCCACCTCCTTGTGCCGGGAGGCGGCATAGAGCGCATCCGTGAGGCGCGTCCGGGAGGCGCTCTCGAGGAGCGCCGCGGGCAGCCACAGCGAGTCGTAGCCGTGGAGGTAGGCACCCACCTGATCCTGGTCGCCCTGCCAGTAGCCGTGATCGGGCGAAGCCCCGGGCCGCTTGTCCTGAATCATGCTGGAGTTGCCTGCGACCTCCCACCAGCTCTGCATCTTGTGGCCGCCGCTCGCGCCGAGATGATCGGTCACCTCGTAATCGGCGGAAGCGCTCACCCAGTCGAAGAACGACTGCCAGGCCGCGCGCGACTCTTCGCGGCTGAGCCCCTGCTGCACCATCGAGATCTCGAGTGAGTTGTCGCTCTTCACTTTGACCTGCTCGCCCCAGTGCGGGTTGGCGAGCCGCTCGGCATAGTGGGCCACGAAGCGCGCGATCAGCGCGCGGAAGGTCGTATCGCTCTTCGCCCGGATCGTGCCCCAGGCGCTGCCGGCGTAATCCGGCAGCACGTGGGTGCGCAGCGTGAGGCGCGTCACCACGCCGAACGTGCCACCGCCGCCTCCCTTCAGGGCCCAGAGGAGATCCGGGTCCTGGCAGGCATTGACGACCCGCACCCGCCCGTCGGCGGTGACCACCTCGGCCTCGATGAGGCCCGCGGCGGCGTTGCCGAAGGCCTTGGAGAAACTGCCGAAGCCGCCCGACTGGACGAGCCCGGCGACACCGACCGAGGTGCAGCCGCCGCCCTGGACGTAGCGAGCGCCTCGGGTAGTGACGGCGGCATAGGCATCGGCCCACATGCAGCCGGCACCGAGCGAGACCGCCGGCGTCGGGGCCATCCTGCCGGCGCAGCCCGCGCCGACGAAGTCGTCGTGCAGCCGGACCTCGTTGAGCGCGCGCGTCCAGATGAGGAGCGAGTCGGGCGCGTTGGAGGTGCCGAGATAACTGTGGGCGCCGCCCTTCACCACCACGCGCAGGTTGTGGGCGCGCGCGAAGCTCACCGCACGCGCGACGTCTTCGGCGTTGCGGACCCTGATCGCATAGGCGCTCGGCGCGGGTGTCCAGGCATCGAGCCAGCCCGAGACCTGGGTGCCGGCCGGCTGGTCGCCGATGTAGAAGGGATTGCGCAGATTCTGCGCAACCTCGCCGCACGCGGCGCTTGCGGCGTCGGCGGCGCAGGGCGCGAACAGGGCACGCGGCTCGAGGAGATTGCCGCCGACCGCGGCCGCCAGCTCGGCCCATTGCGCGGGCTTCGGCCAGTAGGGATCGCCGGGACGCACGCGCGCGAAGGGCGACATGACGCGCGCCGCGAGTCGCGCCGGTAGGCTCGCCGCGAGCGGCGCGGCCACGGCCAGTTTCACGAGATTCCTGCGCTGCATGGCGAGACCTCCTCTCAGCCCGCCGCGCTCCGGGGCGGCGGCCACCGTTTCTTCAAGTCAGCCGACGGCCTTCACTGCCGCGATGAGCTCAGCTCCGGCCTTCTGCGCGTCGCCGTACAGCATGCGGGTGTTGTCGAGGTAGAAGAGCGCATTCTCGATGCCGGAGAACCCGGCGCCCTTGCCCCGCTTGATGACGATGACGTTCTTCGCCTTGTCGGCGTTCAGGATCGGCATGCCGTAGATCGGGCTCGACTTGTCGGTGCGTGCCACGGGATTCACCACGTCGTTGGCGCCGATGATGAGCGCGACATCCGCGGTCTCGAACTCGGCGTTGATCTCGTCGAGGTCGGAGATCAGGTCGTAGGGCACGCCGGCTTCCGCGAGCAGCACGTTCATGTGGCCCGGCATGCGCCCGGCCACCGGGTGGATCGCGAAGCGCACGGTGACGCCGCGCTCGATCAGCAGCTGCACCAGCTCCCAGATCTTGTGCTGCGCCTGGGCGACCGCCATGCCATAGCCCGGCACCACGATCACCTTGTTGGCGAAGGCCATCATCACGCCAGCGTCGGACGCCTCGATGGGCTTGAGGCTCCCGGTGACCTCTCCGGTCGCCTCGCCGCCGGTGTCGCCGAAGCCCGAGAACAGCACGTTGCCGAGCGAGCGGTTCATCGCCCTGGCCATCAGCTGCGTCAGCAGTGTGCCCGCCGAGCCCACCACGGTCCCGGCGATGATCATCGCGGCGTTGTCGAGCACGAACCCCTCGAGCCCGACCGCGAGTCCGGTGAGTGCGTTGTAGAGCGAGATCACGACCGGCATGTCGGCGCCGCCGATCGGCAGCGTCATCGTGACGCCGAGCACCAGCGCCAGCACGAACAGGCCCGTGATCACCGCAGGGCTCGCGTTCAGGTGGGCGGCCACCAGCACGCCGAGTACCAGCGCCGCCGCCAGCAGCAGCAGGTTGAGGATCTGCTGGCCGGCGAAGCGGACGCTGCGGGTGATGAGCCCCTGGAGCTTGCCGAAGGCGATGGCGCTGCCGGAGAAGGACACCGCGCCGATGATGCCGCCCGCCACCGCGAGCGATACCGTCACGTAGCCCTCGGCCCCTCCGCGGTACAGCTCGACCGCCGCGATCGCCGCCGCCGCCCCGCCGCCCATGCCGTTGTAGAGCGCGATCATCTGCGGCATGTCGGTCATGGCGACGCGCTTGCCGCTCCACCAGGCGAGCCCGCCGCCGATGAGCATCGCCGGCAGGATCAGCCCGTAATTGGTCATTCCCGGATAGAGGAAGGTGACCAGCGTCGCCACGCCCATGCCGGCGCCCGCCCAGAGGATGCCGCTGCGCGCCGTCACAGGCGAGCTCATGCGCTTCAGGCCCATGATGAACAGCACCGCAGTGACGAAGTAGCTCGCCTGGATCGCGAGCCCCGCCGAGAACCAGGCCGGCATCAGTGCGACCCTTTCTGCGCGCGTTGTCCGCTCGACTTGAACATCTCGAGCATGCGCTCGGTCACCACGTAGCCGCCGACGGCGTTGCCGGCCGCGAGGAACACGCCGATGACGCCGATGACCTTCTCGAGCGGCGTCGTGGCGCTGCCGAGCGCGACCATCGCGCCCACCAGCACGATGCCGTGCACGAAGTTCGAGCCCGACATGAGCGGCGTGTGCAGGATCACCGGCACGCGCGAGATGACCTCGTAGCCGGTGAAGGCCGCGAGCATGAAGATATAGAGTGCCACCATTCCGGTCATGTCAGCTCCCGAGCGCCTTGGCCGTCGGCTCGTGTTTGATCGCCCCGTCGCGCGTCAGGCACGACTGCGCGAACACCTCGTCGTTCCAGTCGATCGCCAGCTCCCCCTTGGCGAGGGCGGGCTTGAGAAAGTTGAACAGATTGCGCGCGTACATCTCGCTCGCGTTGTAGGCGAGCTCGGCCGCGAGGTTCACCGGGCCGGCGATCTTCACGCCCTGGTGCTCGAGCACCTCCCCCGCGCGGGTGAGCTCGCAGTTGCCGCCCTGCTCGGCGGCGATGTCGACCACGACCGAGCCCGGGCGCATGCGCTCGACCGCGGCGCGCGAGATGATCTTCGGCGCCGGCCTGCCGGGAACGGCGGCGGTGGTGACCACGGCATCCGCCACGGCGATGCGTGCATCGAGCGCTTCCTGCTGCTTCGCCCGCTCCTCCGCGGTGAGCTCGCGGGCGTAGCCCCCGCTCCCCTCGGCGCTCACGCCGGTCTCGACGAACCTGGCGCCGAGGGATTTCACCTGCTCGCGGGTGGCGCTCCTCACGTCGTAGGCCTCGACCACGGCGCCGAGGCGCCTCGCCGTGGCGATCGCCTGCAGCCCTGCGACGCCCGCGCCGATCACGAGCACCTGCGCCGGACGGATGGTACCGGCGGCGGTGGTCAGCATCGGCAGGAACTTCTGCAGCTGATTCGCCGCAATCAGCACCGCCTTATAGCCGGCTATGGCGGCCTGGGACGACAGGGCGTCCATCGACTGGGCGCGCGAGATGCGCGGCACGAGCTCCATGGCGAAGGAGGTGAGGCGGCGCTCCTGGTAGGCGCGCACCTCGGCGGCGCGCGCGTACGGCTGCATGAAGCCGACCACGACGGCGCTCGGCTTGAGCTCACCGATCTGCTCGACGGTGAGCGGCTGCACCGTGAGCAGCACGTCCGCCGCGGACAGCACAGCGGCGGCGGAATCGGCCCAGGTCACATTCTTATAGGCGGCGTCCGGAAAGCGGGCGCGCTCGCCCGCGCCGCGCTCGATGAGAAGTCGCGCGCCTTCCTTCGCGAGCTTTTCGGCAATTTCCGGAGTCAGACTGACGCGCGTTTCCTGGGGCGCGCTCTCTCGCAGCGCGCCTATCGTCACTGGCATTCAAAGGCCCCTTCGCGAGTGCGTGGCCGGCCGGCCACGTGACTGAAAAATTTCAATTTAATTAAGACCTTGCGGTGTTGAATTCTTGCACAAAAGTGCCGTATCTTACAGCGCCATGCCCGGGATCGACCTTGATCGAGCCGACTTCCTCGACGACCTTGCGGTGATCGCCACGCCGGCGGCGCGCGGACTGTCGCAGCTGGTGCTGCGCACGGACGTGGCCGGCATGCCGCTCGAGTGGATCGACTACAAGGAAGCCGCGCGACTCTACACCCAGGAGCAGGTCGCATACACATGCGGCTCGCTGCTGTACCAGCTGTACGGCGGCACCAACGCGCGTACCGGCAGGCGCACCGTGCTCGAGGTGAATTCCATCGTCGCGACCGTCGGCCACACGGGCAATCCCGGCAATACGCGCCACGACTACGTGCCGCCGCTCAACAACCAGACCCTGTTTCGGCGCGATGCGTACCTGTGCATGTATTGCGGCCTGCGCTTTCCGTCGCGCGACCTGTCGCGCGATCATATCCGCCCCTTCAGCCAGGGCGGCACCGACATCTGGACCAACGTGGTGGCCGCCTGCCGCCGCTGCAACAACCAGAAGGCCTCGCGCACGCCCGAGCAGGCGCGCATGCAGCTCATCGCCGTGCCGTTCACGCCGACCTACGCCGAATACATCTTCCTCAAGGGCCGGCGCGTGCTGGCCGACCAGATGGAATATCTGTTGGCGCATTTCCCGCGCACCAGCCCGCTGCACGAGCGCATCCGCGCGTACCTTTCTTGATTGATGCTCGCATGGGACATCCTGTCACCATGCTCGCGGCGGCGCGCCAAGAGCGCGGTCTCGGCGCGCCGCTCGCCGCCTGCGGCGGCGGGCACCTCCATGTGCCTAATCAGAGATTCGTCGACCTGTTAAAGTCCGCGGGGTGATCTTCCTGGTCGACGCCTCGGTCTACGTCTTCCGCGCCTATCACTCGATGCTGCCCGACATGCGCGATGCGGACGGCAATTCGACGCACGCGGTGTTCGGCTTCGCACGCTTTCTCGGCGATCTCATCGAGCGGGTGCGCCCCACCCATATGGCGGTAGCCTTCGATCAGCGCGGCAAGGAGTCCTACCGCAGGCGCATCTATCCCGCCTACAAGGCCAATCGCACCAGTCCGCCGCTCGATCTGACGCAGCAGTTCGGCCGCTGCCGCGAGCTGTGCCGGCATCTGGGGCTGGCCGAGTTCGTCTACCCCGAGTACGAGGCCGACGACATCATCGGCACGCTCGCCCGGCTGATGCGGGCGGCCGGGGTGCGCGCCGCCTTCATCACGCGCGACAAGGATCTGGCGCAGCTGATGCGCGACGGGGATGTGCTGTGGGACTTCGGCGCGCGCGGTCAGTTCGGCTACCACGACATCGAGCGCCACTTCGGGGTCCGACCCGAGCGCTTCGCCGACTACCTGGCGCTCGCCGGGGACGAGTCCGATAACATCCCGGGCGTCCCCGGAGTCGGGCACCGCACCGCGGCCTCGCTCATGAAGGCCTTCGGCTCGCTCGATGAGCTGTACGAGGATCTCGAGCGCGTCGCGCTGCTCAAGATCCGCGGCGCCGGGACCCTCGGGGCACGCCTCGCCGAGCATCGCGACGCGGTCTATCTCGCCCAGCGACTCACCCGCATCAGCTGCGACCTGCCGCTCGGCGTCGGCGCGGCGGGCCTCGCGCGCCGCGCACCCGATCTGCCGGCGCTCTCGCGCCTCTACGACACGCTCGGCTTCGGGCCGTTCCTGCGCGCCCAGGGGGCGCGCCTCGCGCAGCTGCCCGCGGCCTGAAGCAAGCGCAGCCCATGCAGATTGCGGACACGGCCTGCAGCGGTGGCGTCGCGCGCGTCAGCTTTCCCCTGCACTTCGCGCTCCTGGCGGTCGTGGCGGGGCTGTATGTGACGGTCCTCGCACACGCGGATCTCGCCATCGGGGCTGCCCTCGGGGGCCACCTGATCTTCGCCACCGAAGGCGCCCTCTACGGCCTGACGCTGGCGCTCGCGCTGCGCGCTCCGGCGGTGCCGGCGCGGCGGGCGCTGTTCGTGGTGCTGAGCGCCGCGTCCGCCGTGGCGGCGTCGCACGCCGGCGTGTGGTCGAGGGACGCGGTCCTGGCTCACCTCGCGCGTGGCGGGCGCACGCTCGGCTCCCGCGCCGAGGACACGCTCGTCGTCACACTGACCGCGGCGTTCGGTGCACTGGCCTACAGCTGGCTGGTGCGGGCGATGTGGCTGCCGCAGCTGGCGCGCTCCGCGCCCGTGCTGATCACGGTCGGCTGCGGCGCCGCGATGATCGTCATGGCGGCCACAGTCGCCAGCGTCGAGCGCCATCTCGAATGGTTCGTGGTGCTGTGGTGGCTCACGTTCTCCGCCGGCCTCTGGTGGGCATGGCGCCGGTGCACGCGCCCCGATGGCGCAGCTCGCGGCCATCGCGCGTGAGCTCGGCGCGCTTGCCGGGGTGCGCTGCGCGCCGCAGCCCGAGCGACGTGTCGGCGGCGGCAGCATCAGCACCGGCTATGCCTGGCGCTGCGAGACGGGGCTCCTGTTCGTCAAGGTCGCGCCGCGGGAGGGCTCGAGCGCCTTCACGGCCGAGTCCGAGGGGCTCGCGGCGCTCGCTGCCGCCGGGGCGCTGCGGGTGCCGCGGGTGCTCGCCTGCGGGACCACGGCGCAGGATGCGTTTCTGGCGCTCGAGTGGCTCGAGCGCGGCCCGGCCGGTGAGCGCACCGAGGCCCGGCTCGGCCAGGGGTTGGCGGCGCTCCATCGGGTGACGGCCGCGCGCTTCGGCTTCGCGCGCGACAATTTCATCGGCGCCACGCCGCAGGCGAACGGCCAGCTCGTCTCCTGGCCGGAGTTCTACCGCGAGCGGCGGCTGCGCCCGCAGCTCGACCTGGCAGTCGCCAATGGTTTCGGGCCGTTGCTCGGCGAGTGCGGCGAGCGGCTGCTCGAGGGGGTCGGGGCGCTGCTCGGGCAGCACGCGTGCGCGCCCTCGCTGCTGCACGGGGATCTCTGGGGCGGCAACTGGTTTGCGACCGCAGACGGTGAGCCGGCGATCTTCGACCCCGCCGTCTACTACGGCGACCGCGAGACCGACCTGGCGATGACGCAGCTGTTCGGCGGCTTCGGTCCGCGCTTCTACCGCGCGTATGCGGAGGCGGCGCCGCTGCCGCCCGCAGCCGCCGTCAGGCGCGATCTCTATAACCTGTACCACGTGCTGAACCACGCCAACCTGTTCGGCGGCGGCTACGCCGGGCAGGCGCGCGCCATGATCGAGCGGCTGCTCGCGGAAGCGCACGGTTAGAGGCTATGCTGCGTACCCGGCTCCGTGCCGGTGAAGCCTGAGCGTTCCGAGGGGTTATTCATGGCGGCCGCAGACAAGAACATCGAGTCGGTCCTCATCGAGCAGCGCATCTTCCCCCCGTCGGCCGAGTTCACGGCGCACTCGCGCATCAAGCCGCGCGATCTCGAGGCGCTGCGCAAGCGCGCCGCCGAAGATCACGTCGGGTTCTGGGCCGATCTCGCCTCACAGGAGCTCAGCTGGCACCGGCCGTTCACCGTCGCGCTCGATGAGGCGCGTGCGCCCAATTACCGCTGGTTCACCGACGGGCGCCTCAACGCCTCGTGGAACTGCCTCGACGTGCATTTGAACGAGCGCGGCCACAAGACCGCGGTCATCTTCGAGGGCGAGCCAGGCGATGTGCGGCGGCTCTCCTACCGCGAGCTGCACGCCGAAGTGTGCCGTTTTGCCAACGCGCTCAAGGCTCAGGGCATCGCCAAGGGCGACCGGGTCGTCATCTACATGCCGATGGTGCCGGAGGTGCTGGTGGCGATGCACGCCTGCAACCGCATCGGCGCCATCCACTCGGTGGTGTTCGGCGGCTTCTCGGCGCCCGCGCTCAGGGATCGCATCGAGGACACCGAGGCGAAGCTCGTCATCACGGCCGACGGCGGCTGGCGCGGCGGGGCGGCGGTGGAGCTCAAGGTCAATACGGATCACGCGCTGGCGGGCGGTTGCCCGAGTGTCAGGCGGGTCATCGTTCTCAGGCGCACCGGTCGTCCGGTTCCCATGGACGCCGAGCGCGACCGGTGGTGGCACGAGGTGGTCGAGGGACAGCCGGCGTCGTGCGATGCCGAGTGGGTCGAGGCGGAGCACGCGCTGTTCATCCTCTACACCTCGGGCTCGACGGGCAAGCCGAAGGGCATCCAGCACGCCACCGGCGGCTATCTGCTCGGCGCCAAGGTCACGACCCAGTGGGTGTTCGACCTGCGCGACGACGACGTGTTCTGGTGCACGGCGGATGTCGGCTGGGTCACCGGCCACACCTACATCGCCTATGGACCGCTCGCCGCCGGCGCGACGATCCTGATGTACGAGGGCGCACCCACCGTGCCGGACGGCGGACGCTTCTGGAAGAACTGTGAGACCCACGGCGTGACGGTCTTCTACACCGCGCCGACTGCGATCCGCGCGCTGATGAAGCTCGGCGACGAGATACCCGGGAAGTACGACCTGTCGAAGCTGCGCCTGCTCGGCAGCGTCGGCGAGCCGATCAATCCCGAGGCGTGGATGTGGTACCACCGCGTGATCGGCAAGGGGCGCTGCCCGATCGTCGACACCTGGTGGCAGACCGAGACCGGCGCCATCCTCATCTCCCCGCTTCCCGGGGTAACCGCCACCAAGCCCGGCTCGTGCACGCAGCCGCTCCCGGGCATCGCGGCCGACATCGTCAACGATCACGGCGAGTCGGTGCAGCGCGCCGACGCGGGCGGCTATCTCGTGATCCGCAAGCCCTGGCCGTCGATGCTGCGCACCATCTGGCGCAACAACCCGCGCTACGTCGAGGGCTACTGGTCGAAGTTCCACACGCGCTTATACGTGGCCGGCGACAGCGCACACCGCGACAAGGACGGCTACTTCTGGATCATGGGTCGCATCGACGACGTGCTCAAGGTGTCGGGACACCGCCTCGGCACCATGGAGATCGAATCGGCGCTGGTCGCGAATCCGCGCGTCGCCGAGGCCGCCGTGGTCGGCAAGCCGCACGAGATCAAGGGCGAGTCGGTGTTCGCCTACGTGGTGTTGCGCGGCGCGCGCCCCACCGGGAGCGCCGCCGCCACCCTCACCCGGGAGCTGCGCGACTGGGTGAGCGAGCAGTTGGGTCCGATCGCCAAGCCCGACGACATCCGCTTCGCCGACAATCTTCCCAAGACGCGCTCCGGGAAGATCATGCGCCGGCTGCTGCGCGCGGTGGCGAACGGCGAGGAGGTCACCCAGGACGTCTCGACGCTCGAGAACCCGGCCATCCTCGAGCAGCTGCGCGGCACGGACCAGGGCGCGAAGGCTGCTGCCAAACCGGCCGCGGCGCCGTCGAAGAAGGCGGCGAAGCCGAAGACCGCTGGAAAGCGCGCCGCCAGGAAGGCAGTGTCCAAGAAGGCCGTGTCCAAGAAGACCGCGCCGAGGAAGACCGCGCCGAGCAAGGCCGCGCCGAGGAAGCGCGCCACGGCGCGCCCCAGCGCCGCCGGCAAGAAAGCCAGAGCGCCCCGGCGCGCGGCGCCGCGGCGCAAGCGCTAGGCCTCGAGGCCCGCTCGCGCGGTCGCCTCGAGCCCGAGGACGACCAGGCGCTGCTCCAGCCGCTCGCGTGAGTTTGCCGGCCGGTCGAGGCCCATGCGCTTCAGCGCCGCCGCGTGCCGCGGCGCGGGTCGACCCGCGGCGAGCGCCGCAACCACGGTGGTGAGCCTCGCCCAGCGGCTGCCGGTGCGCCCGTCGAGGTACCTGAGCGCCTGCGCCAGCACGATCTCCTCGGCGGTGAGGTCGGTGCCGAAAGGGTATTCGCTGAACAGTCCCTGCGCACGGTACGTGCGCAGCGCGCGCGCCAGGCGCTCCGGCGTATTGTCGCGCCTGCCTTCCGGGATCCGATAGCCGCCGCGGATCTTGCCCGCGGCCCGGGCCTGCGCCAGCAGCTCCCCCTGAAAGCGCGAGTCCGCAATGTCGAGGAGCGCCATGATGATCTCCTCGTCGGTGCGCCCGCGCAGGTCCGCGACCCCGTATTCCGTGACCACGATGTCGCGCAGATGCCGCGGAATCGTCTCGTGGCCGTAGCGCCACACGATGTTGGAAATGGTATGGCCGTGGCGCGTGTGCGTGGCGCGCAGGCACAGGATCGAACGTGCGTCCGCGAGCGCGTGCGCCATGGCGACGAAGTTGTATTGCCCGCCGACGCCCGACACCACCTGGCCGCTCTCGAGCGCGTCCGAGACGGCCGCCCCGAGCAGCGTCACCATCATGGTGGCATTGACGAAGCGTGCCGCGCGGCGCTGCAGGCGGCGCAGCTCCTCATCCGGTCCATACAGCTGGTTGATGAAGGCGACGCCGCGCATGTCGATCTGCTGCCGGTCGCTCTCGGCGAGCTCACGCAGCGCCGCGTAGAAGCCGCGCGGCCCGATGAAGAAGCCGGCGTGCGCCACCTTGCCGTTGCGCAGCTCGCGTCCCAGGCACTGCGCCGCGATCGCCGCGCGGCACTCCCGGTCGCCGAGGTCGGCGCGCAGCCACGCCCCGCCGGGCGCCCGCAGCCGCCCGTCGGCGAACTCGACCTCCTCGCGGAACACCCCGTGGCGCCTCAGGTCGGCGAACTCGGCCTCGTTCAGGACGGGTCCCACGCCGACCCTCGTGAGCTGCTCGAGAATCGCCGCATCGAAGCGCTCGGCGGTCGCGCCCGCGGCGAGCAGCCGCTCGAGCGGCAGGCTGTCGTACGCCCGGCGGCGCACCACGCCTGCGCGATAGAGCTCGAGCAGCCGGTCGACGAACATCTCGGTGGAGGCGAACACCCCCTGGCTGAAGGGCGTGAGTCCCCCCTCGGAGCGGATCAGGGCGTCGGCGTCGCGGCCGCCGAGCGCGGCGAGCGCGCTCGTCCAGGCGGCGTTCTGCTGATGCCGCAGCAGCAGCGAGTAGGCGAGCGAGTCGCCGAGCTCGCCGATGCCGATTTGCAGCGTGCCGCCGTCACGCACCAGGCTGCTCGCATGCAGACCGATGGCGTGGTCGACGGTGCCGATCGGCGGGTTGGGCGGTGCGAACAGATCGAAGTCGTAGCGCGGGTCGTCGACGAGGAAGTCGAAGCTCTCGGGCTCGACCTGCGCGTGCCCGGTCATGAAGGGCATCTGGGCGTGGATCTCGCCGACCAGCGCGACCTCGCGCCCGGCGCGGCGCGCCGCGGCGAGCTGCGGCAGCAGCTCGGGCATGATGTCGGCGTTGGAGCCGAGGCTGAGCGTCATCCGGCCGTTGACGCTGCGCCGCGCGACCAGCTGCGCCACGACGTTGATGCCGCGCGCGAGCGCTTCGCGCGTCACGTGGGTGTAGTTGGCGCTCAGGTAGTTGCGCTGGGCGTGTGGCGCGCCGAGGAAGGCACCCGGAGCGAGGAAGAACTCGATCACACGGATGTTGGCGGGCAGCTCGCCGGCGCGCAGCGCGCGGGCGTATTCCGGCTCCACGTAGCTGCCGAACACGCGTGCCACGAGCGGCTCGAGCAGGCGCGCCTCGAGCGGCGAGCGCGCCACGGGCCTCAGCAGCGACAGCGCCGTGAGGATGGTGAGCTCGATCGAGGAGTCGCGCAGCGCGCGGCGGTAGAACTCGTTGGCGAGCGGGTTGGGCTTGCCGATACCGAGCGGCATCCCCAGCACGACGCGCGCGCCCACCCGGCGCAGCACCGCGTCTACGCAGTGGCCGACGTCATGGAATATTTCAGGCATTTCGCTTGTGGCATGCTCACCGAAGCAACTGAGGCGCGTCAACCGCGCGCCGCGAGGAGTCGCTCATGCAGCTGACCAGGCCCGCGCTCGATCCGGATACGGTGCCCGCCGAGAGCCGCTCGGGGTATCCCGAGCCCTACCGCGCGCGCGTGCTGCCCCGCGACAAGCGGCCTCTGGGAGATGCGCTCGGACTCACCCGCATCGGCGTCAATCGCACGACGCTCCCGCCGGGCAAGGAGTCCTCGATGCGGCACTGGCACACCCACGAGGACGAGTTCGTCTACGTGCTCGAGGGCGAGGTGGTGCTGCGCAGCGAGCTGGGCGAGCAGCGGCTCACGGCCGGGATGTGTGCCGGCTTTCCAGCGGGCAGCGCCGACGGTCACCAGCTCGTGAACCGCAGCAGCCGCCCGGCGGTGTATCTCGAGGTGAGCAATCGCGACCCGCAGGACGTCGGGCACTACGCCGATCCCGAGGTGGACCTCATCTGGAGCCCGCCGCACGCGCGCGGCGCCTTCACGCGCCGCGACGGGACCCCGGTCTAGGAGCCTCAGCGCGGCGCGGGCGTGAGGCGCAGCGAGAAGGACACCGTGACGTCGTTCCCCGCCTGGTCGGTGGCCTGCCACTCGCCCTGACCGACACCGAAGTCGAGCCGCCGCACCACGGTCTTGCCGGCCATGTAGGCGGCCGCGGCGCCGCCTTCGGTGGCTTCGCGGAAGGTGAAGGGCACCCTGGCATCGCGCGTCACGCCACGGATCGTGAGCTTGCCGTCGGCCTCGAAGCCCGACGCCGTCTTCACGACCTGGCTGGCGCTGAAACGTGCCTGGGGAAACTTCGCCACCGCGAACAGCTCCTCGCTCCGCAGCAGCTCGTCACGATCCTTGTCGCCGGTGTCGAGCGCGGCGACGTCCACCGCGACCTCGAGCCGTCCGCCCGCGGGGTCGGCGCCCGGGAAGTCGAGCGCGACCGTGAAGCGCGGGAAGCGGCCGGTGTTCTGCGCGCCGGCCTGGAGGAACGTGAATTGCAGCGAGCTCCTGGCGGGGTCGAGCACGAAACGGCCGCCCGCGGCCGACGCTGCCGGCTGCGCGGCGGGTGCGGGCGCGGCCCGTACGGCGCCGGCGAGCAGCGTCGCGGCGAGTGCCAGGCAGAGTGTCGGGAGGCGCATCGGCCGTTCCTTTCAGCGGGCGATCTCAGTCAGTGGTGCGTAAACGGCAACATGCGCTTGAGCACGTCGTCCCTGTGCACGAAGTGATGCTTGAGGGCCGCCGCGCCGTGCAGGCCGGCCACCACGACGAGCGTCCAGGCGAGCACGTGATGCGTGGTCAGGAGCGCCTCGTAGAGCGGCCGGCTCTTCGGCACCAGGTCGGGAAGCTGAAAGAACCCGAACCAGCTGACCGGGAACCCACGCGCGGAGGAAAACATCCAGCCGCTGAGCGGCACCGCGAACAGCAGCACGTAGAGCGCCACGTGGACCAGATGCGCCAGCAGCCGCTCGTAGCGTTTGAGCTTCTCCGGCAGAGGCGGCTGCTCGTTGAGCCAGCGCCACAGGAGGCGCAGGATCACGAGCGCCAGGATCGTGATGCCGACCGACTTGTGGCGCGCGAGCAGCGTCAGCTTGCGCACCCCGAGCGGCAGATCGTCGGCCATTTCCGCGAGCGTCACCTGCACGACGACGAGCGCCACGATGACCCAGTGGAACGTCTGAGCGATGACGCCCCAGCGGCGGGTGGTGTTGCGGAGGGCCATGAAAGCCAAGCTTAAGGGCGTCAGCGACGGTTGCAAGGTCCGCGCAGCCGGCGCGCTGTTCCTGGCGTGCGCGCTCGCTGCCTGCCCGACCCGTCCACCCGCGCCCCGAGCGCCGCTCACCAACGCGCCCGCCGTGCCAGCCGTGGCAGCGCACGTCGGCCGGCCTTACGAGGTCGTCGCGGCTGAGTCGCTGCTTACCGTGCGCGTCTATCGCGGCGGGACGCTGGCGGCCGCCGGACACAACCACGTGATCGCCGCGCGTACGCTCGAGGGCACCTTCTATCTCCCGCAGGATGCGCGCCAGGCGGGCTTCGAGGTGCGCTTCGCGGTCGCGGAGCTCACCGTGGACGAGCGAGAGCTGCGCGCGCTCGAGCCCCCCGCCGAGTTCCCGCCGGACGTACCGCAGTCGGCGCGCGAGGGCACGCGGCGCAACATGCTCTCGGCCGCGGTGCTCGACGCCGATGAGTATGCGGAGGTGGTGCTGCGCGCCGAGCGGCTCGAGCCCGCGGCCTCGGGCGCGGCGGGCGAGGTGACGGCGCACATCGAGGCGCAGGTGCGCGACCAGCAGCGCAGCATCACGCTGCCGGTGCGCTATGAGCTCGCCGGGAACACGCTCACCGTGATGGGGGAGACGGCGCTCAGGCAGAGCGACCTCGGTCTCACACCGTTCACGGCGTTCCTGGGCGCGCTCGCCGTGCAGGACGAGATGCGCGTGCGCTTCCGCATCGTGGCGCGTGCCGCGAACCGCTGAGCGCGCGGCGCGCTCACTTCGCGCCCATCTCCGCCAGCAGCTCTTTCGCCCGGTACACCTTGCGCAGCGCCTCGAAGATGATCGTCGGATCGACGGCGACGGCGCGATTGAGCTCGGCGTCGTACCAGTAGTCGCCCGAGATCGAGTGGACGTTGCCGTCGAAGATCAGCCCGACGACTCGTCCGCGCGCATCGAGCAGCGGGCTGCCCGAGTTGCCGCCGATGATGTCGTTGCTGCTCGAGAGGTTGAAGCGCGTCGTGGGGTCGAGCCGCTCCTTCACCGCCAGCCAGCTGTCGGGGATGCGGAACGGGTCCTCGCCGGTCGCGCGCTCGAACAGGCGCGCCAGGCGTGTAAACGGCTCGACCGCCGTGCCGTTCTCCTGCCAACCCTGCACCGTGCCGAAGTTGAGCCGCAGCGTGAAGGTCGCATCCGGCGGCTCGCTGGTACCGAGCAGCCGGAAGCGCACGCGCGCGATCTTCTCCGACGCCGCCTCGATCGGCGCCTCGACCTGATCCTCGTAGAGCTTGCGCACCGCGCGCGCCTGCGGGTCGACCGCGCGTGCGAGCTCGATCATCGGATCGCGTGAGGCGTCCAGCGCCGCGGCGCCGCCTTCCCAGAGCTGCTTGCGCAGCGCCGGATCGGCCAGCTTCGAGCCGTCGACGAGGCGCGCGGCGAGCGAGTCGGGAGAGTCCTTCGAGAGCAGCTGCCGTACCAGCGGCGCATCCGGTCCCAGCCATTCGCGCATGCGCTCGAGCGAAAAGGCGAGCGTGAGCTTCTCGAGCTGCGGATACACCGGCACCGCAGCGTTGAGGCGCTGCGCCACCCGCGGCAGCGCCGCGTCGCGGTACTCGCGCAGCCGCTCGGTGTTGGGCTTGCCGCGCTCGGCGGCGCCGCGCACCAGAGTGCGCGCATAGCTATAGAGCTTGCTGTTGAAGCCCGCGCCCTCCTCGATCCAGGTGTAGGGCAGCTCGATGCCGCGGTAATAGGAGTCGGCCCTGGCGATCTCCCCCCAGGGATCGCCGGTCGCGGCGGCGAGCTGCGGATCCGCCGCCACCCGGGCGCGCAGCGCCGCCTCCTCGGCGCGCTTGGAGGCGAGCAGCCGCTCATCGAGGAGCGCCTGGAGCTCGCCGCGGCGCACCTTGAGCGAGTTCTCGAGGCCGAAGAGCGGATCCTCGACGATGCGGGCGGCTTCCGCCCCCGTCTTGCCGAACTGGATGTAACGCCCGCGCAGCTCCGAGGCGCGCAGCAGCCAGTGCGGCAGGAACACCTCGCGCAGCATCTGAAGCTGCGCGACGGTCAGCAGGCGCTCCGTGCCGCCCGGGTGCCCGGCGACGAGCACCAGATCGCCCGCCTGAGGTCCCTCGGGACGGAGCGACAGGAAATTCGGCGTGTGGGCCGGCTTGCCGTCGGGCCCGTAGGCGCGCAGCACCGACATGTCGAGGCACCAGCGCGGGAACTGGAAGTTGTCCGGATCGCCGCCGAAGGCGGCGATGTCGCGCTCCGGGGCGAACACCAGCCGCACGTCGTCGTAGCGGTGGTACTTGTAGAGCCAGTACTGGCCACCCTGGTAGAGGTCCACCGACTCGCACTTGAGCGCGCCGCCCGCCGTGCGCCGGCTCTGTTCCTCGCAGGCCTGCTCGAGCTGCGTCAGCGTCTTCTTGCGTGCCTCGTTGGCCGCCTTGGCGTCGAGCCCCTGCAGCGCCGCGCTCACCTGGTCGGTGACGTTCTCGGTGCTCATCAGCACGTCCGCCACCTGTGTGCCGCAGCGCTGCTCCTCGCCGCGCGTGCGCGCCAGGAAGCCGCTCCTCAGGAGGTTCTTCCCGGGCGTCGAATGCTCGTCGAGGCAGGCCTCCGAGCAATGGTGATTGGTGAGAATGAGTCCGTCGCGTGACACGAAGGAGGCCGTGCAGTTCGAGAGGCGGATGACCGAGCTGCGCACCCGGTCGAGCCAGGCCCGGTCGATGTCGGCGCCGTACTTGCGCCTGACCGCCTCGCTCGGGAAGTTGTCGAAGGTCCACATGCCGGCGTCGGCGTGCGCGCCGGGCGCGGCGAGCAGCAGCGCGAGGCTCGCGAGCGGGAGCAGGGAGGGCAGAGCGGGGTGGGCACGGCGCATGGCGGGCCTTTCTTTCTGTTCGGTTCGCCGGGAGCGGCATTATCCCCGATGGGTGAGGCCCGTGCGCAGTGCGCGCGGCGGCCGCTCCGTCGCCGGTCGCGCCGGACGCTCCGCTCGCCGTTGGCGCGCTCTCAGTCCTCGCCCGCGAGCAGCAGCAGCTGCGTGCCCTCGGGGCTCATGAGCCGTGCGTTGGCGTCGCGGGCGATGCCGCGCGGCAGCGGCTCCTCCGCCACGCCGAGCGTGCGCAGGCGTGCGATGCGCTGCGCCATGTCCGCCGCACGGAACACGAGCAGAGGAGCGTCGCAGGTGCGCGGGCGGTGAAAGGCGAGGGCGAGATGATCGCTGGTCAGGGGCAAATGCAGATAGGGACGCTCCACTTCCTCGCTCGCGACGAAACCGAGCGGCTCCCAGAAGGCCTGCGCGGCCGTGAAGTCCGCCGCCGGAAGCGACAGTTGCGCGAAGTCGCCGAGCAGCGAGACCTCGTGCGGCAGGCGCTCGGCGGGCGAGTAGGTGCGCGCCTCTATGACCCGCACCGACTCGCCGTGCGGGCCCTCGAAGCCGATCTCGTTGAATACCTCATCGCCGGTGCGCGTGACGCTCAGCTCGATGCCGAGCGCGGCGAACTCGGCGAGGCAGGCGGCGATCCCGGGCCGCACGAAAGTCAGGGCGGGCGAGGCTACGCGGCGCGCGTGCAGGCCGAGATGGATGCGCCCGTCGGTCAGTACGCCGTAGGGATGCGCGTAGGTATCGGTGGTCGCGGTCTGGGAAAACCCGAGGCGCTCGTAGAATTCCACCGAGGCGAGGATGTCGTCGGTCGCGAGACTCAGCTCGTGAAAGCGTCCCGGCGGCGGCAGCGGCGCACGCGCCATCAGGCGGAGGCGCCGCGCGCCGCGCTCGGCAGCCGCCCGTGCTCGGGATGCGTCCAGCCCTGGGTGTGCTCGACGATGAGATCGGCGAGGCACTGCGCGTGGGCGGGACGCGCATTGAGCGCCGGCACGTACTGGAAACGCTCGCCTCCGGCGCCGAGGAAGGCCGCGCGGTTCTCGACCGCGATTTCCTCCAGGGTCTCGAGGCAGTCGACCGCGAACCCGGGGCACACCACGGTCACGGTGCGCGCGCCGCGCGCCGGCAGGCCGGTGAGCACCGTACGGGTGTAGGGCTTCAGCCAGCCGCTCGGGCCGAAGCGCGACTGGAATGAGACGCTCCACTCGCCCTCGCGCAGCAGCAGCTCCTCCGCCAGCAAGCGCGCGGTCTTCTGGCACTTGCAGAAATACGGATCGCCCTGGTGGAAGTAGCGCTCGGGGATGCCGTGGAACGACATCAGCAGGTGCGCGGCGCGGCCCTCGCGGCTCCAGTGCTCGGCGACGCTCGCGCGCAGCGCCTCGATGTAGCCCGGATGGTCGTGGTACTCGGCGACGAAGCGCAGCTCGGGCAGCCAGCGCCAGCGGCGCAGCTCCGCGTTTACGGCATCGTAGACCGCGCCGGTGGTGGCGCCGCAGTACTGCGGGAAGAGCGGCACCACGAGGATGCGCTGCGCGCCCGAGCCGCGCAGCCGCCCGAGCGCCTCGCGCACCGAGGGCGGGCTGTAGAGCATGCCGAGCTCGACCGAGAGCGGCGCCAGCACGTGCTGCGCGAGCGTCGCGGTCAGAGCCGCGCGCAGCTGCTCGGAGAGATCCCGCAGCGGCGAGCCGGCCTCGGTCCAGATGCTGCGGTACTTGCGCGCGATGCGCGCCGGGCGCAGCGGCAGCACCAGCCCGTAGAGGATCGGCAGCCACGCGAGGCGCGGCAGCTCGACGACCCGCGGGTCGGAGAGGAAGCGCCGCAGGAAACGGCGCACGGCGGCCGCAGTGGGCGCCTCGGGCGTGCCGGAGTTGACCAGCAGGATGCCGATGCGCTCGGCGTGATCGTGCTGGAAGTCGGGCGAGCTCAGGTAGCGCATGAGGTCGATGCCGCGGGGCGGGCGGCTAGCTCAGCCCGACGCACAGATACTTCAGCTCGGTGTAATCCAGGATCCCGTAGCGCGAGCCCTCGCGGCCGACGCCGGATTCCTTGACACCGCCGAAGGGCGCGACTTCGGTGGAGATGATGCCGGTGTTGAGGCCCACGATGCCGTACTCGAGCGCCTCGGCGACGCGCCACGAGCGCGACAGGTCGCGCGTGTAGAAGTAAGCCGCCAGACCGAACTCGGTGTCGTTCGCCATGCGCACCGCATCCGCCTCGGTCGCGAAGCGGAAGAGCGGAGCCACCGGCCCGAAAGTCTCCTCGCGCGCCACCATCATCTCGGTCGTCACGTCGGTGAGGATGGTCGGCTGGAAGAAGGTGCCGCCGAGCGCGTGGCGCTTGCCGCCCGCCGCCACCCGCGCGCCCTTGCCGACCGCATCCGCGATGTGCTCCTCCACCTTGGCGAGCGCCCTGGCATCGATCAGCGGACCCTGGTCGGTCGGGCCCTTGAGGCCATCGCCCACCCGCAGCTGCGCGACGGCGTGCATGAGCTTGCGCGTGAACTCCTCGTACACCGGCGCGTGTACCAGCAGGCGGTTGGCGCATACGCAGGTCTGGCCGGTGTTGCGATACTTGCTGGCGATGGCGCCGGCCACCGCGGCGTCGAGGTCTGCATCCTCGAACACGATGAACGGCGCGTTGCCGCCGAGCTCGAGGGAGAGCTTCTTGACCGTGCCCGAGCACTGCGCCATCAGCTGCTTGCCGATGGCAGTCGAGCCGGTGAAGCTCAGCTTGCGCACGATCGGGTTGGAAGTCATCTCCCCGCCGATGGCCGCCGCGTTTCCGGTGACGATGTTGAGCACCCCCGACGGCAGGCCCGCGCGCGCGGCCAGGGCCGCGAGCGCCAGCGCCGAATAGGGTGTCTGGCTGGCGGGCTTCACCACCACCGTGCAGCCCGCCGCGAGCGCCGGCCCCACCTTGCGGGTGATCATCGCGGCCGGGAAATTCCAGGGCGTGATGCATGCCACCACGCCCACGGGCTGGCGCAGCACGAGGATGCGTTTGTCGACCTGATGGCCGGGAATCAGGTCGCCATAGAGCCGCTTGCCTTCCTCGGCGAACCACTCGATGAAGGAGGCGGCGTAGGCGATCTCACCCTTCGACTCGGCAAGCGGCTTGCCCTGCTCGGCGGTCATGAGGGTGGCCAGATCCTCCTGGTTCGCCATGATGAGCTCGTACCAGCGGCGCAGGATCAGGGCGCGCTCGCGCGCCGTGTGCGCCGCCCAGGCGGGGAAGGCCGCTGCTGCGGCCTCGATGGCGTGCCGCGTCTCGGTCGCGCCCATGTCGGGCACCGTGCCGATGGCCTCGCGGGTGGCGGGGTTGAACACCTGGTGGCTCGCGCCGCTCGCGGCATCCAGCCACTTGCCGCCGAGAAAGGCGCGGGTTCGCAACAGATCGGGGTCTCGAAGCTTCATGGCTCTCACATCCGAAAGTGACGGCGCGCTCAGCTCACCGCCGGCTCCACGCCGGCGAGGTAGCGCGCGAGAAAATCCAGCGTGCGCGAGCGCGCGAGCGAGGCGGCCTGGGCGTCGTAGCTGCCGCGCTGCTCGCAGTTGAAGCCGTGGCCCGCGCCCTGGTACACGTGCACCGCATCCGCCGGCCGCGCCGCGCGGATCCGCTCGACGTCGCTCGCCGGAATGCCGTGGTCCTCGCTGCCGTAGTGAAACATCACCGGGCAGCGCGGCTTGCGCTCGAGATAGTCGCCGATCCGGCCGTAGTAGACCACCGCCGCCGCGAGCGGCAGCTCGCAGGCGGCGAGCCAGGCGAGCGTGCCGCCCCAGCAGTAGCCGACGACGCCGGTGCGGCCGGAGTGCCTGACCACCGCCGCCGCGGCCGCGATGTCCTTCAGCGCCGTCTCGGGGGCGATCTGCTTGCGGTAGCCGGCGCCTTCCTGCTGATCCGCCGCGCCGTAGCCGAGCTCGATGCCGCGGCGTACGCGATCGAACAGCGCGGGCGCGATGGCGGTGTAGCCGGCGGCGGCGAAGCCGTCGGCGACGGAGCGGATGTGGCCGTTGACGCCGAAGATCTCCTGGATCACCACCACGGCGCCCCGCGGGCGGCCGGGGGCCGCCGTGAGCCACGCCTGAAACTCGTGGCCGTCGCGCGCCATGATGGTGGTGAGCTCGCCCATGGGGATCCCGATGGCTTCGCCTTCTCGGCCGTGGCATTCTAACCTGCCGCGCTCCGGGAGAGGTGTCATGCTGGTCGGTCAGGCAGCCAGGCGCGTCGCTATCGTCGGCGGCCTACGCATTCCGTTCGCCCGTTCCTACACGGCCTACGCCACCGCCAGCAACCAGGACATGCTCACGGCCGCGCTGCGTGCGGTGGTCGAGCGCTTCAAGCTCGAGGGCGAGCGCCTCGGGGACGTGGCCGCGGGCGCGGTGATCAAGCACTCCAGGGACTACAACCTCACGCGCGAGTGCGTGCTGTCGGTCGGGCTCGATCCGCAGACGCCGGGGCTCGATCTGCAGCGCGCCTGCGGCACGAGTCTCGAGGCGGCGATCGCCATCGGCAACAAGATCGCGCTCGGCCAGATCGACGCCGGCCTCGCCGGCGGCACCGACTCGATCAGCGATGCGCCGATCGTCTACCCGCGCTCCTATCAGCAGCTGCTGCTCGCGAGCTACCGCGGCCGCAACGCCTGGGAGCGGGCCAAGCCCTTCTTCGGGCTGCGACCGAAGCACTTCAGGCCGGTGCTGCCGGCGGTGGTCGAGCCGCGCACGGGACTGTCGATGGGGCAGAGCTGCGAGCTGATGGCGAAGCGCTGGCAGATCACGCGCGCCGAGCAGGACCAGCTGGCCTACGACAGCCACATCAAGGCGGCGGCTGCGTGGCGCGAAGGGTTCTACGAGGACCTGGTGGTGCCGTTCCGGGGACTCAAGACCGACAACAACGTGCGCGCCGACACGAGCGTCGAGCGGCTCGGGAAACTGCGGCCGAGCTTCGCCTCCGACGGCACGCTCACCGCCGGCAACTCGACTCCGCTCACCGACGGGGCGAGCGCCGTGCTGCTCGCGACGCCGCAGTGGGCCGCGAAGCGCGGCCTGCCGGTGCTCGGGTATCTCGCCTACGGCAAGGTCTGGGCGGTCGACTTTGCGAGCGGCAAGGAGGGCCTGCTGATGGCGCCCGCCTACGCGGTGCCCGCGATGCTGCGCGATGCGAACCTCACGCTGCAGGACTTCGACTACTACGAGATTCACGAGGCGTTCGCCGCGCAGGTGCTGTGCACCCTCAAGGCCTGGGAGACGCCCGAGTACTGCCGCGATGCGCTCGGGTTGCCGGGCCCCTTGGGCTCCATCGACCGCAGCAGGCTCAACGTGAAGGGCGGCAGCGTCGCGCTCGGCCACCCCTTTGCCGCGACCGGCACGCGCATCCTGCCGACCCTGGCGAAGCTGCTCGCCGCCAACTCTGCCGCCAGGCGCGGGCTCATGTCGGTGTGCACCGCCGGCGGCATGGGAGTCACCGCGATCGTCGAGCGCTAGAGCCGCCTCGGGCGGCGCGGAAACCAACTATGAGAGCCACGATCCTGTGCGCTGCGCTGCTGCCCCTCGCCCTGGCGGCGGCGACCGCCCGCGCGGACTTCAACGCCGCGCTCGCCGACTACAAGGCCGGCCGCTACGACAGTGCCCGGCGGCAGTTCACCGCCATGGGCGAGCTCGGCGACTGCTCCTCGCAGTTCAACCTCGGCGTCATGATGCTGCAGGGGCAGGGCGGCGCGAAGGACGTCGGAACGGGCATCGGCTGGCTGGAAGCGGCCACCTCGAACGGCTGCCAGGAGCTGGTCGGCAGCCGCGTCACGGCACTCCAGGGCGCTCTCAGCCCGGAGGAAGAGCGCCGGGCCGCCGGCATCATGAGCCGCTACGGCCACGACGCGCTGCACGCCGTCGGCATCGTCGAGCCCGAGCTCAGCTGCCGCGGGCGCGTCCCGGCGGCAGCGAAGCAGGCGCCTGCTCCGGAATATCCCGCCTCGGGCAACCATCGCAACGGCCTCGTCGTCGGGGAGCTCACGATCGGCGTCGACGGCCATCCGCGCGACCCGGAGATCCTGCTCGCCGCGCCCGATGAGGCGTTCGCGGTGGCGGCGGTCGACGCGTGGTTGCACTCGCGCTTCGCGCCCGCGAGCCTCGCGGACACCTCGGTGGAGTCGCGCCTGCAGGTGCGCCTGATCTTCACCGCCGCGGGTGCCGAGCCTCTTTGGAGCACCGGCACCTACAAAGACGCGCGCGCCGCGGCCGACGCCGGCGATCCGGCCGCCGGGTATCTGGTTGGCCTCGCGGCGACGGCCGATCCCACCCTCGGCATGGGTGCCGTGCGCGGCACGCAGCTCGTGATCGAGGCGGCGCGCGACGGCTATCCGCGCGCCCAGTACTGGCTCGGGATGCAGCTGCGCGCGTTGCGGGACTGCCATCCGCAGACCGACGGCTCGGCGTGGCTCAAGCACGCCGCCGCGGGCGGCGATGCCGGCGCGCAGCTCATGCTCGCCACGGATCTCGCGAGTGGCAGCCCGACGGAGGCGCAGCTCGGCGAGGCGCGCGCGTTGCTCGGGCAGGCCGCTTCCTCCGACAACTACTACGTGATGAAACACGTGGTGGCGCTGCTGGCGGCCTCGCCGCAGGCGGCGCTGCGCGATCCGGCGTTGGCCCGCGAGGTCGCCCGCAAGCTCTCCGCCGCAGGTTTCCAGGCCGACCCGCAGATGTTCGAGGTGCTGGCCGCGGCGGCCGCGGCCAACGGCGACTTCGCCGGCGCCGTCTCGCAGCAGGAGCTGGCGCTGCGCAAGGCGCGCGATCTCTCCTGGCACAGCCGCGCCATGGAAGAGCGCCTCGCATCCTACAAGGGCGGCAAGGCCTGGCAGGGAGAGTTGCTCGCGGCGCCGTAGCGCCAGGGCTCACCTTCATGAGCAGCACCCCCGAGCCGAGCGGCGCGCGCTACGCGAGCTTTCGCGAGTTCTATCCGTTCTATCTGAGCGAGCACGCCAATCGCACCTCGCGCCGCCTGCACGTGTCGGGCACGCTGCTCGCGCTCGCGCTGGCGGCGGTGGCCGTGGTGAGCGGGCGCCTCGCGCTCCTCTGGGCGGTGCCGCTGGCCGGCTACGCCTTCGCCTGGGCGGGGCACTACTTCTTCGAGAAGAACCGGCCCGCCACCTTCACCTACCCCCTCTACAGCCTGTGTGGGGACTTCCGCATGCTCTACGAGGTGCTGACGGGCCGCATCCGCTGGTAGCGGCAACGCCCGAGGCACACGACCCATGAGCAGCGCGGCCATCGATCGCGTCTTCGAGCGACGCCTCGCCTCCCTCGTCAACAGCGGCGAGCCGCAGATCCTGCAGGGCGGCCGCAAGGGCGTCGAGAAGGAGTCGCTGCGCGTCACGCCGCGCGGGCGGCTCGCGCACACGCCGCACCCGGCGGCGCTCGGCTCGGCGCTCACCAGCGAGAACATCACCACCGATTTCTCCGAGTCGCTCATCGAGCTGGTGACCCCTGCCTTCGCCCACAGCTGGGAGCTGCTGCAGTACCTGCTCGACCTGCACCAGTTCGTCTACCGCCACCTGGGCGATGAGCTGCTGTGGGCGACCAGCATGCCGTGCGCCATCGAGGGCGATGCCGATATACCGCTCGCCCAGTTCGGCAGCTCGCACGTCGGGCGCATGAAGACGGTGTACCGCAACGGCCTCGGCCTGCGCTACGGCCGCATGATGCAGGCGATCTCCGGCGTGCATTTCAACTACTCCTTCCCGCTGCCGTTCTGGGAGGCCTACGCGGCGCTGCGCGGGGCGCGTTCCCACGGCGCCGACTTCGTCTCCGAGTGCTACTTCGACCTGCTGCGCAACTACCGCCGCCACGGCTGGCTGGTGCTGTACCTGTTCGGCGTGTCGCCGGTCGTGTGCAAGTCGTTCCTCAGGGGGCGCGACGTCAAGCTGCAGGACTTCGGTCCCGGCACGGCCTACGAGCCCTACGCCACCAGTCTGCGCATGAGCGACGCCGGTTACCGCAATCGCAACCAGGCCGGTCTCACGGTGTCGGTGAACAGCCTGGAGGAGTACGTGCGCGACCTGCAGCGCGCGATCACGACGCCGCACCCGCCGTACCAGGCGCTCGGCGTCGAGGTGAACGGCGAATGGCGCCAGCTGAACGCCAACATCCTGCAGATCGAGAACGAGTACTACAGCTTCATTCGTCCGAAGCGCGTGGCGCGCTCGGGCGAGCGCCCCACCAAGGCGCTGACGCGCGCCGGCGTCGAGTATGTCGAGGTGCGAGCGCTCGACGTGAGCGCGTTCGACCCGGTCGGCGTCAACCAGAACAAGCTGCGCTTCCTCGAGGCGTTCGCCGCGTTCTGCGCGGTGGCGCCGAGCCCGCCGATCGACCAGGGCGCGCAGCTGGAGTTCGACCGCAACCACGTGATGGTCGCGCGCCGCGGCCGCGAGCCGGGGCTTAAGCTGCGCTTCGACGGCCGCGACGTCGACATGAAGACCTGGGCGGGCGAGATCCTCGATGCGATGCAGGGGACCTGCGAGCTGCTCGACCACGGGGATGCCGCGCGGCCCTACAGCGCGGCGCTCGCGGTGCAGTCGCAGAAGCTCGCCGACGCCGGAGCGACGCCCTCGGCGCGACTGCTCAAGGAAATGCGCGACACCGGCGAGTCGTTCTTCGACATCGCGCTGCGGATGTCGCGGACCTACAAGTCGTACTTCACCGAGCTGCAGCCGCTGAACGAGGCGCGGAGCCGAGAGTTCGCCGTCGAGGCCGACGGCTCGCTCGAGGCGCAGGCGCGGCTCGAGGCCGCGAAGCAGGA
>DATKLG010000032.1:0-22530 GCA_035542535.1 Steroidobacteraceae bacterium
GACGTGCTGCAGGCGGACGGCGGCACGCGCACCGCATCGATCACCGGCGCCTACGTCGCGCTGGCGGACGCCTGTGACGCGCTGCGTGCGCGGCGGCTGCTCGAGCGCGTGCCGCTGCACGGGCAGGTCGCCGCGGTCTCGGTGGGCATCGTCGGCGGCGTGCCGATGCTCGACCTCGATTATGCCGAGGACTCGCAGGCCGAGACCGACATGAACGTCGTCATGAACAACGGCGGCGCGTTCATCGAGGTGCAGGGCACCGCCGAAGGCCACGCCTTCCGCCGCCACGAGCTCGACGCGCTGCTGAACCTGGCCGCTTCCGGTATCGGTGAGCTGTGCGCGCTGCAGGCGCAGGCGCTGGCGGACTGAGCAGTCCGTTCGCTGGCCGGCAGGCCGCGACGATGCGCGTGGTGCTCGCAACCTCGAATCCCGGCAAGCAGCGCGAGTTCGCGATGCTGCTCGCGCCGCTCGGCATCGAGCTGGTGCTGCAGTCCGAGCTCGGAGTGGAGCCGGCGGCGGAGAGCGGCAGCAGCTTCGAGGCCAACGCGCTGCTCAAGGCCCGGCACGCGGCACGCGCGACGGGCCTGCCGGCGCTCGCCGACGACTCCGGGCTCGAGGTCGATGCGCTCGACGGTCGTCCGGGCGTCTGGTCGGCGCGCTATGCCGGCCCCGGCGCGAGCGATGCGGCCAACAACGCGTTGCTGCTCGAGGAGCTGCGCGGCGTGCCCGCGGAGCGCCGCAGCGCACGCTACCGCTGCGTGCTGGCGCTGGTGCGCGCCGCCGACGATGCCGCGCCGCTCGTCGTGTCGGGGTCCTGGGAAGGACGCATCGCCGCGGCGCCGCGCGGCAGCGGCGGTTTCGGCTATGACCCGCTGTTCCTGCCCGCCGGGTTCGAGTGCACGGCGGCCGAGTTGTCGGCGGAGGAGAAGAACCGGCGCAGCCATCGCGGTCGCGCGCTCGCGGCGCTGGCCGAACGCCTTGGCCGCCCGCCGGAACGGAGCAGGGCGCGATGACGGCCGTGGTGTCGCCGGGAGCCGTGGCGCACACGGTGGCGCGCGTCGTGGCGACGCTCGAGGCGCCGCCGCTGGCGCTGTACGTCCACTTCCCCTGGTGCGTGCGCAAGTGCCCGTATTGCGACTTCAACTCGCACGCCGCTCCGGCCGATCTGCCCGCCGCGGACTATGTCGAGGCACTGCTGCGCGACCTGGAGCTCCAGGCGCGTGCGACGGCCGGGCGCCACGTCGTCAGCGTGTTCCTGGGCGGCGGCACGCCCAGCCTGTTCCCGCCGGACCGGATCGCCGTCGTGCTCGAGCACGCCCGCCGGATGCTGGGGTTCGCCCCTGACGTCGAAGTGACCCTGGAGGCGAACCCCGGCACGATCGAGCGCGGCCGGTTCGCCGATTATCGTGCCGCCGGCGTGAACCGGGTATCGCTCGGCGCGCAGAGCTTCGAGGCCGGGGCGCTCGTGCGCCTGGGACGCATCCACGGCCCGGAGGACACGCGGCGCGCGGCGGAGGAGCTGCACGCCGCGGGCCTTGAGAACTTCAACCTGGATCTGATGTACGGACTGCCGGGGCAGACGCTGGTGGCGGCCGAGCGCGACGTCGCGGCGGCGCTGGAGCTCGCGCCGGCGCACCTGTCGCACTACCAGCTCACGCTCGAGCCGGGAACGCTCTTCGGCGCGCGGCCGCCGCCGGGGCTGCCGGCCGAGGACACGGTCGCGGACATGCTGGAGCGCTGCCAGCAGCGGCTCGCCGCCGCGGGGCTCGAGCACTACGAGGTCTCGGCGTATGCGCGTGCGGGGCGTCGCTGCCGCCACAACCTGAACTACTGGGAATTCGGCGACTACCTCGGCATCGGCGCCGGCGCGCACGGCAAGCTCACTGACGCGCCGCGGGCGTGCATCCTGCGCACCACGCGCGCGCGCGAGCCGCGCCGCTATCTCGCCGAGGTACGCGCCGGCGGCGCGTGTCCCCACACGATCGTGACGCGGGAGGACCTGCCGTTCGAGTTCATGATGAACGCGCTGCGGCTGGTCGGGGGGTTCGAGCGCGCGCTGTTCGAGCGCCGCACCGGCCTCGGGTGGGATCGTGTTGCCGCGACGCTCGAGCGGGCGGAACGCGAGGGGCTGGTGGAGCGATCCGCAGAACGCTGGCGGGCCTCGGCGCGCGGCGCGCGCTTCCTCAACGAGTTGCTGCAGCGATTCCTGCCCTGAACGGCCCGGCGTCCGCTTGCCGGCCGGGCACGCCAAAAAGATGAGCGGGGCCTTGAAGTTAGCGTAGGTCCCGCGGCGAATCGCCATTCTTATGCACACGCCGGATCGCCGGAGCCGAAAATTAGCGAATTACGTCCAATATTGCGCAAGCCTTGGGATGATTCGTCGACAAGCCACTGTTTTTAAAGGCTGTAACCGACTGGTCATTTTTTGCCCAAGCGCACGGAAATGCAGAAAATGGGCTTCGGAAGGCGCTGCGGAGCCCTGTTGCTCACAGACTTATCCACACGATTTGTGGATAAGGCCGGGCCCGTTTCCGCGGGTGGCCGCTGGCCCTTGCCGGCCCCCCTTGTGAGCACGCGACGGCGCGGCTAGACTGCGCGCCCTTTTTCCATCCAGACCGGATACTCGCGAGCCATGGCCCGCGAGCCCGGCCAGTGAAGACGCCACCATGAAAGCCTCGATCCATCCCGCGTACGCCGAGATCACCGTAACCTGCAGCTGCGGGAACACGTTCAAGACGCGCTCGACCGTGGGCCATGACCTGCAGGTGGACGTCTGCTCGAACTGCCACCCGTTCTACACGGGCAAGCAGAAGATCGTCGACACGGCTGGCCGCGTCGACAAGTTCCGCAAGAAGTACGCCGCGACCGCGACCACGCGCTGAGCGGCCTCCTTTACAGTTCCTTAAGATCTGCGTCGCGCGCGGTACGCTCGTACCGCGATGCGGCGCCTTGATTCCGCTCGCCGAGCGTGTAACGCTCGTTTTTTCCCTTCCCCCAAGAGCGGCGGACGCATGAGCAGCAGGAATTTCGAACTGACCAACCCGGCCAGCGGGGCGAAGTCCCTGCTGCCGGTGAAGTCCGGCACGATCGGGCCCGACGTGCTCGACGTCAGCGGGCTGATCAGGGATCACGGGGTCTTCACGTTCGACCCGGCCTTCGGCGTCACCGCGAGCTGCGAGAGCAAGATCACCTACATCGATGGCGACGCGGGCGTGCTGCTGTACCGCGGCTATCCGGTCGAGCAGCTGGCCGAGAAGAGCAGCTTCATGGAGGTTGCGTACCTCTTGCTGCACGGGGAGCTCCCGACGCCGAAGCAGCTGGCCGACTTCACGTTCAGCATCAGCCGGCACACGATGATCCACGAGTCGCTGCTGCGCTTCTACAACGGTTTCCACCACAACGCCCACCCGATGGCGATGGTGTCGGCGGTCGTGGCCTCGATGTCCGCGTTCTACCACGACTCGATGGACATCAATAACCCGCGGCACCGGGAGATCTTCTCGCACCGGATCATCGCCAAGCTCCCGACCATCGCCGCGGCCGCGCACAAGCACTCCGTCGGCCAGCCCTTCATCTACCCGCGCAACGACCTCGGCTACTGCGCCAACATGCTCAACATGTTCTTCGCCGTGCCCTGCGAGCCCTACGAAGTGGATCCGGTGGCCGCCGAAGCGCTCGACCTGCTGTTCATGCTGCACGCCGACCACGAACAGAACGCCAGCACTTCGACCGTGCGCCTCGCCGGCAGCACCGGCGCGAATCCCTACGCCGCGATCTCCGCGGGCGTGGCGGCGCTGTGGGGCCCCGCGCACGGCGGCGCGAACGAGGCCGTGCTCACGATGCTCGAGCAGATCGGCAGCGTCGACAACATCCCGAAGTACCTGGCGATGGCCAAGGACAAGTCCAGCCACTTCAAGCTGATGGGCTTCGGCCACCGCGTCTACAAGAACTTCGACCCGCGCGCCAAAATCATCCGCGAGATGGCCCACAAGGTGCTCGCGGCGCTCGGGCGCACCGATAGCCCGCTGTTCGAGCTGGCGCTGCGGCTCGAGGAGATCGCGCTCAAGGACGAGTACTTCCTCGAGCGCAAGCTCTACCCGAACGTCGATTTCTATTCGGGAGTCATCTACAGCGCGATCGGGATCCCCCGCTCGATGTTCACGGTCATGTTCGCGATCGCGCGCACCGTCGGCTGGGTCGCGAACTGGCAGGAGATGATCTCCGATCCCGCCATGCGCATCGGCCGCCCGCGCCAGCTCTACACCGGGCACACCCGGCGCGAGTATCTCGACATCAAACAGCGCCGCTAGTCGGCCGTCTGCTCGATGGTGCGGTCGTTGAGCGGCTGCGTCGGCCGCGCGTTCATCGGATAGCGCTCGGCAAAGCGGGCGATCTGCGCCGGCGAGGCCGTGACCGCGTTCTTCAGCACGAACCAGCGCACGTGCTCGCTGCAGGGGGGCGTCGTGAGGGAGCCGTCGAAGGTGAAGTAGCCGCGCGCGCCCGGCAGGAAGCCGCCGAGATCGACCGTCGCGCCGGGCACGGACTTCTCCGCGCTGCCCTTGGCGGGGAAATTTTCGAACACCGGCTCGAGGAAGGAGTTCTCCTCGCCCTTGCGGATCAGCACCGCCACGACTGCGAGCTCGCCCTTGTCGTTCTTGTGCACCAGGTGGGCGACCATCGAGTAGCGGTGGCCGGCAACGCGCTCCTCGCTCGGCCGGTGGAAGTGGAACTGCACGAGATCATAGTGGTCCCCGCCGACCGTGATGCCGCCGCTCCCGGGCGCGGCGTTCACCTGAAACCCATGCCCCGTGTCGGTCACGGTGAGCGCGGTCGGCTTGTAAGCGAACTCGATCGGCGCCAGCGACTTGTCGGTCTTGACGTTCACGATGTCGATCGGTGACTGGTGGCGGCCGCTGCCGCAGGTCGCAAACGCCGGATCCTCCTCGGCCCAATGCTCCGGGCCGTTCGCACCCGAGTAGCCCCAGTGGTGCCCTTCCTCGGCCGCTCGAGCTGCCGCGCCCGCGGCGAGCAGCGCGAAACCCGAGGACAGTGCGACAGCGAGATGCACGCGACGCGATGCGGGGTTCATGACCGACTCCTTGATGGTTGTCGTGAGGGGGCTGTCTTGCGCTGCGCTACTCGGGATCGAGCAGCGCCTCGACCTCGAAGGTGTTGGCGCGCCGCATCGGACGTCCGTCGACCGGGCTCACGGGCGCCTGGCGGATGCCGTCGGCGGGGAACACCGTCGCCTCGATCGAATGATCGTCCACGCTGAAACGCACTCCCGGGAAGGCGCGCACCCGCTCGGCATCGAGCTTCACCCGCCGCTCGGTCACCTCGTGGTCGATGCCGGCGTCGATGAGCTTGAGGGTGACCGCCTCGGCGCGGTCGGCGAACAGGTGCAACTGCACGTGCGAGTGCTCGGTGGCGGTACCCGCGAGCACCGCGCCGACCAGGCGCGGCTCGAACTCGTGCAGCGAGCGCATGGCCGCGAGCGCCGCGCGCCGCTGGGCGCTCAAAGTCTCGACGTGCGACTCGCCGCCGAACAGGCGCTGGTACTCGGCGAGCGCGATCTCGATCTCGCGATTCTTCGGCAGCACCGCCGCCACGTCCTCGACGCCGAGGCGCTCGGCCGCCTTGCGCTTGGCGATGAGGAAGTCCTGGATGCCGTGCTCGGCCATGATGCGCGCGGCCTCCTGCGCCAGCGCGCGCCGTAAGTTGTCAGTTCGGGACATGTCTCAACTCCTGGCACTGCCCAGGCGGTGAAAGCCGCGCCTTTCACCGCCGGCGACGAAAGCTGATGTCCGGCAAAATCGCTTCCTGCGATTTTGCCCCATCTCAAAATATCGGCTCGCCGCTCGCCTGGCCCTCGGCGTTCTGCATCATTCCCGGCTCGTTCTGCGGCAGGTGGTTGGCCATGAAGATCTCGGTGACGCCGAGGGGGTTCTCGGCGCTCACCAGCTCGCCGGTCTGCGCCGAGATGCGCAGGCTGACGATGCCGTCGGGCATCGCGCGCCGCTCCTCGGGCACACCGCGCAGCGCCTCGCGCATGAAGGCGACCCAGATCGGCAGCGCCGTGTGCGCCCCCTCCTCGCTCTCCCCGAGGGGCTTGTCCTGGTCGAAGCCGACCCACACGGTCGCGACCAGGTTGTCCGTGAAGCCGTTGAACCAGGTGTCCACCGCCTTGTTGGTCGTGCCGGTCTTGCCGGCGATGTCCTCGCGTCCGAGCACGCGCGCACGCACGCCGGTGCCGTGGCGGATCACGTCGCCCATCATGTCGGCCATCACGTAGGCGTTCTGCGCGCTGATGACGCGCGGGGCGATCTGTTCGGGCGGCAGCGCGCCCGGCTCGCCGCGGGTGCTGTCGGCGGTCTCGCCGGGAGCTGCGGCCTGGCGTGGATCGCCCCCCGGGAAGGTGCCGGCCGTCGCCGCAGCGTTGGCGACCTTGACGGCGGCGGCCGGCGGCGCCGCGGCACCACCGTCGGCATCGCACTGCCGGCACACCATGCGCGGGGCGGCACGCCATACCACCTGGCCGCCGGCATCCTCGATGCGGTCGATGAAATAAGGCTGCACGCGATAGCCGCCGTTGGCGAACACCGCGTAGCCGCTCGCCAGCTCGAGCGGCGTCACTTCGAGCGTGCCGAGCGCCAGCGTCAGGTCGCGCGGCATCGTCTTCGGGTCGAAGCCGAAGCGGCTGACGTAATTGATGGCGTTGTCGACGCCGATCTCCTTCAGCACGCGGATCGAGACCAGATTGCGCGAATGCACCAGCGCCTCGCGCAGCCGCGTCGGTCCACCGAACTGGCGCTCGTTGTTCTCCGGGCGCCAGGCCTCCTCGGCCCCATTCCCCTCGAGCACGATCGGCGCATCGAGGAACACGCTCGCCGGGGTGATGCCCTGCTCGAGCGCCGCGGAATACAGGAACGGCTTGAAGCCCGAGCCCGGGAGCCGGCGCGCCTGGATGACACGGTTGTACTTGTTGGTGAAGTAGTCGAAGCCGCCGACCAGCGAGACGATGCTGCCGTCGTTGGGATCGAGCGCGACCAGGGCGCTCTGCGCCTCGGGCACCTGCGCGAGCTGCGCGTGCCCGGCCTCGTCCGCGACCACGTACACGACGTCGCCCTTCTTGAGCACCTGCGCCGCCCTGGTCGGCGCCGGACCGACCATTTCGTTGGCGAGCGCGCGGCGCGCCCAGGCAATGCCGTCCCAGTCGATGGCCGCCGGCCCGAGCGACTTCACGTACACATGCGCGCCGCGCTCCTCGACCGAGGTCACGACCGCCGGCGCGAGGTCGCCGATCGTGGCGTATTCATCGACCAGGTCCTCGTAGTCGGAGGTGGCGCCGGCGGCGAGCTCGACGTGTCCGGCCGGGCCGCGCCAACCGTGGCGGCGATCGTACTCGATGAGCCCGATGCGCACCGCGCGCACCGCGGCCGCCTGCAGCCGTCCGTCGAGAGTGGTGTAGACCCGGTAGCCGGCGGTCTCGGCGCTCGCGCCGAAGCGTTGCCGCAGCTCGAGCCGCGCCATTTCCGCGACATAGGGCGCCTCGACGTCGAACAGCGGCGCGTGCGCGCGTGCGTGCATCGGCTCCTTGTTGGCGGCGTCGGCGGTCGCGGCGTCGATGTAGCCGAGCTCGCGCATGCGCCTGAGCACGTAGGCGCGGCGCGCGGTGGCGAGCTCGGGATTGACGATCGGGTTGTAGCTCGAGGGCGCCTTGGGGACGCCGGCGAGCGTGGCCGCCTCGGCGACGTCGAGCTTGTCGAGCGTCTTGCCGAAGAAGGCCTCGGCGGCCGCCGCCACCCCGTAGGAGCGCTGCCCGAAGAAAATGACGTTGAGGTAGAGGCCGAAGATCTCCTGCTTGCTGAACTCGTGCTCCATGCGGTAGGTGACGAAGGTCTCCTGGAGCTTCCTGCGCGCGGTCTTGTCGAGGCTCAGGAACATGTTGCGCGCCGCCTGCATGGTGATGGTGCTGGCGCCCTGGGTCTTGTGTCCGGAGATGACGTCGACGACCGCGGCGCGCACCACGCCGAAGTAATCGATGCCGTGGTGCTCGAAGAAGCGCTCGTCCTCGGCGGCGATGAACGCGTGTTTCACGAGCTCGGGGATCTCCGCATAGGTGACCGGGATGCGCCGCTGCTCGCCGATCTGCGCGATGAGCTCGCCCGAGCGCGTGAAGACGCGCAACGGCACCTGCAGCTCCGCGTTGCGCATCGCCTCGGTCGAGGGGAGCGTGGGCACCAGGTAGACGTAACTGCAGGCGAGCGCGTAGGCGCCGAAAAATGTGACCAACATCACGCAACCCGCGACGATGGTCATAATCCGAAACCAATTCCATTTCACAGAAACCAACTTTGTCACCTTGCGCTCGTTCCGGGCGCTATGCATAGTAGCCGCCGCATCAGGGCAAACTCACCGAAAGGTGGGGACGCAAAGCCTCCGGTCTACGGGACGCACGTGCCTATGACAGCGGGGTTGCCGGCTGGAACGTTAACGCACTCTGCCGCGAGGGGCCACGCGCCCTCAGGCGGTGCACCAGGTCCAGTCGCTCTCCGCACGGCGCCAACTCCCGCAGCCCTCCGGCTCCACCGTCTCCTCACAGGACGCTTTGGACAAGGCACAGCGCTATTCGTTGACCGGGGACCCCGGCCCGCCGGGGCGTGACGTCCTTGGCGGTTCGGATCCGGACGCCCCGGCTGGCGCGCGGATCCGTGAGGCTCCTCACGTTCAATTTAACTTTGCGCTGATATATAGTGTCTCCGGATTTATACAGGGCGGTCACTTTCAGGCGTAATATCCTGAAAAGGAAATAAAAAATGTTCCTTATTCAGCGCAAATACCGGCCGCTCCTCGGTCTCGATATAACGACCTCCTCGGTCAAGCTCATCGAGCTCGCGATGGCCGGCGGGCAGTATCGCGTCGAGGCCTACGCGGCCGAGCCTACGCCCCAGAATGCCATCAACGAGAAGGCGATCGTGGATGCCGAAGCGGTGGGCGAGGCCATCCGCCGCGCCGTGAAGCGCGCCGGCGCCAAGAGCGACGAGGTCGCGATCGCGATCTCGGGCGATGCCGCCATCACCAAGGTGATCCAGATGCCGCGCTCGCTGCGCGCCGGCGATCTCGAGGCGCAGGTCGAGATGCAGGCCGACCAGTACATCCCCTTCCCGATGGACGAGGTCTCCTACGACTTCGAGGTGCTCGGGGTCAACGACAAGGATCCGGAATCGAACGACGTGCTGCTGGTCGCGACGCGCACCGAGAACGTCGAGCAGCGCCAGGCGGCGGTCAAGGCCGCCGGTCTCGGCGCCAAGATCGTCGACGTCGAGGCCTTCGCGCTCGAGAACGCCTGCAAGCTCATGACGCACCAGATGCCCGACGGCGGCATCGACCGCACCATCGCGGTGGTCGATTTCGGCGCGAGCAGCACCACCTTCAGCGTGCTGCGCAATCTCAAGGTGGTGTACACGCGCGACTTCGCCTTCGGCGGGCAGCAGCTCACCGAGGAGATCATGCGCACCTACGGCCTCGCCATGGAGGAGGCCGGGCGCGCCAAGAAGGAAGGCGGGCTCCCCGGCAACTACCAGTCGGAAGTGCTCGACCCCTTCATCGACGACATGACGCAGCAGGTGAGCCGCTCGCTGCAGTTCTATCTCGCCTCCGGCTCCGGACGCGAGCAGCCGGAGAAGATCCTGGTGTGCGGCGGCTGCGCCAACATACCCGGCGTCGCCGAGGTGATCTCGAGCCGCGTCGGTATTTCCGCCGAGAAGGGCGATCCGCTCGGCCAGATGAAGTTGTCCTCGCGCGCCAAGGCGCAGGCGGTGCAACGCGATGCCACCGCGCTCCTGACTGCGTGCGGGCTTGCACTGCGGAGCTTCGACTGACATGCCACGCATAAACCTACTTCCCTGGCGTGAAGGGCAGCGCAGGGAGCGCAAGCTGGCGTTCCTGGTGGCGCTCGGCGTCGCGGTACTGGCCGCGATGGTGACCACCTTCGCTGCCTACCTGCTGTTCGACTCGACGATCGCCGGCCAGCAGCGCCGCAATCAGACGCTGCGCACCCAGATCAAGATGCTCGACAAGCAGATCGAGGAGATCAACAGCCTCGAGACCGAGAAGCAGAAATTCATCGCGCGCATGGAGATCATCGAGAAGCTGCAGCGCTCGCGCCCCGGGATCGTGCATGTGTTCGACGAGATCGTGAAGACGCTGCCCGACGGGGTGTATCTCACCGGCGTGCAGCAGGTGAGCGCCGGCGCCAGCAAGCGCCTCAAGTTCGACGGCGTGGCGCAGTCGAGCACGCGCGTGTCATCTTTCATGCGCAACATCGACGCCTCCGAGTGGCTGCGCAACCCCGAGCTGCAGGTGGTGCAGACCAGCAAGGGCCCGGGCTCGAGCTTCACGCTGACGGCCGACGAGGTGACCACCAGCGCTCCGGAGGAGAACAAGCCGCAGGCGCCGGCCAAGGGCAAGACCCGCAAGGCGAGCCTCGGTGATGCGGGAGTGCAGCGATGAACCTGCTCGAGGAACTGCAATCACTCGACCCGCGCGAGCCCGGTCGCTGGCCATTCGCCTTCCGCGCCGGCGCGGTGGTGCTCGCGTACGTGGCGGTGACGGTCGGACTCATCTACTTCTTCGTGTGGAGCGAGCAGCGCCCCGCGCTGGAGCAGCACCGGGCCGAGGAACAGGCGCTGCGCCAGGAGTTCAAGACCAAGCACGCCAAGGCCGTGAACCTCGAGCTCTATAAACAGCAGCTGAAGGACATCGAGCGCTCCTTCGGCGCGCTGCTGCGCGAGCTCCCCGGCAAGACCGAGGTGCCGAGCCTGCTGGTCGACATCTCGCAGACCGGCCTCGGAGCCGGCCTGCAGGAGAAGCTGTTCCAGCCCGAGGCCGAGGTGAAGAAGGACTTCTACGCCGAGAAGCCCATCAAGATCCGGCTCACCGGCAGCTATCACCAGTTCGGCGAGTTCGTGAGCGGCATTGCGGCGCTGCCGCGCATCGTCACGCTCGACGACATCAACATCAAGTCCGACAGCAAGGACGCCTACGACCAGCTGTCGATGGAGCTGACCGCCAAGACCTATCGCTACCTCGATGAGGAGGAGATCGCGGCGGCCGAGGCCGACAAGAAGAAGGACTCCGTGACCCACCGTAAGCCGGCCCCGGCCCACTGAGGGCGACCGCCATGCAGCACACCCAACACCGCTCCGCGCTCCGTCCCCTGTGTGTGGCCATCGCCTGCCTCGGCTATGCCGTGCTCAGCGCCTGCTCGAGCGCCGACGACGAGCTCAACCGCTTCATCGAAGAGACCAAGCACGAGCCGGGTGGGCGCGTCGAGCCGCTGCCCGAGATCAAGCCTTACGAGACCTACGTGTACGCGGATTCGGACATGCGCTCGCCGTTCATGCCGAGCGCACCGGGCGCCGGCGCCGGGCTTGCCGGCGTGCGCCCCGATCAGAAGCGCAATCGCGAGTTCCTCGAACAGTTCTCGCTCGACACGCTGAAGATGGTCGGCACGCTGCGCCTCGGTGGCAGCATGTACGGCCTGGTGCAGACCAAAGACGGCCTGGTGCATCGCGTCGCGGTGGGTGAGCACCTGGGCCAGGCCGAAGGCAAGATCACCGAGATCTCACCGTCCAAAATCAGTCTCATCGAAATCGTTCCGGACAGCCTCGGCGGGTATATGGAGCGGCCCGCGGGGCTCGCCCTCAACGAGTAAGGTCCAGCAGGGAGTCCCTCAATGCATGCCTCTAGCTTGTTCCAACGCATCCTCGGCACCGCCGCCCGGATGGTGATCGTGGGGGCCCTCGCGGCAGCCGCGGGCACACCCGCGCTGGCGCAGGATCAACCGAGCCTGCAGGCCGTGGATGTGCAGCCCCTCGCCGGACAGCAGCTGCAGCTCACCATGCGCCTGTCGGGTCCCGCCCCGCAGCCCATGTCGTTCACCATCGACAACCCGGCGCGCATCTCCTTCGATCTGGCCAACACCACGCTGGCGCTGCCCTCGCATCGCATCGACGTGCATACCTCGGGCCTCGACACCATCGTCGCGGCCGAGACCAAGGACCGCACCCGCGTGGTGCTGAACCTCGACAAGCTGGTGCCGTACGAGGCACACGTCAACGGCAACGACATCGTCGTGCTGCTCGGCAGCGGCGCTGCGGCGGCGGCGGCCGCGCAGAGCCCGGCCGTGGTGAGCGGCGGCGGCACCGTGGCCGCTGCGGCGGCCAGCGGCGGCAGCAGCGGCGGCATGCGCGAGCTGCGCTCCATCGACTTCCGCCGCGGCACCGATGGCGCCGGCCGCGTGGTCGTGAAGCTCTCCGATCCGCACATCCATATCAGCCTGCACCAGATCGGCAACCAGATCCTGGTGGACTTCACCGACGCCAGCGTGCCCGCCAACCTGGTGCGCCGCTACGACGCCACCGACTACGGCACCCCGGTGACCGGCTTCGACGTGACGCGCGTCGGCAACGGTGCGCGCATCGCCATCAGCGCGAACGGCGACTACGAGCAGCTCGCCTACCAGTCGGACGACCAGTACGTGGTCGAGGTGGCGCAGCGCCGCAAGGCGAATGCGCTCGCCGAGGAGAAGCCGGTCTACACCGGCGAGCGCCTCACCCTCAACTTCCAGGACATCGACACGCGCGCGGTGCTGCAGCTGCTGGCCGATGCCAGCGGCCAGAACATCGTGGTGAGCGACTCGGTGACCGGCAACGTGACGCTGCGCCTGCAGAACGTGCCGTGGGACCAGGCACTCGACATCGTGCTGCGCACCAAGGGCCTCGACAAGCGCAAGGACGGCAACGTCATCATCGTGGCGCCGCAGGCCGAGCTCGCCACGCGCGAGAAGGCCGAGCTCGCGCACCGCAAGGACGTGCAGGAGCTCGCGCCGCTGCGCTCAGAGTACCTGCAGGTCAACTACGCCAAGGCGCAGGACATGGCGGCGCTCATCAAGTCGCAGAACAACTCGCTGCTGTCGCCGCGCGGCAGCGTGGCGGTCGATGAGCGCACCAATACGCTGCTGCTGCTCGACACCTCCGACAAGCTGGCGGACATCCGCCGCCTGGTCGCCACCCTCGACATCCCGGTGCGCCAGGTTCTGATCGAGTCGCGCATCGTCATCGTGAACAACGACTTCCAGCGGCAGATCGGCTCGATCTTCGGCGTCACCAATTACCAGAAGTCGGGCGCGAACGGCCTGGTGGCCACCACCGGCACCGCGACCGGCACCGACACCATGGTGCAGTCGGCGATCACCAACTCCGCCGGCGGCGGCCCGGTCACCCCGATCACGCTGCCGAACGCGATCAACCGCTACAACGTGAATCTGCCGGTCACGAGCCCGGCGGGTACCTTCGCGCTGGCCGTGCTCGGCAACAACTTCCTGGTGGACCTCGAGCTGTCGGCCGCCCAGGCCGAGACGCAGGCGAACATCATCTCCTCCCCGCGCGTCATCACCGCGAACCAGAAGGAGGCGACGATCGAGCAGGGTATCGAGATTCCGTACCAGCAGTCGGCCTCGAGCGGCGCCACCACCATTCAGTTCAAGAAGGCGGTGCTGTCGCTCAAGGTCACGCCGCAGATCACGCCCGACAACCGCATCATCCTCGACCTCGACGTGCGCGACGACAGCGTCGGCACCATCGTGGTGGCCTCGGGCGGCGTCAACGTGCCCTCGATCAACACCCGTGAGATCCAGACCCAGGTGCTGGTGAACGACGGTCAGACCGTGGTGCTGGGCGGCATCCTCCAGACCACCCAGCGCGAGGACGACCAGAAGGTGCCGTTCCTCGGCGACATCCCGATCCTCGGCCACCTGTTCAAGAGCACCGACCACACGGACGACAAGGACGAGCTGATGATCTTCATCACCCCGAAGATCGTTCGCGAGGGCGTGAACGTCACCAACTGACGCACGCCGTTCCGAGCTGAGCGCACCCGCGGCCGCCGTCGAAGGCGGCCGCGGCGTTTGCAGGGGCCGCTAGAAGTACCGTGCGACCGTGAGGAGCACGCTCCCTGAGAGCGGCAGGCTGCCGAAATTCGACTGTCGCGGACCGAGGTAGCCGATGAGTTGGCCGCCGACGGTCCACTTGTCGGCCGGGAAGTACTGGGCGCTGAGCTGTACCAGGGCCGAGCCGTCGTGCGGGTCGGCGTCGAGGAGTCCGCTGAGCTCGAGCTTCGGCACGAAGGCATCGACCCAGTCGGCCCGCAGGAACAGCGCGTGGCGACTCAGCAGCTGCTGCTGATCGAGCGCGTACTCGCGGATGTACCACAGCCCGAGCACCACGGGGTCGAGCGCGCTGCGCCCCGCGCCGAGCGCGAACCACCGTTGCCAGTCTGCGCTCGAGAAGCCCGCCGTGTTGCCGTGGTACTCGAGATTCAGCGTCACGCTGGTTCCTACGGTGTAGGAGGCGCCGACGGCGAGCTGGTTCTGGAAGCTCTCCCCGGCGGCATCCGCGAACGGATCCGGGGTGGCGGGCGGCAGTGTTCCGGTCTCGCGCCCGAAGCTGAGCGCCTGCGCGATCAGGGCAGGAGCCCGGCCGCCGCTCCATTCGAGATAGGCGATGACGCGCTGGCCGACGGTGGTGGTCAGGTTGGCGCCGAGCTGCGTCGCGCCGCCCGCGCGATACAGCAGAATCTCCGGGCTGAAGTCGTGGGTGAGGTTGATGGTGGACTTGATGAGCGCGCGGTTCGCCGCATTGGTGCGATCGAGCATCGGATCGAAGCTCGGCAGATCGAGGTTGCCGTAGATCGGGCTCGGATCCTTCAGCTTCGGGGCAAAGGCCGCAGTCAGCGTGGCGCCCTCCCAGATCCGCTCGGCACGGACCATGACGGTTCCGAGCCGGTCTTCACGCAGCACCGTCGGATCGGCGGACAGCGGCTCGACCACGGCACGCGTCTTGAAGTAGTCGGTCGGGTTGTAGCCGAGCGCCACGCCGCTCTTCAGGTTGATCCTGCCGGCATCGAGATAGGTGCGCGTGGCGGCTTCCACGCTCGCGTACAGCTCGCGCAGGTCGTTGATGAGGTTCTGCTGGCTCGGAAAGTCGATGTCGTTCTGCGCGCGCAGGTTGAGGCGGTCGCTCAAGTAGAAGCGCGCGCCGCCGTCGGCGTTCCACTGCTGCCGCGCGTCGAGGAACAGCCGCTCCTGCCAGTCGTAGGGCGGTGGCGGCGGTGCCGCGACGAGCAGGTCCTCTCTCTCGAAGTTGTCGGTGAAGGCGTTCTCCACGTAGAGGCGCCGAGTGCCGCCGCCCGTGGCCGGCGCCTTCTCAGCCGCGGCCGCTGACGCCTGCACCGGCTGGGGAATGAGCTCGAGATCCCGGTTCTCCTGCGAGGGCGGCGCGCTTGCCGGTGGCGGGGCGGGAGTCGCGGGCGGGTCGGGGAGCGCATCCGCTCCGGCCCCGAGCGGCGCGGCGCACAGTACGGCGCCCCACAGGACCCGCACCCGCATCCGCGCGGGCCTCATCTGACCTGCAGGCGCGGCAGGTAATCGCGCTGGAACCAGGCGTCGGGAAGGTCCGTTGTGCGGTAATCGCCGAACGCCGCGGTCGTGGCGAGCGAGGTGTCGACCGCGTCGATGATCACCGCCTCGGTGGGCCGCACCGCGCCGAGCGCGGGCGCGAAGCTGCGGTAGTAGAGGATCTTCAGCAGACGACCGCTGTCGGAGTAGAACTTGCCCTTGATGGGGTAGTTCGTGCCCTGCTCGACCCAGTACTCGACGCGGTTGTACACCGCCTGGTCATTGGCGGCCTTCAAGTCGAGATGCCAGCAGTTGCGGTCGGTGCGTGCCGCGTCCTTGATGGTCTCGGCGCCGCTGAGGGTGGCGGTGTAGTCGACCGCGAGGTTCACCGTGAGCACATCGCCGATCGCCGCCTGGCCGATGAGGCGCTGCTGCGCGGAGATGCGGATGCTGATGTTGGAAGCCGGATCGAAAAACCACAGCGAATGCCCGTCGAGCAGCACCTTCTTGCCGGCATCGCGCGGCGGGTCGACGTACTGGATGAGGTTGCGGAACTGCTGCGTGCCGGGGTCTTCCTTGGAGAACACCACCAGCCGGTCGTGATTGCGCTCGCTCCCGCCGACGTACTCGGTCAGCGTGACGGTGACGCGGAAGGGCTCGCCGGGATTACGCACCCGGTCGGTGGCCGCGACGATCTCGCGCGGGCTCGGGGCATCGGCCGCCGCCGCGAGCGCCGCGCCCGCCGCGAGCAGCGCTGCAGCGAGCAGCCGCACGCGTAGCCGGGCGCCGCTCATATGTGCCGCAGCGCGTCGACGACCGAGAGACGCGCCGCACGGTTTGCGGGCAGCAGCGCGGCCGCGGTCGCCACCAGCACCAGCCCCACGCAGATGCCGAGCGCCCGCAGCGGCCGGCCGAGCACGTCGAGATGCAGGGGGATGGCGGCGGCGTTGCCCGGCGGTATCCAGGTCACGCCGCTGCGGTTGACGAGGGCGGCGATGACGATGGCGAGCGCCGCGCCGACCACCGTACCCATCAGTCCGATCAGCGTGCCCTCGATGAGGAATTGCGCGCGGATGCGGCCGCGCCGCACCCCCATGGCGCGGCTGGTGCCGATCTCGTTGATGCGCTCCATGACGTTCATGGTCATGGTGTTGACCACGGCGAAGAGGACGATCATGCCCATGACCAGCGCGATGAAGAGGAAGATGCTGCTGAAGAGGCGGATCACCTGGCCGTAGAACGGCACCAGCTCGGCGAAGTCGCGCACCTCGAGGTCGAGGTGCCGTTCGCGAAACAGCGCATTGAGCCGTGCACGCGCCGCGCCCAGATAGCCGCTGTCCCTGAGCTGCAGCACGATCGCCGTGACCTTGTGCTCCTCGCGGCCGTAGACCAGCTGCTGCGCGAGGGCGAGGTGCATGAGCACGTAGGCGTCATCGAGCTCCTTGGCGCCCTGGGGCTGGGCGCCGGCCACGGTGAGGCTCACCACGTTGGGCGCGCCGCCGACCGTGGCGGCGAGCAGATCGATCTGGGCGCCCTCAGGCGGGCGCGCTCCCTGCGGCGCGTCGCGTCCGGCGAGCTCGGCGATGTCGGCATCGATCTTGCCCGGATGCTCGCCGGCGTGCGCCGGCGCGGGCGGCGGCGGGCAGTCCGGCAGCGCGAGCGGCGCACACAGGTTCAGGATCCGCGCGAGCCCGATGCCGACCAGTCCGCGGCTCTCGTCGGCATCCGAGATGCGCTCATCGAGCGGATGGAAGATGCCGGTATGGTACTGATCCCAGCCGAGCATGCGGGCGCGATCCGAGGGCACGAGTCCCTCGCCGAAGAAGGTGCGCGAGGCCGCGTTGTCGCCGTGGTAGTTGGCGGCGATGCCCATCAGTGACTGGGTGGGAGTCAGCACCCGGATCATCGGCTTGAGCACCGGGTCATCGGCGATGAGGCGCATGATGTCGCGGTAGGCATCGATGCCGTAGGAAGTGGGGTTGCCGGCGCCATAGAGGAAATAGCCGGCGCGGAACACGCGCAGGTGCCCGAGATGCTGCACGTTGCCGGTCTCCATGCCGAGGAAGATGTAGGTCGTGTAGCCGAGAAACAGCAGCATGGCGAGCGCGCCCGCCGCGACCGCCGAGGCGGTCATGAGCGAGCGGCGGCGGTTGCGCACGATGTTGCGCCAGGCGATCTTGACGAGCACGCCGATCATGCAGTCACCTGGCGGTGCTCGAGCAGCTCGCCGTCGCGGATCGCGAAGATCTCGTCGGCGTGCGACATGAGCTGCTGATCGTGCGTCGCGAAGATGAAGGTGGTGTGCGAGTCGGCCTGCACGCGGCGCATGAGGCTGATGATGGCGGCACCGGTGGCACTGTCGAGGTTGGCGGTGGGCTCGTCCGCCAGCACCAGCTGCGGCTGCTTCACCAGCGCGCGCGCGATCGCCACGCGCTGCTTCTGGCCACCGGAGAGCTCATTCGGCTGCCGCTGTGCCTGGGCGGCGAGTCCGACCGCCTCGAGCATCGCCAGCGTGCGTCGCCGCCGCTCGGGCGCCGGCATGCCGACCAGCAGCAGCGGGTATTCGACGTTCTCGTAGGCCGAGAGCACGGGAATCAGGCTGAAGGTCTGAAAGATGAAGCCGATGTTGCGGGCGCGGAAGTCGGCCACCGCGTCGTCGTCGAGCGCGGCGATGTTCTGCTGACACACCTCGACCACCCCCGCGCTCGGCGTGTCGATGGCGCCGATGAGGTTGAGGAGCGTGGTCTTGCCGCTGCCCGAGGCGCCGATGACGATGGAGAAGCGATCGGGCGGAATCTCGAGCGTGAGGTCGTGGAGCGCGCGCACCTCGAGCGCACCGGCCTGATAGGTGCGCGACACGTGCGTCAGGCGCACGACGGCGGCCGTTGCCGCAGGCTGTGTCACCCTCGACCTCCTTGACCGAGCCGGTCTACTCGAAGCAGCGCGCGCGGTCCACCCGCGCGTGCCGGTACCAGTGGGTACCGAAGCGCCGACCGATACTATGGTACTATCCGGTACCAAGGCAAGCGCAGAACCATGCGGAAAATCACTATTGCAGCCCGGCCGGCGCCTGCGCCGCCGCCGGTGCGCGAGCGCATCCTGTGCGCTGCGATGGAAACCTTCATCGAAAAGGGCTATGCGGGCGCGAGCACGCTCGCGATCGCGCGGCGCGCGCGCGTCTCGAAGCGCGAGCTGTACGCACTCTTCGGCAGCAAGCAGGCGATGCTCGCCGCGTGCATCGCCGATCGGGCGCAGCGCATGGGAGTGCCGGGGGCGCTGCCGCGGCCACGCTCGCGGCAGATGCTGGCCGCGCTGCTGGCCCGCTTCGGCACGGTGCTGCTGCGCGAGATCTGTTCCCCGGAGGTGATCGCCGTCTTTCGTCTGGCGGTCCTCGAGGCGCAGCGCTCGCCCGAGGTGGCGCGGACGCTCGACGCGCACGGCCGTCGGGCGAGCCGCGCGGCGGCCCGCCGGGTTCTGGCGCGCGCGCGGGCGGCGGGCCTGATCGGCGGCGGGGATCTGCGGGCGATGACGGAGCAGTACCTGGCGCTCCTCTGGGGCGATCTTTTCATGCGTGTGCTGCTGCGGCTCGAGGAGGTCCCGTCGGCCGCGGCGCTCGCCCGCCGCGCCCGCCGGGCCACCGAGGGCTTCCTGCGGCTCTACCCGCAGGTCCGATAAGCGATCCTGAGCGGGGCGTTTGGGTATCCTTCGAGCCAAGGATGCTCGGCAAGACCAGCGTATTCCTCATCGGGCCCATGGGCTCCGGCAAGACCGCAGTCGGGCGGCAACTCGCCCGTGCGCTCGGCGTGCCTTTCTACGACAGCGACGCCGAGGTCGAGCGCCGTACCGGAGTCGACATCCCGTTTATCTTCGAGAAGGAGGGCGAAGCCGGTTTCCGGGCCCGTGAGCGCGAGGCGATCGAGGCCCTCACCCGGCTCGAGCACATCGTGCTCGCCACCGGCGGCGGCGTGGTGCTGCTCGAGGAGAACCGCCGGCATCTGGCCGAGCGCGGCCGCGTCGTGTACCTCGAGACGTCTGTGCCGCAGCAGGCCGACCGCGTGCGCCACGGGCGCAACCGCCCCCTGCTGCAGCAGCCGGGCGACATCGCCGGGCGCTTAGGGGAGCTCATGGACGTGCGCTCCCCGCTCTACAGCGAGATCGCCGACCTCACCGTCTCGACCGACGGCCGGCGCGTGGCAGCGGTCGCCGAGGAGATCCTGAAGCTGCTCGCCGCAAGCCCCGCGGCGCGCTGACGGGACCGGTCACGTATACTGCCGCCGACCGCGAAGCGCCTCCGGCTCAGCTCATCTCCCGCGCGCAGTGGATACCCTCAAGGTCGAACTCGGCAGCCGCAGCTACCCGATCCTGATCGGTCCGGGCCTGCTCGCGCACGCCGAGGCACTGAGCGCTCACGTGCCGGGCCGCGACCTGCTCATCGTGAGTAACACCACGGTGGCGCCGCTGTATCTGGCGGCGCTCACGGCGAGTCTTGCCGCGAAGCATCGGCTCGAGGTGATACTGCCGGACGGCGAGGTGCACAAGACGCTCGCCAACGCCGCGCGCGTGCTCGACGTGCTCATCACCAACCGCTTCGGCCGCGACTCCACCGTGCTCGCGCTCGGCGGTGGCGTGGTGGGCGATCTCGCGGGCTTCGTGGCGGCCTGCTATCAGCGCGGCGTCGCCTTCGTGCAGGTACCGACCACGCTCCTGGCGCAGGTCGACTCGGCCGTCGGCGGCAAGACCGCCGTCAACCACCCCGGCGGCAAGAACCTGATCGGCGCCTTCCATCAGCCGGTGGCGGTGATCTCCGACACCGCGACGCTCGCGACGCTGCCGCCGCGCGAGCTGCGCGCCGGGCTCGCCGAGGTGATCAAGTACGGCCTCATGTGCGATGCGGGCTTCTTCGAATGGCTCGAGGCGCACCTGGCGGAGCTGCTGGCGGGCAAGCCCGAGGCACTCGCCCACGTGGTACGCCGCTCCTGCGAGATCAAGGCCATGATCGTCGGCCGCGACGAGCGCGAAGAGCGCGGCGACCGGGCGTTGCTCAACCTCGGTCATACCTTCGGGCACGCGGTCGAATCCGCGACCGGCTATCGCAGGTGGCTGCACGGGGAGGCCGTGGGAGCGGGGCTGGTGATGGCAGCGGCGCTGTCGCGCGAGCTCGGTCTCGTCAGCCCCGAGGAGCTGGTGCGCGTGCACACCCTGATCGAGCGCGCCGGACTTCCCACCCGCACCGCGGGCGTCGCGCCGTGGACGGTGCTCGAGCACATGCGCATCGACAAGAAGGTGCTCGGCGGGCGGCTGCGCCTGGTGCTGCTGCGGCGGATCGGCAACGCGTTCCTGACGGCAGATTATCCCGAGGACGCGCTCGAGCGGACGCTGCAGGCGTTCTGCGGGTGAGGCAACCATGAACGACACCGCGCAGGCTTCCGGGCTGCTCGCGCCTTACGCCGCCCTTGATGCGCGCTCGCGCGGGCGGCGCTACCCGGAAGCGAAGCCGGAGCTGCGCAGCGAGTTCCAGCGCGACCGCGACCGCATCATCCACTCGAACGCCTTTCGGCGCCTGGTCTACAAGACGCAGGTGTTCGTCAATCACGAAGGCGATCTCTACCGCACCCGCATCACCCACTCGATCGAGGTGGCGCAGATCGCCCGCTCGGCATCGCTCGCGCTCAACTTGAACGAAGCGCTCACCGAAGCCATCTCACTCGCGCACGACCTGGGGCATACGCCTTTCGGGCACGCCGGCCAGGACGCGCTGAATGAGTGCATGCGCGACTACGGCGGCTTCGAGCACAACCTGCAGTCGCTGCGCGTGGTGGACGAGCTCGAGGAGCGCTACGCGGAGTTCCCGGGCCTGAATCTCACCTTCGAATGCCGCGAGGGGATCTTGAAGCACTGCTCGGTGCGCCACGCGCGCGAGCTCGGCGAGCTCGGCGAGCGCTTCCTCAAGCGCCAGCAGCCCGGGCTGGAGGCGCAGATCGCCAACCTCGCCGACGAGATCGCCTACAACAATCACGACGTCGACGACGGCATCCGCGCGCAGCTCCTCACGGTCGAGGCGCTGTGCGCGACGCGCATGTTCCGCCGCCAGTACGAGGCGGTCACCGCGCGCTACCCGGATCTGAGCGAGCGGCGCCTCGTGCACGAGATCATCCGCCGCATGATCAATCACATCGTGCTCGATCTCATCCGCACGACGCAGGCGCAGCTCGCGAGCGCCCAGCCCGGCTCGATCGACGACGTGCGCGCCCTCGCTAAGCCGCTCGCAGCGGTGAGCGAGGAGTGCCGCGCGGAGCACCTCGAGCTCAAGGAATTTCTGCGCGAGCAGGTCTACCGCCACTACAAGGTGCTGCGCATGACGGCGAAGGCGCGTCGCGTCGTGCACGAGCTGTTCGACGCGTTCTTCAGGGACGTGACGCTGATGCCGCCCGAGTACCGCGATGCAGCGCTGCGATCGGAAGCTGCCAGTCCGGGCGCCGGACGTGCGCGGACGGTGGCCGATTACATCGCCGGCATGACCGATCGCTACGCGATCCTCGAGCACCAGCGCCTCTTCGATCCCGCCGAGCGCACCTGAGCCCGCACCAGCCGCCACGGCGGCTAACCCATCCTGTTTCTGGATTCCGTGCGCCGGTTCTCACTAGGCGCAACCGGGACCGCTTCTGCTCTTAGACTCATAACTACCTGTTTAGGCTGAACTTTCCGGCCACTTTGGCGATTCCGGGCGTTTGTCATAACCTCTTAATTGACATAAGTCCCTGACCTGCCTAGAGTTATGTCACAACAAAGCAACGGGTCATGAACAAGACGAGCCGAGAAAAAGAGGCGGTGCTGAGCGTCTTCGCTGCGCTCGTGCAGCCGCTCATGCGCCTCGCGTTCGAGTACGGGATCTCCGCCGGCGAGATCGCCGGAGTCGTGCGTCGCGTTTACATCCAGTCACTCGAAGCTCGTCTGGTCGAACAGAAGAGACCAACTACGGATGCGCGTCTCGCGGTAGTCGCAGGACTCGCGAAGTCGGATGTCAGCGCGCTGCGCGAGGCGTCGAGGATCGGAGCACCGCACAGCCTTCGGTC